>JAZUQZ010000018.1:0-34386 GCA_045626925.1 Candidatus Aphodoplasma sp. | reverse complement strand
TCCTTTCAAATCCCCAGACTGATTTTGCCTGATACTTTTTTATTCATAACCGTATTCATAAATACGCCCTTGCTGATTATTGCAAAGTAGCCATTGTACTCATCCTCATAATTTTCGGTTATGAGTTCAAGTGTCTCTTTCAACTGAAGCATAGCAGCAAATTCGTGCTTGCAAGCGCCACTACAGAAACAAGAACATTTGAGGTTTAAAATTTCGCCGTCTATGTAATCAAATTCGATTTCGTAATTCTCGCTACCCTCTACAATAGCGTGACCGCGAGTGCCGTCTATCTCAACAAAGCCAACTCTGTTTTCGATATAATAATCATGTCCACGATCGGCAGCGTCGTGAGAAATCTTCATCTTTGACAAATCGTCAAGCGGAAATCTGTTTGCATCATCATTACCGCTTACATATTCCTCATCATTTTCAGGAGCCTTGAACCAGGTAATAACTTTTGAAAAAGGTATGGCGTTTCTATCAAAGCTGACAACATGTGATCCCGCAAGATAGAAGTCTCCCTTAATATTGGTATCAATTACAGCGATAACTTTCTTGTAATCTGAAAGCTTAATCTTGAATGAATAATTAACCTCTGTAACCTGTCCGCGATAGCCTTCAAGTTTACCTTCGACATAAACAAAGTCGCCAACCTTAAGGTCAAAGCTGTCATTGTAATAAGCCCAGCCCATACCTCTGTGAGGGAAATATACCTGAACAATAGATTTCTTGGGTTCTATAACCCCTTTGCAAACTTCCATTGGAACACTCTCTTCAAGTTCTTTGTTTATTCTTGTATTAAAGCCGATAGGATATTTTTTCATAATGTTTTAACCTCCCAAAAAGATTTCTTCTTTTCTTTATACTCATTCTAACAAATTGAGTGGGTGTTAAAACGGACAGTGTTTAATCAAAGTATAACATATTTATGAAACATAATCAATAGATTCGAAAAAATCACCAAGCAACCATCATCTAATCGCTTGGTTAAGTATTGGTTTCAACTTGCTATCCTTGGGATAGTTATATATAAAATCATCTGTAAGCATAAATTCGAGGAGCCATTGTTTCGGCACGATGCTTACATTGCTGTTGAGTTTCACTACTTTAAGTTTTCCTTCCGATACCCACTTCCAAACGCAACTTCTTGCACGGTCTGTTATCTTTGCTACATCGTCATAAGTCAGAGCATCGGGATAGTCGCTCATTCTCTCTTTAAACGATTCTTTCAGTTTTTTCTTGTTAAACTTTATTCTCTCTATTTCTGCTTGTGGTTTTCTTTTGAACACACCGGGCGGAATATCGGGGGATATTCCGCTTTTGATGTACGCTACTACATCTTTGGTGCGTATCTTATACCTCCATGTGACTGAGTCCCGAATTTCGCATGGGATATATCCGTTCTGCAGAAGATATGCCAATCGCCGCTTTGACATATGTTCAAGAAGAATTTTTTCTACCGCAGGTATGAGAGGCATTGTTCTTCGGCTCGACTTATTTTTCATTATGTCATAGTCCACAATCTGAGTACCGCCCTCGTCCATTTCTCCTTTGCAATTTCTAATGGCATTCTTTCGCCAAAATCCGTCAATCTTTCTATTTTCGTATATAATTCATCCAAACAACATCGTCGTATCGCTTGATTTCTTTTAATTTAAATTCGGATAATGTGCTATCCATAAATAACGGTTTGTCCTCAACATCTGCAACAATCGGCGCAACAACAAGACTAAGTTCGTCAATTACATCTGCTCGCTGAAAATATCCATTTACAACGCTACCGCCCTCTAAAAGAATAGAGTTTATACCCATAAGGGTTTTAAGCTTTTCAAGAGCGATTTTAACATCAATTTCTTTTTCGCCTGCAAAGATATATGGAATCTCCATACTCTGCAGATAGGCAAGATAACGGGCGTCTGCCTGTTCTGTCAAAACTTCTATTATTTGTGCATCGCCGTATCCGGGATCTTCGTCGATAATCTTACTGTTTTTCCAACCAAGTTTACCTTTTGGATCAAAACTTACGGCATAGAATCCCGATAGATTATCAGGAATAAAATCATTTTTATTCTCTATGGGTTCGTACTTCGTCAAATCGGGATACCAACCGCCTGTGAAACTGCTTTCCATAGTCACTCGACCTCAAAATCAATTTTAAAACGATTAAGAGGCCAGGCATAAGCCTGACCTCTGTTTTCTTGTATCTCATTTTATATTCTTCTTTATCCCAAGTACAAGATATCTTATAACAGGTATTCTCTTTATTGCTTCGTAAACTCCAAATGTAAGCACAATTCCAAGTGCTAATGCTATTGCGTAATTTAAAATTGCAGGCAAATTGAAATATGTTGTCAGCACATAGCAAAGGCTAATCAGCACCAGATAATGCAAAATATATATTCCAAAGCTTGATTTTGTCATATATGCCATTGGCTTATTAAAATACCTCTTGCCAAAGCCTAAAACAGTCAGCACCATAAACCACAAATACATATTGGTAACGATATTTTTAAGACATTCATCGCTTGTAAAATTCGTGCCGATAAATTTAATTCCATACCAAACGCCAAATGCTGCTGCAAGTCCCAAGCTCCACCATTTTGCCTTTTCAATTCTGCTTTGTACATCATCGTGCGAAAGCACAAAATATCCAATCAAAAATGCTACAAAATAAATTCCGAAACGATACATTGTGAATACGGGCAAATTCAATATTTGAGCCGACAAAAAAACTGCAATAAATTTTAAGAATATGACGGGTGTGCTTGCGTTTTTGCAATTATTCCAAAATCTATCCTTATCAATCTTTTTAATAAGCACCAATAAACACGAGAATATGAAAAGCATCTGTATAAACCAAAGCGGACCACCCCCGCTGGCTACTGATATCGGATATATAAGCGCCTTTGGTATATAATCCAAACCGCCACCCATTTTAATATTTAAATAGCCTGTAACCCAATGAATGACAAGCAACCCAAGACTTGATGGAACGATGAGTTTTCTCGCTCTTTCCCTTATAAATTCTTTATTTGTCTTTTTATCGAAAGCATATCTTGCACTCATTCCCGCAATCACAAAGAGCAGTACCATAAACCAAGGGTATATAAGGGTTGATACTCCGTCAAAGAATGGTATGTTTTTAGCTTTTGGTATTCCGCCAAGAACACCCACTCCGTTAAACATGTAGAACACATGATAAACGAGCACGAGCAAAACCGTCGCCCATCTCAAATTGTCTAAATAATGCTTTCTCACTTCAACACCTTCTTGCACCATGTTCGTCTGTTGCATTTTGGACATTTGAGATAACGAGTTGTGCCCCTGTGCATTGCCCAAAGTGCCTCGGAATATGTCGGCACAATCTTCGCCCCACACTTTTTACATTCATATTTTCCTACGCTTATTTCAAGCTTTAACGCATAAAAGCAAGGCAACAAAAACAATACACAAAGCCCAAGAATAGCAACAACTTGCCAGATTCCTTCGGGTAGTAAAAAGCCTATGGCAAAAACCCCCGCCAACAAGCCCAATATGCTAATCGTCATAATCACCCACATACAAGTCCAGATTATCTTGTCCTTTTGTGCCAATTCTTTTTCCATTTCAATCATTTTATTTTCCATTTAATTTTTCTCCTGTTCTCTATTGCCCTCAAAAACCGCATCTGAAAACGCTTCAAATGTCGACTTTAGCGGAATAGCAATCCCTCTTTTCTCATCCCCTAAAACAACAAGTGTATCTCCCGGACTTATTTTAAACACATCGCGTGCCTGCTTTGGAATGACAATCTGTCCCTTTTCTCCAACCGTCACGGTCCATCCATATTTCCCCTTTGGATTATTCATAATAGTTCTCCTTTGTATGAAAAGTATGATTTATACAACTTATTATACTAAGTGTTTCTTGCTTTGTCAATAGTAAAAAAAGGATGTTCAAAAGCCTAAGCGTTCAAACATCCTTTATTGTAGAAAAATGTGCATAGCAAACAATCTGTTCGTAGTGAAAATATTTTGTCAGCAACTTTCAGCCACCCACTTTGACAACATCATTTGTTCATTCTATCTATTTAATCGAAAAATTTGCAAAAAATTGTTCAAATTTACTGTCCACAGTTTTATCCTGACCCACATAGCCAACCGCTTCAATAATCATAGTGCCTTTGTCGGTATCAAATATATGAAATGAAAAAATCTGTTCCCCGCCGGCATTTTCTTTTGTATATTGCACAATCGCAGTATCAATACTATCAGCGCCAAAACGAGAAGTGCCAATTATAACATCATCTTTTCCCGATTGTAATACCAATCCATCAGTTACGGTCTTGGCGTCCATTTCATCATTTAACACAACAGTAATATATGTCGGCAATATTGATTCTTCAGTTTGTCCTTTTGTTTCATAAGTAAATTTTTCAATATTATTTTCAAAGCTATGTCCGAATTTGTCTACATCATATTTTACCTCAAACCCTAGCTCGCTTTTATATTTAGTCAAACCTTCACTATTTATAACAATATCAGTCGGTCCGTCCGCTCCGCCAATTACTGTATAAGCCGCATCATTCTTTGCTTCGGGAAGATATACATTCTTTTTGTTTCCATTACAACCCATAATCATAGTCATAACAAGCAACGACAAAACAAAAAAACTAATCTTTTTCATAATGCCCTCCTGTTTGTTCTTCTAATTTTTATAATATTATACAATTGCCAGATAAAACATATACAAACCGATTATAAGAATTACTATGCCCATGCCTATTCTTAAAACCGATGATATGCGTCTATATCTTTCGCTTTCGTTGATCATTTTTACAAAACTAAGTGATGTCCCCGCAAACATTACCAAAACGCTATGTCCAACGGAATATATAAACATCAACAATATTCCCCAAAGTATGCTTCCCCGTTGGGCAACAAGTGCAAGCAAAGCAACAAGCACTGGTGTAGAACAATGCGAAGAAAAAACCCCTCCCAAAAGGCCCATAACAAATGCTCCGACAAAGCCTCTTTTTTTGTTTTTCGTTATAAAATTATTTTGTGGAATAATTTCAAGTAGTTCAAATGTCTGAAAAGCCATCAGAACCATTACAATGCCAAGAAAAATATGCCAATACATTTCGTATTTTTCAAGCAGTATAGTGATAGATGATGCCAAAACGCCCAGCGTTATAAGCGAAACAGCACTGCCAACAGAAAACGCAACCGAATATCCAAAGGCTTTCTTTGTGCTCTTTTCCCCTACACCGCCAACATAACCAATAATAAGCGGCAAATTTGATAATGCGCAAGGCGTAAACGCTGTTAAAACACCCGCCAATAGTGCAAGAAGTGGTGCAAACCACATCTGTTCATAAATAATTTTTGCAATTTGTCCAAGCCATACATTTATCATTTATTTCATCTCTTTTCCAAAAATCATTTTTTATAAAACAATACAAAACATAATAACATATTATAAAATAAAAATCTACCCTTTATAAAATTTTGCCGTATACGCAACATCCTTACATAACTTCGATTTGACACATTTTCATCGTTTCAAGCGCCGCAGCATGCGTTTGTGGCGTTACACCTGCACAACAACTGCTGTCAACGCTGATTTTAGCATTTGGAAATTGTGCTTTTAAAATCAATGCGTTTGAGACGACACATATGTCTGTGCAAAGACCGACAAGCTCAATTTCTTCAAACTCCATCTCGTCCCAAGCAGTGTATCCAAAAGACGGCTTGTCAATAATTTTTGCACCGTCTGTCACAAGAGAGTCTTTGATTTGCCACCCGTTTGTTCCTTTGATACAATGCTTTACAGGCAGTTTTTTCCCCTCGGGCGTATCAAGATAATTTTCCATATGTGTATCTCGTGTAAAAATTATTTCATCGCCGTTTCTCTTATATTCATCAATCTTATTTTTAACTTTTTCTACGATTGCCACTGCCTCTTTTGTTCCAAGACTGCCGTCTATAAAATCATTTTGCATATCAATTACAATCAAAGTTTTCATTTTCTTTTTCTCCCGAATGTTTTTTAATTTAATTTAAATATAATTCATTGCTAATAATTTAATATGACTATGTAGATGACAATAAACAATTTTACCAGGAGTAAAAATTCTTGCAAGGACATTTTTACGACGCCGTCAATTGTCGCAGTGCTCGCAAGCGCACAAAAAAGCATCAGCTCTTAGGAATTTTGTAAAACAAAATTCCGTATGCAGCAATTATATCATAAAAGCTAACCTAAAACAAGAAGAAGACAATCTTTTTTGAAAAAATTGTCTTCTTTGTAATAATTATAATCACTATTCAATATAGTATTTTTGCTTATATGCCTGGTACATTGTATTAAATTCTTCCCCACCAGATTTAACCTGACTTAAATACTCATGAGTTTCAAAAGAATCATTTGCTATTTCAATAAAGCAAACGGCAATATTTGAGCAATGGTCTGAAATTCTTTCGTAGTTTGTCAAAAGGTCAGATAATATAAATCCAAGCTCTATTGTGCAATCTCCCTGACGCAACCTTGAAATATGTCCGTTTTTAATCTTTCTTTTCAATCCGTCAATAACCTGTTCAAGAGGTTCAACAGTTTTTGCAATTTCAACATCATCATTTATAAGCGCAGTTATTGCAAGTTCAAGTGTTTCTTCTACGGCAGCAGTAATAATTGCAAGGTCCTTTTTGGCTTTGTCCGAAAAGTCTATATTTTTGTCATGTATTTCTTTTGCAACTTCAGCAATATTAAGTGCATGGTCTGAAATTCTTTCAATATCGCCTATACAATGCAAAAGCTCCGTAACAGCCTTGCTATCCTTTGATGACATTCTGGTTGCAGCAATCTTAATAAGATATGCACTCGTTTTATCCTCGTATTTATCAACCATTTTTTCAAGATAATTGATTTTATAAAACTCTTCTTCACTAAAATTCTTCATAAGCTGTGTGGCTTTTTTAAACGAATCTACAGATATTCTTGCCATATCTGTTACAAGCTCTTTACATTTTTCAACCGCAAAACTTGGCACATCAAGAAATCTGTCATCAAGTATTGCAAAAATATTATCCTCTTCGTCTTGTTTTCCTCTGATTGTAATTACCGCCAACTTTTCAATCAAGCTACAGAAAGGAATAAGGATGACTGTTGATATAATATTAAATAATGTATGTGCAAAAGCAATTCCAACAGCATTTGCAGACATAGACATAAATTCAAATCCAACGAACGAATCAATAATATAAAATGCTGATGTAACAATGGCAACGCCTATCATTTTTATGTATAAGCATGCCAGAGCAACGCGCTTTGCATGAACATTTCCGCTGATTGCAGAAATAATCGGCGTTATTGTTGTACCTATATTCATACCTAAAAGAAGCGGCAACGCAATTGAAAACGGCATATTGATTCCTGATGCAGCAAGAGCAATAAGCACACCAACTGAAGCCGAAGACGATTGAATAATAGCTGTAAAAACTGTTCCGGCAAGAATGCCTACAATAGGATTTTCAAACATAACAAGCATACTATTAAATGCGGTTCTAAGATTTGATACCGCACTACTCATTGCATCCATGCCAAACATCAGGATTGAAAAACCCAAAAGAATTGAGCCTGTATTCCTTCTTCTGTCATTTTTAGCGATCATCGTCATAACAAGGCCTATAATTGCAAGCACAGGAGTAAATGAGCTTGGTTTTAAAAGGTCAAGCAAAAGACCTGCGCCATCCGGAATATCAGTTGTTGTAAGAAGCCATGCTGTAACTGTTGTTCCTATATTGGCGCCCATAATTATACTTATTGTCTGGCCAAGCTTCATGATGCCCGAGTTCACAAAGCCGACAAGCATAACTGTTGTTGCACTGGACGACTGAATAATAGCAGTTACGCCCAAACCAAGAAGAAGTCCTTTCCATCTTGCTGATGTAAGTCTTGCAAGAAGAGATTCAAGTTTGCCGCCAGCAAGCTTTTTTAATCCATCTCCCATAAGGTCCATGCCGTATAAAAACAAGGCAAGACCGCCTATCAAACTTAAAACCGTAAAAATGTTCATCTTCTTTCTCCTCCGCTCGTGTAAGTTTCTCCAAATAATATTATATAGTTATTATTTCCTGTTGTCAAAAAAATTTATTCCATAAAAATATTTTTGTTTATTCTATATGATTTTGTCAAGCAATAGATAAAATTTTTTATAACTTTTTTTGGCAATATACAATCTTCGTTTGCTCAATATAATATAAATTCTCAATATGGTTGCTTTGCCCTCAAGCTCGTAGCCTACTACACACTTAACTGCCTCAGGAGACCAGTATGTACGAACACCAGCAAGGAGTGACAGAAAGTGTAATATCTACACCCTCTTTTCTGAACTTGTCGGCACAGGCAGTCGCTTCGGGCACACGACCGATGCTAGTATCTACAATAACTACCTTAAGATGCTCACCAATATTCACATACAAAAAAGGCGCGGATAAACTCCACACCTTTTTTGTATATAAGATTTTATTTTGTATCAAGCTTGAAGCGTTCACCGCATCCATACTTTTCATATACATAATCAATATCCTTGTCGCCTCTTCCTGACAAACACACCAAAACAGACCCGGATTTATGCTCTTTTGCGTACTTTATCGCATAAGCAACCGCATGCGCACTTTCAATAGCAGGAATTATGCCCTCATATCGAGACAAAAGGAAAAACGCCTCCATCGCTTCATCATCCGAAACTGATATATAATTCACCCTCTCCAAATCACGAAGGTATGCATGTTCCGGCCCTACGCCCGGATAATCAAGTCCGCTTGCGATAGAATAAACCGGCAACGGCTCGCCAGCATCATCTTGCAATAAATAACTCTTAAATCCATGAAGAACGCCCTTTGTGCCAAACTGCATTGTAGCTGCATGATCACCAATCTTTTCGCCTCTTCCTAAAGGTTCTACACCATATATCTCAACCGGATCAGCAAGAAATGGTGTAAACATACCTAGTGAATTTGAACCTCCACCAACGCATGCACAAATTGCATCAGGCATAATACCCGTCATTTCTAAAAATTGTTCTCTTGCTTCTATACCAATAACCGACTGAAAATCGCGCACCATCTTTGGAAACGGATGTGGTCCAAGACACGAACCTATACAATAAATCGCATCCTTATATTCTTTTGAATACGCTTCAAATGCGGCATCAACCGCCTCTTTCAGCGTTTTCAAGCCCTTTGTTACCGGCACAACATTTGCACCAAGCATCTTCATTCTTATGACATTTGGATGTTGCTTTTCAATATCTACCTCGCCCATATATATGTCGCATTCCAACCCAAAATATGCCGCCGCAGTAGCAAGTGCAACACCGTGTTGTCCTGCACCTGTTTCGGCAATAAGCTTTTTCTTGCCCATATATTTTGCCAAAAGACCTTCACCCATACAGTGATTAAGCTTGTGTGCACCTGTGTGATTAAGGTCCTCTCTTTTAAGATAAATCTGGCAATTACCAAAAAGCTTTGACAAACGCTCACAATGATATACCGGTGTAGGTCTGCCTTGAAACTCTTTTCTTATTCTGCGAAGCTCGTTAATAAACTGGGCAGAATGGCATATCGCTTCATATGCATCATCCGCCTCCTTAAACACCTCAACAAGCTCTTTTGGAAGGTATGCTCCACCATATTCGCCAAAATACCCGTCTTTATCAGGATATTCTTTTAAATAATTATCAAAGTTTTTATATTGATTCATATAAATCAAACTCCTTTTGCTTTTAAAGCCCATGTGTGATATTCAAAATAGTATATCACAAACAAAAAGCAATGTCAAGCGCGTCAAAGCACAGAGCACTTTATCAAGACTTCATAAAATCACTTGCAAATTGAACTGTAGCCTTTACACCTGCTTATTTCTTTTTTATAATATCCAAATAATTTATAAGCACATCATCATCTACCGATGTTACAACATCAAAATATGTGTTTATTTCGGGAATAACTGCCTTATTTTTCACAAGTGAATTTATAAGCTCCATCAAAGAATCATAAAATCCATTGATGTTTAAAACTACAATAGGGGTAGTAATTCTGTTCAAATACTTAAGCGTAAGTACCTGAAAAAATTCATCCATCGTACCGATACCGCCCGGCGCAATAATAAATATATCTGCGTGCTTTTCCATGAGCATTTTTCTTTCGCTCATAGTTTCGACCAAAATTGTATTATCACACTCAAATATCGGCTCAAATTCTCTTATAAAATGTGGCGAAATTCCCATAACATATCCGTCATTTTCCTTTACTCCGCGTGCAACAGCACCCATTATGCCCGACTCGCCCGCTCCATAAACAAGCGAATAGCCATGTTCTACAATTATTTTTCCTAATTTTTCAACTTCTTTTACATACATTTCATCGATTTTGTTCGATGCTCCGCCGTATACGCATGCATAATATTTTTTTGACATTTTACACCTCTTTGTTTTATTATTTACCTTAAACTGACAGATTTTTTTACAAAAAAACGGCGCATAACGCCGTTTTTAAGCATTTATCTTTGCACTCTGCCCGAACCGTCACCGCCTGCAAGTGCACTGACTTCTGCGACACTCATAAGGTTAAAGTCACCCTCAATTGTGTGCTTTAGACACGATGCAGCAACCGCAAACTCGATTGCGTCTTGCATTGAATAGTCAGACAACAGTGCATAAATAAGACCACCACCAAAGCTGTCTCCGCCGCCGACACGGTCAACAATATTTATTGTATACTTTTTCGACTTATAAAATTCCTTTCCATCATAAAGCATTGCTGCCCAATTATTAACAGATGCAGAAATACTTTCACGAAGCGTAATTGCAACCTTCTTTACGCCAAATTTTGAAACAAGCTGTTTTGCAACATCTCTATAACCTTCATCCGAAATTTGACCGCTTGTGATGTCTGTATTGCCCGCTTTGATACCAAATACTTTCTCGGCATCCTCTTCATTTGCAATAAGCACATCAACATACTCCATAAGTCCACCCATAACCTTGCCTGCTTTTTCACTTGTCCAAAGCTTTTTTCTAAAGTTAAGGTCACAGCTTACCTGTACGCCTGCAGCCTTTGCAGCCTTACACGCTTCAAGTGTTATCTGGGCACATTTATCCGAAAGAGCCGGTGTGATTCCTGTAAAATGGAACCAATCTACACCATCAAAAATCTTTGCCCAATCAAAATCTGCACTATCAGCTTCTGCAATCGACGAGCCAGCTCTGTCATACAAAACTGTCGACGCTCTCTGTGATGCACCTTTTTCAACAAAATATATACCTAATCTGTTACCACCGCGCACGATTCCACTTGTATCCACATCATACTTTTTAAGCTCGGCAACACAAGCATCACCCATGCCATTTGATGGAAGCTTTGTAATAAATTTTGCATCCATACCATATCCTGCAAGTGATACTGCTACATTTGCTTCGCCGCCACCAAATGTCATCTCAAGCTCCTGTGCCTGTTTAAAGCGCTTATAACCCGGTGTTTGAAGCCTGAGCATAATTTCTCCAAAAGTAACTATCTTTTTCATAATAAAAAATCCATCCTTTCAATATCTTAAGTAATTATTTTAACTATCTTTTATTTTGCTCTTGCAGCCTTAATATTTGCTATAAACTCACGACCAATTCTTGTAATGCTCTCATAGTCGCCCGTCTTTGCGCCACCTGTCAAACAGCTTCCCGCACCAACTGCAACGGCACCTGCCTTTATCCATTCGCCAACATTTTCTGCATTAACACCACCTGTAGGCATAATCTTTGCATACGGAATAGGCCCGTGAATAGCTTTTATCATCTTTGCACCACATACATCGCCTGGGAAAAGCTTTAGTATATCTGCACCCGCCTCCATGGCTTCAACAGCCTCTTTAATCGTCATTATGCCCGGCATATATGGCACGCGATAACGATTGCAAAGCTTTGCAGTTTCAAGGTCAAAGTACGGGCTTACAATATATTGTGCACCGCTAAGAATTGCAAGTCTCGCTGTCGGAGCATCAAGCACCGTGCCTGCGCCAAGTATTATTTCATCAGGCGAATATGAGTTTGCAACCTCTGCAATTACCTTATCCGCCGAAGGAACTGTAAATGTCATCTCAATTGCTGCAACACCGCCCGCGATACATGCATCTGTAATTTTCTTTGCCTGTTCTCCGGATGTTGCTCTAACAACTGCTACAAGTCCCACATCCTGAATTTTTTGAAGCACTGTTTCCTTATCCATCATTTTTATCTTCTCCTTATCTGTAATGTGCATAAAAACACTTTTTTTCTCAAATATCATTATACTACATTAGTTTTTTTTATGCAACAGATTATGCCAAAAAAGTAAAAAACTTGTCAAGAAAATTTCTTTACAAATCTTTTTCCTTGACTATAAATGAATTGTTTTATATAATTTATGTATTAAATCTCCAAAAGGAGCACGCTATGAACAAAAAAAACTCAATGCTTAATAATAAAGTAAAAAACCTCATATACGGATCTGTGATTGCCGCCATTTATGCTGCATGCTCACTAATGCCCGGCATTTCTGCAATAAGTTATGGCCCGATACAATTTCGCATATCAGAAGCGCTCATGCTTTTGTGTCTGCTCTCCCCTTCTGCTGTTTGGGGAGTAACAATCGGATGCTTTTTGGCAAATATTTTCACGCCATTTGGCGCAAATTTTTTCGACCTTGTTTTTGGCACGGGCGCGACACTTCTTGCAGCACTTTGTACATATTTTTTCAGAAAGTTTTTTACAAAAAATATTTATCTTGCACCTTTGCCGACTGTTTTGTTTAACGCCTTTATAGTCGGTAGCTATCTGCCACTTTTTATGACGGACAAGTCCGGCGCGATATGGTATTGTATATTTACTGTCGCCGTTGGTGAAATGGCTGTGTGTTATTTTCTTGGCATACCGCTTATAAAAACTTGCAAACGCAAAGGCTTTTTCGAGCGATAATTCACTTCTCATTCATCAGTCTTATCCCGTCAGATAACACACAAACAATCATAACAAGACCAAGATATCCGAATATTGAATAAATGTTTTTAACAATTTGCGAAAAACCTAAAAAAGTTATTGGAACGCTTGCGACTATTAACACCACAATAGCCGTAAGCTTTTTTATTTTAAATCGCGACGAAAGCCACCCAAGCACGCCATATCCACACGAAACGGCGGTGGTAAGCATCGAAAAACACAACACAAGACTATACAGCGACTTAACAACTGTGCCGTACCTTGATGCAATCGTAAGAAATGGCATATCATCTAACGCAATTTTGCCATAATATATTCCAATTGCTGCCCACATAGCAGCCGCTATAACAATAAGTGCACCGCCACCAATTATAGACGAAGCAAAGCATACACTACGCCTTGTTATAAGCGGTCTCAGACCGGATAGTATTACAATAGCGCTCAAGAGATTGTACGACGCATAAACAAGTGCGGAAACAAAATAATTTTTGCACAAATGCTCATAAAATCCGCCACTAAAAACACTTATATCACGAAAAATAAAGCTATAAACGCCAAGCACAAACAACGATATTGCCATAATAGGTGCAAGCACGGCGTTTACTGTGAGTATGCCCTTTAAATCAAAGAAAAAAACTACTGCACAAGCAAAAAGCATAACTGCAGAGCCTGCTATGCGCGGCGTTTTAAATATATTGTAAAACAGCTCGCCATTTCCGGCCACCATAGAGCAAAACGACGAAAACATAAAAAGCATAATACATATTTTCATAAAAGCGCACACTCTTTTGCTTGCAATTGTGCTCATATATTCATCAAAGCCCTCTATACCATCGTTATATGTACGAAGCATTACACAAAGTGCGCAAAGTATAAAAAGGACACATACAATCATAAGGCCATATACGCTTCTTTTGCCGTACACAACAAAATACGAAAGAATTTCCTGTCCGGAGGCAAATCCCGCCCCAATCACAGTCGCTACATAAGTTCCTGCTATTAAAAGTGTATTTTTTATTTCTTTCAAAGCATCACCCACATTTCGATTTTTTCTATAATATAATATTTTCGCTCATAAAAAAATATTACCCATATGCCATGCACATATAAATATGTAAAAACATAAAATGAGAATGAACATAGTTTAATGTATATTATAAGCTGCACTTGCAGCAGATTGGAGCACGCGATATGGCTAATAACAGAAGCTTTGCTATAATAGGTGGCGATATGCGTCAGATACGACTTTCAAATGCACTTTATGAAAGCGGCGAGCGCGTCAGTGTTTATGGCTTTTGTGCTGATACACCCTATTTGAAATTAACACCTGCACAAACGCTTGATGATGCACTTATCGACGCAACAATGATTATACTCCCTTTGCCGTTATCGTTGGAGCCGGGCATTATAAATACGCCGTTTTCAGACGATAAAATACATATCAATACACTGCTTGAAAAAATGACAAAAAATCAGATACTTTTAGGCGGGAAAATCGACACACAGCTAAAAACACTGCTCGATATCCATAATATATATTATGTGGATTATTTTTTGCGTGAAGAGCTTAATGTTCTAAATGCTATTCCAACCGCGGAAGGCGGCATATCAATTGCGCTAAATGAAACTGCAACAACTCTAAACGGAAGCAAGTGTCTTGTAACCGGTTTTGGAAGAATCGGCAAGGTGCTTTGCAAAATGCTTGACGGAATGGGTGCAAAGGTATGCGCATGTGCACGCAGTCCCGAAGCGTTTTCATGGATTGATGTGTACGGATATGACAAGTGTAGCTTTGACCAGCTTGATAAAGCTATAAATAATTATGACATCATTTTTAACACAGTACCACACACAATTATTACAAAAAAGGTGCTTGAAAAAATGTCGCCGGATGCGCTTGTAATAGACCTTGCCTCAAAACCAGGCGGGGTGGATTATTATTTTGGATAAAATTTTTATAATACTTTCCTACTTAAATTGACAATGGGTTTTTTTAGCTGTATAATTATTTTATCTTTATTTTTAGCACAAACTACTTTTCTTGGAGGAAAATTATGTTTATAAATGACTTTTTTACAAAATCGCGTCCCGTTTTTTCTCTTGAGGTTTTTCCACCAAAAAAAACGAGCGGTATTGAAACTATATTTTCAATGGTTGACAGTCTTGGTGCACTTTCGCCCGACTTTATCAGTGTTACATATGGTGCAGGCGCAAGCGTTGCCGACACATCTACAATCGATATTGCCTCGTATATCAAATCATCGCTTAATATAGAACCGCTTGCGCATTTGACATGCGTTGCTTCTACAAAAGAGCAGGTTTGTGAGCGTGTAAGACAGTTTAAAAAGTTTAATATCGAAAATGTGCTTGCACTGCGCGGAGATGTAAACCCCGACTTGCCACCGGCAAACGACTTTTTGCATGCAAGCGATTTGGCAAGCACAATCAAAAGCAACGGCGATTTTAATGTAGTCGGCGCTTGCTATCCCGAGGGACATTATGAAAACAAAACACTTGAAATTGATATTGATAATCTTAAATATAAAATAGATGCCGGCGTGACACACCTTATCACACAGCTTTTTTTTGACAATTCACTGTTTTATCATTTTCTTGATATGGCACGCTCGCGCGGGATAAATGTGCCCGTTCAAGCAGGCATAATGCCCATTGTAAAAGTGCGTCAAATTGAGCGCACAGTTGCGCTCAGCGGTGCAAGCCTACCGCCAAAATTTACAAAAATGATTAGCAAATATGATACTGATAGCGAGGCACTTTTTGAAGCCGGTATAGAGTATGCGGTAGAGCAAATAAACGATTTGCTCGCACACGGCATAGATGGTATTCACCTTTATGCGATGAACAATTCGGAGGTGGCAAAGCGCGTTTATGAGGGCGTTCGCGCCGCATTAAAGCGTTAGTTTTATGACAAAGCTTACAGTTGATAAAATTGATAAAGATGAGCTTCTTCGATATCTTGGTGTCAAAGAAAAAACATATGACAAAAGTATCGATGATGTTTTGATGCGTGCATGTGATACAACCTTAGAGTCAATTACGCCACGCGCTATATACAATGTGTTTGATATTGATAATTTAAAAGATGCAAATCTCATTGAAGGAAATGATATAGTCTTACATCTTAATAGGTGCAAAAGCGCTATCTTGCTTGCGCTTACACTTGGGACAAAAATTGAAGAAAAAATACGCACAGCAAATACAAAAGATGCTCTTTTCCCCGTTGCACTCGACGCGTGTGCAAGTGTGGCGATAGAAACTCTTCATAATAAATATCATGCACATCTTGCCGAACAATTTATGACGAAGGGGCTTTATCTGACCGAAAGCTTTTCGCCTGGCTATGGCGATTTTCCAATCGAAAAGCAACATATATTGTTGCAGCTTGTTGATGGCGAGCGCAAAATCGGACTTTGTGCCACACAAAGCCATATACTTACGCCAAGAAAATCGATAACTGCTGTCATAGGCATCGCCGATTTTATTACAAAAGGCAAGCTGGCAGGCTGTGACGGGTGCGCTTTGAAAGAAAAGTGTGAATATAAACGAAAGGGAAAAATGTGTAATGTTTAAACTCGACAAAAATAAATACACAATACTCGACGGAGCTATGGGGACAATACTTCAAAAAAGCGGTCTTGAAACAGGTGCTATGCCCGAGCTTTTATCATTGAGTAATCCAGAGCTTATAGAAAGTATACACCGCGAATATATCAAAAGCGGTGCTGATATAGTATATGCAAACACCTTTGGCGCAAATGCGCTAAAGCTTGCTGCAAGCAAAAAGAGCGTAGCAGATGTTGTAGCTGCGTCGGTGCGTTGTGCAAAAAACGCATGCAACGGCACAAATGCGGCAGTTGCACTCGATATAGGTCCTTTGGGCGAACTTATCGAGCCATCCGGCACGCTGACATTTGAGCGCGCATATGAGCTCTTTTGTGAAGTAGTACGCGCCGGAGCAGACGCAGGTGCCGACCTTGTCGTACTTGAAACAATGACCGATTTGTATGAAGTAAAGGCGGGCGTACTTGCTGTACGCGAATGCTCTGATTTGCCGTTATTTGTGTCGATGAGCTTTGAAGAAAATGGGCGCACATTTACAGGATGCAGTATAGAGGCTATGGCGTCGGTGCTTGACGGACTTGGGGTAGATGCTATGGGAATAAATTGTTCGCTCGGTCCACGCGAGATATATCCCCTTGCACAAAGACTTTGTGCATGCGCAAAAGCAAGCGTATTTGTAAAGCCAAATGCAGGGCTTCCCAATCCGATAGATAACAGTTACGATATCGACGAAAAAGAATTTTGTGACATACTGTCAAAATATCACGAGCTTGGAATATGCATGGTGGGCGGATGTTGCGGAACGACGCCTGATTATATACGCACCGTGAGTGCATTATTTAAAGGTAAAAATCCGGTACCGCGCGATGTAAAATCTAGAAGCATCGTTTGTTCATCGACGCATGTCGTTTCTCCGGATAAAGTAGCAATAATAGGTGAACGCATAAACCCAACAGGTAAAAAGCGCTTTAAACAGGCGCTCTTGGATAACAACATTGACTATATTTTATCCCAGGCAGTCGAGCAAACAGACGCAGGTGCTGACATACTTGATGTAAATGTCGGTATGCCCGGCATTGATGAAGTAAATATGCTCAAAAATGTGGTAAAAAAATTACAAAGCGTTACGAGTCTTCCGCTTCAAATTGACTCGTCAAATCCTGATGCAATAGAAGCCGCACTTCGCATTTATAACGGAAAAGCGATTGTAAATTCTGTCAATGGCGAAGATGCAGTTTTGGAACGCATTTTGCCGATAGTAAAAAAATATGGTGCCGCAGTTGTTGCGCTTACTCTTGATGAAAACGGCATTCCAAACACTGCTGAGGAGCGCGTTGCTATTGCACGCCGCATACTTGACAAGGCGCTATCGTATGGAATACCAAAAGAAGATGTCTATGTTGATTGCCTTACGCTTACTGCATCGGCTCAACAAGCAGAAGTAAAAGAAACATTGAAAGCGCTGCATATTGTAAAGGAAGAACTTGGACTTTGTACGGTTTTGGGTGTATCAAACATTTCGTTTGGTCTGCCCGAGCGCGAGCTTTTAAACAGTACATTTCTTACTCTTGCACTTGGTGCAGGGCTCGACTTCCCTATTATTAACCCAAACTCTGCTACAATGATGGATGCGATTTTTGCGTATCGCGTACTCGCAAATATAGATGTTTCTTCTAATAAATATATAGAGCGTTTTTCAGCAAAAGACGAAGCGCCAAAGCCACAGCCAACCAAAACGACTCATACGCTTATCGATGCAGTCAAAAAAGGGCTCTCCGATGAGGCACACAATTTGTGCCGCGAGATGCTCGCTGACGCTGAACCGCTTGATGTTGTAAATGAGCACCTTATTCCCGCACTTGATATCGTCGGAAATGATTTTGAGAGCGGCAAATTATTTCTACCACAGCTTTTGAGTGCAGCAAACGCAGCACAAAGTGCGTTTGAGGCTGTAAAGGATAAAATTGCAAGCAGTGGCGAAAAAAGTGTTTCAAGGGGCAAAATCGTTCTTGCAACGGTCAAAGGCGACATTCATGATATTGGCAAAAACATCGTAAAGGTCATCCTTGAAAATTATGGTTATACTGTAATTGACCTTGGGCGCGATGTTGCACCGGATGACATTGTAAACGCTGCAAAACGCGAAAACGCATCACTTGTCGGACTTAGTGCGCTTATGACGACGACGCTCGGCTCAATGGAAGAAACGATTGTTGCTTTAAAAAAGGAAAAGCTTTTGTGCAAGGTAATGGTCGGCGGTGCGGTGCTTACTGAAAGTTATGCCAAAAAAATCGGTGCAGATTATTATGCAAAGGACGCAAAGCGTGCAGCCGATATTGCAAAAGAAGTTTTTGATGGGCAAAACTAAATAAAAAACCTTTAAACAAGGCGATTTTACAGTATTTCGCCTTGTTTTTTTACGCTTTCACAACAGAGCAAACACAACATATTGTGTCTGTAACATAATTTTAATATAAAAATATACGATATATGATTTTTGAAGAAAAACAAAGAAAATGAGAGATTTTTGAGTATATATTAAAATATATGCCAAATTCGGCTCTTGCTTTGATATTTTGGTATGATACAATGTATTTACTAAATGTTGTGGTCATAATTTATTTTTCAATCAATTTTATACAATATTTATGCAATATAAAGGGGAGCGGGGTAGTAAAAATGATTTCTGCAGTAAAGAAAAGAGATGGGCGACTCGAAAAATTCGCACCGGAGAAAATCACATGGGCAATTTTTAAGGCAGCAAACGCTGTAGGCGGAAAAGATTTCGAAAAAGCCGAAAGCTTGTGTGCAAAGGTAATTGACCAACTTGAGAAAAAATTTGCAAATCAGACACCTGATATTGAGTCAATCCAGGATGTTGTTGAAAAGATTTTGATCGAGGATGGTCACGCACAGACAGCAAAAGCATACATACTATATCGTGAAAAGCGTAAGGGCGCTCGTGAAATCAATGCACTTATTGGTGCTACAATTGATATGTTTTCTGATTATCTTGGCGATAAGGACTGGCATATTCAGGAAAATGCAAATACTCAAAAGAGCATTAACGGCCTTAATAACTATGTTCGTGAAACATTTACAAAGAAATATTGGTTACATGAGATTTATCCCGACGAAGTGCGTGAAGCACACGAAAATGGCGATGCTCACATTCATGACCTTGGTTTCTTTGGTCCATACTGTGCCGGTTGGGACCTTCGCCAATTATTGACAGATGGTTTCGGCGGTGTATATGGCAAGGTTGAAAGTGGCCCTGCAAAGCACTTGCGTTCATTTCTTGGCCAGATTGTAAACTCGACATTTACAACACAAGGAGAAACAGCAGGCGCACAAGCATGGTCAAGTTTTGACACATATTGTGCTCCGTTTATCCGTTATGATAATATGACATATGAACAGGTACGCCAGTGCTTGCAAGAATTTATATTCAACATCAATGTGCCGACTCGTGTAGGTTTTCAGTGCCCATTCTCGAACCTTACATTTGATATAAAAGTGCCGTCTACACTTCGTGACGATAATGTTATCATCGGCGGTAAGATGATGAGTGAAAAATATGGCGATTTCCAAGCTGAAATGGACATATTTAACAAAGCATTCTGTGATGTTATGCTCCACGGTGACTCAAAGGGCAGAGTATTCACATTCCCTATTCCTACAATCAATATTACAAAGGATTTTGATTGGGATAGTGATGTAGTTGATGCATTTATGCAGATTACTTGTAAGTATGGTATCCCCTACTTTGCAAACTATGTAAATTCTGACCTTTCGCCAGAGGATGCCGTTTCAATGTGTTGTCGTTTGCGTCTTGATACAACAGAACTTCGCAAACGCGGCGGCGGATTATTCGGTTCAAACCCAATGACAGGATCAATCGGTGTATATACGATTAACCTTCCGCGTATAGGATATCTGTCCTCATCAATGAGCGAGTTTAAATCAAGATTGTGGAAGCTTGTTCAAATTGGTAAAACTTCTCTTGAAATCAAGCGCAAAATAATCGAAGACCAATCAGAAAAAGGCCTATATCCTTATGCTACACACTATTTGCGCAACATTAAAGCTCGTACAGGCGAATATTGGTTCAATCACTTTAACACAATCGGTATAGTTGGTATGAACGAAGCGTCACTCAACTTTATGGGCAAAGACCTTACAACTCCTGAAGGACAAGAGTTCGCGCTTGAAATTATGAATTATTTGCGCGAGCAAATGGTTGAAATCCAACAAGAGACAGGTCATTTTTACAACCTTGAGGCAACACCTGCCGAGGGTACATCATACCGTATGGCATCAATGGATAAAAAGCGTTATCCTGACATAATTACTGCCGGCATAGACAACCCGTATTATACAAACTCATCACAGCTCCCTGTTGGTTATACAGATGATGTTTTTGAAATGATGGAGCTACAGGATGAATTGCAATCGCTATACACAGGCGGCACAGTTCAGCATTTGTACATCGGTGAGAAAATCGATGACATAAATGTGTGCAAAAACCTTATTAAAAAGATTTTCACACGCTATAAAATGCCTTATATTTCAATCACACCAACATTTAGTATCTGTAATGAGCATGGCTATATCGCAGGCGAGCACTTTACATGTCCTGAATGTGGCAAGGATGCTGAAGTTTGGTCGCGTGTAACCGGTTATCTTCGTCCGGTACAAAACTACAACATCGGCAAGAAAGAAGAATATAAAGAAAGAAAAATGCTTGTTGTTGAAGCAAAGGCATAATGCAATAAAAACATCAGATATGGCGACCGTCTTGTGCGGTCGCCTATATTTTCAAGGAGGTACAACAGTATGCAGATAGCAGGCTTTGTTCCAAATTCATTTGTAGATTATCCATCAAAAATTGCCGCGCTTGTATTTGCGCCGGGATGTAATATGAACTGTACCTATTGCCATAATTTTCATCTTCTTGGACGCGACGCATCAAAGGTTCTATACAATCCACGCTCAATTTTATCAGACCTTGAGCGCAAAAGGGGCTTTATAGATGGCATTGTTCTTACCGGTGGAGAGCCTACACTGCAAAATGGCCTTGTAGACTTTGCGCGCAAATTGAAAGACATGGATTTTCTTGTAAAGCTTGATACAAACGGCACAAATCCGGATGTAATATCTGATATGTTAGATAAAGCGCTGATAGACTATATTGCTATGGATATAAAAGCACCCTTTGAAAGATATGACGAGGTTTGTGGGCGAAAAATTGATATAGACAAAATCAAAAAATCGATTGATATCATAATGAAATCGAACATAAAATACGAATTTCGCACTACTTTTTGGCCAAAGCTTTTGAAAGAAGATATAGAGAAAATTGCGTCGCATATAAAAGGTGCACAGTGCTATACTCTACAACAATATCGTCCTACCGAGCGTACATCTATGGTTGAGGCACACTCCCCTTCATATGTGCGCGAGTGCGGAGAGCAAGTTGAACATTATTTTGAAAAATTTAGAATACTCGGATTATAAAACAAATATCCACCCGCTATGCGGGTGGATATTTGTTTGGTGGAGGCGGCGGGAGTCGAACCCGCGTCCGAAAATATATTCATACAAGCATCTCCGGGTGCAGTCTGTGGTCTACATTCCCTCCACTACAAGTCCGCAGACAAACTTATAGCTTTAGTAGCTTCATTAGTCATGTTTGGCTCAAAGCTTTGCCAAAGCACGTTCACCGCTGATTGACGCCCAAGCCAAAGCCGCGGTACTCCTTGGTTGGACGGCTGCCTTAATTAGGCAGCGTAAGCTAATTTATTGTTAGCGTTTAAATTTAAAGTTAGGCTTTTAAAGCGGCGCCCACCGCTACCCGCTTCTCATACTTCAACATCCCCGTCGAAACCATTACGCCCCCATATCTTCGAAAAATATACCTTTATAATTATAGCATCTTTTTATTTGTTGTCAACAAAAAATATATAACAAGCGTGCTACAAATTTCTATTTATTTCGCTCTCTCATAGCGCGGTCGATATTGCGTTTTGCATCGCGTTTTGCAGCATCATCACGCTTATCATAAAGCTTTTTGCCCTTGCATATACCAAGCTCAAGCTTGACACGCGAGTCTTTAAAATAAAGCGACAATGGTACAAGTGCATATCCCATCTGTGCTGCCACCCCTGCAATCTTTAAGATTTCTCGCTTGTGCATAAGGAGCTTTCTTTCACGCAATGGGTCTTTATTGAATATGTTGCCCTTTTCATATGGACTTATATGCATGCCATGCACATATATTTCGCCATTTTTTGTGACACTTGCATATGAATCCTTGAGATTAACTTTGCCCTCACGAACGGACTTCACCTCTGTTCCTGCAAGTTCAATCCCCGCTTCAAACGCTTCTTCAACAAAATAATCGTGTCGCGCCTTTTTGTTTTGTGCAATAATCTTTGCCATATGGGATGCTTCCTTTCTAAAAATGTATAATTTCATTACAATATTTTATCATATATATTTTAAATAGTCAATTTTTGAGCAACTCTTTTAGTGCTTTAATTTATTTTTAGTTTTGCCGGATTCATTTTCTTAAAACATTGTTTTAAGAAAAATACCTAATTTGTAAAAAAATGTAGATGAAAAGTATTTTTCGACACCATAAATCTACAAAAAATTCCACTCTTAATGTGTATAATAAACTTATCAAAATAAAGTATATGAATCAAAAATTGCTTTTAGAACAATTTTATAAAAATTACCAAGGAGAGAGTATTATGCCACAAATTGAAATTCCATCTTACAGACGAATAGACAGCACACAACAAAACAACCAAAACGCCCACAAGCAAGCACGGCTTAGAAAAGGCGATTACATATCCGGGGCAATTTCATTTTTACTTTCGCGCACATCGATGCTTGGACAAATGAGCCCATTTGCGTGTGCCTTTTTTAGCGCATCATATTCGCGTATAAAAATGCCGCTTACAATGCTTTGCTCGCTTATAGGTATGCTCAGCGCCGGTATGGGCACAGAAGCGTTTAAATATCTTATTGCGATGAGTATTTTTACAAGCTACAAGTTCATCTTTGATAAAAATAATACACACAGCGCAAAAACAGATGCTCTGATTACGAGCGCGTCGCTTTTTGTTGGTGGAATGTTTGTTATGTTTTTTGATATGGTGCTCACATACAGCATCGCACTACTCGTTTTGGAATGTATAATATGTGGCTTTGTAACTATAATTTTCAAAGAATCAACAGAATTTTTAAACAGGCGCGAAACAAATATCGGGTACATAACAAATGAACAGCTACTAAGTGTTTTGATGATTTTTGGGCTATGCGTTTCAGCTATAAGTGATATTACAACAATGGGACCTATAAATATCAGCCACATTATATGCTCTGTTTCGGTTATACTTTTGGCGTATTGTCGCGGAATATCTGTCGGTGCGTGCGCTGGCGCATGTGCAGGAATATTTTGTGCACTAAAAAGCACCGATATACTCCCCGTAATTGGAATTTATACGCTATGTGGTTTTTTTGCAGGTTGTGCAAGGCCGCTTGGGAAAATCGGGAGCGCAATCGCCTTTGCAGCATGTGCAACAAGTCTTGGATTTTTGACTACTATGTATATATATGGCAATGTTGGTATATTAAATTTTATAATTGCCGCAGTTATCGTTATGCTTTATCCCGGCAAAAAGCTTGAACGCGCATCATCATATATAAACGGATATTGCACATCGCGCTCTGATATTCCCTATATACAAAGAATGCAAACTCTTATACACCATCGCATTGGCGATCTTTATGATTCATTTGATGCCTTGGCAGGCGCATTTGATGAACTTTCACAAAAAAGAGACACCAAAGATGAAAATCAACTTGCGTCTGTATTTGATGATGCCTCCAGAAAGGTGTGTACACACTGTGGTCTGCGCACACATTGTTGGGACAAAGAGTCAAAGCTTACGCTTGACACTATTTCTATAATTAAAAAGAAGCTTTTAGAAAAAGGATACGCCGATGTACTCGATGTTCCACAAGATTTTCGCGAAAAGTGTGTTCATTGTAAAGAGTTTTTGTCTATAACAAACCACTTTTTTGAAATAAACAGAATAAACAACCTTTGGGAAAGCCAACTCAACGAATCACGCAAAGTCCTTTCTGAACAATATCGTGGTTTTGCCTCGGTAATGAATAACTTGCGCGGCGAGATAACAAACAATATCATATGTGAAACAAAATATGAAAAAAAAATCAGCGCCGAGCTTTCAAAGAATAAAATCTCATTAAAAAGCATATGTGTCTTTGAACGCGGTGATGAGGGGTTTGAAATCGAAATAGAATTTTATGACGAAGATGACCTTTGCAAACTGCAAAATATTGAAGATATTATATCAACAATTTTAGGTCAACCGATGCGCGCAACGCAAACGCTTTCAAACGAACTTCGTGTGATATTTGAGCCACTACTAAATTACAAAGTCGAAAGCGGCGTTGCAACGCTGAAAAAAGAAGGCCAAAACCAAAATGGCGACTCGTACAGCACAATAAATCTTAGTGACAACCGCTATGCAATAGCAATAAGCGACGGCATGGGCAGCGGCGAAAATGCCGCTTGTGAAAGCAGTGTCACAATAAATCTGTTAAAAAAGCTTTTGATAGCGGGCTTTGATAAAACAGCGACAATCCAGCTTATAAATTCAGCTCTTGTACTAAAAAATGGTGCAGAAGCATTTGCAACGATTGATTTGGCTATTGTTGACCTTGCTACTGCGCGTGCAGAATTTGTAAAAATCGGTGCAGCAACGGGATATATAAGGCGTGCGGACAGCATCGACACGATATATTGCAATACGCTTCCTGCGGGAATACTTACCGAGGCAGACATAAAGCTTTCAAGCAAGCGTCTCCAAGGTGGTGACCACATTGTAATGGTAAGTGACGGAGTAGCAAACGCCTCAAAAAATCCGAATTGGATTTGTGATACACTTTTGGATATTGATGAAAATGAAGAAGCAAGCACTATTGCAGAAATTGTTTTAAAACAAGCTGTAATACAAAAGCACGGCAAGGTTGATGACGATATGACAGTAATTGTTACAAAAATTTTGGAAAAATAATCTTTTAATGGTATATTTCACACCGATTATGATAAAAATATATGCAGACAATGCGAAAATAATATGAAAGGGCTGTGTATATGGCTGATAAAAGCAAAAATGAACAATACGATATCGTTGCACAGGCGGAAGATGTCCTCAAGGTATATATAAAGCGTTATTTTGACCTCAATCGCCGATATGAAAGCAAAAAGGTTAAAACTCATCCACCAAAAAACAAAAAATTTTTAACTGTTATTGTGACATCTTTAATAGTTGCTGTAATAATAGCATCAGCAATTCTCATTTTTAAAGTATAAACATTTTTAAAAACCCCACCCCATACCTATATATCAAAAAAGCTCCGCTATATAATTTAGCGGAGCTTTTTTGTATTTATGTTTTTTTATTCATGTCCATGACAGTCACTGCAACAGCCACTGCACTTTTTAATTTTATCTGTTTTTATTCCAAGACGGTCATAATAATTCTCAATAGCACTATGGATTGCTTCCTCTGCAAGAACAGAGCAGTGAATCTTTGCCGCCGGAAGCCCATCAAGCGCCTCCATAACTGCTTTATTAGTAAGCGCAAGCGCCTCATCAATGCTCTTCCCTTTTACCATTTCTGTCGCCATAGAGCTCGTCGCAACAGCAGCGCCACAACCAAAAGTCTTAAATTTTACATCCTTTATAATATCGTCTTCGATTTTCATATATATTTTCATAATGTCGCCGCATTTTGCATTGCCAACCTCGCCTACTGCATTCGCATCGGCAATATCACCAACATTGCGCGGATTTGAAAAATGGTCTAACACCTTTTCACTATACATTCTTAAGTCCCCTTTCTATTTCTTCATACAAGGGCGACATATCGCGAAGCCTTTGTACAATTGGTCCGAGCGCATCTATAACAACACGAACCTCGTCTTCATTTGTAAAATCGCCTATGCTTAGTCGAAGAGAGCCGTGCGCTATCGCGTGTGGCAATCCAATCGCCAACAAAACATGTGACGGGTCAAGCGAGCCGGATGTACATGCACTTCCACTCGATGCTGCAATGCCTTTCATATCAAGCATCAATAGCAACGATTCTCCCTCAATAAACTCAAACGAAAAGTTTACATTATTGCACAAGCGCTTTGTGGGATGTCCATTTAAACGGCAATACGGGATATTTTCCTTTATCCCGTTTATAAGCATATCACGAAGCTTTTCAAGATGTACTATGTTCCTGTCTATATCATTTGTTGCAAGCTCTAACGCTTTTGCAAAGCCGACAATACCCGCAACATTTTCCGTGCCTGCGCGTCTGCTGCGCTCTTGTGCACCACCATGCATAAAGTTATCAATCTTTATGCCATTTCTCAAATAAAGTGCACCAACACCCTTTGGACCATATATTTTATGGGCCGATATCGAAAGCATATCAACACCAAGCTCACAAACATCAATCGGTATATGCCCAACCGCCTGAACTGCATCTGTATGGAACAAAATCTTATGCTCTTTTGCAATTTTTCCAATTTCTTTAATAGGTTGTATCGTCCCAATCTCATTGTTTGCAAACATAATCGTAATAAGAATTGTGTCTTCTCTTATTGCATTTTTTAAATCATCAAGGCTTATCATGCCATACTCATCAACAGGCAGATATGTAACCTCAAACCCTTGTTTTTCAAGATATTGGAGAGTATGAAGCACCGCATGATGCTCAATTACTGAGCTTATTATGTGCTTGCCTTTGGATGAATATGCATATGCCGCACCCTTTATCGCCCAATTGTCCGCCTCGGAACCGCACGATGTAAAATATAACTCATTCGCCTTTGCGCCAATCGCCTTTGCTGCACGCTCGCGTGCATCATCGAGCGCACTTTTTGCACTGCGTCCAGTCAAATAAATCGACGACGCGTTGCCATATTCTTCAGTAAGATATGGCATCATCGCATCAAGTACCTCGCGCTTTAACGGCGTTGTAGCAGCATTATCCATATATATTCTATCAGTCACAAATATGACCTCCTTTGTATCATATGTCAAAGCATAACACTTCACAAAATATTATATACCAAGTATAATTTTTTTTCAACCATAATCAAGCAAGTTTTTTATTTTATTATTGTCATATTCTTAAAGCGCATCAATAATTGTATAACTTATCTCTTGCTACGATAATTAAGACCTTAAGAATTTATGCATTTTGCACTTTCAAAACAGCGGTGTATATGTTCTTCTCTGCAATATTGTTGCAACCTCATCTGCATTTAAACCTCGCACATTTACGATAAATATGCCACGCTCACTTTGTGCAAGCGCGCTTGTAATGCTCGAGTCAGGCATATACTCGCCCTCATACAAAAACGCATCGATGGGGTATGAATATTCGTTATATTTTACCGCTTTTATATTGTAGCGCAAAAGCTCTCTCCCAAGTTTTTCAAGTCCGTCCTGTATTGCAACTATCATATCAAAACACCTCTCCGATAAATATTATTTACCCAAGAGGTGTTTTTATACCTTTTAAAAACTCTGCTCTATAAAACCTTTATCCTCATATAATGAATTGCCCGAATATGCCAAAACGGCAAGCCTGTCACAACGCTCATTCTCGCTATGACCTGCGTGTCCTTTTACCCAATGCAAAACGACATTATGTATCTCCATTAAAGAAAGAAGCCTCTCCCACAAATCAACATTTAGTGCAGGTTTTTTATCGCTCTTTCTCCAGCCATTATCGCGCCAATTGTAAACCCAACGCTTTTCAAGCGCATCTACAAGATATTTCGAGTCACTATATAGTTCTACATTACATGGTTCTTTTAATGCTTCAAGGCCTGCAATCGCACCCATAAGCTCCATACGATTATTAGTAGTGCACACATATCCTTTTGAAAATTCTTTCTCAAAGCTATTATATTTTAATATCGCGCCATAACCCCCCTTGCCGGGGTTGCCGCTGCAAGCGCCGTCAGTAAAAAGCAATACATTTTTCATATACAATCTCCAAATATAATGTAATGGCACATATTATTTGTTTTAAAGCTCACTTTCATCAAAAGGCGCCTCCAAAATCTCCCGTGCCTCATCAAGCTTATCCTTTGGGACATATATCATAACGCCCAAGTTTGAATTTCCGCAATATACTTTTGCCACTGCACTAAAGTTTGTGTAGCGCTTATACGCCATAATCGAGCACGAGCGCAAGAGCGAAACCTTTACATCTGCATCAAAATCGTCATTTACCTCACATAAAAACTCATAGTTTGTAAAATCAACTTCATCTATCAAAGGTTTGTTTTCGTTATAATCAATCATAACATTTTCCTCCTGACAAGCTTTGTCGCAAATGGTTTTTACATCAAGGTTCTCATATACTGTAAAACGAAACTCGAGTCCATTTTCGCAAAGTGGCTCACCCTCATCAATCATCTTCCAATTTTCATTCTCGTCAAGATTTTCAAAATGCGTATCACATTCAAAGTGCTCACAAATTTTTGTAATATAAGCATATTTACAGTATGGTAAAAGCGCTTTGTATATACTTCCGCCACCAATTATAAATGTGTCATCATCAGCACATTTTATCGCTTCTTCGATAGAATTTATCACAATTGCGCCATCAACCTTATACGACGCATTTGTCGATATAATTATATTCTCACGCTTTGGAAGTGGCTTTTGATTCGGAAACGAAAGAAGCGTCTTTCGACCCATTATTACGCGCTTTTCAAGCGTCTTTTCCTTAAAATATTTCAGGTCGGCGCTTATATGCCACGGCATCGTGCCATCTTTGCCAATGCCCCATCCTTTATCTACCGCAACAATCAAATTCATTTGTTTATTATCTCCCCTTATATTTCATCAAACCGCCACGGGAAATTTTCCGATTTTTTCGCCTGTGACATAATTTTTGAGCACAAAATCATCAACTGTAAAGTCGTAAAAATCGTGTATGTCAGGATTTATCTCAAGTATGGGCGCCTCATGTGTCGGGCGCGATATAAGCTCTTCTATAATCGGTATATGTCTGTCATATATATGCGAATCTGCAATTACATGAACAAACTCTCCCGCCTCAAGTGAGCACACCTGTGCAAGCATCATAACAAGCGCCGCATATTGACATACATTCCACGCATTCGCCGCCAAAACATCCTGTGAACGCTGGTTAAGAATCGCATTAAGCTTTCCGTCACAAACATTAAATGTCATAGAATACGCGCACGGATAAAGAGCCATTTCGTGCAAATCCTCGTGATTATACATATTTGTAATGATTCGTCTGCTTGATGGGTTATTCTTCAAATCATAAATCACTCTGTCAACCTGGTCAAACATTCCCTCTTTATACTGATGCTTTACACCAAGCTGATATCCATAGGCTTTTCCAATTGTTCCTTTTTCATCAGCCCACGCATCCCATATATGACTATTAAGCTCGGCTATATCATTTGATTTTTTTTGCCATATCCACAAAATCTCATCAATCGCTGCCTTTAAATTTATCGGTCTGAGCGTCAAAAGCGGAAACTCTTTTGACAAATCATAGCGATTTGTAACACAGAATTTTTTAATTGTATAAGCAGGTGTGCCATCGTCCCATCTTGGACGCACATCGCCCTTTTCCCATGTTCCGTTTTCAAGTATGTCGCGACACATATTTATAAAGATATCATCTGTACGGCTCATAATCAAATCTCCTTTGATAAAGAATAAACAACTTTTTATCTTGTTTAGAATGACACCTTGTGGAATACTTTTTTACCCTTTTTTATAACAATTCCATCGCCCGAAAGCATATCGGCACCAATCTCGTATGCTACATCGGTAATCTTTTGCCCATCAATCGAAACTCCACCCTGGGTTATAAGGCGGCGCCCCTCCGCCTTTGACGGAATAATCGAAACCATTAACAGCAAATCAAGGACATTTATCGACTCGCCAACCTCATCTGCACTTACTGTGCTCGACGGCATATTTGTCGTATCTGCTCCGCCACCAAAAATAGCAGTTGCAGCGGTGTTTGCCTTGTCGGCCTCCTCTTGACCGTGAACCATCTTTGTAACCTCGTATGCAAGCACACGCTTTACTTTATTAAGCTCCTCTCCCTCAAGTTTTTCGTATTCTGCAATCTGCTCAAGCGGAAGAAATGTAACAAGCTTTAACAAGCGGATAACATCCTTATCATCAACATTTCTCCAATATTGATAAAACTCATACGGAGATACCTTTTGCGGATCAAGCCACAACGCTCCCTTTTCAGTTTTGCCCATCTTTTTACCCTCTGATGTGGTAAGTAGTGTAAATGTCATACCATACGCCTGCTCGCCATCCTTGCGACGAATAAGCTCAATTCCGCCAAGTATGTTTGCCCATTGGTCATCGCCGCCAAACTCCATTTTGCATCCATAATCTCTATGAAGCTTGTAAAAATCATACCCCTGCATAAGCATATAGTTGAACTCCAAAAATGTAAGTCCACGCTCCATTCTTGTTTTAAAACACTCTGCACTAAGCATTCTGTTTACAGAAAAATGGACACCAATTTCGCGCAAGAAATCAACATAATTAAGCTTTAATAGCCAATCAGCATTGTTTACCATAAGTGCTTTGCCGTCACTAAAATCGATAAACTTTGACATTTGTGCTTTAAAATTATCTGCATTGTGCTGGATAATCTCTTGTGTAATCATTGGTCGCATATCAGTTTTGCCCGTAGGGTCACCAACCATTGTTGTGCCACCGCCAAGCAATATAACAGGGCGATGTCCTGCATTTTGCATATGTTTCATAACTATAAGCTGCATAAAATGGCCTATATGAAGACTATCGGCTGTCGGGTCAAAACCTATATAGAATGTAATCTTTTCGTTTCCTAACAGGTCACGAATTTCCTTTTCATGCGTTGTTTGTGCGATAAGTCCGCGCGCTTTAAGTACATCAAATACATTTTCCATTTGTTATCCACTCCAAATTTATATTATTTATTTTATGCAAAAATCCAATATGGCAAAATATACCCATATTAAAAATATTATATATTATATCAGGCAAAAAATCAACAACTATTTTGCAAGCTTGCTTTCTCGTGCATAGTAGAAAAGATACTGCTGGGCATAACCTGCAAACTCACCAAAACGCTGTTTTACAAACTCGTCTATATTCCCCATTTTCTCATCATCAAAATAATAATGCTCAATTATACGCCTTATCCATACATCAACGGGAAAGGCACTTTGTTTACTGAAAGCAAAAAGCAGGATGCAGTTTGCAACCTTTTCGCCGACACCTTTAATTTTTAAAAGCTCACTCTTTGCCGCATTATAATCCATCTCATATATTTTATTTATATCAATTTCTCCACAAGCCACCTTTGTCGCCGCATCTATAATATATTTATCACGAAAGCCTGCCCGTATAGGTGCAAGCTCCTCGCGTCCAAGCGTGGAAAGCGTTTTTGCGGATGGAAATGTATAAAAAACTTTGCCATACGCTTTTATTTTATCCCCATACATAGCACACAATCGCTCGATTATAAGCTTTATACGAGGTATATTGTTATTTGCTGAAATTATAAACGAAATAATTGTTTCAAACGCATCTTGCAAAAGTATTCGTATGCCATATCCTTCGTTTATGGCATTTTTTAGCACAACATCATTCTTTGAAAGAGTTGTCTGTATCTTTTTATAATCACGCCCAAGGTCAAAATATGACTTCCATACATTTTCATAATCGTCTTGTGTTGTGTTGTACAATACAACATTGTCGCCATCTTTACCGATTTTTAGTACTTTGTTTTTATGTACTCCCTCATATGTACCGTCGGCACATTTGTTCCACCGAAAGCATTGACCACACTCAAAGGTATGTACAAGATCAAACTCCTTACAACCGCTTATTATAATATCGTTTTCTGTCGCAACAGTCTGCATTTTCTCACCTACTAAAAAATTATACTTTAATTATACCATACAATGTGATATAATTAAAGAAAAAATATAGATATGTAAAAATTTTTTGAAGGGATTTTTAGGCTATGAAAGAACAGATATATACAATTCCGGTAAATGAAGCTTTTGATGAAAATTGCACTTGTCCATTTTGTGTGCTTTTGCACAAGCTCGAATCTGAGCGCGTTACATACACACTCGGTGCATCTATGATGGAACCCGATGCACGCACAGTTACAAACTCGCTCGGTTTTTGCGATCGCCATTTTAAAATGCTTTTTAACGAACCAAACAAGCTTAGCCTTGCACTCGTTTTGGATACGCATCTTCAAAGTGTGCGCGAAAAGCTAAAAACCTCTGTCATAGGTATAGGCGATGCAAAAAAGGGCGGGCTCTTTAAAAAGAAAAATGTGCCAACTGCTCAGCTGCTCAGTTCATCAATCGACAACAACATAAGCTCGTGTGCTATATGCAAAAGCGTTGATGCAACTATGGAGCGCTATATTGATGTGTTTTTCTATATGTGGGAAAATGAGCCCGATTTTCATAAAAAATGGCTCGAATGTAATGGTGTGTGCTTACCCCATTACAGTATGCTTGCAAAAAAATGTGATAAGTATCTAAAATCCAATAATGTGAACAAATTCTTGTGCGAGCTTGTTGAAAAAGAGGATACGCTTTTTTCCTCTTTGCAAGAAGACATTCACAAATTTACGCTAAAATTTGATTATAGAAACTCTGACATGCCTTGGGGCAGTGCAAAAGATGCACCAAAGCGCGTGATTGAATATCTTTGTGGCGAAAGCCTTAGCGATAAAAACGAATAAAAATCAGCCGAACAATCTATGATAAAAAATCATAATTCGTTCGGCTTTTTAAACGCAAAAATTATTTCAATTGATTTGTCTTTGCCGATAATAATTTTTTCAACAAGCATCTTTGCCATATGATTTGTCATTTTTTCGATACACAACAATTCATCAAGTCTGTTGTCCGCTTTGTCTCCCTTTTTTATTTTATTATAAAGCATCATAACCGCATTTTCGCATGCATTGCGCTCATCATTGATTTTTTTTGACATTTCAATATAATCTCGTTCGCTTATGATACGCTCTGTTTTATCCTTATATAAACAAAAAAGCATATCGCCTTGCATTTTTATTTTGCTTTTTAAACTCAAAATAGTTTCTTCATCAGCTTTGTTTGTCATATTATTTAAAGATGCAATGATTCTATCTTTATCTATTGTGGCAAATATATCCCAAAGCTTTTCTTTGAGCGCACACTCGACAAAATCTTCTCGTATAGAATGGGAACTGCATTGTTTTTGTTCCCCACTTTTGCGCCAATTGCTGCATATTATATATGTCCTCGTCTCTGTTTGGCGCATAAAACTCATTTTTGCACCACATTCTTTGCAATATACAACCCCCGAAAGCAGATGCGTTTTCCCCTTACGATTTGTTTTGTTATATGTTCTCTTTTTTAAAAGTTTTTCCACGCTATAAAAATCACAAGCAGAAACAAGTGCCTCGTGCGTATTTTCTATACTTATCCATTCTTCCTTTGGCAGATAAAGCCGTTGTTTTAGCTTGTAGTTTATTTTTCTGCTCATATTTTGTGTGATATTTCCCATATATGTAGGGTGTGACAAAATGTGTCTTACTGTTGTAGCGTTCCACGATTTGTTTGATACGCTTTTACTTTCTGCACTCTCAGACGGTGTCGGAATTTTCAAATCTGTA
>JAZUQZ010000017.1:0-9166 GCA_045626925.1 Candidatus Aphodoplasma sp. | reverse complement strand
TAATCGAGAGCGGAATTTGCAAAAGTATCATCAAAGACATTTTTATTTTTCTGCATTGTGTTTATTCCATTATAACCTTTTTTAGAAGTTGTGTCCAGTGGAAATATAGTATTAAGTGAATTTGTCCAATAGTTTTCGTTAAGCATAATCTCACCTCCTTTCAAAAACAAACGCATGTTCGAAGTGCTTGGAGGATAAGTTTAACACAAAACTTGAAAAAAGGCAATACTTAAAATAAATTTTTTTGAAAAGTTTTGAAATAAAAAAAGAAAACACAATTAAAAATTGTGTTTTCTCTGGCGGAGAGAGAGGGATTCGAACCCTCGGAACGCTATTAACGCTCACACGATTTCCAATCGTGCGCCTTAGGCCAGCTCAGCCATCTCTCCTTAAAATTTACGACTTGAACATTATAGCAAAAAAAGCAATCTTTGTCAATAATAATTTGCTTTAAAATTAGCTTTTTATACTGTTTTTAATCCAAAGCTTTATATATGCAGAAACAAAGGTGGAATCCGGCATCAACATAATGCCGAGTGGGGCAAATTTTTTGGTCGATTCATACATTGCATCGCGCCTGAAATGTGGCAGATATACAGGAATATGCATATCTATAGCTTTTTTGCAAAAAGCACAAAATTGCTTGCTTTCTGTGTCAAGCGTCGATGAATGGTATGGCGACAAAAGCACTGCCCTATAGTTACAAAGTTCATAGCTGTAATTGTCAGCAGGGTGTGGCTCTACGACTAATATGTCCGAGGTGCAAGAAAAACTAATTGCGCCGACGGGAGCAAATGGCGCATCGTCCTGATAGGTGTCATTTTTTATAACTTTTCCGTTTTTAATAGTGGCAAAGACCATATTGTTTGCACTGTATAACGCATCGTCACACTCTGCATGCTGTAACAAATTATTGCCCCTATGTATATCGGCATAGTCTTTGCCTGGGTTTTTATAAGAGACAAAAACGCCCCGTCCCATGCCCGAGCATATAAACGAAACTGCCGACGCAAAATTATCGTGACCATTTGAACGCATATCTTCAAGCGGATAATTTGAAGAAACTAAAACAACGGGCACCGTATCGACGCCAAGTGCATAATGAAGCGCAGATGCACTATATTGGATTGTATCTGTACCATGTGTGACAATTATACCGTCATAATCTTTGCCGACATTTTCACAAACAGTGCTAACCAGTTTTGTAATTTCAGTTGCAGAAAGGTTTTCGCTGAGCACATTATATGGTGATATATGTTCGAACATAATATCATTGGGAAAAGATGATTTATAATTTTCAAGCAAAGTATATTTTGTACTGCTTTGCAAGGAAATTGTGTCGTTTTTTTGTGCGCTTCCGATTGTTCCGCCTGTAAATATAACAAGTATTTTCATTTTTATACCTCATTTTTGTGTCAAAGCATAGTTTTTATACATTTATTTATACACTCTAAAAATTTATTTGTCAATACTGACTATTTACGAATGGCATCAAATATTTCCAAAAGCTTAAATTTGAAACAAACGGGAATAGAGCCGGTATCACTTATAAGCGCAAAATCAGTTTCGCCGAGGCTTTCTTTAAGGATTTTCTTACTATTACTATCAAACCCCATATCGATTGCATCTTCAAAACAAAGCGGGGGATACATTACACACCACCAATTTTGCCCTGCACCATTACCTAAAATTATTTTTAAAGCGTCATATTCTCCCGGCGGGAGAGTGATTGTGCCATACTTTTTTATAGGAAAATGCGACTTTGTGCACACAGCGCGTGCATAGTAGGAAAAATTGTTTTCATCAAGAACCCTTTGAGCGATTGCTTCGGCTTTTAATAGGTTTGCTTCGATGATTTGCCTTGCGTGTGTTGGATTTTTTGCATCAGAAACGAGCGATGAAAATTCGTCGATTATAGCGTCACGCACTAAAAGCTTTACCCTTTGGTCATAAGCGTCGTCACTGTTTGCGATAATGTGCAGACGCACCACATTTGATGCCACCGATTTTTGCGTTTCATCGGCATATGCCATAAGTATCATCGAAAATACAAGCCCAAACAAAACAGAAATAATAAACTTTCTCATTAAAATAAAAAACTCCTTTGTATGTAATTTGCATAGCTAAAAGGAGTATTGTCAAACAAATATAAATTTATACTTTTATTCGTCGTCGTTTTTTGTGTTGCCGTGACGGAATTTTAACAAAAGATTTTCAACCCAACCCTTCTTAAAAGTAAGAGATATATAGCCTATAACAGAAATTGCACCGGCCCCGATTGCATCTACTACAAGGTCGTACATTGTGTCTGCAAGTGCATTTTGGCCTATAAGCAAAGCCCCTGACTCAAGAGCGAATTTTTGCATATTTGTTTTTAAAATAATATCGCAAAAGAACTCATAAAATTCCCAGACAACACCAAGAGTTACACCAAAACAAAATGTGAAAACTGCAACAAATATAGGGCTCAAATTTATCGGTATATGCTCGCTGCTATTTAAAAAGCTTATAAATGAAAAGCCAAGCGAGCCAAGCATTATACCGCTGAATGTGTGCAGGATTGTATCCCAATAAGGAATTATATAATAAAAATTTCTTACTTCGCCTAAAAAGATGGCACCGTATAAAAACAAAGTATAGCATATCAGCATATTTGATGGAATTATAAGCCTGATTTTTTTGCGTAACATACTTGGTAAAAGCATAGCAAATACACCAAGCACACACTGTGCAAGCATAAGGATATAATCGCCCTTTACACGCCTGTGTGGCAAAGCTGTATCTTCAGCAGATGGTGCAAGCACAATTTCTGTAATGACAAATCCAATTGATAATAATAGTGAAATAATTACAAACCACCATATAAATTTTTGTATTTTGATTTTTCTTTTTACAGATGAATTTTTTTTCATAACTTCTCCTGTATTTTGTGTACAAACTACATGTTTTTTTCAATAAATTTTGTTAAAAGTCTTATACATGCATCTAAATCGTTTTTGTTTATCATTTCACATGGCGAGTGCATAAAACGAGTAGGAATTGATAGCGTTGCAGTTTTTACACCACCGCGCGTCATATGAATTGCACCTGCATCTGTACCACCTCGCGTAAGCACTTCGAGCTGATAGGGGATTGCATTTTCTGTTGCAAGCTCCTTGAGTATATCAACCACAAATGGCGACGAAATGATTCTGTTGTCTTTTATTTTTAGCGCCGCACCACCGCCGAGTACAACCTCCATGGGCACAGCACCTATCATGTCGCCCGTATGTGTAACATCAATAGCAAGTGCTATATCGGGGTTTGCGCTATATGCACTGCTTGTCGCACCGCGAACCCCAAGCTCTTCTTGTGATGTAAACACTGCATAGATGTCATTCTCACTTTCTTTTGCGCGCTTTAATGCCTCGATAAGAACATAGCATCCTGACCGATTGTCGAGCGATTTTGATACAACAATCTCACCCTGCTCAAAAAAATCTCCAACAAAGCCTGCGACAGAACCGATAGACACAAGCTCTTCAGCTTCCTTTTTATTTTTTGCGCCAATATCTATATACATATCATCAAAGGTGAGCTTTTCGATGTCTTTTTTCATATCGTAAAATACTACACCGTGTACGCCGTTTGTAAAACGCACGCGTGAAGCAAGTGCATATAACGGACGAACGCCGCCGATATTTTGAAAACGAAGCATGCCGTTTTCTTCGATATATGTTACAATTATGCCGATTTCGTCTGCATGTGCAGCAAGCATAATTCGTTTACCATTTCCTTTTTTGTGTGCAATAAGATTGCCGAGCGCATCTGTTGTTATTTCATCGACATATGAGCGTATTTCGTCACTAATGATATTGTGTATATAATTTTCGTGACCTGATGGCGCAATAGTTGACACAAGCTTTTTTAAAAGCTCCATTTATATCAGCTCCTTTGTTTTAGTAATAAATAATCGCGCAATTTCTTTAACCGATGCATAGTCGCGCTTTGAAATAGTAGAAACAGGGGAGTGTAAATAGCGACAAGGTATCGACAAAGCGCAGGTCTTTGTGCCACCGAGCGCAGTTTGTATTGCGCGCGCATCATTTCCGCCCATTGTGGTGCGTTTATATTGCACGGCAATATTATTTTTCTTTGCAAGCTCATATAGCTTGTTTGTAAGCTTTTTATCGGAGTATGAGCCTTTATCAAGAATAGACAATGCACCGCCACCGTGTGGCGTAGTAACCTCCTGATGTGGCATAGCTCCGCTTATAGCACCACAAGTCGTTGCTTCAAGTATCAGTGCTATATCAGCGTTTACTTTATTTGCACAGATTGCCGCTCCGCGACAACCAACCTCCTCCTGAACGGTAAAGCAAAAATAAGTGTCGTACTCACATTCACATTCAGCAAGTTCTGCCAAAATTGCACATCCGCACCTGTCATCGAGTGCCTTTGCTTTATAAAAATCATCACCAAATTCACAAAAATCTGTGTCAAAGGCGGCATAATCGCCAAGAGAAACAAGACTTAGTGCTTCTTGTTTATCCTTTGCACCAATATCGATATAAAGACTTTTTATATCGACTGCACCCTCACGCTCGCTTTGCGTTTGTAGGTGTATTGCCTTAAGCGAAATTACACCGACAATATTGTTTTTGCCCACTACGACACGCTTTCCAACGAGTACGCGTCCGTCGATTCCGCCGACGGCCTTAAAACGCAAAAAGCCTGTGTCTGTAACCGAGCTTATGATAAGACCGACCTCATCTGTATGCGCGCAAAGCATTATTTTTTTAGAATGGTCGCGTCCGGCCTTGAAAGCAATCATATTACCCATAATGTCGATTTGCACTTTGTCGACATGTGGTTTTATATATTTATATATAATTTCCCGCACACGCGTTTCGTCACCGCTTACGCCGTGTGTTTCACACAATGTTTTAAGTAGCATAAAAAGATCTCCCTTTAAAAATTTACTTTTTTAAAACCTTTAGAGAGTAGTAGTTTCAATAATAGAGCTATCATTGTTTAGTGCACATACAAACTCATATCCGAGCTCGCCTGCACATATAACATCGTCTACGCTGACAACCTCGGTGGGTGTGTGCATATATTTTAACGGCAAAGATAAAACCGCAGTTGCCACACCTGTACGACTTATTTGAACTGACCACGCATTTGTGCCTGTGCTTGCTCCGTCTACCTCTGCGCGTGCATCGATATTGTTTTTTTCTGCAATAGATTTTATAAGCTTTGCGAGTGGAGTGTGAACATTTGGACCGAGTGAATATGCGATTCCGCCACCGACATCAAAGCTGCATTCACTATTGTCGGGCGTTTTTGCATGCGTTACATCGATTACAAGTGCACAATCGGGCGCAATCGTATATGCGCTACACTTTGCCCCCGCAAGATTTGTTTCTTCAAAAGTAGAAAGCACAAAATAAACATCTACATCAAGCTCCAAAGACGAAAGCTTTTCTGCAGTATACAAAAGTGCACATATGCTTGCTCTGTCATCAAAACTTTTGCCTGTCATTTGTGAATTTAAAAGCGAGCAAGCCTTTTGGTTAAAGGTTACGACATCGCCAACTTCTACAAGCTTTGAAGCAGCTTCTTTATCCATACCAATATCGATTGCAAGCTCGTCTGGCTTAATTGTTTTCTTGCTTTCTTCAGCACTTTGAAGATGCGGTGGCTTTATGCCGATTATACCGAGAATATCCCTCTTTGCGTGAACGATTACCTCGCTTGAGGGTAATATTCGTTCATCAATTCCGCCGATATTTGTAAATTTTAAAAAGCCCTTATCATCAATTTTTGTGACCATAAGACCGATTTCGTCCATATGTGCGTCGAGCATAATTTTCTTCGCATTTTTCTTTTTGCTTTTTTTACAAGCAATTACGCTCCCAAGTGCATCAATCGATATTTCGTCGACATAAGGTTTAAAAAGCGTGCAAACTGCGTCTGCAATACTGCTTTCAAAACCTGAAACGCCGTGCATATTGCTAAGATATTCTATTGTATGACAAATTTCTGTCTTGTCCATAAAGCACCTCATATTTTTAGTCTAAAGCTCGTTTACGAGTTTTTTAAATGTATCTCCGCGAACGGCAAAGTTTTTGAACATATCAAAACTTGCACATGCGGGCGATAAAAGTACAATATCGCCGTCTGTTGCTGCTTTGTGTGAAAGCTCTACCGCTTGTGCCATATCAGAACACATAACGATGTCACACATTCCTGCCGCTTCTGCTGATGCTTTGATTTTCGGCGCGGTTACACCAATTAAAAAGAGCTTTTTAACATGCTTGTATATTATCGGCCCAAAATCGTCAAAAGGTATGTGTTTGTCATAGCCGCCTGCAATCAAAATTACCTTTTGGTCAAACGAACGAAGTCCTGCCGTTGTACGCGTAGGACTGCTTGCGATTGAGTCGTTATAATATTTTACACCGCATTTTTCGCGGACAAACTCGATACGATGCTCTACACCGCCAAAATTGTTGGCTACATATTTTATCGTATCCACCGAAACAATACCCCAAAGCGCCGCGATTGCTGCCATATAATTTTCAACATTATGAATGCCGGGGATTTTTATTTCATCGGCATTTAACACAGCATCACCAAAAGCATATATGACATTATCCTTTAAATATACGCCGTTTTTGTCCTCTCTTGTCCGCGAGAAGAATATGGGCGCATTTGGTGCTTCTTTTTCAAAAGAACGCGTAATTTCGTTATCATAATTTAAAACAAGCTTGTCGCCTGGTTTTTGGTATAAAAATATATTCTTTTTTGCATCTGTATATTCTTGCATATCTTTATGCATATCAAGATGATTTGGGGAAAGGTTTGTCACAACGCTAATATCTGCGCTTGTGCTCATTGTGTGAAGCTGAAAACTGCTCAGCTCAAGCACTGCATAGTCACTGTCCTTAATGTTTTCAATTTCACTAAGCAACGGGTTGCCGATATTTCCGCCAAGCCATACTGTATGGCCTTCTTTTTTGAGCATTTCTGATATAAGTGTAGTAGTAGTAGTCTTTCCGTCGCTTCCTGTAACGGCAATTTTTTTCGCAGTGCAAAGCTCAAAAAAGACCTCCATTTCAGATGTAACAACGCTGCCGCGTTCACGAGCTGCTATAAGCTCCGGCACATCAAAACGCATACCTGGTGTTTTAAAAATAATGTCTGCATCAATATCACAAAGATATCCTTCGCCGAGCTTGTATGTTATATCATATGGCGCAAGGCGCTCTTTTTCCATTGCAAGTTCGTCTGATGAACGCTTATCACACGCAGTTATAATGGCACCGTTTTTTGCCAAAAACTCTATCAACGGGAGATTGCTTACACCTATGCCGAGAACGGTAATTTTCTTATTATTTATTTTCTTTTTAAAAAGGTCGAGTTTTTTTGACACGATTATCCCTCCATATCAAAATGTCGCAATTTAAAAAATATAATCTACCTAATATTATGTGCCAAACATAGAAAAAAGTCAACAGTTTATGGAAAAAATGGCAATAAATACAGGCGCTTTTGGGACGAATAATTTACTTTTTTTCATATAAAAAATGGCTCTTATAAAAGGGGCAAGAGCCATTTATATTTTTATAAATCATCACAATTTTATACAAAAAATAAAAAACTAGTACAAAACGGGTTGGATTTGCTTTTTATCAAGCGCACCAAAAAGAGTATCACAAATAAGCTCCATATGAGCAACTAATGATTTTGTCTTTTTTTGGGGGTCATCTTGACCAAATGGCACCATATATACATTTTTTGTATTTATAAGCGACATTATATTTTTACCGCTTGCCCCAAGTCCGTCATTTGTTGATACTGCAATTATGAGTGGTCGTTCGTTACGAAGGTGTGCCTTTGCTGCCATGGTCGGAGCGGTGTCGGTGATGCCTCCTGCAAGCTTGCCGAGTGTGTTTCCTGTACAAGGCGCAATGATGAGTGCATCGAGGAGCTTTTTGGGACCAATAGGCTCGGCACCTTTTATTGTATGTATAATTTCGTTTTCTGTAATAGATTCGATTTTTTCAATAAAATCCTTGCATGTGCCAAAGCGTGTGTCGGTGGTATATGCGATTTCGCTCATTATAGGTATAATGTTTGCACCTGTATTTTTTAATTTTTCAAGCTCTGCAACAACAGTTTTAAAAGTACAAAATGACCCCGTCATTGCAAAACCAATGTTTTTGTTGTTCAAATCCATATTTACACCTCCAATTCAGCACATATATTTAATATTGTTTGTTTTATTATATCGCCTGCACTAATGGGCGCAACGCGTCCCGGAAGCGATAAAGCCCAAATCGTTTTTATCCCAAGCTCCTTTGCCGCTTCAAAATCCACCCCGTCTGCTTTTTGTTTGGATAAGCATTTATTGTATGTATTGCACATAGGATAATATAAAAGATTATAGGAGGTGTGTCCATGAAAAAGGCGTCGGTGATAGTATACTATAACGAAGAAGGGGAAAGCGTAGAAGAAATAATAAAAAAAATACTTATATCTAAACTGGAGGCCTTTGATGGAGAACCGAACAGCGATATATCTTCGTCTTTCACGAGATGACGAAAAGCACCAAGACTCAGAGAGCATAATAAACCAGCGAAGTTTTTTAATTAAATATGCAAAAAATAACGGACTGAATGTTGTAAAGATACTCTCTGATGATGGATATAGCGGACTTGATTTTGAAAGACCGGCATTTAAAAAATTGCTTGCACTTATAGAGCAAAAAGAAATAGACACAGTCTTGACCAAGGATTTGTCGCGTCTTGGACGCGATTATATTATGACGGGGTATTATCTTGAACAATATTTTCCAAGCCGTCGCGTGCGATATATTGCAGCAAATGATAATATTGATACGCACAAAGATTTTGAGGACGATTTCACACCGTTTCGCGCTGTTTTTAATGATATGTACGCAAAGGATATAAGCAAAAAGGTCCGCAGTGCACTTGATACAAAAAAGCTTGATGGAAAATTTATTGGCAGCAAGGCGCCATATGGATATAAAAAGGACATCTATGATAAAAATCACCTTGTTATAGACGAAAAAACGGGATATATAGTAAAAAAGATATTTGAGTTGTTTTTAGGAGGAAAAAGCATTTATGATATTGCAAAGCATCTTACAGATTTGAAA
>JAZUQZ010000016.1:0-107412 GCA_045626925.1 Candidatus Aphodoplasma sp. | reverse complement strand
ACCACGCGATAGTCGCGTGGTTCAATAGAGGTTAACCGATGAGCAAAATCCTCCTATGTGTTATAATAAAAACGACCTGCCAGTCGAGAAAAAACACATAGGAGGATTTAATCTATGAAAAAAGAAACCATAGACACAAATAGTTTAGCACACACAAAATGGAATTGCAAGTACCATATAGTGCTTGCTCCGAAGTATATTACGTTGATACCGTGGGTAAAAATACAAAGGCAATAAAAACATATATAGAAGAACAGTTAAAAAGAGATAAGGAAAGTGATCAGTTAAGTTTGTTTGACCCACGGGACCCATTTATTGGTAGTAAGTAGGAATTGCATGGCTGGCAGGCCAATAAAAGACGCACTTGTGCGTAGCCAGTAGAGTGTAGGGCTATGCCCGAAAATGAAATACCACCCGCTATGCGGGTGGATATTTATTTATTCAGACCAGCAAAAAATATAAAAAATATTTATTCATATAAATAAAGTTGAGATTTCATAAAATTAGCAAATAATTTGACGAAATATCAAAAAAATCCTTGACATTGACAATGAAAAAGTATAAAATAAATTAGGTATTAGTTTGGGCAGATGTTTTTTGGCAGACATTTTTAGAAAAAGGATTGGTTAATATGGCAGTGAAATACATTTTTGTAACAGGTGGAGTTGTTTCGGGCCTTGGTAAAGGTATTACCGTGGCCTCGATTGGTCGACTCTTGAAAGCAAGAGGCTTGCGTGTTACAATGCAGAAGTTTGACCCATATATAAATATAGGACCGGGACGCATGAGCCCAATACAACATGGTGAGGTATTTATTACCGATGATGGCGCTGAGACAGACCTTGATATAGGTCATTATGAGCGCTTCGCTGATGAAAGTCTTACAAGAAATGCTAACACATCGGCCGGTCGTATATATTGGAATGTTATATCAAGTGAGCGCGATGGTGCTTATGGTGGCGGTACGGTACAAATTATTCCGCACATCACCGATGAGATTAAAAGAAAAATATATAGCGTTGCTGATGAGAACAAGACAGATGTCGTTATTACCGAAATCGGCGGTACAGTCGGCGATATAGAAAGTATGCCGTTTTTGGAGGCAATTCGTCAGGTTGCAAGTGATGTGGGCCGTGAAAACTGCATTTATGTGCAGGTTGCACTTATTCCTTATTTGCACGCTTCGGGCGAGCTTAAGACAAAGCCTGTTCAGCATAGTGTAAAGGGGCTTTTGAGTGTGGGAATACAGCCGGATGTGCTTGTTTGCCGTACAGAGATGCCGCTTAATGATGAAACGAAGGCTAAAATTGGTTTGTTTTGTAATATTTCCAGCAAGGCAGTTATTCAAAATATTACTGCGCCGACCATTTACGAGATTCCGCTTATTTTTGAACAGGAAGGACTTCCGCAGATTCTTTGCGATAAGCTTGCACTTAACTGTGGCAAGCCGGATTTGACAGAATGGCGCGAGCTTGTTAACACATTTAAATATCCAGAGAAGGAAACTACTGTTGCAATTGTTGGTAAGGATTGTGAGCTTCACGATTCGTATCTGAGCGTTTATGAGGCGCTTTTGCATGCAGGTATAGCAAACAAATGTCGTATCAAATTCAGATGGATTGATTCGCATGATGTTACAGAAGACAATGTTGATGAGCTTTTGGGCGATGTCGATGGAATTGTAAGCCCGGGCGGTTATGGTTGTGACGGCGTTGGGGGACAGATTATTGCATCTGAATATGCAAGGAAAAATAATATTGCATTCTTGGGAATAGGTCTTGGAATGGAGTTGGCAGTTATTGGTTTTGCGAGAAATGTGTGCGGACTTGGCGATGCTACTTCGGAAGAGTTTGACCCTGCTGCAAATTGTAATGTGATTTTTTCACCAGATGTTTGCGCTGATAAAAATAACGCGATAAAGCGTGGCGCAAGTGTCAGTGAGCTCAAAAAGGGTACAAAGATTTTTGATATATATAATAATGAAGAAAAAATTTCGGAAAGACATTGGCATAAGTTTGAAGTGAATCCGAAATACTATGACGCTTTGGAAAAGAACGGGCTTGTTATCTCGGGCAAGGCTGAAAATGGTGGTTTTGCTGATGCAGTTGAGGTAGCTGGGCACAAGTTCTTTGTGGGTGTAATTTTCCATCCACAGTTTAAATCGCGTCCCAACCGCCCGCACAAGCTTATTAAAGAGTTTGTCGGTGCGTGTTTAAAATAAAACTTTGAGCAGTTGTGATACAACAGTGTTACTTATTTTACAGTTTTGTTACATCTGCTTAAACTGCATTGACGAGTTTGAATTGGGATGTTATAATCAATGCAGGAAGGTGGTTAAGAGTATTAACTGCCACCGGGCGGGCCGCAGATGAAAGAGGGTGGCCGCGGCCTGCTACATAAGAAACTCTTTCAAAAAACCTAAAAAATTATTATAAGGGAGGATTTGAGACTATGAAAAATCTCAAAAAGGTTTTAGCATTAGTTTTGGCATGTGTAATGGTATTTGGTACTGTTACAATGGCTGCTGGTTCGGGTTATCCTGACGTTGCAGATGACGCCGCTTATGCTGAAGCAGTAAAAACTTTGTCAGCTCTTAACATTTTTAAGGGTGACGAAAACGGTAACTTTAATCCTGATGCTACTATCACAAGAGCAGAGATGGCAAAGGTTCTTTGCACAATGCTTAACACAGGTGATCTAGCTACAACAGCAACATCGTTTGCTGACGTTCCAGCTTCACACTGGGCATCGGGCTACATCGCTTATGCGCAACAGCTTGGTTGCATCGATGGTTATGGCAATGGTAACTTCGGTCCAGAAGATCCGGTTACATATGTTCAGGTTGTAAAACTTGTTATGGCTACACTTGGTTACACAAGCATGGCTAACGAGTTTGGTGGTTATCCAACAGGTTATCTTTATGTTGCTGCTAACTATGAAGTAACAAAGGGTGCTGTTGCTGGTAACGACGAGCCTGCTGCAAGAAGCCTTGTTGCAGTTCTTGTTAACAACGCTATGAACACTCCTCTTATGGAGAGAGTTACATACGGTACAGATGCTCGTTGGGAAGTTCTTGACGGTGGTATCGGTAGCGGTAACATCCAGAGAGAGTTCAAAACTCTTCTTACAAAGCAGAAGATTTATAAGGTAGAAGGTTCTATCACAGATACATATCTTCAGGATACAAGCATGAAAGACGGTTTTGTTGATGTTACAATCACAAAGGACCTAAAGATTGATGTTGAAGATAAGCTTAATGCTGCTGCTCTAGGTACTACACCTGAGACATGGGCAATCGCTAATGTAGACGCTTCACTTGCTGGTGCAGACGCTACAGATTATGTTGATTATGTTTCTTCGATTTACTTCAAAGAAGCTGCTAACGGCGATATCGTTATCATTCGCGTAGCTCCAAAGAGCACAAAGAATGTTACAGTTGTTATTGACGATCTAGCAAATCTTTATGATGATACTAAGGATAGAGGCGTTCGTGCAAACGATAAGCCAAGCGTTGAAGGTGCTACAATCAGTGTAACATATACAGCTGGTTCACCTGCTACAGCTAGCGCTGCATTCAGTTCTCCAGCACCTACTGGTTATGTTCTTTCATTCTGGGGTGACAGAGATACAGATTCAAGAATCACAACTGTAGAAATCGCTCCAAATGCAACAATCAGATACAATGATGATTCTTCAATGGCTCTTTCAAGTGCTGTTCTAGCTGCTGCTGAGGATCTTTGCCTATACACAGGTTCAAGCATCACAGCTGACGAGACACTTGTTCTTTCTGATTACCTAGTTGGTAGCAGAAGAGGTTCGATGACACTTGTTGACCAGAATGCTGATGGCAAGTATGATATCATCGATGTAACAACATATGAAATCGCTATCGTTGAGAGCGTAAACACAAACACAAATAGAATTAACTTTAAGCCTGAGAGAACAGCTCCAAGAGGATATGTTGCTCTTAATAACACAGTTAACCAGAACTTCAAGACATTCAGCATTACACTTGATGGCGAAGCTATCGATGTAGCTGACCTTGAGGAGTATGATGTACTTAACATCACAACAAATGACTGGTCTGATCCGGTTTACTATGACATCACTGTAACAAGAGATGTTGTAGAGGGTAGCGTAGCTCAGCTTAACAGCACAAAGGGCTATGTAGTAATCGATGGCGAGAAATATGAAGCTATCGGTGGCGGTATGGCTGCTCTTCCAAAACTTGGTGACGCTGGTAAGTTCTACCTAGATGCTAACGGCGACATCGCTCTATTCGTAAAATCTTCAAGCGTATCTGGTAACTATGCTTACCTATACAGTACAGGCGTTGGTTCGTTCGGTGAGACATATGTAAGAATGTTCACAAAGGACGGCGCTGAAGTAAGCTATGAGCTTGCTGAGAAAGTTGAAATCAACGGCGTAAAGGCTGCTGCTGGCACATATACAAACCGTGAGGTTCTTGAGATGTATGGTTCAACAGCTACACCTGCTGCTACAGCTTTGACAGTTGCTGATATGTTCGCATATGCTGGTGCTACACCTACACCTTCTGGTGTACCTGCAACAAGTGATCCGCTAACAGCTGCAAACATCATTAAGGCTGTTATCAACGGTTATGCATTCAGCGGTACAATCGCTGGTCAGGCTCTTGCAGTTTCTACAAACAGCACAATCGACAGATTCGTAACATACAAGATTGATAACGACAGCAAGATTACTGCTATCGACTTCGCAATTGCTGGTGCAACTGCTGATGAGTTCGGTTTCACAGGTAATGCTGTTGCTGCAGAGTGGAAAGAAAGCCTTGGCAGATTTGCTGGTACTCAGGATATAACTTCTGATGCTACATTGTTCTTCATTGACAATACACCTGGTAAGACAATCGAAGATTATAGTGTTAAGACAGTTGCTGACCTAGTTGACGGCACAAAGTATGACATTTACTTCTTCTCAATGACAGATAATGGTAGCTCGGCTGCTATCGTTCTTAACTCTACAGCAGATGTTGACACAGCTTCAGCTCTTAACATCTTCGCTGGTTATACAAAGGGTAAGATCGGATTTGACGATGTTTACTATGTAACATATTGGAAGAACGGCGCTTTGGCAGAAGAGACAATGGTTGCACAAGGCGATGAGAGTGCTGTCCTAAGCATGAACATCGGTGATGCATTCATCTGCAAGTATGACAAAGACGGTCGTGCAGACCAGATTGCTACAATATTCACACCTGGTCTAACACAGCCAAGCCCAAGCCCAGCAGGCACAGCATTTGATACAATTCTTCCTGCTCCATCTGCTCTACCGGCTGACTTCAAGATCTTCAACCACACATACAATGCAACAAATGGTAGTGATGATGGTCTTGGCGGCGACGCTGCAGAGGCTCGTTACAATGCTGCAAACAACGAGTTGTTCTTCGGTTATGTTGGTAAGATTGCTTCTTCAGCAAACGGCGTAAGAGTTACACTTCTTGGTGAAGCTGGTAGCTTCCAGAACTACGCTAATCCGCTTGAGTATGCAGTAATCAATATTCCTGAAACAGCTAAGGTTACAGTATACAACGCTGCATTGTCTGATTCGTTCAAACTTGCAGAGGGTACAATCAGCGATATCTCAGCTTCGTACTTCACAAAGCTTTCGAGCGGTGATATGGACCTAAGCGATACATCAACATACACAGATTACAGCTATGCACTTGTAAGAGCTTACAAGGATGTTGTAACAGAAGTTATCTTCGTTCGTTACAGCCGCTAATTGTAATCAATAAGCAATAAAATTAAATCGGTGCCTTTTGGCACCGATTTTTTTATTATCAAAAAAAGTCTGTGTAGTTAAATTGTAACATATATGACAGATTATAATTCTTGACTATTGGATGTTATAATGTTATAGTGATAATAGGATATTATCCATTTTAATTACATAGGAGGCGTGGATTATGAAACTTAGAAACAGAATTACGGCGATATGCCTGGCATTTGTTATTATGCTTGGCATGTCGATTAGTGGCTCGGCACTTACATTTACTGATGTTACGGATAAAACGCAGTATGGCGATGCTATTGAATCAATGGTTACTCTTGGATTATTAAAGGGTTATGAAGACGGAAGCTTTAAGCCACAGAATACAATTACAAGAGCAGAGTTTGCTGCGGTTATGACTCGTGCAATTGGTATGGAGGACATGGTTGGCACATCATCATCGGCGGGATTATTTAGCGATATGGAGGGCCATTGGGCAAGTGGTTATGTAAAAATTGCGTATGACAGGGGCATAATACTTGGCATGGGTGATGGCACATTTGCACCAAATGCGCCGGTTACATATGAACAAGCAGTTAAAATGATAGTATGTGCGCTTGGACGAGAGGTGCTTGCAGCTGAAAAGGGTGGCTGGCCGAGTGGTTATATAGCTGTTGCGAATGAAATTGAGCTTACAAAGGGTGCAATTCAGTCTACAACAAGTGGTCCTGCACCGCGTGGCATAGTTGCGCAGCTTGTATTTAATTCACTCGAGATAAAGCTTATGGAGCCTGTTGTTGGTGGCGGAGTTGCACTTACACAAAAGACGCTTTTAAGGGATATGCTAAAGGTAATCGAGTTTAAAAATATGCTTGTAAGCGAGGTTGATGGACTTTATTCGCTTGGAAGCGGAGCAAACAGAACAAAAACTGGCGAGATTGTGCTTGAATCGGGCACAAATGTTGCGGTATATGATTATACAGCAGCAGTTACACCAGATGTTGCCAGGCAATACCTTGGTGGATATGTAAGTGGATATTATAAGCTTGACAGCAGTGGCGAAAAAGGTATCATCATTTCGATGGAGGCTGCATTGGTACAAAATGAAGAGCTTACGATTGCATCATCTGATATTGACTCTTTCTCGCGTTTAAAGCTTACATATTGGCCAAATAAAACAGGCAGCTCGAGAACACAAACAATAAATATTTCATCGAGCGCGAAGCTTATATACAACACAGCTGCATACAATCATCTTGCATCCGGCGACGCATCTGAGAGAGATTTGTCGTATTGGCTTGACCCGAATAGTGCAAACTTTTTAAACGGCAAAGTAAGATTGATTGACACAGGTGCTGATGGGACATTTGATACGCTATTTATAGAAGATTACGATACATATGTAGTAAAATCTCCCGTAACAACAACTGATTCAACACATTCAAACAATTATGTGGTATACGACTATTATACAACGGGTAAAAGTATCCAAATTGACCCATATGATAGAAACAATACAGTAACATTGATGAATGCAAAGACAAATGCTGATATGAAAATCGAAGATTTGAGAGCGATGAGCATCCTTTCCGTAGCGGCAAGCAGGGATTCGCGTTCGTTCAAGTGCTATGTTTCAAACGAAACAATAACCGGAGAAATTGAATCAGTGGCAAACACATCGCCGAAGAAGTATTACATAAACAAAAAGCAATATGAAGCAACAAAAGAGTTTGACCAGGTTGTTTTATCGGGCAAGGTTGATATGTCGCCGGGCTCTTCGGGCACATTTTATCTTGACAAAGATGGCAAAATTGCCGCAGCAAAGATTACAGAAGTGCAATCAGGCAACTATATGTATATCACATTTGCGGGCAAATATGATATGATGGGAGACAATGCGGCAATAGAGGTTATTTCATTAAGTGGTTCGCCTTCTACCCCGACAAAGTATAAAGTGGCAAACACGGTAAGAATAAACAACCAAACATATACAAGTGGTGATGCAGTGCTTACAAAGCTTGCGCAGACGGCGTCGCTTTTGGCTTCAAACACAGGTGCAGCCGATGCGACATATTCACAGCTTGCAAAGGTTGTTATAAATAATAACAGAGAGGTTACATCGATTATTACTGCCCAAACTACTACAGGTGAAGGCGGTGCAATTGTTCTTGATATTGGACCAAACACTGATGAAAATGCTTTGAGAATGGGCAAAAACAAGGAAGAGCTAAGATATTTGTCCGGCACCGGATTTGAGAGCAAAGTGTTTGTAAATTCATCGACACAGGTGCTTGTTGTTCCTACAAACAGAAGAGAAGCATCGAAGTATAGCCGTTCTACTGCCACAAGCTTTTTTAGAACGGGCACAAAATATACGATAGAGGCATATGACACAACTTCGTCATCTACTGCAAATGTAATTGTTGTGTTTGGAAATGTGGCAGATGTTGCAATTACTGCGGATTCGCCTGCTTGCCTTGTAAATAATGTTTCAGAAATTATAAGTCAAAAAAGTGGCCAGCATGTATATAGTATGGAAGTATATCAAAATGGCACTTTAAAAACATATGAAACAGAGAGTATGGACTCAAAATACGCAGTTTCGATTGGTGATATAGTTCGCCTTGGTTTTAATGGAAGCGGTCAGATAAACGATATTCGAAAACAGCTTGATATTACAAACCTTGTAGCAGAACAAAAGCATGACACCCCAAAAGACAATTATGGTGAGTGGAAATTTAAGTCAATATATGGCACGGTTTATACATTAACAAACGAGAGTATAATGATTGTACCTGCATTTGTTGATACAACAGGCGAGACGCCTACACTTGATTTAACAAACAAAGAAGGATATGCACTTAATTCGAACATTAAAGTGTATAGAGTTTCAACAAATACAACACCGGCTACGGTAGAGCCAAACATCAATATAAATAGTATAGTTGAGTTTGGTGAAGTAAGTTCAAATCCTGGCGCATCAAGAATTTTTGCGCAGGCATATTCTGGCACATTGAAGATGATTGTAATATATCAATAAAACTTTTGTATCAGAACAAGTATACCCCGAAGGGCGCTGTGGCTCTTCGGGGTATGTTAATATAAAAACTTTATGATGACAAATGAGAATAAGAAAATATGGCACAATAATACAATAAAGGCTTATAAACACAAAAAAGGCTCCTATGACTTATCTGTTATAGGAGCCTTTTTATTATGGCTTTAATCGCCGATTTTTACTGTTATTTCATTGGTGTATATGATACGATTCACATTGTTTTTCCTATACACTAAATATGCTTTTGCATAACCATACCATGATGCACTTGATGGATTTTTCTTCGTCACACAAAATTGGCCACTTGGACTTTTTGATGTGGAAACAACCTTTGAAACGCCCACTGTATCAATAGTGAAGTTTATATCAGAGTTTACTAAAATGCCTGTTTCAACGAGTTCATAATCAAGAGGGAGAAATCTTTGTGCCATAAATGTAATCGTTCTATTCTCGGATGAATAGTTTGAAACAGAAATAGAAAGCTCAGGGACTTTTGCTTTTGCTTGCTCACTTGGAGCATATATAGCTTTGATAGTCATATCACTCATTGCACCGGCACTAAATGAAAATGTAGTATCATAGCTTAAAATATCATTATCGCACAACCAATGGTCAAAGCGCTTCCCTTGCGGGACTTTGCTTTCGTCAAGGGTTATAACAACATTTTCATTAGCTTTATATGTGCCGCTGCCACTACCATCAATGACATTTATAATGTAAGCTGTATTTTCTTCGGGCACAAATGCAGCGGTATATACTCTATGCTCTGTAAGCTCGCTTGCGGGAATTTTGTCATTTGCTTTAATAGATTGGCGCACGCCGTTTAAATACCACGCGTCAAACACATATCCATCAAGTGTAGGATTTTTTGGTACGACAATCATATCGGCGGAGCTCTCGCCCGTATTATATGCTTTTTCTTCTAATATAAGGCCTGTGGCATTTTGAAAGGTTACATACTTTCTGTTCGTAGTTCTTCGAGGACCAAAAACTGCAGTTAAATTCATATCAGAGACGAGTGTTGTCACATATGTTTTATCAAAGGAAATTATCTTGTTTTGCTCAGTTTTTTTGTCCAGAGTAATCCAATATAAGAAGTCTGCTACAGACTCCTTTGCAGTAAGTTTAAACACGGTGCCACGCGCAAAAGAACCTGTTTTACCGGAAAAATAATTCTCCTCGCCGTTCGCCGCACCCATACCCATATTATTGACTATTTCGCCAGAGTTTTTGGCAGAAATAACTGCTTCAAGTGTAGCAGAATTCAATGAATATATTGATGATGAGCTAAAAACAGCAACCAAATTTAAATCCGAATTAGCAACAATCGAAAACCACTTGTTAGTTGTAATTATTTCTTTTGTATCACCATCCATCCAATAAAGAAATTTAGCTTTTGGTTCAGATGAAACACTATCGGATGTTGATGATTCTACAGCGGTGAGTGCAAGTCTTGTGCCCGGCTTATACTTGTTTGATGCGCCCTCGCCAAAGTTCTTGTTTGTTGTTGTTCCTTGTGGCGGTGTGACACTGCCTGTGATTTTACCAATATTCATAACAGAAAGTCGCACAACTGCAGTTTTAAAAACGGCGACTATTTCTAAATCATTATCAACCGTTACAGAATATGTCTTATCAGTCCCAAGAATTACACCACTGTTTGCAGCCTTCCAGTGAACAAAAGTAGAGGTTTTATCTTCAACTGCTGTGAGTGTAAATGATGTCCCCAAAGGATATGTAGCCGACGCACCTGTTCCAAGGTCTGTCTCCCCTGCGATACCTTTGTTTTTTGCAACCGTGCCCGACCCCTCAACTGTTATTGAAACAGTTTTATCTGTCGTTTCTGCAAAAATGTTTATTGGTAAGGCAAACGAAACTGTCAACACGACAGCCGTAATTAAACATAATAATTTTTTAAACTTATAAATGCTCATATACAACTCCAATCTGCCATATAAATCGGCTTGTTTTTACGCTGCTTTGTATAATAATTATATACTTTTTTTTAATGTGTGTCAATCTCTTTTCAAATACACCAAATATTGCAAAATATAAGCAAAAAAAGTGCATATTTCTATTGCAAAAAAAAGTGTTGTGTGCTATAATTTCCTTGACATACAAGCCATGTTAAAAATCGTTAAAAAAAACGAAAAATAGGGAGGATTTTCATCATGAAAACAAATCAAAAAATATGGGCTCTTTTTGTGGAATTGAGTTTAAGTCAGTGGCAACCAAAAAGGGAAAAAGTTGAGTTTGATGAAGAGTATTGGAACGAGCTTATTAAAAAGTGCGCCGATACAGGCATAAATACTATTGTTATAGATGTTGGTGATGGCGTACAGTATGAGAGCCATCCGGAAATCGTAATCGATGGCGCTTGGAGCAAGGAAAAAGTGCTTGCAGAGGTTAAAAAGTGCAGAGAATACGGAATAGAGCTTATACCAAAGCTTAATTTTTCAACAGGACACGCATATTGGATGGGCGAGTATCGTCGCATGACATCTTCGACGCGTTATTATAATTTCTGTCATAACATATTGGGCGAAATTTATGAAATGTTTGACAAGCCAAGCTACATACATCTTGGTATGGATGAAGAAAACATCATTACCACCGCTTGTGCTGAAGATGTGGTTATATATCGCAAGAACGAGGTATTGATTAAAGATTTGAAGTTCTTATTTGACGAAGTTAACAGTCTTGGTGCAAAGCCATGGATTTGGCATGAGCCACTTGTTCATTATACAGAAATATATGAAAAGTTTATAGGCCCTGATGAAGCAGTCATTTCACCATGGTGGTATTGGAGCTATACAGAGGACGAACACTTCCCGATTATCTCAGATATAGATAACCACTATTACGACAAGGGCATCAGATATGAAAAGGATGTTCCTATGAGAGTAGAATTTATGAAAAAGATTGTTCCGCTTTTGGAGAAGGGCTACAAGTATATCCCGACGCCTTCTACATTCTATTGCCCGGAAACAAATACGGATGACACATTAAAGTATTTTAAAGAAAATTGTCCGGATGAGCAGATTATTGGTTATATGACTGCACCATGGAGAGAGATCGACGGTAAATACAAGGACACATATGATTTATCGCTTGATTTGTTAAAGGTTGCAAGAGAAAAATATTACGGCAAATAATATTTTGCAAAAGGAGAAGAGAAAAATGAGTGATAGTAAAATGATTTGGGGTCTTATGGTCTATTTAAGCGCAAATCAATGGGGAGGAAAAAACCCTATTGATTTTGATAAAAATTTTTGGAATTATCTTTTGGACAAATGCGAAGAGGGCGGTATAAACACAATACTTCTTGATGTTGGTGACGGTGTAGTATATGACAGCCATCCCGAGCTTGCAGTAAAAGGCTCGTGGTCGCGTGAACGAACACATCAGGAGCTTGAAAAATGCAGAGCGCGTGGCATAGAGATTATACCAAAGATTAATTTTTCGACGCATCACAATTTTTGGATGGGTGAATATCGCTGTATGCAATCTACAAAGCCGTACTATAAATTTTGCAGCGATATAATAAATGAGATATACGAAATATTTGAGCATCCAAAGTATATCCACCTTGGCGGCGATGAAGAGGAAATAGTTTGTGCAATACAGGGTACGGACTATGTTGTTTTCAGAAAGCCGGAGCTGTATTTAAGCGATTATAAGTTCCTTATTGATGAAGTTAAGAAAACCGGTTCGATCGCAATGATATGGAACGAGCCGTTGATTTATTATCCTGATTTATGCACAAAATATATAAATCCTGATGATGTTGTAGTGATGCCGTGGTATTATTGGAACCATTATGGTGGTGACGATGGCCCTGTTATGACAGAGATTGATGGCCATTATAAAGATAAGGGCATAACTCGTGAAGAGGATTTGTGGATAAGAGTGAACTTTAGAAAGCACATACTTCCGCTTATGGATCATGGCTATAAATATGTTCCTACTACAACGATTTTTAACCAATATCCCGACACAAACACAGACCATGTAGTAGAATATTTTAAGAATGGCACACCGTCACAGGACCAGATTCTTGGCTATATATCTGCCCCGTGGGAGCCCACGAGAGATTATACATATACGGCTGGTTATTGCAACCGGGAATTTAACTCGAGAGATTCATTTGACAAATCAATAGAAGCGATGGCGCGTGCAAGAGAAAAATACTATGGCAAATAATAAATAGTCTCAAAATTTATATATTTTGGGGAAAAATATGTGAATGAGATAATAATGCATATTTTAAACTATGAGGTGAGATAAAATGAATTTAGAACCAAAACGCTACAAGACTCCTTTTACAAAAGCATGGTGGAGTAATGTATGGTATTATTACAAATGGCATATAGTAGGCGTTGTCGCTGCAATCTTAGCAATCGGACTTTTCCTTGTTGAGTGTGCTACAACCGTCAAGCCTGATTTTACTATAACATATATGGGTGGCATTGATGCTATGGGACAAATTGAGGCATATGAGCTTGAGGACAAGTTTGCAACGATTACAAAAGATATAGATAACGATGAAAAAAATACTGCAAAATTTAATGTAATATATCTTGATAAAGAGACGAGCAATGAAGCAGGCGTCGCTATGTTTGATATGGCAAATGTCGAAATGGCAGGCGGTAATGCAGTTGTATTGTTGTTTGATAAGGAGTTCGTTGACCGTTATTCAAAATATGGTTTTTGTGACCTTGGCGAATATGCAAAGGAGTTTTCAATTGATGAAAGCTTGTTAAAACGCTATGATGACGGCAGTGTATATGCAATAAATATGGGGCAGAACCCGATTTTTACACAGTTTGAGAATGTTGATGCAGACGATTTGTATTTGTGCGTGCGACCACTTCGAAGAAATGAAAAAGCAAAGTGGCAAAAGGCAAATCACGAAAACGGGCTTGCTATGGCGCGATACATTATCAGTGGCGGCAATGTAAATCCTTATTAAAGGGGCAGAAGGCATATGGGTCACGAAATGATAGAAAACAAAGCTTCGGACGAAGAGCTTTTTGAGTGTTATAAAAACACAAAAGATAAAGAAATACGAAACACGATTATTGACAGATACACATATATTGCGCACATAATCGCAAAGCGATTTTGTGGCAGAGGGGTCGATTTTGATGATTTGTATCAGGTTGCTTGTATAGGGCTTTTGTATGCAGTTGAGCGTTTTGATGTGACAAAGGGTACAAAATTTACGACATATGCAGTGCCCACAATTATGGGAGAAATTAAGCGATATTTTCGCGACAAGGGTAATTTTATTCGTGTACCGAGAAGGCTTTATGAAATTTTTTCAAAGGCATACAGAATACATCTTGCAAACGCAACCGAGAAAGAAAACACACAAATGAGCGACAGACTTTTGCCACAGGTTATATCGTTTGAAAGCGACATTTTAAACGACGACATGCATCTTGAAAGTACACTTGGCAAAACTGATGAAGGGTTTTTGTTTGTTGAGGACAAGGATTTTGTTGACAAATGCATGGCTTCTCTTGATGAGAATGAACGCAGTTTTTTACACAAAAGATATTATGAAGAAAAGACTCAAAAACAGATTGCGTCAGATTTGGGCGTGTCACAGATGTGCATATCGCGCATGGAACGCAAACTTTTAAAAAAGCTTAGAGATATGTATTTTAAAGACAATATATAGAGTATGTCAAATCAATAAAATGGTACTTGCCCACATGGATAAGTACCGTTTTTATTTTATGTTTCGCAAAAAATCAATATATCCGTCTTTATCTGTTACAAAGACGAAATCATAGTCGAGTGCAATTTGCTCGGCTATTTTTTTTGTATCATCGCTTGAGCCTTTGTCTACCACAATTATTTGTGATGTGTTTTTACTTTTTTTATGCTGCTTGCGCCATATTGCCGAGCGGATATGCATTTCAATGCTTTCCTGACAATCTTTTACAGGCAAAACGATATATTCTGTATTTTTGTCTGATGTAATGTGTGAGAAAAAATAATTTATGACATCTGTTATGAGTGAAAAAATTCCTGCCAAAACAACAAACCAAAACAGCGCTTCTAAAAGCATGCTCATATAATACTTTCACCACCATATTACACAAATTTTGATACAAAGTAATATTATCATATGCATCTGTGCGTGGTAATGTTACCTAAAAAATGCATATATCGTAAAGTAATCCGTATTTTAGGCAGATTTAATATATTATTTTTCTTGCAAAACTTTTGAAAACAATGTATAATAAAATTATGTATCAAAAGAAATGCAAGTAATAAAAGGAGCGATAGCGTATGACCGGGCGCAAGCTTTTTAAGCGTATATTATGGGGATATATTGCGATTTCTCTTGTGTTTACAATTATATTGGGCGTTTGTTTATATGCAGGTGCTTTTGTGAATGCAAGACTTGATTTTGTTGCAAAAAAGCAAATTTCCCTTGAACAAATATCAAAAAAAATTGATATAAGGCTTAATGTATTAAAGGACGCTTCTGTGCGCATCAGTGAAGATGCAGCACTTGCAAATTATTTGGCCGATAATAATTTGCAAAATGCCAACACACTTCAAAATGCGATCGCGACCGTGACGAAGGATTTTTCAAATCAAGGCCTTGATATGTATGTGTCAAGTTTTTCGTCCCAAAGAGACAATGTGATTGGCGCAAACGAGCAAATAAATATGACTGAATTTTTGCATTTGTATAGCTTTGGCATGGGCATAACAACATCCATACGACAACATTTTGCAAATAAAGATAGCGAAGAAAAAATGTTTATAAGCTATGCATCTTCAATGTCGAGTGAGGATGCAGGCACTATTGTTATGATAGATAAAAAAATATTAAATGGACTTGATGCTTACATAATATGCACACTTGATGCGGGAATGATATTTGAAGATGCTATAAAAGCTGAAGGCTCATTTGCAATACTTAACGGACAAAATTTGATATGCAATGTAGGAAAAAACACAATCAAGTCGAGCAATATAATAAATAATGTCATAAAAAAATATACGCCATCATCAAGGATAAGAACAGAATTTATTGAGAAAAATTTATATACTGTTACAAAGTCTGGCACACACAATTGGGACTATATTTTTGCGTGCTCATCGGAACCGCTTTCCACAAAGGCAACTCAAATATTCTTTTCAATATTTGCAATTTGTTGTGCGGTGTTTATTGCCCTTTGGTTATTACTTCTTTTGCTTGCCAGATGGGTATACTCGCCTATAAACAAAACGATTGGTTTTTTAGCGGGAACGAACGACAATATAAGTGATGAGGGGCTTTTTGTTCGTCAGAAATTTACACATATGTCGAGTGATATATCATCACTTAAAGAAAAGCTTGACGCTACGGCATATCCGCTTCGCACAAAGCTTTTAAAGGATTTGATGTTCGGTCTTTTGAGCGAAGAAGAGATTATAACAAGAATGGACGAGCTTTGCGGAAACGAAGCAGAGGGCCCTTACAGAGTTGTTTTGTTAAAATTTGAAAACTATGATTTGCTTTTGGATGCCTTTTCGCACGAAAGTATAGATAAGATTAAATATCAGATAAAAGAGTTTATAGACGATCAACTTAAAGAACAGATTATACATGGGGCCATCGACATAGATTGCAGTACTATTTCAGCAATTTCGTACGGGAGTGATACGCGCAAACTTCGAGAGCTTTTGGCCGATATGGCAATGATGGTAGAGGGCAGCTTTGAGGTTGGAATTATTGGTGCAATCGGTGCAGATTGTGAAAAGCTTTCAGAAATATCAACCTCGTATGCTTCGTCTTGCACAATTATGGAAAACCGATTTACAGTAGGCAGCCGCAACGCAATTGTGGCAGAAGAGGATGTAAATGCGGCAAATACGGATGGTTTTTATTACCCGCTCGATGTTGAACGCGAGCTTATTGCAGAGGTTATCAGAGCACATAGCGATGAAACACACAGAATTATTGAAAATATTCTTGTTGAAAACTTTGAAAAACGCTCGCTTGCAAAGGACAGGGTAAATGCTTTTATATTTGCAATTACGGCCAGTGTTAATAGAGTCGCTGAAGCGTTAAACAAAACTACGGATGAGATTTTTGGCGAAGGGAGTATAGTTTTTCTTGACCTGAAAATGTGCAACGATGCCCAAGAGCTTCGGGCAAAAATACACGAATTGTTTGACAAAGTAATTGAATACATAAATATGGAAAACAAGCTTGAGCAGGACAATCTTGCTGATTCGATGCTTGACTATATTCATACACATTATAATGAGGACATATCGCTTCTTGATATAGGTGGTCATTTTGATTTGTCACAGTGTTACACAAGCACACTTTTTAAAGAGGCTACCGGCGAAAACTTTAAAGATTATTTAAGCAGGTACAGAATTAAAATGGCAAAGCAAATTCTTCAAAATGAGCCATGGGTTAAAAATAGTGAGCTTGCATCACGCATTGGTTGTAATACAGTAGCGACACTATTCAGACTTTTCAATAAATATGAGGGAACATCTCCGGGACAGTATGTAAAAACTATCAAGGAGCAACAGTAAAAAGCAGATGCAAAATGCCCAAAATACACACTGTAAAATAGTCATATTGTACAACAAAATATAATATTGCAAAAAAAAGTGAAAAAATATAAAAAGATTATTAAATAGCGATTTACATATAACAATATATGTGATATTATTATAATAAGTTTGTCTGCATTTTATTGTAGAGAGGAATATATTTTCTTTGTGATATTTGCCTAGTATAGATAAAATTTATGCAGCGTTGATAAGCTTGGAAAAGCAATATTTATTTGTAAAACTAAAAGAACGAGGGGGAGCTAACATGTTCAAAAAGTATATTTGTTTAACATTGTGCCTTATTATGACTTTGTGTACAATGTCGACGACTGTTTCGGCGGCATCATTGCCCGTTGGCGATTTGGCAGCTTCGGCTGTTACATTCAAAAATGGGGCGACAGTTATTACGGATTTGCCGACGAGTGCAAGCACAATATCTGCTACGGTTACAATCAGCAATATAAACCCAAGTGCCGTTTCACCATCAAATGCGGTTTTTTGGGTTGGCAAATATGTTGATGATGTATTGGAAGATGTAGTATATGAAAGGGTTACACGTGCTGCAGGTGTAAGTCAAGATGTAACAGTCTATATGTCAGGAGTTCAAAAGCTTACCGGCACAAAAACTGTTGGTGCGACTACTGTTACATATGACAGGGTTGTTTTAAAAGCTTATGTATGGACAGGTTTTGAAAATGCAAAGGCACTTACTGCCCCGGCCTGCATTCCTTCTACAGATGATAGCGTGTTTGTTGTTAAAAACGACAAAATATGGCCAAACTTTGACTATAGTGCAGAAACATTAGAATATGATGTTAAGTTTGAAAGGTCAGAAGAAATCAGCATGCGCCTTGTTGCAAAGGATAATAAAACTGACATAGTTCAGCCTAATACATATGTTCTTGGAGAAAATGCTGTAACAGTTACTGCTCCAAATGCGGCACCAAAGAACTATACTTTTGACATTTCTTATAAAGCACCGGTAATCAAAGATTTAAGATATGGCGGCAATACAAAACCAGAGGAGGCCGCACCGGTATATGATGAAAACAAGCCTTTGGCGTATAGGGTATCGCCTTATTATTCGGACGCTAATGATAACCGTAATGGCGTGTGCCCTGCATATATTGGTACAGGTTTGAGAGGATTAGAACAGATTTCGACACTTTCCGGTCTTGCAAGTTATGTTACCGGAAAGCTTTTGGCAAAAGTTGGCGAAACATATATAAGCTTTAAGGCATCCGGCGGTGTGACGATATATGTTCTTAGTAACCAAGCACCTGCTTCGGGTACCGGTTATACATTAGAAAATGGCTGGACCACATTAAACAATGGTACAACACCAAATTATGGTGGATATGCTTCTTGGTCTGCTTATCTAAACGCAAATCCGGTCGGCGCAGTGGAAGCGACACCAAAGCGTACTGATGGTGAAAATTTGGTTGATGTTCCATACTATATGGCATCGTATAATGCATATTCCTCGGCAGCATCGGGAAGATTTTTGAATGAAGAATTGGCTCCTTTGTCTGCTCCGAATCAAAAGTACATTCAAACATGGAAGGAGTACAACTACTGTTACTCAAAGCATTTTAATGCAAACGAAGAGGTTATCATTCCCACAATAGGTAAGGCGGCCGAGCAATATGTGATTGTTCTTGCAAAGTGGGATGCGCCAAATATTGACAAAGATGATGCAGAGCTTCATAGTATGTCAGCCGTTATAGGCGATGGCACACTTATTCCAAAGAAGGTAGTGAGCGTTGATACATTTACATCAGGCGATGCAGACAATTCGGCTTATGAAGTAACAGTTCCATATACAGAAGGTTTGACAAAAGCTTCTTTAGAAGCAGCACCGAAATTTGAAGGAACAACTTACACATTGGCTGCAGGTGAGGGCTATACATTTACAGATCAAAAAGAGGTTGAATTTGATGAAAACCGTGAGGCAGTTATAGTTGTTACAACGACATCACTTGATGGAACACAACATAAAACATACACAGTAACAATCAAGCATGATGTGTCCAACGACAAAAAGCCAAATAAGATTTATGATATTACAGCATCGGCTGATACAGCGTCTATATACGGACTAAACCAAGGTTATGCCGATGATTTGGCAGCGTATACAATCGATGAAAGTCCATACGCTGTTCAGGATACAATCGTTAGCGGAACAACCTTCCCATATAGTGACAGCACAGAATATACAATAAATACGGGCACAGTATTTGCTGGAAAAACAACATCAATTATCAGACGCCCGAACGCTCATGAAGAGAATACACCAAAGAGAGTTCCTATAGGCGACTTAAGTGCTCTTACATCGTACTTTAACAAGTATTATACAGGAACACAAACATGGTTGAGCTTTAAGGTTTCGAGCGGTGCTACAATTTACTATGTTGACCGCGAAGGCAAGGCTTGGCCGAATGGTGTTGCAGCAGGATGGACGCTCTGTGATACACAAATTGGCGGAATGAATGCATACAAGAAGCATTATAATCCGGGCCAGACAGTCGAAATACCAAACTATGGCAGACCGGCAGAGTGGAGCACGCTTGACCCGACAAATGTATCCGACATGGAGTCGGCAGTCATAAATGATACAGGCTTCTATCTTGTTGAGTGGGATAGCGCCGACGGCATTGCTTCGACAGATGCAAGCCTTGCGTTTGTAAAGGTTAATGGCATTGATGTACAAGAATTTATAGAGCATCCTGAATGGGGCACATATATGCACAATGTTGATTGTGATGTAGCAACAGTTACAGTTACTGTGGCAGCTAATCATATCGGTGCAACAGTTACGATGGTTCCGGCAGATGGCGTTGTAGAACTTGATTATGATGAAACAATCGATGTTAGAGTAACTATTCAGCCACAGGATTCAACCGTTGATCGGACGACGAAGACAATCAGTATTACAAGAGCAGAGCCATCGGATAATGCAAAGCTTTCATCATTCACATATTCGATAGATGGTGGTAGCGCGACTGTTGTAAACGGCTGGGCTCTAGCGCACAAGGGAAGAAGAGCATACACGGTAGAGGTTCCGCATGACGCAGTAGAGATTACATTAAACGGTGTTGTAGCAGACACAGGAAAAGCTACAATCGAATATACACCAGCAGATGCAAAGCTTACACTTAGTGATTTGGTGCGCAAGGGCACAATAAAAGCTACAGTAAAATCACAAGCTGCAATAATGGGCTATGGTTCAGAAGACAAGAGTGAATTTACAGTAACATTTATAACACCGACGATTCTTAAGTCGCTGACATATGGTGGCATTGGTGTTGCAGGCTTTGACCCGAATACATTTGAATATGACATTATACTATCAAGTGAAGAAGTATTTACAATAGTGGGCGTTGCACAAACTGCTGAGGATGGCGTAACAGTTGCATATCCTGACGGCGATTCGTTTGACCCGGTTGCAACGGGTGGCAACGGCTCAAGAAGAATCGAGATAAAGAAGGGCGACAGCGTTCTGAAGACTTATACACTAAACTTCATCACCGGCGTTGAAGACGGTGGCGAAGATTGGCAATAAACAACCACACAAACATAGAGTAGATAATGAATTTTGCGCACTGTGGGGAGAGCAAATCTCCCCCACAGTGCAGAAATAGAGGAGGAGTTATAAAATGAGACGCTCTAATTTTTTAAAGTTAGTATCGGTTGTGATGGTGGTTGTTATGATGATGGTCAGCACTACCAGCGTATCGGCAGCCGTTGATGCAGTTGCCAGCACAACAGAACCAACTATTACAATTTCGGGAACATATACACAAGCAATTCCATATGTAACAAATGTTACAATAGTTATACTAAAACCGGGTGTAACAAGTGCTGCTCTTGCAGACATGGATGCAAATGGCACCGCTTGGACGAGTGATAAATTTATTGGCGCTACATCTGCAATGGTAGGCGAAGGCGGAAGCTTTGAAGCTACAATTACTCTTGCTGATGATTCGACTCTATCGCCGCGCGGAAATTATACGATTTTAGTAATGCCGACTGTTGACGGCGTTTCGTTACCGGAGAGAACTGATACAGTATTATTTGCACCAACTGATGAGAAACTAGTAATATTCAGAGAGCTTGTAGAAAAAACAGTAGCATCAGAGTTTGTTACACATGCAGAGACATGGAAAGGCGTATTGGCTATTGACAGAGAAACAATGTGGGACAGCATTACGAGCTATCAAAATGAAGCTGCAACAGCAGTTATTGCAAAGCTGGCCGATTTAAGAGCAAAATTACCGACAGGTGTTACACTTGCTGATTTAGATGGTGTTCTTGATATAATTGATAAAGAAACATATGCACAAGCAGTTGGACACAGTATTGAGTCGGATTTGAGTGGTCTTTCTACTCGCGCTGATATTACAAAATATACAGCGTTAACAAATAACACAAAGATTCAGGCTGTGGCACTTTCGAGCATTGAGAGTTCTGTTATAGGCTCGAGCGTTGCAAGCTTTGATGACCTTTTAAAGCTTTATAAAAGACAAGTAATTTATGCGGGTGTAAAATCGCCGGCAGGAAATAGTAGCCATATTTCGAGAGAATTCCTTGACAAATTGGCAGTGGATGCGGGCATGACAAACGCTGACAGATATGCTCAATTATCAGACTTGAACAAACAGAGCGTTGCTGATGCTTGCAGATTGGCTACTTCGGTAATTGATTATGCAACACTTGATGCAAAATTTTCAACAGAAGTGCTTGCAAAGCCGATTGCAACAGCTACACCTAGCCCTACACCACCTCCGGGAGGACCTGGTGGCGGTGGAGAGATGACATTTATACCACAACCATCTGCTTCGCCGACTGTAACACCGCCTGTAAGCAATATGCCTTATAACGATTTGGCAGGCGTTGAGTGGGCATGGGAAGCAATTGGTGCACTAAGCACACAACAGATTTTTGCAGGGTATAATGATGGCTCGTTCAAACCGAGAAATTCTATATCAAGAGAAGAATTTATAAAGATTGCAGCAGTTGGTATGTATGGCGCTGGTGAAGTAAATCCATCAGCAGTACCATCATTTACAGATGCAAAATCGGGATGGTATGCACCGTATGTAGCATTGGCAGAGCAGAAAAAGCTTACAAGCGGCATGGGAGATGGCACATTTGGCATCGGAGCGAGAATATCGCGTCAGGATATGGCCGTATTACTTTATCGTATGTTGCGTGATGCAGGTATAAGCCCTGCAACAAATCCGTTTGCATTCAAGGATGCAGGCGATATAGCATCTTATGCACAGGAGGCCGTGTATGCGTTAAAGAACTATGGAATTATAAACGGTGATCCTGATGGAAGCTTCAGACCGCGTGGTGAGACTACTCGTGCAGAAGCGGCAGTGCTTCTTTATAAGACACTTGGAAAGCTTAAAAAGATTTAATAGAGAAAATAATATAATGTGTTAATAAAAAGAGCGGTATAAATTTTATATCGCTCTTTTTTTATTTGGATTCGAGGATACAACAAAAAACCACTATGCACAAAAATGCTCATATAGCATATATTAAAGTATCACACAATCTAGCTGTGGGGAGGGGTGCTATGGGGTGCTTTTTTAAATACATATTGTGGGGAGTTATGGCTTTGTGTATAGGAGTAATGTCGGCGCTGTTGTTTCCTATAAGACTTATTGCCGGCATTGAGGCACTTGTTATCATAGTGCTTGGGATTTGCTTCTGTTTTAAAAAATAGTATGAAAGGTATGGTGGTATTGATGAAAATTGTAGTAGTGAAAATGCCAAAATTTTTGTGTCCATTATGTAAGGCTATTTTCAGAATGTAGTATCACGCGCACAGGTATCAAAAAAGGAAACAGACGGCATGTCTGTTTCCTTTAATTTTAATTTTGATACAGCGGTTAACCCTTTACAGCACCAATCATAATACCCTTTACAAAGAACTTTTGAACGAAAGGATATATACAAATCATCGGGAGCGCAGCAACCATAATTGTAGCATAAATAATTGTTTGCTGGTTGAGTGTCGAGTCCGATATATCCTGGTTCGGGTCTATGTTTCTTGTTTGCATAATAAGTTTTTGCAATATAACTTGCAGTGGAAGCTTTGCTTCGTCCTGCATAATAAGCATTGCAAAGAAGTACTCATTCCATCTGCCAACAAAGTAGTACATCGCAATCGTCATGATACACGGCACAGATAAAGGCACATATATTTTAAATAGTACAAGCCAGTCGTTTGCACCGTCCATTTTTGCCGATTCTTCAAGCGAATCAGAGATGGACTCGAAATATGTACGCATAAGAACAACATAGAAAGCGCTAATAGCGTGAGCTATAACAACGGTCCAACGATTGTTTAACAAACCGAGGTTCTTGATGTTTAGGTATGAAGGAATCAAACCTGCGCTAAACCACATTGTAATAAGCATTACCCAAGTAAAGAAAATTCTTCCGTGAAGGCGTTTCTTTGACAATGCATATCCACTAAGAATTGTAAGAAATATGCTAATGCCTGTACCTACAACGGAATAGAATATTGTATTCGCGTATGATGTCCAAATGTATGGCATCTCAAAAGCTTTCTTGTATGATGCAAGCTCAAATCCAATCGGGTACCAGTTAACTTGACCTGCAATAACCAAATCAGGATTACTGAGTGAACAAATAAGAACATACCAGAAAGGATAAAGCGTTACAAATGCAACAAGGATAAGTAATATAATATTTACAGTATCAAAAATATGTTCACCAATTGATCTTTTTATTTTCATTTTGTGCGCTCCCCCTTTCTTACCACAAACCTACATCGCCGATCTTGCGCGATACGGCATTTGATAGGTTAACCATTATCAAAGCAACAGCAGCATTGAACAAGCCGACTGCCGTGCCCAATGAGTAGTTACCTTCCCTAAGACCTGCGCGGTATACATATGTGCTGATAACATCGGCAGTTTGGTATGTAATCGGCTGATAAAGAAGAATAATCGTTTCATAACCTACTTGTAAAACGCTACCAAGACGCATAATCAAGTTAATAGCGATTGTAGGCATAATGCCTGGAATTGTTATGCTAAACAGTTGACGCCATCTTCCTGCACCGTCGATACGAGCAGCCTCATAAAGTTCCTGGTCAATACCCGCAAGTGCAGAGGTATATATGATTGAAGCAAAACCAGTACCTGCCCACGCGTTCATTGTAACATAAATCGTACGGAAGTACTCCGGTTTTGCAAGGAAGTAAATACCCTCTGGCGAGCCGGTAAGCCACTTGTATAGGAAGTTAATAAGACCGGTCGATGGTGAAAGGAAGTTTATAACCAAACCGGCAATAACAACCATTGATACAAAGTGGGGCAAGTATGAAATCGTTTGTATTGTTGTTTTAAACATCTTATTTCTCGCTTCATTAAGCAAAATAGCGAAAACAATAGGTAATGGAAAACTAAATATTATACTCCAGAAGTTAATCAAGAAAGTATTTCTAAGAAGTCTTCCAAAATATGGGCCCGACATAAACGAATAAAAATGATAGAAACCGCCCATGGGCGCCCAAGGACTTTCCAAAATACCTTTGATAGGATTGTAATCCTTAAACGCAATGAGCAAACCATACATAGGCATATACGAGAATACTATGTACGAAATCATGAAAGGTACAAGCATCAAATAAAGGTTTCTATCGCGCCAAATAGCTGCGCGAAGCTTTATACCCTTGTGATACTTATAAATTTCATCGGATGACATTGTAGCCTTATTAAGTGCTGCCCTTGCAACACGAAGATCCTCATCCAAATCAAGCAATGCGTTATAACACTTGTTTTTTGCAAGTGAAATTGCAAGCTCTCTTGCAGCAACATCTTCGAGCTTTTTTGCCTCCAAGATAGCATTCTTGCATTCTTTTTTCACTTCTGCTTTGCGTGCTTTAAGATTGTTCTTCTTTTCCTCCCAAACTGCTTTGAGAGCATCTACCTCTTCTTGAGGTGTTTGAGGTTTTGCTTTCCAAACGGCTTTGGCGGCAAGATACTTTTCTTTTGCAACTGCAAGCTGTTCATTAAGAGCTGCTTTTTGTTCTGCCTTACTAAGACCAGAGCTTTCCATAGCTGCCTTCATTTCTTTGGTAATTTTAGGCCTTGCCGGTGGTTCAAATATACCACAACTAGATGCGGTGGTTATATTTTCCATAAGTACTCCTCCTTTTTCTTATTATAATCAAGTTTGTAATTTTTTGTTTTGTTGCAAAAAAAGCAAACAAAAAAGTGTGACTCAGATACAAAAACCCCTTTTGTATCAATATCTCATAATATAACTTTAACACACTTTTGAGAAATAGTAAACTGCTATTTATTTTTATGAGTTGTATTTTTTATTTAAAACAATTACACTTTTTTTGATACAATCGAAAGAAATGCGAATTTTGATGCAAAAGCGCGAAATGTTGCGGTTTTTAGGGCTAAATGCCAAGAAAAAGCCTTTGGATGCTACAATTTTTTTTGATATGCGAAAACAAAGTTTTAGAAATTGAATATGTATATAAGATATATGGGTAAAATATAAGAGATATTATAGACATGTAAAATCTATGAGTAAAAAAACGCAATTATTCGCCTATTATTTTTGATACGATTTTATATTGAAAAATACCCATACAAAAAACAGTAAAATATATGAAAAAAATTGTCCAAAACCTTGAAAAAAGTTTTTATTTAGTGTATAATGAATAAGGTTAATATAATAAGGAAGAAAAAAATAAAACATAGAGAGGTGTACTTAAAAATGTTAAACAAAAAAACGGTAGAGGACATTGCTGTAAAAGGCAAAAAAGTGTTAGTGCGTTGCGATTTTAATGTGCCGCTTGACGAAAACAGAAATATCACAGATGAAACAAGAATCATAGGCGCGCTTCCTACAATAAAGTATTTGGTTGATAATGGTGCAAAGGTTATACTTTGTTCACATATGGGCAAACCAAAGGGCGAGCCAAAGCCGGAATTTTCATTGGCACCTGTTGCAAAGAGTCTTTCCGAAAAGCTTGGAAAGGATATCGTTTTTGCGGCTGATGATGAGGTTGTTGGAGAGAATGCTAAAAAAGCTGTTGCTGCTATGAGCGATGGTGATGTAGTTCTTTTGGAAAACACCCGTTACAGAGCAGAAGAAACAAAAAATATTGAAACATTCAGTAAAGAGCTTGCTTCGCTTGCAGAAATATTTGTAAACGATGCATTTGGTACAGCTCACAGAGCACATTGTTCAACAGTTGGTGTGACGGACTACATTGATACGGCAGTTGCAGGATATCTTATCCAGAAGGAAATTGAATTTTTGGGCAATGCAGTAAACAATCCTGCAAGACCATGTGTTGCTATTCTTGGTGGCTCAAAAGTATCGTCAAAAATTTCTGTAATCAACAACCTTCTTGAAAAGGTTGACAAGCTTATAATCGGTGGCGGAATGGCTTATACATTTATGAAGGCTAAAGGATATGAGATTGGTGATTCGCTTTTAGAGGCTGATTATATTGATTTTGCAAACGAAATGATGCAGAAAGCGAAGGATAAGGGCGTTGAGCTATTGATTCCTGTTGATACAGTTGTATCACAAGAGTTTTCAAATGATGCACCATTTAAGACAGTTGCTTCAAACACAATCGAGCCGGGATGGCAGGGACTTGATATTGGCGAAAAGACAGTCGAGCTATATAAAGATGCATTAAAAGATGCAAAGACAGTCGTTTGGAACGGACCTATGGGCGTGTTTGAGATGAGCAATTTTGCAAAAGGTACAGACGCGATAGCACAAATGCTTGCAGAGCTTGATGCAATAACTGTTATAGGTGGTGGCGATAGCGTTGCCGCTGTTAATCAGGCAGGCCTTGGTGATAAGATGAGCCACATTTCAACAGGTGGCGGTGCATCGCTTGAGTTTTTGGAAGGTAAAGAGCTTCCGGGTATAGTAGCATTACAAGACAAATAATAACAAAATGGATTGGAGATAATAACAAATGAGAAAAACAGTTGTAGCAGGTAACTGGAAAATGAATAAAACACCGTCCCAAACAGGCGAATTTATAAAGGAGCTTGCACCGGCGGTAAAGGATGTAAAAGCAGAGGTTGTGGCATGTGTTCCGTTTGTATGTCTTTCAGCAGCTATTGATGCGGCAAAGGGCACAAACATTAAAATTGGTGCACAGAACCTTCACTTTGAAGATAGCGGTGCATACACAGGCGAGGTTAGTGCAGATATGCTTTCGAGCATGGGTGTTGAGTATGTAATCATCGGTCACAGTGAAAGAAGACAGTATTTTGCTGAAACAGATGTTACAGTTAATAAAAAGCTTTTGAAAGCTATTGAAAAGGGTTTAAAACCAATTGTGTGTGTTGGAGAGTCGCTTGAAGAGCGTGAGCAGGGCATTACAATTGACCTTATCAGAAGCCAGGTTAAAATTGCATTTATGAATGTAAGTGCAAAAGATGCAGCAAAGACAATAATCGCATATGAGCCTATCTGGGCAATCGGTACAGGAAAGACAGCTACAAACGAGCAAGCAAATGAGGTTTGTGCTGCTATAAGAGAGGTTATCGGAGAGCTTTATGGCTCGGCGGTTGCTGATGAACTTATTGTTCAATATGGCGGCAGTGTAAAGCCAAGCAATGCAGCAGAGCTTTTTGGCATGTCTGATATTGATGGTGGACTTGTTGGTGGTGCAAGCTTGAAAGTTGATGATTTTTCGGCAATAGTTGGCGCATAAATAAATTTGAGTCTTGACAAATTATTATAATTGTTTGGCATCAGCGGGACAGACTCGTGTCTGCCCCGCTTTGAGAAAATGAGTATTAAAGTAGTTTTATGTTATTTAACTTGAAGGAGCACAAAATTTATGAAAAAACCTACAGCATTGATAATACTTGACGGATATGGTATAGCGCGCGACAAGAAGCAATCGGCGATTGATGCAGCGGCGACACCTGTTATGGATAAGCTTATGGCAACATATCCAAACAACAAAATTTATGCAAGCGGCATGGATGTTGGACTACCTGACGGACAAATGGGTAATTCAGAGGTTGGACATACAAACATTGGTGCAGGAAGAATTGTGTATCAGGAGCTTACAAGAATTACAAAGTCAATCGGCGACGGTGATTTTTTTGAAAATGATGCATTTTTGGCAGCTGCCAAAAATGCAAAAAAGAATGGTGGCGCACTACACCTTATGGGACTTTTGTCTGATGGTGGTGTTCATTCGCACAATACGCATTTATATGCACTGTTAGAGCTTGCAAAAAAGCACGGCGTAGAGGATGTTTATGTGCATTGTTTCTTGGATGGACGCGATGTCGGTCCTACAACAGGCGCCGACTATGTAGCCGAGCTATGTAATGAGATGAAAAAAATCGGCATAGGCAAGGTAGCAACAGTTATGGGACGCTATTATGCTATGGACAGGGATAATCGTTGGGAGCGCGTTGCGAAGGCATACGATGCTATGGTTTATGGTAAAGGGACTTGTGCACAGGATGCAGAAACTGCGGTGCGCGAATCATATAAAAATGAAATTACGGACGAGTTTGTTGTACCGACAGTAATTGAAGGCGGTGCAACAATATCCGAGGGCGATAGTGTAATATTCTACAACTTCCGTCCCGACCGTGCAAGAGAGATTACAAGAACATTGGTAGATGAGTCGTTTGATGGCTTTGAAAGAAAATTCTTTGATGTTTATTTTGTATGCATGACACAATATGACAAATCGATGCCGAATGTTGATGTTGCATTCAAACCAACATTACTTATAAATACCTTTGGTGAATATATAAGTTCAAAAGGTCTTACCCAGCTTCGTATAGCCGAAACTGAAAAGTATGCACATGTAACATTTTTCTTCAATGGCGGCGTTGAAAAAGAGTATCCCGGCGAGGATAGAGCACTTATCGCATCGCCAAAGGTTGCAACATATGATTTAAAACCTGAAATGAGTGCGTACGAGGTTGCTGACGAGGCGGTAAAGCGTATTTTATCAGACAAATATGATGTAATTGTACTAAACTTTGCGAACTGTGATATGGTTGGGCATACAGGTGTATTTGATTGTGCAAAGGCAGCTGTTGAAGCGGTGGACGAGTGCCTTGGACGCGTGCTTGATGCGATAGAAAAAATGGGCGGATGTGCACTTGTTACTGCTGACCATGGTAATGCAGATGAAATGTTTGGCGATGATGGCAGTATTGTTACTGCCCATTCGACAAATCCGGTACCACTTGTTATGGTTGGATATGATGCAAAGCTTAAAGCTGAGGGCAGACTTGCTGATATTGCGCCTACACTTCTTGATATGATGGAGCTTGAAATACCGGAGCAAATGAGCGGCGAAAGCATGCTTGTAAGATAAAATTTTTACATGGTGCAAACAAATGATATATAAACGGAGGTCACAAAAATGGCTGACAATGAATTTCAAAAGATAATTGATGTAGAGCTTTCCAAAGAAATGAAAAAATCGTATATCGACTATGCCATGAGCGTAATAATCGGGCGTGCATTGCCTGATGTTCGTGACGGACTAAAACCTGTTCACAGGCGTATTTTGTATACGATGCACGAGGCGGGGCTTACACCTGATAAAGCTTATAAAAAGTGTGCAACTACTGTCGGCGATGTGCTTGGTAAATATCATCCGCATGGTGACGCATCGGTATATGATGCTCTTGTAAGACTTGCCCAGGATTTTTCGATGAGATATCCGCTTGTTGATGGCCAGGGCAACTTTGGTTCGGTAGACGGTGACCCGCCTGCTGCTTATCGTTATACAGAGTCGAGGATGAGCAAAATATCGCTTGAGATGCTTGCTGATATTGAAAAAGAAACGGTTGATTTTGGTCCAAACTATGATGATAGCAGACTTGAGCCAATAGTTATAACATCAAAGTTCCCAAATCTTCTCGTAAACGGTTCATCGGGTATTGCGGTTGGTATGGCTACAAATATTCCGCCGCACAACCTTGGCGAAGTAATTGATGGTATTGTTGCAGTTATGGAGGACCCAAACATAACAATAGATGAGCTTATGGGTTACATCAAGGGTCCGGATTTTCCAACTGCGGGAATTATTATGGGCAAAAGCGGTATCCGCGCAGCGTATCACACCGGTCGTGGCAGGATTTTGATGCGTGCACGCGCTGTTATAGAGGAGCTTAAGACGCATCAGCAAATCGTTGTAACGGAAATTCCTTATCAGGTTAATAAGGCAAAGCTTGTTGAAAAAATTGGTGAGCTTGTGCGTGATAAGCGCATAGATGGTATTACAAAAATACGCGACGAATCTGACCGTGAGGGCATGCGCATTGTAATAGAGGTAAGACGCGACGCGAATGCAAATGTTATACTAAATCATCTTTATAAAAACACACAAATGCAGGAAAGCTTTTGTGCAAATATGATAGCTATTGTTAATAATACAGAACCACGCCTTTTAAATCTTAGAGAGATACTTGATTATTATATTGAGTTCCAAAAGGATGTGCTTATGCGCAAAACGCGTTTTGAGCTTAAAAAGGCTATTGACAGAGAGCATATCTTAAACGGATTGTGTATTGCAATTGATAATATTGATGAGGTAATAAATGTAATTCGTTCGTCAAAAGGTGGCGTTGCGGATGCAAAAGCAGAGCTTATAGAACGATTTGCGCTTACAGATGTACAAGCACAGGCAATCGTTGATATGCGTCTTGGCCGTTTGAGCGGTCTTGAAAGACAAAAGATACACGAAGAGCTTGCCGAGGTACAAGCACAAATCAAACGCTTGAATGATATTTTGGCTGATGAAGAGCTTGCGATGAGTATTATCAAAGAAGATTTGATAAGAATAAAGGAAAAATATGGCGACGAAAGACGAAGCGAGATTGTTCCCGTTGTTGATGAAATCGACATTGAGGACCTTATCGAAGAGGAAGAGGTCGTAATTACGCTTACGCACTTTGGATATGTAAAGCGCATGCCAGTTGATACATATCGTTCACAGAGGCGCGGCGGAAGAGGAATTTCGGCCCAATCGGTTCGCGATGAGGACTTTGTTGAAGAGCTTATGACAACATCTACTCATAATAATATTCTTTTCTTTACAAATCAGGGCAGAATGTTCAGACTAAAAGGATATCAAATTCCCGAAGCAAGTCGTCAGGCAAAGGGCACAGCAGTTGTAAATCTTCTTGAGCTTGCGCCGGGGGAAAAGATTAGCACAACAATCGCACTAAAGGAGTTTTCTGAGGACAAGTATTTGACATTTGTTACAAAGAATGGTATCACCAAGAGAAGTCCGCTTGCCGATTATGATACAAATCGCAAAAATGGTCTTAGAGCTATTGGCCTTGATGAAGACGATGAAGTAATCAAGGTTTCGCTTACGGATGGTAATTGTGATATGATTATAGGTACAGCCAATGGTATGGCGATTCGATTTGATGAAAATGATGTTCGTGTAATGGGCCGTATGGCTCGTGGCGTGCGCGCAATACGCCTTGTCGGTGACGACAGTGTTGTTGGTGCAAGCGTTGCATATGAAGGGACAAGGCTTTTGGTTGTTTCTGAAAACGGATACGGCAAAAAGACTGAGCTCGATGAATATCATACACAAAACCGTGGCGGCAAGGGCGTACTCACCTATCGCATTACCGAGCAGACGGGCAAAATTGCAGGCATAAGCACCGTTGGCGAGAATGACGATATTATGCTTATTACTGATGCGGGCGTAATTATAAGGCTTCATACTGGTGATATAAGCACATATTCTCGTGTTACGAAGGGCGTTCGACTTATGAAGCTTAATGACGATGTAAAGATTGTTTCACTTGCACAAACAGAACGCGAGGAGCAAGAGGAGATAGACGAACAAGATATTCAAAACGAAGAAGAAACGCCAGAACAATAAAAGATAAAATTAAAAGCAGATAGGAATTGTTCCTATCTGCTTTTTTATATCAAATTTCGAGACTATTCACTATCTTTTGTTTCTGCGATTTTACGCGAATTTATACGCGCATTTACATCTTCGCGAAGCAGTGAATATATCAGCGATGCAAAAGGTACGGACAAAACCATACCGAGAGCGCCAAACAGACTTCCTCCAACAAGTATTGCAAAAAGAACCCATACACCCGGCAAGCCGACAGAATCTCCAACAACCTTTGGGTATATAATGTTGCTTTCAATTTGTTGAAATACTATTGCCATTATGATAAATATTATTGCAAGGCTCGGGTTTACCATAAGAAGAATGAACGCCGATGGTATCGCACCGATTATCGGACCGAATATCGGTATAAGGCTTGCAATTGCCATAATTGTTGCAATAAGTGGCGCATACGGCATACGAAATACGCTTGTGCCGATAAAATACATAACACCAAGAATTACAGCGTCCGTAAGCTGTCCAACGACAAAGCTTGTAAAAATGAAGTTTGCTTTATTACTTATACGCTTTACAGATGAATATTTATCATTTGGCAAATATGCTTGCGTTGCGCGATCAATATTTTTAAGGATTTTCTCTTTACCTAAAAGCAGATATATCGCAAAAATTATTCCCATAAAGAAGTCAAAAATCGCAGAAGTAAAGCCCGTTGCAAAGTTTAGCACACTTGGGGATATGTTTGCAATGAGTGATGAAAATTTTTCAAACAAGCTATCCCAGCTTATTAAAAAGCTTCCAAAATCCTCAATCGAAAGATTGAACCATCCAAGGATATTGTTTGTAAAATTTTGCAAAAATGAGCTATATATCGGCATATTTGCTGATAGCATTTGAATACTTTGCGAAATTTGTGGAGCAATAAAGCCAATAATTGCGGCAAAAGAGAGCACAATTATTAAAAATGATAAAAACATACAGACCGGGCGTTTTATTTTTTGCCACAGCTTATAGTTTGGCTTGTCGAGAAATATAAAGACCTTTGTTTCAAGGCGTGTCATTATAATGTTAATTACAAACGCAACAATAAGACCCGTCAAAAATGGACTTGCTATAGACAAAAGCCATCCAAGAAGCGACATAGTAGAGTTCATATTCAAAAGAGCCACTGCCAGAACAATCGAATATGTTATAAGAAACACAGTGTGCTTTGTTTCTCTGCTGACTGTATTTTTTGATGTGTTATTTGATTTTTTGTCCATAGTACCACCGCCTTATAATATATTATCAATAAAATTATTTTAAAAATTCGCCTATCATGGAGTTTACCTTTTCTCTGAGACTTAACAATTTGTCATAATCGTGGGCATATTCTCTTGTACCAAGGCCATCTATAACATATACGATAGCCGATGCCCCTTTACCTTTATAAGTTTGCTTTATAATGACCTACTTTGTACTAATCTTATTATAGTACAACTTACCCAAAAAAGCAATATGGAATTGTTAAAAACGAATGCTTTTATAGCTCGCGAATTATTTATAATAAAGCTATTAGGGGCACTCGATTTTTATTGACAAACATGGCAAACTATCGTATAATTATAATAAGGTGTAATACCTTGATTTTTAACGAAACAGATATGAGACAAAATATAAATCGCGAAGGGTGGATTTTTATGAAAAAGGTGTCAAGCAGAATTATTTCTCTTGTTTTATGCATGTTTATGATATTGCCTAGTATGTGTGGCGTGAGCTTTGCAGCTGTGGAATATCCTACACTTGTGGTTGATAAAGAGAGCGAAATGGAAAGAGGCCTCTTAAATTCAAAGCATGCCCAGATTACTTTAAGCAAGGATGCATCACGCGGCAAAGCTATACAGCTTTTGACGAACAATACTGCAAATCCGGCAATTGAAGAACATGCTATTGCGTTTAAGATTTTACTTGAAGAAACGGCAGAATATTTTTTAGAGTTGCGTGGTTATGTTACAGGTTCAGCAAATGACTCTGTACTAGTAAGCTTTACCGACAACGAGACCCCTTCTTATACAGCATTGACTATGCTATCTAAAAACAGAGGTATTTATGGATGGACATCATTATCGCTTGGCGTTTTAGATGGCGGAAAGACATATTATTTAAAGCTTATCGGAAATGAAGCAAATGGTATCTTTGACGCGGTAAAGATTAGCAAAAAAAGTGAGGCACTGCCGGAGGATATAAGCGTTTATGCTCCAAAATATGTGCCACAGACACTTACAGGTGAGGTAAAATATCCTAAAATTTTAGCTGATGATGCATATGACTATGTCCCAAAGTTTGAGGATGGAGATAAGGTTGCATTCATAGGCGATAGTATTACATATGCCAGCAGTGGAGGCTGGTACGCAAAATTCCTTTTTAATTATTATTCCACCCGTTATCCGAATGTGGATTTCTCATATGTAAATAAGGGAATCGGTGGTGACAGAGTCGACTCTCTTATAAGTCGTATTGACCATGATATATTTGATGCTGATTATGAAAAGCCGTTTAATAAGGTTGTGCTTATGATTGGCACAAATGATATGAACCGTGCCGAGTATTATATAGGCAAGGACGAAGAATTTGGTATACATGAAAAGCGTAATGCATTGAAAACTACATATCAAAACTCATATCAAAACTTTATTGATATGCTTAAAGAAAGAGGAATAGAAGAAATTATTGCACTATCGAGTCCAATGTTTGATGAGTGGCTTTGGTATGAAAAGACATATACAGGTCTTCCGGAATATACTACAAACCAAACATCACCGGGCTTTAATAATGTAATTCGTACAGCAGGTTATCTCGTATATAATATATTAAATGAAAAAAATGATGAGAATTTCCACAGTGAATTTGTCGATATAAATACACCTATGCTGATTGTAGAGCTTTACAATCGTTTTGAAAAGGATGGCAAAGAAAATCCTTATTTTAAATTTTCTAGCGACCGAATTCACCCTGTAGAGCATGTTCATTGGATATTGACATATTCAATTCTAAAAGCGCAAGGTGAAAGTGGCGAGGTTGCAACAGTAAGTATTGATATTCCCAAAAAAGAGGCGCAAACATCAAGAGCTACAGTAAAAGACCTTGTTGTAGCAAAAGACAGCGTGAAATACACATATAAAGCGGATGGACTTCCGTTGGCAGCTGATGAACAATACAGAAAAGCGGAGGAGCTTTTCCCGATTACAGATGAGCTTAATCGCGAGATTATAAAGGTAACAGGCCTTGCAAAAGGAAACTATGAAATCAAAATGGATGGCAAGTCTGTAATGGTAGCAACTGCACAGCAGCTTGCAGAGGGTGTAAATATTGCTGATAAGGAAAACAACCCCGGCCAACAGCAGTCGCTTATTTTGGCAGGACTTTCGAACGAGCGATACAACAAAGATATTTCACACAGAGCGTTTATAAGAGATGTCGAAACGAGTGCAATCAGCTCATATAAGCTTGATGCGACGAATAATGAAACGCTTATCGCATCGGCAGAAAAATGGATAGTTGACAATGCAACTCGTAAAGATGGCGTAAAAGCTCTTAAAAAGTATCTTCCATATAAAAAATATGAAAAGACAATAGTAGAGGCAATAACCACCTTTGAGGATGAGGTCTATAAGCATAATAAGCCAACAGAGCATGTCGTTTTAATAACACGCACAGGTGCAAATCCTACACCAGTATTAGAGCCGGTATTCTTTGATTATGAGCTTCCCGAGAACCTTGTTCCTATAAAAATTCTTGAAAAGGATAAGGCGCCGGTAGTAGAGATAAACGGTGTACCGCTAAAGAGTGATGTTGCTCCGGTTTTAGTAAATGGCAGAACGCTTGTACCTATGAGAGCGATATTTGAAGCACTTGGTGCAACGATTAGCTATGACGAAATAAATGTAACAGCAACTGCAGAGGTAAGGGAGAACGGCCAAAAGAGAACGGTTACAATAAAAAATAATGATAATATTGCAATCGTAAACGGAAAAGAAACAAAGCTTGATGTTCCTGCAAAAATTTATGATGGAAGATTTTTGGTGCCGATTCGATTTGTGTCGGAAAACCTTGGCGCAAGTGTTAGATGGGACTCATGGATAAAGCTTGTTGAAATTAAAAAATAATAATAAAAAAGGAATCGCAGATGCGATTCCTTTTTTTAAAAATAATCAATCAAATCACAAAACCGCCATTTGGGCTTATAATTTGGCCTGTTATGAAAGATGCCTCATCACTTGCAAGAAAGTATACCGCGTTTGCTATTTCATCGGCGCTGCCCATGCGACAAAGCGGCGTTTGGTTACAAAGCTCATTTTTGTCCTCGTCACAGATTGATGCATTCATATCTGTATCAATTATTCCGGGCGCAACACAGTTTACACATATACCACTTGGACCGAGTTCACTTGCAAGTGCCTTACTAAAACCTATAACTGCAGCTTTTGATGCGGAATATGCTACCTCGCATGATGCGCCGCATATACCCCAAATCGACGATATGTTTACAATTTTGCCACACTTTTTCTTAATCATATAATCGAGCACAGCCTTGGTACAATTAAACATTCCTTTGATATTTACATTAAAAAGTTCGTCCCATTCGGCCTCGTTTATATCACAAAACGGCTTTGTATTTGCGATTCCCGCATTGTTTATAAGTATATCAACGCCGCCGAATCGCTCGTTTATAATATCAAACATCTGCCTTACCTGCTCGCTGTTTGACACATCGGCTTGGCACGCGAATGCAAAACCACCGCTGTTTATAATTTCTTGTTCAAGCGTATTTGCAGCGGATGCGCTCTTATTATAATTTATAATAACTCTGTGACCTTTTTGTGCAAATTTTAGTGCACATGCACGCCCAATTCCGCGTGATGCACCTGTAATAAGTACTGTTTTTGCTTTTTCCATAAAAACTATCCCTCTCACAATTCAATAATACCGTACATAACGCCGTTTGAGTGTTTTTGTAAATGTACATACAAAAGCTCTCCTGATAAATTGCGCTCCGATTCGCACACTACGGTAATATAATTCTCGGTTTTGCCTTCATAAAGGCCTTTTTTGTGTTCGTGCTCCTGCTCAAAAAGCACCAACATTTTCCGCCCGACAAACTTGTCCAAAAATTTATCACGATTTTTTGTTGCCATTTCAATCATGCGCGCGCTGCGCTCGTGTTTAAGCTCGGGTTTTACCTGGTTTTTCATTATTGCAGCAGGGGTGCCCGGACGCGGAGAATATTGGAACACATGCATGTCAGCAAATTCCATTTTGTCTGCAAAGGCAAGACTTTTTTCAAATTCTTCATCACTTTCGCCCGGAAAACCTACCATAATATCCGTTGTAATTGCAGCATCGGGCGAAGCTTTGTGCAAGCCGGCTACAATTTTTTCAAAATCAGTGCTTAAATATTTTCTGTTCATACGCATAAGCGTTTCATCACAACCGGACTGCAGAGAAATGTGAAAATGGTGGCAAAGCTTGTCATTTGCACTGCTAATTGCATTTATAAAGCTTTCATCAAGCGTCATAGGTTCAATAGAGCTTAGGCGGATGCGCTTTATATTATCAATATTTGCGATTTTGCATATAATTTTTTCAAGAGAGGTATTTTTTAAATCCTTACCATACGATGCGATATGAATGCCTACTAAAACAATCTCACAAAAACCACTATCAGCAAGGCGTCTTGCCTCATCAACAACATCCTCTTCGTTGCGGCTTCTTATAGGGCCGCGTGCATACGGAATTATACAGTATGAGCAAAATTGGCTACAACCTTCCTGCACTTTTACATATGCTCTCGTTTTGTCATTATATGTATTTACAGATAAATTTTCAAACTCATGTATATGCATAATATCATCAACGGCAATATGCGTGTTTTCGATGCTTATGCTTTCAACAAGATTTACAATCTCTTTTCGTCCGCTTGTACCGATTACAAGGTTTACACCATCTATTTTTGCAACCTCATTGGCGGCTGTTTGGGCATAACAACCCGTCACAACGATAATTGCGTCCGGATTAAGTCTTTTTGCACGGCGTATCATCTGGCGTGATTTTCTGTCGGAAAGACTTGTGACAGAGCATGTATTTATAACATAAACATCAGCAAAATTATCAAAGCTTGTTTCGCGATAGCCTTGCTTTAAAAACAGCTCGCACATCGCTTGTGTTTCGTATTGATTTACCTTGCACCCAAGTGTACAAAAAGCTACTTTTTTCATAGCAAAAGCTACACGCTCCTTTCTGTATAAACATAGGTATATATTAAAAGTTTGTAAATTTTATCAAATATTATTGACTATTGATACAATTTAGTGTTAATATTATATTAAGAAGTTTTGTATATTTATATTTAAGGAGGATACATTTATGACAACATTTAATATTTCACTTAGTTCAATCAATAGCATCAAAAACTTCGTTAATGCAGTTAACAAGTACGATTTTGATGTGGATTTGATTTCGGGCAGATATGTCGTTGATGCAAAATCAATAATGGGTATATTTTCACTTGATTTAAGCAAGTCGATTGTTTTAGAGGCACACTGTCCTGAAACGAGTGCAGAAGCTTTTAAAGCTGATGTAAAAGAGTTTATTGTTGAGTAATTATTTTTACAAACATTAAAGGTCGTCTTATGACGACTTTTTTTGTTGCCATTTAGTCCCGTGGAGGAAGTTCAAGCGTAATTTTGCCGATTTTTGCGCTGCGAAATTCATCGAGCACAATGTTTGCGCCCCTATAAGTATCTATTTCACCGCCGGATATAACAAATCCACGCTTTTTGCTGATATATTCGAGCAATTCATATCCGCTCATCTGAGATATATCAGTATCAAGCTTATAGCGTGCACACAACATAGCATCATAAGTATCACGCAAAAACTCGAGCAAATTACACGCTAGCGTTTCTACATCCATAATTTCATCGCGTATTGAGCCTATATATGCGAGATTTTTCCCAATCTGTTGATTTTCAAATTTTGGCCACAAAATACCGGGCGTATCAAGTATTTCAATCTGATTGTTCGGGCGTATCCATTGTTTGCCTTTTGTTACGCCGGGCTTGTCACCGGTTTTTGCAGCAACGCGTCCGGCAAGACGATTTATAAGTGACGATTTGCCGACATTCGGAATGCCGACTACCATAAGTTTTATTGCTTTTGTAAGTCCGCGCTCTGCATCGCGGCTGAGCTTGTCTGATATTGCGCTTTTTGCAGCCAAAGAAATTTTATCTACGCCCTTTCCATTCAAAGAATTTGTTAAAATAACAGACGCGCCGTTTTTTTTATACCACTGTTCCCATAGACTTGTTGCTTTATCATCAGCAAGGTCACACTTGTTTATTATTACGACGCGCGGCTTTGACAAAAGCATATCATCAAAATCAGGATTGCGGCTTGAAAGAGGAATACGAGCGTCAAGAATTTCAACAACAACATCAACAAGCTTTAGGTTTTCGCCTATAAGCCTGCGTGTTTTTGCCATATGTCCGGGATACCACTGTAATTCCATCTAAATTCCTCCTCCAACAAAAGAAAAATTATGGGGTCAACCCGAGTGAGTCAACCCCTCTAATAGCTAAAAATCATTTATTACTCTACCATTCCTATACTACTAAATGGCCAAAAGCGAAATGTCGCTTTTCCAAGAATTGCCTCATAAGGTATTGCACCGGGTAGTTTGTATCTGCTATCGCGAGAGTCCTCACGATTATCGCCCATCACAAATGCAAAATCCTTCTCCAGAGTATATGGATAATCCATTTCAAAACCGGAGTATGTCAACACATTATCAAGATAAGGCTCTTCGATTACTTTATTATTTACAATTACCTCATTTGTTCTGTTGTTGATATCAATTACATCGCCCTCAAGCGCGATTATTCGTTTTACATAGTGGCATGGCTCAATACCATATTTTTTCTGTTCCCAAGGGAAGTGTCTTAGTTTGAACTCGTCATACCAACCAAAGCTTTCGCCATATTGCTCTTTTTGCTGGGCGATATATTGCTCACGCACTTTAAAGTTTGCATCAAGAACTACAACATCTCCCCTTTTAGGGGTATAACCAAGCTTTGTAAGCACGAGCCTGTCACCATTTAGGAGTGTCGTCTGCATCGAACGACCGTCCACAACGACAAAATCGAACAAAAATCCTTTTATAAGACCTACTACAATAAGAGCAACTAAAATCGCAACAACCCATTCGCGAACTTCTTTAAACAGGTTAAATGAGTCTTTTTTTTGCTCCTTTTCATCTGCAGAAATTGATATGCTCATACCTGCATCAGACGCATCTTCATCGTCGCATATTTCTATATATACATCATTTTCTTCCGAAGTGTTTTTTATATCAGCATCGTTTTTATCGATGTTTTCATTATCAAAATTATCTTTTTCAATCATTACTGTGCCTCCTCGTAGACGCAAAACACATAATAAATGTTATAAATACGGCTAACACAAAAGGGACACAAATGTCCCTTTCGTTAAGCATATGTTAAATTCTCTCTTTAACCTTGGCACTCTTGCCGACTCTGTCACGCAGATAATAAAGTTTAGCTCTTCTAACTCTACCTTTTCTTGAAATCTCAATCTTGTCAATTTTTGGAGAATTAACAGGGAAAGTTCTCTCAACACCTACACCATAAGAAATTCTTCTTACTGTAAATGTTTCAGAAATCCCACCGCCGTTTTTCTTAATAAGTGTTCCTTCAAACATCTGGATTCTCTCACGAGTACCCTCGATTACCTTAAAATATACCTTTAAAGTATCACCGATATTAAGCTGAGGTAAATCTGTTCTAATCTGAGATTCTGTAATAGATTTAATCATATCCATTTTTATTTGCCTCCTTCCTTCATAGATGTTCATGTCCGGCTATTGACAGAGGACCATCCGTATCACCCGATAATTTTACCACATATGAAGTATAATTGCAAGTGTTTTTTTATTATTTTTTAAATTTTTTAAAAATATCTTTTCGCTATATCTTTAAAGATAATTAAAAGGATATCGCAAAAACGATATCCTGACAAGTAATTACTATAAAGCTAAACTGTTTATATATTACTCGGAAAAGTTTGAATCGATAAGTTCAACCAAAGCATCAACGGCCTGCTTTTCATCAACACCATCAGCAATTATTACAATGCCTGTACCGCGAGCTATACCAAGTGACAACACACCCAATAAACTCTTTGCATTAACTTTTCTTTCTTCCTTTTCAACCCAAATGCTCGATTTAAATTCATTTGCCTTTTGAATAAAAAATGTAGCCGGTCTTGCATGAAGGCCAACCTGATTTTGAAGGACAACTTCTCTGGAATACATTAAAAAAATCCCCTCTCAGAATTATTATGTTCTTTGTATAGCTATTTTATGATAATTTAAATATACTAAAAAAAACCGTTTTAGTCAAGTCTTTTTTTTATTTACTAAACAAATATGGTATTATAGCACTTTTTTTTATATTCTGCGCGCCATTTTTTCAACATTTTCCCGTCTGAATTCATCAAAATGCCCATCATCAAGTGCATTTCGTATTTCGCTCATAAGATTGTTGTAAAAATACAGGTTGTGCAACACACAAAGTCTTTGCGCAAGCATTTCCTTTGCTTTAAATAGATGGCGTATATATGCTCTTGAATAATTACGACATGTCGGGCACATACATCCGTCCTCGATAGGTTTTGTATCAAGCTCATATTTTACATTCATAATATTTATAATGCCGTCGTGTGTAAACACATGACCATGACGAGCGTTGCGACTTGGCATTACACAGTCAAAAAAGTCAACGCCGCGTGCTACACTTTCTATTATATTTACAGGCGTGCCCACACCCATCAAATAACGAGGCTTATCTTTTGGCATAAATGGCTCGACTTGTTCAATGATATGATACATTTGTTCGTGCGTTTCGCCTACTGCAAGGCCACCGATTGCATATCCATCAAGGTCCAGCTCCGCAATTTGTTGCATATGTTCTTTTCTTATATCATCAAAAATGCCACCCTGATTTATTCCGAAAAGTAATTGCTTTTTATTTATAGTATGCTCCAAACTGTTAAGATGTTGCATCTCGTTTTTGCATCGCACAAGCCAGCGCGTTGTACGCTCTGATGAGCGGCGTACATAATCATAAGGTGATGGATTTTCAATACATTCATCAAAAGCCATTGCAATCGTAGAGCCAAGGTTTGACTGGATACGCATACTCTCCTCTGGTCCCATAAATATGCGTTTGCCATCAATGTGCGATGAAAAAACCACGCCTTCTTCTTCAATCCGTCGCAAGCTTGCAAGCGAAAACACCTGGAATCCGCCACTGTCGGTAAGTATCGGCCTGTCCCAGTTCATAAGCTTATGCAATCCACCGAGCTTGTGTATAATATTGTCACCCGGACGAAGATGTAAATGATAAGTATTTGAAAGCTCGACCTGGCATCCAATATCTTTAAGGTCTACACTTGAAACGCCGCCTTTGATTGCACCACAGGTTCCTACATTCATAAACACAGGTGTTTGTACCTTGCCGTGTACCGTATCAAATTCTCCACGCCTTGCTTTATTTTCTGTTTTTATCAGCTTAAACATATACTTCCTCCGAGAATGTTTTAAAAAATCTCTTAATAAATAAACATACTGTCGCCAAAGCTAAAGAAACGATATTTTTCCTTTACCGCCGTTTTGTACGCTTCCATTACAAAATCATATCCTGCAAATGCGCTTACAAGCATTATAAGAGTCGATTCCGGCAAATGAAAATTTGTAATAAGTGCATTTGTGCACTTAAACTTATAACCGGGATATATAAAAATATCGGTCCAGCCCGTCTGCGGCTTTACAAATCCGTTTTCATCTGCCACAGATTCAAGCACTCTGTTGGCCGTTGTACCAACAGATATTACGCGCCCACCGTTTTTCTTTGTTTCGTTTACTGATGTTGCTGTTTTTTCGTCTATAACAAAAAACTCGCTATGCATTTTGTGGTCTGCGACATTTTCGGCTTTTACGGGACGAAATGTACCAAGACCGACATGAAGTGTCACAAACTCAACCTTTACACCCTTTTGTCTTATTTTATCAAGGAGCTCATCTGTAAAATGCAACCCTGCCGTAGGTGCAGCTGCCGAACCGCTGTTTTTTGAATATACCGTCTGATAGCGTTCCTTATCGTCGAGTTTGTGCGTGATATAGTGTGGCAGAGGCATTTCACCAAGCGTGTCAAGCACCTGTTCAAATATGCCGTCGTATATAAACTTCACGATTCTGTTGCCGTCGTTTACGATTTTTTTGACCTGTGCTTTAAGCATTCCGTCACCAAACTCAAAAATTGTGCCGACCTTTGCACGCTTTCCCGGTTTTAATATTACCTCCCACTCATCAAGAGAGTGCTTGTGCAAAAGTAAGAATTCGATGCCACCGCCGGTGTCTGCACGCTTGCCGTAAAGACGCGCAGGTATAACGCGCGTATCATTTAACACGAGGCAATCGCCTGCATTAAGATAGTCTGTTATATTTTTAAAGCAGTTATGCTCTATGCTTTGATTTTGTCTGTTCAAAAGCATAAGTCGCGATGCACTTCTATCCTCAAGAGGTATCTGTGCAATGAGCTCTTGTGGCAGTTCGTAATAAAAATCATGTGTCTTCACAATATTCCCCCAAAAATATAAAACCTGTCTATTTTGATAAAGATGTTCCGTTATAATAATGCATCAAAATCTCGTCATAGCTAAAGCCTGCCTCTGCCATGCCTTTTGCACCGTATTGGCTAAGGCCTATACCGTGACCGTGACCACGCCCTTCAAATGTAAAGCTTCCGCTTGGTGTGTTTTGATGTTCGTCATTTGTTCTATTAAGTATCATAGTTTCGAATGCACTTATAACACTTGCACTGTATGGCAAAAGCTTTGTTCCATTTGCACCGAGCACGCTCGATTTGTTGATATAAATTTGCTTTGTACCGCTGCCCGTAAGAACCGATACCTTTTTTTCTTCTGCGCTTGTACTTGCACCACGAATATAATAATACTGGCTTTTTAGTCCCAAAAGTGTACGGCATTTTTCAAAAGTAACACTGTGAGAACCGTCTGTTCCATCAAAGCGTAGCTTGCGAACGCGCTCATCATCGTCACCACGCTCGGTGACAACAACATTTGTAATATTTCCTATATTGATGCCGGCTTTTGCAAGCTTATTTTTAATTTCATCTGCAGTGTATGTCACTGACCAAAGTGCATATTTTTCGCTATTTTCATAAGTATCTTCGACACTCTTTAAATAATCAAGACCTGCGCCGCCACCCCACGCCGAATAAACATCTGCGGTTTTTCCGCCGCTGCTTGCGTGGAAAAATGTTTGTGCAGGCTTGTCTTTATAAAGCAAGATAAGCCCTGCGGTTTCATCTGCTGCACGCCTTGTTGATGGCGTTTCGGACGAAAGACCGTTGTACGCTTGTGAACGCGTATCGTCGGTAACATCTATTCCATATTTTTTATAACTTGTTGTTGTCATAGCATATGTGCGTGCTATAACAGCCTGTGCCTTGAGCGCCTCAATATGCCAGGTCGAATACATCTCGCTTCCGACTACGCACGCAACATAATCATCTGTTGCAACAAGGTTAATAATTGCAATTTTGTCTGTATGAATTCTGTCAGCTGCAATATAACCATAATATTTCCTGCCACCTGTGCTCAGCGTTTTTTGCTGGGCACTTCCAATAGCAAACATTTCGCTCTCATCACGAAAAACGAGACAAAACTCGTCCGCCGTTACCATAACAGCCTTTGTATCAAGGCTTATTGGCACTAAATCCAAATTTGTATATCCAAGCTCCTCGATTGCATTTTTTGCATCGTCTTGTGAGTCGTATATGCCAAATAATACATAATATTGCTTATCGATATAGCCTACATATGCATTCGCGTCACGGGTTGAAAATTTTTGCGCATCATCTAGCGCATCTTCAACTTTATCATATGTATTTTTTGTACGAAGATACGTCCCGCCCCCCTTTTCAACAAGCATTTTCGAAGAGTTTATTTTAAAGTGGGGGACAAAATCGTAATCCAACACATGTCCGACAACGGCGCCGCCTTCGACAGTTACTTCAAAAGAGTTTACTGCTTCATTATCAAAGGACAAACCGACTCTAATCATTTCGGGCACATCATACGCAAATATGGTTGTTGTTACACACATGAGCGTTATAAAAAATGTTGCAAAAACAAGTTTTTTAAACATAATGACCATTTCCTTAAAGTTATTTTTTGAGCATTTCAACAGAGTCCATTATGCCCTTTGCAATAGCCTCTGCGGCTTTCTTTTGACAAGTTTTGTTACTAAGTATTTTGCGGTCGGATTCATTTGTAATAAATGCTGTTTCAACAATTACAGAAGGCATTTTTGTTTTTCTTATAACATACATGGCGCTGCCGTCTGTGCGTCCATTATCCTTTGTCCCAAGCGCCTTTGGCAAATATTTTAAAATATTATTTGCAAGGTCTTTACCCGACAGACCATACTCGTCTGTATCGTTCGATGTATGATGCATTACAAGAGTACCGTTTACATCATCTGATTCAAAGGCATTACAATGTATGCTTACAAATAGTGACGCATCGATCTCATTTGCAAAGCTTGTCCTTTCATCAAGTGTAACATACACATCTGTATTTCGTGTGTAATAAACATCGATGCCGTTTTCTTCGAGAATATCATACACCATTTTTGAAATAGGCAGCGTTACATCTTTTTCATAAAGCGCCTCTGTACCGTCTTTGTTATAGCCTATTGCGCCGGGGTCGCTCCCGCCGTGACCGGGGTCAATTACGACCTTAAAGGAACTATCTGCAAGAGAACCTTTTTTATAAAGTGTGACCGTAAGCATTTTTTTATCCTTTGATAGTGTAGTTTTATAGCTCTTCAAATCTTCAACATCAAATACAATGCGAGCGTTACCATTAAACATTCCCGTTCGAATTGTAGATACAAAAGTATCCACATCATAGCTCGAGCTTACGCCGCTGATATCAAAACCGTAAAGGTCTAATACAACTCTGTCAGGGTTTTCAAGCTCAAAGGTATTATATTTTTTAACAGCTTCGTCGAGTGCAATTTGCACTACAACCTTGTCCTTGCCCTCTGCAAACGAAATCGCATCTACATTATCAAGTGGTGTCGGAGTGGGGGTAGGTTTTGGAGTAGGAGTAGGTGTTGGTTTTGGATTATTTATCAAAATATTTCCACTGACCTCATCATAATCAACCTCCATCCCAAGCATTTGTGCCACAAAGCGCACAGGCACCATCGTTTTTCCGATTCCATTATAAGCAACAAGTTTTGCAGGGACTTCCATTTTTACATTTTTGCCGTTCACAAGCGCAATGTCATCATCTAGTGCAAGTGATACAATATCCGAATCGTGACATATAAGCACTCTGTCCGGGGAACCGTGTGTCCAGAGCACCTCGGCGCCCACAGATTCAAAAATTTCACGCACCGCCACAATTGAACGACCGTTTTCGAGCACAATTGGCGGTATAGGTGATTTTATATTTTGATTATTTACACGAACATTAAAGTATGTACCTTTATAGTTGTGCGTTTGCCCATCATATGCAATTTGTGCCTGAAATATCGGCGCTGAGTGAGCAGTTGTAAAAAAAACGCTGCACATCAAAATAAGTATTGTCAATATAAATTTAAAATTTTTCACACGCTCATCTCCTATTCGTTTTATCGTAAAATTATAATAAATTATAAATCAAGAGAAATCTGCTCTGCGCCTGCGTTTGTATCGCCATATGGTATTTTCAAATGCTCATAAGCGAGCGGCGTGAGCATTCTTCCTCGAGGAGTACGATTTAAAAAGCCAAGCTGCAGAAGGTATGGCTCATACACATCTTCAATCGTATTTGCTTCTTCACCGATAGACGCCGCAAGCGTGTCAAGACCGACAGGGCCGCCACCAAAATTTTTAATAATAGCCATCATCATGCGTCTGTCCACCATATCAAGACCAAGCTCGTCCACCTCAAGCATATCAAGTGCTTCGGCTGCGACTTCTTTTGTAATTATGCCGTCGGCTCTTACTTGGGCAAAGTCGCGCACACGCTTTAAAAGACGGTTTGCGATACGCGGTGTCCCACGCGAGCGTGATGCAATCTGTCCTGCGCCATCAGCTGTTATATCAATATTTAATATCTTTGCCGAACGGGTTACTATTTTCATAAGCTCGTCAGTAGTATACATTTCGAGCCTGCTTATTACACCGAAACGGTCGCGGAGCGGAGCAGTAAGAAGTCCCGCCCTTGTCGTTGCACCGATGAGTGTAAATTTTGGCAAATCAATACGGAGCGAGCGCGCCGATGGGCCTTTGCCTATTATTATATCGAGCGCATAATCCTCCATAGCAGGATACAAAACCTCTTCGACACTTCTACTAAGGCGATGTATTTCATCAATGAACAAAATATCGTGCTCGGACAGATTTGTCAAAATCGCCGCCAAATCGCCAGCTTTTTCAATAGCGGGGCCACTCGTTATGCGGATACTTACGCCCATTTCGTTTGCAATAATCGCCGCAAGTGTCGTTTTACCAAGCCCGGGAGGCCCGTATAATAATACATGGTCAAGCGCTTCCTTGCGCTCGCGTGCGGCTTCTATATATATTTTAAGTGTTTCCTTTGCTTTTTGCTGGCCTACATATTCTGATAAAACGCGCGGTCTGAGACTTGTCTCAACTTCGTCATCAAGCGTTGTAAACTCGCTTGTAACAAGTCTGTTATCAAAATTATCGTCAAAGTTCATTTTCTACACCTACTTCATAAGTTTTTTGAGTGCCTCTTTAATTATAAGCTCAAGATCCATATTCATATCAATACCCGAAAGGGCTTTTTTTGCCTCAAGAGAGCTGTAACCGAGTACACAAAGCGCCTCAAGCGCTTCGTTTGTTATGCCAAAGCTTATCGGCGTGCTATTTTCACTTTTGCCAATAGATGCTATAAGATCATCATTTTTGATTTTGTCTTTAAGCTCAAGCATAATGCGCTGGGCAACCTTTGGGCCGACACCTTGTGCACGAGTAATTGCTTTTGAGTCGCCCGATATAATTGCTACTGCAATATCTGAGGGCATCATAGTCGAAAGTATCGACAATGCGGCTTTTGGACCTATGCCCGAAACGCCGATAAGAAGAGTAAACATATTAAGCTCTTCCTCACTACAAAAACCATAGAGGTCGCATATATCCTCTCGAAGATACATATATGTATACATTTTCACTTCATCAGATAAATTCCCAAGCTTTTCAAGGCTATACACCGATGTCAAAAGCTTATATCCGATGCCGTTTGCATCGATTACGACAAAACCGTCGCCCTTCAGCATCAGCGTGCCCGATATATAATAAAACATAAAACCCCTCATTTCCGCTGCAAATCGCACTTCTCCAAATTATAACAAAAGAGCGTATAATACAGCACTATATACTAATATTATACACCCTTTTATAATAATCGTCAATTTTCAATTACATTACAGTTATATGTATCTTTTGTGTTATTATATGTATCCCTTTGCACCAAGCTTGTGTGAATGCGCGTGACAAATCGCGACAGCAAGCGCGTCTGCAACATCGTCCGGCTTTGGCACTGCGTTTAGTCCAAGCATAACCTTTACCATATTTTGAATCTGTGCTTTGTCTGCTCTGCCATAGCCGGTAAGAGCCTGCTTTACTTGCAGTGGCGTATATTCAAAATCAGGTATGGCACGCTGGGCAGCACAGAGAAGTATCACACCACGGGCGTGTGCAACAGTAATTGCCGTCTTTACATTTGTATTAAAAAACAATTCCTCGACCGCCATCGCCTCGGGCTTGTATTTTTCAATTATTGCTGAAAGGTCAGCATATATACTTTCAAGGCGTCGCGTGAGCGGCGTGTGTGCCGGTGTAGTGATTGCGCCATATGCAATTGGTTTGATTTTGTTGCCTGTAAAATCAATAACACCCCAACCGACGATGGCAATTCCGGGGTCAATTCCTAAAATTATCATAAATTTTCGCTCTTTTCTCTTGTAATAGCTTATTTTTTGTAGTATAATAGCATTTAGATTTGTATAGATATACAAAAAAATCTATAAATTTTCTATCAATAATTTTATTATAACATATTTAGGAGGAAAAGCAAATGGCAAAAGAAAAAGTTGTTTTAGCGTATTCCGGCGGACTTGATACATCGATTATTATTCCGTGGCTAAAGGAGAATTATGACTATGAAGTAATCGCTGTATGTGGCGATGTAGGACAAGGCAAAGAAACAGAAGGACTTGAAGAAAAGGCACTTAAGACAGGTGCGTCAAAACTCTACATAGAAAATTTGCAGGAGGAGTATGTTTCTGATTTTATCTGGCCTACATTAAAGGCAGGCGCAGTATATGAGGGCAAGTATCTTCTCGGCACATCGCACGCAAGGCCGTGTATTGCAAAAAGACTTGTTGAGATAGCTGAAAAAGAGGGTGCAACGGCAATATGTCATGGTTGTACAGGAAAAGGTAATGACCAGGTGCGCTTTGAGCTTACAATAAAGGCCCTTGCACCGCATCTTAAAATTATTGCTCCGTGGCGCATATGGGATATCAAATCGCGTGAAGAAGAAATAGATTATGCACTTGAGCGTGGTATAGATGTTCCTGTTACAAAAGAGGACAACTATTCAATGGATAGAAACATATGGCATCTCAGCCATGAGGGTATGGATCTTGAAAACCCGGCAAACGAGCCAAACCTTGACAAGATTTTGAAGCTTATGGTTTCGCCTGAAAAGGCTCCTGATACACCGACTTATGTTACGATTGATTTTGAAAAGGGTGTTCCTGTTGCAATTGATGGTGTAAAATATTCGCCTGTTGAGCTTGTTAAAAAAGCAAACGAGCTTGCTGGAGCAAACGGTGTAGGTATAGATGATATAGTTGAGAACAGACTTGTTGGTATGAAGAGCCGTGGTGTATATGAGACACCGGGCGGCACACTTTTGTATGCGGCGCATCGTGAGCTTGAGTATTTGTGTCTTGATAAGCAGACACTTCATTATAAGGCCAATGTTGCAAACCAATTTGCAGATTTGGTATATGATGGTCTTTGGTATACACCTCTCCGTGAGGCGATTTCGGCCTTTGTTGACAGTACACAGCAGACTGTTACAGGTAGTGTAAGAATGAAGCTTTATAAGGGCAATTGCACACCTGCAGGTACAACATCACCATACTCACTTTACGATGAAGATATTGCGACATTTGATGCTGATGAAGTATACGACCAAAAGGATTCGGCAGGGTTTATCAACCTGTTTGGTCTTCCGCTAAAGGTTCGTGCAAATATGAAGAGAAGAAACGGCTTAAAGTAAGACATAAAAGTATTTATGGGCGGGCAAATGCCCGCCCGTTTTTGCAAATCACAAATGAATGTGAGGTAAAAGCTATGAAATTATGGGGTGGACGATTTTCAAAGTCGACGGACGCTTCTGTCGATGATTTTAATTCGTCGATACGATTTGATAAGCGCATGTATAAACAAGATATACGCGGCAGTATCGCACATGCGTCGATGCTTGGAAAACAAGGTATTATTCCAAAAGCTGATGCAGAGCTTATTGTAAAAACACTTGGTGAAATTTTAGATGATATTGATGCCGGCAAGGTAGAATTTTTAATTGATGCCGAGGATATTCATATGAATATCGAAAAAATTCTTACTGACAGGATTGGTGAAGCCGGCAAGCGTCTTCATACAGGAAGAAGTCGAAATGACCAGGTTGCACTCGACATAAGAATGTATATCAAAGACGAGCTTGTTGTTGTGCGTGCTATGGTAATTTCGCTTATGGCGGCGATTTTAAAGCTTGCATCTGAAAATACGGATACGATTATGCCGGGATATACGCATCTTCAAAAGGCACAACCGATCACATTTGCACATCATGTTATGGCATATTTTGAGATGCTAAAGCGTGATATCGGCCGCTTTGATGATGCATATAAAAGGATGAATATTTGTCCGCTCGGTTCGGGCGCACTTGCTGCAACGACATACCCGCTTGACAGAGAATATGTTGCGTCTGCACTCGGGTTTGATGGCGTTACATCAAACTCCTTAGATGGTGTAAGTGACCGCGATTTTGCACTTGAAATTATGAGCGCTCTTTCGATTATGATGATGCATCTTAGCAGATTTTGTGAGGAGCTTATTTTGTGGAGCAGCCATGAGTTTTCGTTTGTTGAAATGGACGATGCATATTCTACCGGCTCATCTATTATGCCACAAAAGAAAAACCCTGATGTAGCAGAACTTATTCGTGGAAAAACGGGCCGCGTCTATGGCGACTTGATGAGTCTTCTTACTACTATGAAAGGGATTCCGCTTGCGTACAATAAGGATATGCAGGAGGATAAGGAGGCGATTTTTGATGCGCTTGATACAGTCAAGATGTGTCTGCCTGTATTTTGCGATATGCTCTTGACGATGAAGGTTAAAAAAGACAATATGTTAAAGGGTGCAAAGGGTGGATTTACAAACGCAACAGATGTGGCGGATTATCTTGTAAAAAAAGGTCTGCCATTCCGTGAGGCACACGCCGTTGTTGGAAAAATGGTTGCATATGCACTTGAACACGATAAAGCGCTTGATGAATTTAGTCTTGAAGAATTTAAAAAATGCTCGTCTATATTTGAAGAAGATGTATATGCTGCAATAAGCATGGACACATGCGTAAATGGCAGAAAAATCATAGGTGGCCCTGCAAAAGAAACGGTCTTGTTGGCGATTGATGAGGGTAAAAAATATTTAGAGCAAATATAATAAAACCCCCTGCGCAATTTGCGTGGGGGATATTTTTTATAAAATGAGCAAGCCTATAAGCCGGGTTCTGTCTTGAATGGTTATCTATCTACGCCATATGTTACCATATGCCTTTAGCCACCTACGGTGAAGAAGCGTCGGGCCGACTTGATTCCTTCTTTGTGGTGTTGCTTCGAGTGGGGTTTACATGGCCGCTTTGTCGCCAAAGCGCCGGTGAGCTCTTACCTCGCCTTTCCATCCTTACCTATTACAAAATAGGCGGTTTATTTCTGTTGCACTATCCCTGAAGTCGCCTTCGCCGGATGTTATCCGGCACCCTTGCCCTATGAAGCCCGGACTTTCCTCAGACAGTGCCTTGCGACAATCTGCCCGCAACCATCCGGCTTGCTCGCTAAAAATTATAGCACTCTGTATTTGCAAAGTCAAGTGCGAGCATTATAATAAGCTTTAATATAAATACAATAAATGCTTGACATTTTTTGTATTTTAGGGTAGAATAATTATATTATTTTTATTATGGAGGTATATAATCATGAAAAAGTTACTAGTAGTTTTACTTGCAGTAGCAATTTGCTTGTCTTTTGCTGCTTGTGGTGCAAACACAAACGATGATGGCGTGAAGAAATTTGCTATAGCAACCGATAAGGGTTTTAGTCCTTTTGAGTTCCAGGATGCAAGTGGTAAAATCGTAGGTATTGATATGGATATCCTTGCTGCAGTTGCAGAGGACCAGGGCTTTACATATGATTTGCAATACATTGGTTGGGATGCAGCGATTGCTGCTTGTCAGGCAGGCCAAGCTGATGGTATGATAGCAGGTGCGTCGATTACTGATAAGAGAAAAGAAAGCGGTTGGATTTTCTCCGACGGATATTATGATGCAACACAAGGTATGGCAGTTGCAAAGGATTCATCAATATCCGGCTTTGCTGATTTGAGTGGCAAAAAGGTTGCCGTTAAAAACGGCACAATGAGTAATCAATATGCTGAAAGCATAAAGGATAAGTACGGCTTTGAAGTTGTAACATTCTCGACATCGCCTGATATGTATCAAGCAGTTATGGGTGGTCAGGTTGATGCTTGTATTGATGATACACCAATTCTTAAGTATAACATAAAAACAGGCGAGCTTGCTATGAAGTTTATAGAAGGCACAGAGAATGAGCCTGCACAGTATGGTTTTGCAATCTTTGATGCAAGCAAAAAGGAGCTTGTTGACCTATTTAATGCAGGGCTTAAGAATATTCGCGAAAACGGTAAATATGATGAGATAATTAAGAAGTATCTTGGTTAAAAATTAGTTTAACTCAAAGGGCATCCGGTTATCCGATGCCCTTTTACTTTAAATAAGGGAGGTTGCTCCAATGGTTAAAATCATAAGTGAATATGGTTCATTATTTTTGACTGCGATGGGGCAGACTTTGCTGCTTGCGCTTCTTGGACTTTTCTTTGGATGCATACTCGGCATAATTTTTGGTCTATCAAGCGTCGTTAATAACAAAGTTTCGAGAGCTATTTCGGCAGTTTATGTAAATATTATACGCGGAGTACCGATGATTGTTCTGGCGTTTTTTGTATTTTACGGCATTCCTTATGGCGCTAAAAATATGGGTTTTCCGATGGTTTTTTCTTCGCTCCAAGCTGGTGCAATATGTCTTGCGTTAAATTGTGGTGCGTATATGTCGGAGATTATTCGTGCAGGTATCCAGGCCATTGACCCCGGTCAGATGGAAGCAGCACGCAGTGTCGGGCTTTCGTATTGGCGCTCAATGTATCGCGTTGTGTTGCCACAGGCTATAAAGAATATGATACCAAGTATTGTAAATCAATTTATTATAACATTAAAGGATACATCTATCCTATCGGTTATCGGTTTTCCGGAGCTTGTTAATAAGGCACAAAATGTTATATCAATAACATTTAAATCTTTTGAAATCTGGGCAATAGTTGCCGTAATGTATCTTGTTGTAATTTTGATATTGCAACAGGTGGCAAATGCATTGGAGAGGAGATTGAGCCGTGACCGCAAATAAAAAAATCGTAAAAATTCATATAGAAAATCTTGTGAAAAACTTTGGTCACCATGAGGTACTGCGTGGTATCTCGACCGAGGTTTATGAGGGCGAGGTTGTTTGTGTAATAGGGCCTTCCGGTTCGGGCAAGTCTACATTTTTAAGATGCATTAACAAGCTTGAGGACATTACATCGGGCGAAATTATTGTAGATGGATACCGAATAAACGACAAAAAGATTGATATAAATAAGGTGCGCGAAAATATCGGCATGGTTTTTCAGCATTTTAATTTGTTTGCAAATATGAATGTATTGAGAAATCTTATGCTTGCTCCCGTAGATTTAAAAAAAGCGACCAAAAAAGAAGCAGAGCAACATGCTCTTGCGCTTCTTGAAACAGTTGGTCTTTCAGATAAGGCACAAAGCTTCCCGTCACAGCTTTCGGGTGGACAAAAGCAGAGAGTAGCGATTGCAAGAGCACTTGCGATGTCGCCTGATATTATGCTTTTTGATGAGCCGACGAGTGCGCTTGACCCGGAAATGGTAGGCGAGGTTTTGGCGGTTATGAAAAAGCTTGCCAAAGATGGCATGACGATGGTTGTTGTAACACATGAGATGGGCTTTGCACGCGAGGTTGCAGACAGAGTTTTGTTCATGGATGAAGGCATTATATTAGAAGAAGGTACACCGGAGCAAATCTTTTCAAATCCAAAAAATCCGAGAACAATAGACTTCTTAAACAAGGTTTTATAAAAATCAAAACAGATACATGGACTATTTTGTATCTGTTTAATTTTATTTATAGGGGGATGTTTTACATGAAAAAGATAATATCGATTTTTGCCATAGCGATAATACTGTGCATACCATTTTCTTTTAAATGTGTGCATAGTTCACCGTCAGATGTTGTTGTAAGTCTTCAGATAAATAATAAAATGATGAAAATAAACGGCCAAACAAGCGAAGTAGATGCCGGCAGAGCGACAACGCCCGTGATTGTAAATGACAGGACATTGGTGCCTATACGGGCGATTATTGAAGCATTTGGCGGTGATGTTTTGTGGGATGATGATACAGATACAACGACACTAAAGATGAAAAACGATACAATAAAACTAGCAATCGGTAGCAAAACGGCATATCTTAATAATCGCGCAAAAACTCTTGATGTAGCGCCGACTATTATAAATGAAAGAACAATGCTGCCAATAAGATTTATTGCTGAAGGGTTTAACCTTGGTGTTGGCTACAATGGTGCAACACAAACAGTTTATATTGTAAGAAACACTTTTGAAGATGATGAATATCAGCGCTTGGTAAATATGCTCGATGGCTATGATGGCCGGGCGTCTGTAAAAATAAATAATAACAAGCCATTTTTTAAGGAGTATGAAATAATAGATGCTGCCTTTGAGTATTATAGCACGCTTGATGAGCTTGGCAGGTGTGATGTGGCGATGGCGTCAATAAATAAAGAGCTTATGCCGACAGAAAAGCGTGAAAGTATCAGCTCGGTAAAGCCGACCGGTTGGATAAATAAAGCATACGACAATGTAGACGGCAGATACTTATATAACAGGTGTCATCTTATAGGTTTTCAGCTTACAGGAGAAAATGCAAACAAGAGAAATCTTATTACAGGCACGAGATATATGAATGTCGATGGTATGCTTGTTTATGAAAATATGGTCGATGATTATATAGACAATACGGGAAATAATGTTATGTATCGTGTTACGCCGGTGTTTATTGGGGACAATCTTGTGGCAGACGGTGTGCTTATGGAGGCCTATTCTGTCGAGGATAACGGAGCGGGCATATCGTTTTGTGTGTATTGTTATAATGTGCAGCCGGGTATAATTATAGACTATAAAACAGGCGCAAGCAAAAGTGCTGCATAGCTTTGTGTAAAAAAGAAAGAGAAAAGCGAAATGAATACATCGCAAAGAGCGAGAGCATATCAAGGCTTATTAAATAGATTGACAAAATGTTAATATATGATAGAATGAAATGTGGAATTTTTTATAGGAGGGGAGTGTGCAGACATAGTCTGCATAAAATATGAAGACATTTGAGCCAAAACTTTTTACAATAATTAAGGATTATAACAAAAAACTGTTAATTGACGATTTGGTTTCAGGACTTATCGTTGCAATCATCGCATTACCATTATCAATTGCACTTGCAATTGCATCCGGCGTTTCGCCGGAAAAAGGCCTTTATACTGCTATCATAGCAGGACTTGTAATTTCGTTTTTTGGTGGGAGCCGCGTAAATATATCGGGACCTACCGCTGCATTTGCAACGATTGTTGCAGGAATAGTTGCCCAGTTCGGCACAGGCGGTCTTGTAGTAGCTACTATAATGGCGGGTATCATATTGATTGTTATGGGCTTTTGCAAGGTTGGTTCGCTTATAAAATACATACCATATACAATTACGACGGGATTTACATCGGGTATAGCGCTTACGATTGTAATTGGTCAGTTAAAGGACTTTTTAGGCCTTACATTCCCTGCAGGAACAAATGCAGTCGAAACTATGGAAAAGCTTGAGGCAGTTTTTCATTCAATTCAAACAATAAATATCCAAAGTGTGCTTGTCGGTTTGGGTGCACTTGCAATTTTGATTATATGGCCAAAAATCAGCAAAAAAATACCGGGCTCTCTTATTGTTGTTTTGCTTGGTATAGTCGTTGTAAAAGCATTTAAGCTAAATGTTAATACAATCGGCGATTTATATACGATTTCGCGCGTACTTCCTATGCCGTCTGTGCCGACATTTGATTTGGCTATTATAAAACAACTCTTGCCGAGTGCATTTACGATTGCAATTTTGGCAGGGATTGAGTCACTTTTGTCATGCGTAGTATCTGATGGGATGATAAATGATAAGCACAATTCAAATACAGAGCTTGTTGCACAAGGTATGGGTAATATTTGTTCGGGACTTTTTGGCGGAATACCTGCAACAGGTGCGATTGCGCGCACAGCGGCAAATGTAAACAATGGTGGCAAGACGCCGATTGCCGGCATAGTTCACGCAGTTGTACTATTGCTTATACTTGTTGTTTTAATGCCATATGCCGCATGGATTCCAATGCCCGTAATTGCCGCAATTTTGTTTATGGTTGCATATAATATGAGCGAGTGGCGACAGTTTGCATACATTTGCAAAGCTGCACCGAAAAGCGATATAGCAGTTTTAATTCTGACATTTGTTTTGACAGTAGTATTCGATTTGGTTGTTGCAATCGAAATTGGACTGTTGTTGACAATGGTACTGTTTTTAAAGCGTATGAGCGATGTTGCAAAGGTGCGCTCGTGGGATGAAGCATCAGAGGATAATGAAAGAATGAAGGCTATCCCACAAAACACCTGTGTTTTTGAAATTGACGGGCCGATGTTCTTTGCTACAACGGATAGGATTTCGTCCATTTCTGCCGAAGAGGGCATAAAGGTTGTGATATTAAGAATGAGAAGCATTCCGATGCTTGATATTTCGGCGCTTCGCTCGCTTAAGATGATATATAAAAGCTTGCAAGATAAGGGCATAATCGTCTTATTCTCGCATGTCAATGAACAGCCGATGTCAGTTATAAAAAAATCAAAGTTTTATGAGCAAGTGGGCGAGCAATATTTCCCGGAAAACATTGATGAAGCACTTGATATGGCGAGAGCAATCGTTGGATAATAATATATAAAATGGAGATATTTATGCAAAAGTTTGATACAAGCTATGATGTGGTTGTAATAGGTGGCGGTCACGCCGGATGTGAAGCAGCGTTTGCTGCGGCACGACTTGGTATGAAAACCATTATGTTCGCGACAAACCTTGATGCGATTGCAAACCTTCCGTGCAATCCGTGTATAGGAGGTACGGCAAAGGGACACCTTGTGCGCGAGATTGACGCGCTTGGTGGTGAAATGGGTAAAATTGCGGACAAAACCTTTATACAGTCAAAAATACTAAATCGCACAAAAGGTCCTGCGGTCTATTCTTTGCGCGCTCAAATTGACAGAAGAGCATATCAAATTGAAATGAAACATGCACTTGAGCTTGTAGATGGGCTTGATATAAAACAGGCAGAAATTGTTGATATATTAGTTGAAAATGATGCAGTATGTGGCGTTGTAACTGCTACGGGGGCAAAATATGGCGCGCGTACGATTATCGTGTGTACCGGGACATTTCTTGGTGGCAAAACGCTTATTGGCGAATATGCACGCGAATCAGGACCCGATGGTATGTTTGCTGCGACAGAGCTTTCAAACTCTCTAAAACGACTTGGGGTAGAGATGCTTCGTTTTAAAACAGGCACACCCGCAAGAGTATTAAGAAGCAGTGTGGACTTTTCTGTGATGGAAGAAGAACGCGGTGACGACGAAATAACTCCGTTTTCATTTGAAACACAGGGCATGCTTGAAAACAAAGAAGTGTGCTATTTGACATATACAAATGAAAAGACACACGAAATAATACGCAACAATCTTCATCGTGCGCCTATGTATTCCGGTGCGATAACAGGTGTTGGACCAAGATATTGCCCATCAATTGAGACAAAAATTGTGCGTTTTGCGGAAAAATCGCGTCATCAGGTTTTTATAGAGCCTATGGGACTTAACACGGAGGAAATGTATGTCCAGGGCCTTTCGACAAGCTTGCCGGAGGATGTGCAACTTGAGATGCTGCAAAGTATCAAGGGGCTTGAGAATGTAAAAATTATGAGAAGTGCATATGCGATTGAATATGATTGTATTGATACACTCCAGCTAAAGCCGTCACTTGAATTTAAGAAAATAAGCGGACTTTTTGGAGCGGGACAGTTTAATGGTACGAGCGGATATGAGGAGGCTGCCGCACAAGGACTTATGGCCGGAATCAACGCAGCGCACAAGCTTTTAAATAAAGAGGCGGTTGTGCTTGGACGCGCGGAGAGTTATATCGGCACGCTTATTGATGACCTTGTTACAAAGGGTACAAATGAGCCGTACAGAATGATGACCTCGCGTTCGGAGTACAGGCTTTTGTTGCGACAGGATAATGCCGATGCGCGACTTACGCCGATTGGGCATAAAGTTGGTTTGATAAGCGAGGAGCGTTATGAGCGATTTATTGAAAAGCAGAAGAAAATAAATGATGAGGTTGAGCGGCTTTGGAGCATAAATATTTCTCCATCAGTGGCAAATCCACTGCTTGAAAAATATAATTCTACGCCGATTAAAACGGGGATAAAGCTTGCTGAGCTTATTCGCAGACCGGAGCTTGATTATGATGTTTTATCGCCTATTGATACAACAAGAAGCGAGCTTTCACGCGAGATTGCAAAGCAGGCAGAAATTCTTATAAAATATGAAGGATATATTCAAAAGCAGATTAGTGCGGCGGAGCATATGAAAAAGCTTGAGAATAAGAGACTTCCTGATGATATAAATTATGATGATGTGTATGGTCTTCGCGATGAGGCACGCCAAAAGCTTATTGAGGTCAGACCACACACACTTGGCCAAGCGTCGCGTATTTCGGGCGTTTCGCCTGCTGATATAACGGTATTGATGATACACCTTGGAAAATAAATTTTAGATAAAAAAAGCGGTCAGCATATGCTGACCGCTTTTTATTTTTTATTATTAGTTTTCGAGTAGTATAACTGTATTTGCTTCAAATGCGCCCATCTTTACTTCGCCTGTAATCATAAGCGAGTCACCGACATCAATGTCTGATAGCGTCTTTCGTGAAGCGCTTGTGCTTCCAATAATTGATGCGCCTTTCTTCACGAATACTTGTTGTGTTGTAACATTTCCGCTTGCATCTATAACCTCAAGGTTTATAAAACCAAGCGACACATTTACAAGCACAACCGTTCCTGTAACAGATTTTGCCTGTGCAACCGAGCGAACTGTAATCTTTGTTACTGCGTTGCTCTCGAGTTTTACATCAACAGAATAGCCAAGGCGAAGGTCATAAATTGTCGCTGCCAAACCGTCAACAACAATCTCTGTATCGCGTGTAATTGCATATGATGTTGTTTTTCCGTTGTCATTGATTTTTACAGATGAGTTATTTTGACCAATCAAAATTTCCTCAATAACGCCGTCTGTCGAGCTTGTCTTTGACGAAGCGTTAATAGAAATTATTGTGTCATATTCAAGCTTCATCTCCACAACATCGCCGGGCAATATATCTCTAAGTGTTGCTTTTCTGCTATTTTTCAAAACCGAAACATTAGTGCTTGCTTCGTATGTTTTCTGGTCATAAAGTGAGCTTGCGTGTGTAATCTTAAGCGCCGGTGCAGGCTCTAGAATAATTTCAACAATGCGTGCATCTGTGACATTTCTATACTTTGGTTCTGCTTCTACTGCAGTAACAACGCCACCGGAAAGCGTGATGTATAGTCTGTCGTTTGCCTTTAGGTCCGAAAGTTTTGATGTTTTGCCCTCATATGTGTACGAAACCTTCTCCGCAAGCAAATACTCCTTTACAGTCGATGCCCCAAGATTGCGGTCAAAACCTTTTATAAATGTTCCCTCTGAGGTTGTATGTGTACCTGTAAAGATTACTTCTATTGCATTATTAACAAATTCACCATTTGCCGCATCAACCGCCCACAAGCCATTTACAGACTCGGTAATAATTACCGATTGACCAACAACTAAATCGTCAAACGATGCGTGCTTTCCATCAAGGTTTATCTTAGTTTCTTCCGAAAGAGTATATGTTTTTGAATTTACTACAAAACTTTCATCAGAAGCATCAATGCTTGTAATAGTGCCGCTTGCAGTCGACATATTCATAACTGCCATTGTCTTTTTAAGCATAATTGCAACCTGGGCGCGTGTAACGCTTGTATTAGGCGAGAAAGTGTTGTCCTCCATACCTTGCATTATGCCCTTTTTTCTTACAAAATCGATATATCCCTTTGAAGCGGCCGGGATTTCATCAGCGTCCGTATAGTCAAACACATATATAACTGTGTTTTGCACTTCCTTTTCGCCGCCCATAATCTTCGTTATAAGAATAGCAGCTTCGTGACGCTTCATAGGCTGGTCCTTTGTTGCTTCACTCAAATATGTACCAAGCTCATCTTCTGTAAATATGCCTCTGTAAAGCATATAACAAAGCTCTTTTACTGCATATGTGTTATATTTTTCAGCAACATCGGCATAAAGCGACTGTGCGGCATCGACCGCGTCTTTATTGATATCGTCATTTACACCAATTGTTCGTGCAAAAAGGGTGAATGCTTCCTGGTTTGTAATGCTGTTCGAAGGCAGATATGTGCCATCGGAATAACCCTTTACAATACCCTTGTCCGCAAGCTCAACAATTGTATCACGAGCCCAATCCCACTTTGAACCATTAAGGTCAGAGAAGCTTGCTGCAAGTGATGTTGTGCACATTGTGAGCATAAGCATACACACTGTTACAAAAGCAATTATTTTTTTCATTATCGTTCCTCCCTTATATGTAAATAGTTTTGATTAAAAGTCTCACTCATTAAAAATTAAAAGCGATATGCATTAACTTCTGTTTTTATTATACCATACTTTATGCCAAAGTAAAGTGTTTTTATATTAATATATAATTACAAATCACTACTATCGGACACGCATTTAGAGAAAATATGACGCATATAATATTATATAAAATAAAATCGGAGGCGTCTATTTTTATGAATAAAAAAGACCAAACAGGCAAAGCCGACAAAATATTATCATCTATAAATGCAGATGCCCTGCAAAAAGGCATTGACAAACTCAAAGGCATATCAGAAGAAGAAAGTGCAAATCTAAAAAAACACCTTGATGGAATCGACAAACAAAAGGTTCTTGATTTATTTAACTCGCTGACTCCTGAACAGATAAAGCAAAAGCTCGAAAACCTTGACATATCAAAGCTCAACGAGCTTAAAAAAGGAACGGGCATTATAAACAAAATAAAAAAAGATAAAAAGCAGAGGTGAATATTTTGCCAAGTGATATGAATGGTGCAATTGATGCGATAAAGGAGCTTTTGGAGCGACCTGATGCAGCGCAAACAATAGAGTCAATGCTTGGCGCATTTGTATCAGGTTCGTCGCCGGACGAGGCGGATAATGAGCCTAAAAAAGATAAACAAAATGATTCCATAGCGCCTTTGGGTGATATACCGATAGAAAGTGTTATGAAAATTGCAAATGCGTATAAAAGTATAAGCAAAACAAACGACCCGCGCATCACGCTGTTAAAAGCTATAAAGCCGTATATAAGACGCGAAAGAAGCGAAAGCGTTGACACTGCAATAAAGCTGTTGTCGCTTTTACGGCTTGCGCCACTTTTGGGTGATTTGAAAGATGTCTTGTAAGCAAAAATACGATACACGGAGATGAAATATATGCAAAAAAAACACTACAAATTTGATAGTTCGGGCGTATATGCACCAAATGCAGGTGTGCCAATGCATCAGCATTATGATGCAAAAGAAAAAAAGAATATCAGTGATGGAATCGGTGCGCAAAAGCTGAGCCAAGTGATGCAAAAGCCCGCAAAGGAGCACAGTGTAAAAGACACACTTTTGGGAAATGGGAAAATACTTGGCAAATATGAGCCGGATGACATAATTCTTTTGTGCATTATATTTTTGCTTTTTCAAAACAAGGACGAGGTTGACCTTCCGCTTTTGCTTGCACTTGGGTATATATTTTTGTCGGACAAGGATTTGACTTTTTGACTTGATAAAAAGTTTTAATAAACACAGGAGGCGATATAATTGAAAAAAACGATTTTTGTTTTTTTATTCTATATCTTTGTAATAATTTTTATACCATATATAATTGTAATTATATTTTCAACAAAGCCACAAACACCTCTCATAGCACCGTCAAAAGAACCAATAGAAAAAATTACTACCTATATTTCGTCAACAGGCGAGGTTGTGGAAATTGATTTTTGCGAGTATTTAAAGGGCGTTGTTGCTGCTGAAATGCCTGCAAGCTTTCATGAGGAGGCGCTTAAAGCTCAAGCAGTGGCCGCCCGAAGCTATATCCTTACGCGAATGCAAGGCTACAAGGCAAACGGCACCCCGCCCGAGCACAAGGGCGCAATGAGTTGTGACAATCCTGCACATTGCAAGGCGTGGGTTTCGACTGACAAGCTCCGCAGCCAATGGGGCAAGGATTTTGATTTGTATTGGCAAAAGGTGTCCTTGTGCACAGAAAAGACAAAGGGAATTGTTATGACATATGACGGCAAGCTTGTAAACGCAGTATTTCATTCGACAAGCAGTGGTTTTACAGAAAATGCAAAGGATGTGTGGGGTGGAGATGTGCCATATCTTGTAAGCGTAAAAAGCGAGGGGGATACACTTTCGCCGAAATATGACGGCGAGCTTTATATAAGTGTAAAGGAATATAAAGAAAAAATCCTTTCAAAATATCCTGACGCAAAGTGGGACAGTGGCGAGCTTATCGAGCAGATAAATCGTAGCGACGCAGGGGGTATAATAACACTTGTAAGCGGTGGAGTTACAATAAAGGCAAGCGATTTTCGGACGCTTTTTTCACTTCGCTCTACAAATATAGAGTTCTTTTATGACGAAATAAATATTACAATGCGTACAAAAGGTAACGGACACGGCGTCGGTATGAGCCAATATGGTGCAAACTACCTTGCAACAACGGGGATGTCGTTTGAGGATATTTTAAAAATGTATTATAGCGGTGTCGAGGTTGGAGCCTATAAGGGTGCAATATAAAAAATTTGTGGTGTGGGGAGCGGTTTTGATTGAAGATTTTTGTTTTTTCAAAAAACAATGTTATTTTTTATGGTTTGTTATGCGTATGCCTTGTGTGTTTTGTGGCACTTCGTAGCAGTGGATATATTGATGCCGTGAGTACAAGTGCACGCCTTTTGCCGATTTATAGCGTCGAAACGGAGCGCAAATGTGTTGCCATAACCTTTGATTCTGCATGGGGCGATGAGGATACACAACAGATTTTGGATGTGCTTGAAAAAAATAATGCCCGTGCGACTTTTTTTGTAACAGGGGACTATCTTGACAGATGCTCTGCGTCTGCAAAGGCGTTTTTTGATGCGGGGCACGAAATTGCAAACCATTCGGATATGCACCCGCACCCAAACAAAATGTCAAAACAGGAGCTTATAGATGACACACAAAAATGCGAACAAAAAATTATTGCACTTACCGGCAAAAGTGTGATGCTGTACCGCTCGCCGTATGGGGAGTATAATAACTCGGTAGTTGAGACAATAAACTCGATGGGGTATTCATTTATCCAATGGGATGCGGACAGCCTTGATTATAAAGGACTTGGGGCAGAGGAGATTAAAACCCGCATATGCTCACGCGTAAAAAACGGCTCGATTATCCTTTTTCATACGGGAACAAAAAATACCGCCGATGCACTTGCAATACTTTTGCCAAAGCTTGCAGAGCAGGGGTATTCATTTGTGCCGGCAAGTGAGCTCATCTACAAGGATGGATTTTACATAGATAATACCGGTCGCCAGATTAAAAATACAACATAATACAAAACGAAAGCAAATATTTTCGGTTGTAAAAAGCATTTTATTATGATAAAATAGTATAACAAACAAATGAAAAGGCAAAAGGAAGGTTTTTGGTGATGGATACAAGAGAAATTGTTATCAATCCAAATGATATAGATTATTCGCTTGCAAACGAGGCGGGGAAAATATTAAGAAATGGCGGTCTTGTTGCATTTCCGACGGAAACTGTATACGGTCTTGGAGCAAATGCATTAGATGAGACGGCGGTCGGTTCGATATTTAAAGCAAAGGGCAGACCGAATGACAATCCGCTCATAGTTCATGTTGCATCGACAGATGATGTTTCTTTGTTGGTCGAAAGCATACCATTAAAGGCAAAAAAGGTTATGGAGGCTTTTTGGCCTGGGCCGATAAGCATTATAATGAAAAAGTCAAACAAAATCGGCAATGCGGTAAGTGCTGGCCTTGATACAGTTGCAATTCGTATGCCGTCACATCCTGTGGCACGCGCCATAATAGCGGCGTCCGGCGTGCCTGTTGCCGCACCGTCGGCAAACACATCGTCACGCCCGTCGCCAACGGATGCAAAACATGTACGAGAAGATATGCAGGGCAAAATTGATATGATAGTTGACGGTGGCAGTTGCAGTGTCGGCGTAGAGTCTACCGTACTTGACCTTTCGGGCGATGTGGCGACAATATTGCGACCGGGCGGCATAAGTGCTGCGATGCTGTATCCGATAATAGGCGATGTGGTTTGTCCTGAAAAACCTGTCCTTGATGACAAAACGCCACGATGCCCCGGGATGAAGTATAAACACTATGCACCAAAGGCGAGCGTGTATGTATTGGAATATAAAAAGTGCTTTGATGATGAGCGTTTGTGCGCACTTGTAGAAGAATATCACAAAGATGGTACGCGCGTAGGTGTTTTGTCATGTGAAAATGTGGGTAATAAACATAAAGCAGACGTGTATATTTATGGTGGCTATACATCAAAAGAATATGCGACAAGGTTGTTTTATTCACTACGAAGCTTTGACGAGCAGGGTGCGGATGTGATTTTGTGTCCTATGGCGTTTTGTGACGATATGGCTTTGGCAATAAAAAACAGATTATACAAAGCGGCAGGCAATAATATTTTAAACTTTGAAAAGGGAACTGATGAATAAGGTGAACATTTTAATTGTATGCACAGGCAACACATGCCGTTCGCCCATGGCAGAGGGCATTTTAAAGAGCATGCTTTCCGAAGATGATGATATAGAGGTGCTTTCGGGCGGGATTTTTGCTTTTGAAGGAGAAAGAGTCAGTGAAAATGCGTCTCTTGCCCTAAAAGAAAAGGGCATAGACATTTTATCTCACAGAGCGCAAAGCATTAACGCATCTGTTATAAAGGATGCAGATTTAATTCTTACAATGACAAGCGCACACAAAAATACACTTGTTGGATTGTTTGGTGATGACATAAAGAACAAAGTATATACACTGTGCGAATATGCAGGGATTTGTGGCGACATAGATGACCCGTATGGCGGCGATATTGATTGTTACAGGCGTTGTGCGGACAGGCTTTATTCGGTTATGCAGATAGTATATAAAAAACTTATGGAGCAGTAATATGAATTATATTATTAGAGAAATGAATGAATCTGATATAGATGGCGTTTATGAGCTTGAAAAACTATGTTTTCCAAAGCCGTGGACAAAAAAGATGTTGTCAGATGAACTTATAAAAGGCGAGTCGCATTATATAGTGTGCGTATCAGATGATAATATTATAGGTTATGCGGGATGCTTATGTATGCCTGATGGTGCAGATATAACAAATGTTGCGGTAAGCCCAAAATTTCGGCGCAATGGTATTGCGATAGAGCTTTTAGAGAACATATCAAACGAGATAAAACGCCGCAATTTGAAACAAATTATGCTCGAGGTAAGAAAGTCTAATATTGCAGCACGCACACTTTATGAAAAGCTCGGCTTTTCTCAAACAAGCATACGCCGCCGCTATTATAGTGACAATGGCGAGGATGCAATTATTATGATAAAAGAATGGTGATTTTTTTGGAAAATACAAAGGATGTTTTAATACTTGCGATTGAGAGCTCGTGCGACGAAACGGCAGCAGCCGTTGTAAAAAACGGACGAGATGTTTTGTCGAATGTGATTAACTCACAGATAGATATTCACAAAAGGTATGGTGGCGTAGTACCGGAAATTGCGTCGCGTTGTCATATTGAGGCGATTGATTCTGTTATTGATGAGGCGCTTGATAATGCATCTGCCACACTTGATGATATTGATGCTGTTGCAGTTACATACGGTCCTGGACTTGTCGGTGCGCTTTTAGTAGGCGTATCCGAGGCAAAGGCAATTGCCTTTGCAAAGAAAAAACCACTTATTGCGGTTCATCACATAAAAGGGCATATAATGGCAAACTTTATTGCGCATAAAGAGCTTGAGCCTCCATTTGTATGTCTTGTTGCGTCGGGAGGACATAGCCATATTGTGCTTGTAAAGGACTATAACAGTTTTGAGGTACTTGGGCGTACATGTGATGACGCTGCGGGCGAAGCATATGATAAAATTGCGCGTGTACTTGGACTCGGATATCCCGGTGGGCCAAAGATTGATGCGCTTGCAAAACAGGGTAATGCCGATGCGGTTGCATTTCCAAGGGTAAAGATGACAAATGCGCTTGATTTCAGTTTTAGTGGGGTTAAAACTGCTGTTATAAATTATATTCACAAGCTTGAACAAAATAATGAGCAATATAACAAAGCAGATATTGCCGCAAGCTTTCAGGCGGCAGTGGTTGATGTTTTATGCGAGCACACACTGTGTGCAGCGCGTGAAAATTGTGTAAAAAAAGTAGCACTTGCGGGTGGCGTTGCATCAAACTCGGCACTGCGCGAGGCGATGGGTACTTTGTGCGAGCAAAATGGTTTTGATTTTTTTGTTCCGCCACCAGTTCTTTGCACTGATAACGCAGCGATGATAGGGTGTTGTGCATATTATAAGTATTTAGAAGGCGATTTTGCAGATATGTCACTAAATGCCGTTGCAAGTCTTGAGCTTGTGTAAAAAATATTGATTTTTCATTATTCGTATGCTATAATAAATTCGTGGAGTTACAAATTAAGCTTTATAACATAGGGGAGGTATTTTTATGAAACTTATACTTTCGATTGTTCATGATGAAGATGGCTCAAGGGTTATGGCTGAGCTTAATAAGCAGGGTTTTAGTGTTACAAAGCTTGCCACAACGGGTGGTTTTCTAAAAGCTGGCAATATGACACTCTTGGTTGGTACGAGTGAGCAGAATGTTCAGACAGTTATCGACATTATTAAATCAAAGAGTGAAACAAGAAAACAAATCATAAGTACACCTGTACCGATGTCGGGATTTGGCGCGGGTTATACACCATATCCGGTAGAGGTAGAGGTCGGTGGAGCAACTATTTTTGTTGTAGATGTTGAAAGGTTTGAGAAAGTATAATGTTGCTTAAATTGCCTATGGCAGACAAAGGCGTTATAGAGTCTTTGATTGAAAGCATAAAAAGGGGCACAAGTGTGCACGCATATTTATTTGAGGGCGAAAAAGGCCTGAAAAAACGCGAAATGGCGTCGTATTTTGCTATGGCATTATTGTGCCAAGATGATGATGTTCCGTGTGGCAGGTGTGAAAGCTGCCTTCAGGCGATGAGCGGGAATAATCCGGACATAATACGCCTTGCACTTTCGGATATTACCACGAAAAAAAGCGTTGGTGCAGATGATATACGCTCGATTATTTCGGATGTGTATACGAGGCCGTTTAAGGCACAAAAAAAGATATATATAATTGAAGATGGTGATGCGCTTACGGTCCAGGCACAAAATGCAATGTTGAAAGTGCTTGAGGAGCCGCCGCCTTATGCCGTGTTCATCATATGTGCTACAAATGCAGAGCTTATTTTGCCTACTGTACGCTCGCGTAGTCGCAGTGTCCACTTTGCGCCGATAGCCGATGAAAAGATTATAAGTTATGTAAAAGAAAAATATCCGCATATGGCAGACAGAGCGGATTTTGTGGCTTCCTTTTCCGCCGGCATTTTGGGCAGAGCAGATTTTATATGTTCTGATGAGTCGGTAATGGATATGCGCGCAAAATCATTTGATTTTTTAAAAGCTCTTCTTATCGCTAACGATGAGGAGAATATATTTAAGATGTGTGAGGCATTTGAAGAATATAAAAAGGACAAAAATGTACCGTTTGACACATCACAAATGATGCTTGATTTTATGTTGTCATTTTTGTCGGATTTACTTCATATTATTGGTGGCGCAAAAAAAATATGTGCCAATAGTGATATTTTACAAGAGCTTGCATCGCTTTCGTCAAAGGTCAGCTATGACAGAGTTTTTAATGCTATGCAGAGCGTTCTTGATACAAAGCAGATGCTTTTGCGCTATGTAAATCACAAAGCATCGATAATGAAGTTTGCGTTGGATGTATTTTACGCCGAGCAATAGCACAAATATTCTAAGGAGAAAAAAAGATGGTACAAATTGTAGGGGTACGCTTTAAAAGCGTTGGAAAGATATATTATTTTGATCCGGGCAGACTTACACTTGAATGTGGAGATGGTGCAGTAGTTGAAACATCTCGTGGAGTCGAGCTTGGCGAGATAGCTATAAAGAACAGACTCGTTGATGAAAGCGAAGTTATACAGCCATTAAAAAAAGTTATTCGCAAAGCTACCGAGGCGGATTATAAGACTGTGGAGGAGAACAAGAAAAAGGAAAAAGAAGCCTTTGATATATGCAACGAGAAGATTAAGGCGCACAAGCTTGATATGAAGCTTGTTGAGGTTGAATACACATTCGATGCAAGCAAGGTGCTCTTCTATTTTACGGCTGACGGACGCGTAGATTTTCGTGAGCTTGTAAAAGATTTGGCAAGTGTTTTCCGCACGAGGATTGAGCTTCGACAAATTGGCGTGCGTGATGAAGCGAAAATGATTGGAAGCTATGGAATATGCGGACGCAATCTTTGTTGTTCACAATTTTTAGGAGATTTTGCACCGGTTAGTATAAAAATGGCAAAAGAGCAAGGTCTATCGCTTAATCCGACAAAGATTTCGGGCACTTGTGGCCGATTGATGTGCTGTTTGAAATATGAACAGGAGGCATATGACGACTTGTTAAAAATTACTCCAAACCAGGGCGCAATCGTATCGACGCCTGATGGCACGGGTACGGTCGTGTATGTAAATCTTTTGAAAGGCAAGCTTAAGGTAAGCATTGATGGCGGAAAAGAGAAGCATCTTTCGGAATATGATGTGAAAGATGTAAAGATTATCTCCAATGTGCGCCAAGAGGAAAATGAACAAATTGATGCAGAAATTTTAAAAACACTTGAAGAATAGAAAATTATCTGTTATAATAATATACACTATAGGGGTAGGAGGTGTTTTTTGTGGCATATAAAATAGACGATTCTTGCATTGGCTGTGGTGCTTGCGCAGGCGAGTGTCCTGTAGGTTGCATTTCAGAAGGCGATGACAAGTATGTAATTGATGCTGATGCTTGCATTGAGTGTGGCGCTTGTGCTGACGCTTGTCCTGTAGGTGCTCCTCAGCAGGCGTAATTTGCGCGATATGAGTTTGTCGGTTGTCCTATGGCAACCGACAATTTTCATATATAGGTATTTTATAGTGTGAAATGGGGATTTTTATGTCAAGGCGAATTGATGATTTGCAGTATAAGGGTCTTAAAATAATACAAGACAGTGAAGGGTTTTGTTTCGGTGTTGACGCCGTTCTGCTTGCAAATATGGCAAAGACTGCAACATCTAAAAAAACTATAGATTTGTGTAGTGGCAACGGCATTGTTGCGTTGCTTCTTGCAGGCAAAACGCAAACAGAAAAGATATATGCACTTGAACTTCAACAAAAGGCAGCATCACTTGCAAAAGAAAGTGTAGAACTGAATAATCTGTCAGAACGCGTAAATGTTATATGTGACGACCTTAAAAATGTGCGAAATATTTTTGAGCGTGCAGAGTTTGATGTTGTAACCTGCAATCCGCCATATATGAAAAACACCTGTGGAATTACAAATGATAACGATGCACTTCGTCTTTCGCGCCATGAGATTGCATGCACACTTGAGGATGTTATTGACGCGGCGGCGTATCTTTTGAAGCCGGGGGGCAAACTCTTTATGGTGCACAGACCGGAAAGGTTGGTCGACATATTTTGTTCCATGCGTGAAAGAAAAATTGAGCCAAAATATATGCAGATGGTGCATCCGAACGCCTCAAAAAAGCCGAATATAGTGCTTGTGGAAGGCACATATATGGGCGGACGAGAGCTTAAAATGCTTGAGCCGATATATGTTTATGATGAAAACGGAAAATATACAAAGCAGATTGATTCAATATATGAACGGGGGTGCGACATATGAGCGGGATATTATATCTTTGTGCGACACCGATAGGCAATCTTTCAGATATGACACCAAGGTGTATTGAAACGCTTTCAAATGTCGACTTGATTGCGGCAGAGGATACGCGTCAAACGCTCAAGCTTTTAAATCATTTTAATATATCAACAAAGATGACAAGCTATTATGAGCATAATAAATATGATAAGGGTGCTTATCTTATTTCTCTTTTAAAAGAGGGCAAGGATATTGCTGTAGTATCGGATGCCGGCACACCGGGTATTTCTGACCCGGGGGAAGAGCTTGTAGAGGAGTGTATAAAAAACGATATAAAAGTCGTAAGCATACCGGGGCCTGCTGCACTTATAAGTGCGGTAATAACATCGGGGCTTTGCACGGGCAGGTTTTGTTTCGAGGGGTTTTTGTCTGTAAATCGGCGCCAAAGAAAAATTCATCTTGAACAAATTAAAGATGAAAGGCGCACAATGGTTTTCTATGAGGCTCCACACAAGCTTTGCCGCACGCTTGCAGACTTATACGAAACGCTTGGCGACAGACGCATTTCGCTTGCACGCGAGCTTACGAAAAAGTTTGAGCAGATAATACGCACAACGCTTAGTGAGGCGATTTTATTATATGAACAAACACCACCAAAGGGGGAGTTTGTCCTTGTAATTGAGGGGGCAAATGAGCCCGAAAAAGAGGATTATTCTGATTTGTCACTTGAAGAGCATATAAAAATGCATATCAAAGAGGGCATGAGCGAAATGGATGCTATAAAAGCAGTAGCCAAAGAGCGTGGCCTTAGGAAAAATGAGGTTTATGCAGCAGTAAAGAAAAAATAAATTAAAAAATGCTTGACAAAAGAATGTAAAAAGTGTAAAATATAATAGCTTATTTATGTAAGCTAAAATATTCCTTACTCCACATAATAGTGTGGGGTCAAAGTCCAGAAGGAGGTGCTAAACGATGGAGATAATCAATAATTACGAAACTATTTTTATCGTAAATCCTGACCTTGATGAAGAAAAGACCAATGCAGTTGTTGACAAGTTCAAGGCACTGATTGAATCCGCCGGTACAATTGATGCAATTGATGTATGGGGCAAGAGAAAGCTTGCATACGAAATTGCGAAGAAAACTGAGGGTTACTATGTACTCATCAACTTTTCTTCAAAGAGTGATTTCCCGGCAGAGCTCGACCGAAATTATAAGATTTCGGAAGATATTATCAGAAGCATTATTATTAAGAAATAGTGCGTCTACCACGAAAAAGGCGGTGTATTTATTATGAACAAAGCCATATTGGTAGGAAGGCTTACTGCAGACCCGGAGCTTAAGTCGACTACAAGCGGCGTAAATGTATGCAGCTTTACGGTTGCTGTGGACCGCAGATTTAACAAAGCAGGCGAAGAGCGTAAGGCTGATTTTATCAACTGTGTTGCTTGGCGTCAAAACGCGGAGTTTATTTGCAAATGGTTTACAAAGGGTCGTATGATAGGTCTTATCGGTTCAATCCAGACAAGAGACTGGACGGATAACGAGGGTAAGAAAAGATATGCAACAGAGGTTATTGTTGACGAAGCATATTTTACGGAGAGCAAAGGCTCAAGTGATGGCGGTGCGTCGAACGCATGGCAACAAAACAGAGCTGAAGGACAGATGATTACAGCTCCGCAAGACTTTGATTCACTTCCCGATGGTGCTGATTTTATACCTGGTGAATCCGATGACGACTTGCCATTTTAATTATGGCAGACAAGGTTAAGAGATTAAGATAAGGAGGTTTTAAAAAATGCAGGACAAAAATGAAAGACCTGCTCGTGGCATAAAGAGAGCCAAGAGAAAGGTATGTGTATTTTGTGCAGATAAAGTTACTGAAATAGATTATAAGGATACATTTAAGCTTAGAAAGTTCATTTCGGAAAAGTCGAAGATTGTTCCGAGAAGAATAAGCGGTAACTGTGCAAAACATCAAAGAGAGGTTACAGAGGCTATAAAGAGAGCAAGACATATTGCACTTTTGCCATATACTTCTGATTGATAATAAAATTGATAACAAAAAAGACTGTTTGATTAAACAGTCTTTTTTTATATCTTTATTTCATAACTCGTATATTTTCTCCAAAAAGTCCGGTTATACGAACACCTTGTTTTTTTGCATCGAGAAGTTTTTTTATCGCAGATGTATCAATCATCGCACCCGGAATAAGACAAACTATGCCGGGGGGATATATGCTTACGGTGTCAGAGCATATTCTGCCACAGCTTTGGGCGATATCGACCAGCTCTCCTTCATCAAAAAATGCCTCGCCTGGAGTATGGTACATATCAATATTGTTTATCAAATCATCTGTTATATTATCCGTCTCAATCGTTTTGACATCTTTTAGTATTTCGATTATGGCAGCTGCAAGTGTATCTACATCCTTTTTTTTGTTTTGCATGCTTACTATGCAAACAACATTGTATCTGTCTGCCATTTCCACATCAATTTTATATCTGTCACAAAGGTTTTTTGCGATTTCTTCGCCGGATATGTCATAAGAAGAAAAATTTATAACAAGTCGCGTCATATCCGAGCTGTTGCCCGGCAGGCATATACACCTTGTATTATTTTCAATTATTCTCTTTGCATAAAGTGTGAGGCGGGTAACATCCTTATATATCTTGCGTCCCTCGTGTGCCATTTTCTCGCATATAACATCTGCTGCACACATAAGCATATACGACGGGCTCGTTGTCTGGACCATATTTATACAGTTTTTTAGTGCGTTAAAGCTTATACGCTCAGAATTGTGAAGTAATAGTGCAGTCTGTGTCGGTGCACCGAGTGTTTTATGTAATGATATCGTACACATGTCGGCGCCCTCCTTTGTAGGTATGGGCGAAAGCGCATTACAAAAAGCAAAATGTGAGCCGTGCGCACAATCAACGAGCAGTGCCATATCATTATCGTGTGCAATTTCACTTATGGCGCGTATAGGAGAATATATCCCATAATATGTCGGCGAAGTCACAAGAATTGCCTTTGCATCAGGATGCTTTTTAACAGTGGCCAAAACCATATCCGTATCAAGGGGCTCGCTTATAAAAAACTCCGGTCGCGTTTCTCGCTCTATAAATACGGGCATAATGCCAAACATCACACATGCGTTTATTACACTTGAGTGGACACACCTGTCTACGAGCAATTTGTCACCACTTTTCAAACAAGAAAGAAGCATTGCGTGTATACCGCTACTACTCCCGCCGACGAGTATATGTGCATTTTTTGCACCGAAAAGGTCAGCCATATTTTGATGCATTTTTTTAATTGCACCCGTTGGAGCAGCAAGGTTATCCGTCATATCAAGCTCAGTCACATCAAGCGATAACAAATTTTTTGCAAAATTTCTTGTATAAAGCTTGCCACTGTTATGGACGGGCATATGAAAAGAAATGCGTTTGTCTTTTTGAAAACGCTTTATAGAATTGTATAGCGTGGCATAATATTTCATTTTGCTCCTCCTTTGCACAATATAATTATCAGGATGTAAATTTATCATAACATATTTTATAAAAAAAGCAACAATAATTACAAAAAAAATCATATTTGATGTTTTGCAGTCATATTTATTTACAAAGACGGGTCCATAATAAGTTTTGCACCATATCGAAATTATAAAATGGGAGGAATAAAGGTGGATATTGAATTAAAAAAAGAAATGGTCAGCATAAATGAAACGGTAATGTGTGACAGCACCCAGATATTGGTGCAAAGCGATATAATTGTGCCGGACATAAAAAGTGATATGGCAAAAATATTGCAAATAGATTCACAGGCCATGGTCGAGGAGATAGTAATAAGCGACAAGCGCGCCGATATATCGGGGATGCTGGCACTTACGATATTATATGTGCCGGAAGGAGACACAAAGCCTGTTTGCTCTATAATTACGAGTTTGCCATTTTCGACCGTAGTCGAAAACTCACAGATAAGCATCGGCTCAAAGTGCATTTGCTCGGCAGATGCGTATCATATAGAGTTTTCAATGCTAAACTCGCGCAAGTTGTCCGTAAAAGCTGTAGTTGAGCTTGACATTAGATGCATACGCGAAAATACACTCCCGCTTGTATGTGATATAAATTCAGATGAGTCTGTTGAAAAAAATATGCAAAGCTTTGAGATTTATAACCTCGTCCACGCATCACATACAAAGCTTGGCATACGCGAAACGCTTGATTTTCCGCCCGGCAAGCCAAGCGCGCTTAGCGTGCTTAAAACAGACGCGAAAATATGTGATAAAGATGTGCGCCTTATAAGTGGCAAAATCATCATAAAAGGCAGCGTCGGCCTTTGCAGTTTGTATGTCTCTGATACAGGAACGCTCGAATTTATGGAGCACGAAATCCCATTTACCGAAGTAATTGATGCAGAAAATGCAAATGAAAATTCTATGTGCGAGCTTGATATGGATATATGCCATGTAGATTTTTCACCACGAGCCGATACAGATGGGGATGTGCGCCTTTTAGATGTAGAGATTTTAATAGATGCAAGCGCAAGCATTACTCAAAACACAAATATGAGTGCAATATCCGATTGTTTTTGTGCGTCACACAAGCTTGTTTGCAAAACGGACTGTTTTTCATTTGATGTGCTTGCCGGATGTGGCAAAGCGCAAGAGGCGCTTCGTACAATATTAGCAATGGATGAAAATGAGCCCGAGCTTTTGAGTGTATACAATCTTATAACAAAGCCGTATATATCAGATGTAAAGGCGATGGAAAACAAAGCTATAATAAGTGGTGTAATAGACTGTTATCTTCTTTATCTTTCGGCGTCGCCCGTTATGCCGATAAGCACAAAAAAAGCACAAATAGAGTTTGAAATTCCTGTGGAAATTTTGGGCATGAGTGCTGACTGTGATTGTGATGTAGGGATAGAGATTGCACACCAAAGCTATAACATTACTATGACAGGCGAGGTCGAGGTGCGTGTATCTGTTATAATCGATGCAAAGGCACTTGGGAAAATGAGTGCACAGCTTATCAGTGATGTGCAGTTTGATGAACAAGAACCGGTTGATATGCGTCACGGCATTATAATATATTTCGTGCGTCCGGGCGATACCCTTTGGAAAATTGCGAAAAAATATAATGTGCCGCTTGAGCTTATATTAAAGATAAACGGGATTGAAAATCCTGATATGCTTGATGTTGGCCAGCGTTTAATTATTCCGAACACAACAAAATAAAAACAAGTGGGGCAGTGATACTGTCCCACTTGTTTGTGTATTATATAAAATATTTTAATTGTGTAGATATGTATATTAAAATAATTATTATCAACGAAAAACTAAACCCAAATCGTGAAATTTTTGCTCGTTTTTTTGCATTGATTTTTCTTAAACCGTCGGGCAACACAGCAGCAATGTTTAGCAGAAATACGAGCGCAAGCATCATAAAAACAATATTTAACATAAGAGCAAATTCCGGCTGGATATGTGGCGGGATTATGCTTTCAGAGATATAATTTATCGTAAGCGAAAAGAAATTTATTGAAAAGTGAAAAATCATCGCCGGAAAAATCGAATCCGTACAAGTTACAATGAATGCTAATATAAGGCCTAAAATAAGCATCGAAAGCGAGCTCGCAAGCGAATTATGAAGTATTAAAAAAGCGAGTGCACTTGCAACAATGGCAAATCGTGAACCATATCTTTCATATTCGCGCAGTACAATAGCACGACAAAAAAGCTCCTCAAAAATCGCCGGTACAATGGCTATGCACAAAATGCCGAGAACATATTCCCCAAAGCTTTTCGGTGCTTCTACTACTTGTGGAAGTGACATAAAACTTGAAAAAAGCTTGTTTAACGGAATATTTATAATTGTTATGGCACAATTTGCACATATACCGAGAAAGAACCATAAAAAAGCATCGGAGCTTTTTATTTTGTTTATTCTGAAAAAGTGAGGTATATGTGGTCTTGTAATATAAATATACAAGCCGGATGTTATAATAACTGAAACAACGAGCGTAAGAGCGGTAGATATGTACGCCGGCGTGTTAAAAAGCGAAAAAAGCCTGTCCGCTGCAGAAAAGAGTACGAAAAAAACAAGCAACAAAAGACATGTGCGCCTATGTGCCGTAAGTGTTTTTATATAGTGTTTAAGATTTTTTTGCTCCACAATATATCACTCCGTCTTCACAAACAATCATATCAACTGCAATATCATATGCATCGCTAAAATCCTCATCACACATCTGACAAGAATATGCAACACCAATTTTCAAAGCATTTTTACATTTTCCAAAAAATTTATCATAATAGCCCTTGCCGTACCCTATGCGAAAGCCGTCTTTATTATACACAAGCGCGGGCACGAGCACAATATCTATTTTTGCTTCGTCAAAGGCTTGTTTTTTTATCGGCTCATATATGCCATAATTGCCGATGGTAATATCTAAAAAGCTGTCGAGCTTTGATGCGTACATTGTTTCTGTTTCTGTATTAGTAACGGGCAGAAGCAAAGTTTTGCCATTCAAAAGAGCATCTTTTGTAACAACATCTACCACCGCTTCGTTTTTTATTGCGTTATAGCTCATAACTGTGCTTGCGTTTTTATATTCATCAAGCGAAAGTATTTTGCCGCATATTTTTTTTGACGCATCTGCGCAAAATGCACTGTCAAGCGCTAAGCGCATTTGCTTATATTCTTTTCTTATTTCGGTTTTGCTTCTCATTGTGCGTTTACCTCTTACAAAATTGTCATAAAAACCCCACACCTGTCGATGTGGGGTTTATGTAAGCAGTTTTTAGTGCTTTTCAAAATCGTCGATTGTAATTTGTCGTGTATGTTTTGTATGAGACCACTCTGTTTTGTTTTTATCAATCATACCTTGGATTGCAATCGGAATCCATGTAAGATTATATACCATAAAGGTAAGATAACCCCAAAACATTCTACTGTCAAATACTTTGCGCTCGATAGCTATTACGACAGGCATATACAAAAGCTGCAAAATAACAAATGTGTTCCATACCATTGGTGAGAACAAATAATCCATATGGAAGAAACCAATGTTTCCGTCCGGATATGCCATCTGAAGCCATGCAAACAAGGTTATAAAACCAAGCGCGATTATTCTTATTGGCTGCACAAGATATATTGCACAGTCAAAGCATAAGAACTTGCTTTCTTTAAAAGCTTTTCTCATAAGCTTGCCAAAAAATCTTGATGCGACATCGGCATGACCCTGCATCCAACGCTTGCGCTGCTTCCAGCTTTGTACAAGTGTAAGTGGCTTTTCATCATATATAACTGCTCCGCGCTCAAAACCGACTTTTTCATCATTAAGCGCAAGCTTCATTGTAAATTCCATATCCTCTGTAAGACATGTTGCTCCCCAACCAAGTTTTTTCAAAAGCTCGGTTTTCATAACAAAGCCTGTGCCGGAAAGCTGACATGAAAGACCAAGATTATGTCTTGCAAGCTGGAATACACGACTTACAGACCAAAAAGAGAACGAATATGCACATGTAATCCATGAATCAAATGGGTTTTTACTGTCTACATATCCTTGAACAACATTATAACCATTGTTAATTTGTTTGTTCATAGCCTTTAAAAAGTTTTTATCAACAAGGTTATCAGCATCAAATATGCCGATAAAGTCATATTGCTTTTCCATATTAAAGAGCTTTTCAAACATCCATTCAAGAGCGAAGCCCTTGCCGCGTTTTGTTGTATCAAAGCGCTCATACACAATAGCACCATGTTCACGCGCAACCTGTGCAGTAGAGTCGGTACAGTTATCTGCGATAACATAAATGTCATATGCAGAGCGGTCATAATCAAGCGCCGTAAGGCTATCGACCATATTTGCTATAACCATTTCCTCATCATGCGCAGCAACAAGCAAGGCAAAAGTGTTCGTTTTAGACGAAACGGGCTTTTCTTTTTTTGGAATCCATCCAAATATACCAACCACGAAATAGTATAAAGTTATTGCCAGTGCCAAAAGCTGAATCACCATAGTTACTACATTGAGTATGTCGAGTACAAATTCGCTCAAGACTATTCACCCCATTATAATAATTATAATTTTTACACAACTATTATACATAACAGAACGGTACAAAAAATAAACCATTCCTCGCTATTAAATAATATACACCATCATGTGCGAATTTGCAAGAGTTTTTGATTAAAAAACAAAAGCAACTTACAAATATTTACAAATTTTTACATATGCGTTTGTATTAGTGTATAAATACAGTTCAAAAAACAGTGTCGCTTTTGTCTAAAATAGCATAATTTGCATTCTATCTTCAGAATAAAAACAAAAATTGTATATGATGCTTTTCTATTTAACATTTATGAAAAAAGCATATATATTATGAAGAAAAAGTCCAAATTTAACAGAAGACAAGAAAACATTTACAAAATTGTTACAAAAAGATTTCAAAAACACTTGATTTTTCCATTAAAATAGTGTAAAATAGATTTAGTTGGAAGATTTTATTTGAAAAATATTTATAAAAAATGCTGTAATACCAACGGTTTTAGAGGATTTGATACATAGTTAGTTTATGAAATATATTGTTTCATAAAGATTAAAGGGGTGATTTTGTGGGCAGAAAGCTATTTTCAGGCTCAAAATGTAAAAGATTTAATGATAGTTCGTACACATCAAACAGGATGTGTATTGCAGTAAATGAAGAAGATATTAACGAAGCTATAAGGGCAATTGTGAACAAAAAAGAGCCTAGCACAATAAAAATCGAGGCAACTGTAATGCCAAAGGCTAAAAAGCCTGTAATAAAGCATGCGCCGATTAAAAAACCAAGCGTAAAGGTTGTGTGCGTTCGTGATATATGTCAAAAAGTGAAGGATGCAATTTTGAATATATACAACAAGTGTATTAATGCCGCAAAAGAGTATACGGTTTTTGACACTGTTGTTGGAAGAGAAAGGATTAAAGGTACTTTTAAACACAAATGTGTTTGCCGCGCAGAAAAAATTAAAGAATATATAAATGCTGATAAAAACAGAGCATCTGTTGCATTTGGTGGAAGTGTTGCGCTTATAGCAGTTGCATTATTAGTAGTTGTACTTAATTTTTCAGTCGGCTTTGAGGCTGTTGTCAACGGTCAGAGCATTGGCATAATGGCGAGCAAGAATAAGTGCGAGCAGCTTGTAAATGAAGTGAATATGACTCTTGCACAAAACTTTGGAGAAGACAGTATGATAGCTGCGGACATAGTGACGATACCGCGTCTTGTTCCAAGGGGCAGTTTTACAAGTGATTTGGACGCAAAAAACGGCATCTGCAAGCTTAGTGATAAAATGCATGAGATGTATGTGATTTATCTTGATGATACACAGCTTTGTGCACTTGCGACTGCGGAGGAAGCACAACAAGTGCTAAATAATTTCCGCGATTATTATACAGGCGGCAAGGAAGATGTTGTTTTTGAAACCGACAGGCCACTTACAATAAGGACAGAGCACGCACCACTTACGCTGTTGCGTGGTGTAAAAGAAGCAGTTGCAGTTTTAAATGGCAGCGAAAGACAAGAAAATGAATACACAATTATGCCGGGAGACACACTTTGGAGCATATCGCGTAAGTTTGATACAAGTATTGATGAAATACTTTCCATAAATCCCGATATTGACGATGAAGATATTATAGATGGCGATGTTATTACGGTAAAATCCTATGTTCCGGTTGTAACAGTTACAACAAAACAAGTAAAGGAATATAAAGAAGCAATTGCTTATAACACAGAAATTGTTGAAACTGATAGTATGTATAGGGGCAGAAGCGAGGTTACACGCGCGGGCGAAAATGGTGAAGTTGCAGTTGTTGCAAGCATTACAAAACAAAACGGCCTTGAGATTTCACGCGAGATTTTATCAGAGCAAACTCTTAAAGAGCCGATAACACAGATTAAAAAGGTCGGCACAAAGGAACCACCAAAGGGTTATGGCACAGGAAAGTTTATATCACCGGTTTATGGTACGATAACTTCTCGTTATGGTTATAGAAGGAGTGGCTTCCATAAGGGTATTGATATTGCAAATTCATATGGAACACCTATTCGTGCAGCCGATAATGGCAAGGTTATTACAGCAGGGTGGAGCGGCCTATTTGGCAAGCTTGTAAAAATTGATCACCAAAACGGATATGTGACATACTATGCGCACAACAGCAGCATCACCGTAAGAGTGGGCGAAACTGTTGCAAAGGGTGAGATAATTGCATATATGGGTTCGACCGGCAATTCAACTGGAAATCACTGTCATTTCGAAATTCATAAAAATGGCGTGGTTCAAAACCCATCAAACTATATCTAAATTATCAAATAAAAAAACCGAGCTTTTTGCTCGGTCTTTTTTTATATATTAAATTTTTTTAGATGGGCTTTAATTTTCTCAAAGCTCTCATCGCTTATATCGTGTTCAATTTTGCAACTATCTATATAAGCCACATCCTTGTCGACCCCAAGCGCTATAAGTGCCTTTGCAATAATTTGGTGTCTTTCATATACGCGCTTTGCGATTTTTTCGCCTTTGACAGTAAGAGTTAAGCTGCCATCATCATCAAGGGCGACATATCCTTCTTCACGAAGTGACTTCATAGCGACTGATACGCTTGGTTTTGTAAAACCAAGATGATTTGCGATATCAATACTTCGAACATGTGAGTTTTGTTTGCAGAGTATAAAAATTGTTTCCAAATAATTCTCTGCCGATTCTTGCATTTTCATAGTTTATTACCTTTCAAAAACAGTTTGATATTAAAAGATTATTCTGCCAAAAAAGTCCGGCACATGAAAGTCGCTATTAGCTGTTTTAATTTCTGCCCAGGATGCAAGGTGCGGGTGGTCTGTATTATCTCCACACTTATAGAAATTACCCCTCATAATATTGCACGAATTACCTCGTGAAAGCTTCTCAAGCTCCGGATAAAGTTTTTCAATAAAAGTATATGGGATGTAATATTTAAGCGTCCAGTCACCCTCGTTTGCAATAGATACGACATCAAAAGTTGCTCTGTCCTCTTCAACCATTTCGCGTCCGTATCTGTCTTTTCCAATGCCAATATGCATAATTCCATCAGGATTTACCTCAAAATTTATGTATCTTACATCCCAGGGGCTTGGCTTTAAGAAAAACTCCATACAGCTGTCGGTACAAATTGGACCGTTTTGCACCTTTACCTCTGAACGAAGATGGGTTTCATCTGTGTGCATTAAAATGCTTATGCCCTCTGGTCCACGCAAAAGCTTGAATGTCGTATTCGGTGCCGCAACGCGTTCACTTGTTGGCCATTGGCTACAATTGTTAATATGTCCAAGAGTCGCTTTTTCCCATTCAGCCGAGTCGATTCCGGGGTTGATTTCGTTTGTTTTTGCTATAATGTATTCCATGGTTTTTCTCCTTTGCAACAAAACAATAAAATTACATATACAGATATTATAGCATAACAATGAAAATTTTTCAAGGAAAAAACATAAATGTAATAGGTTTTAGTAAAAAAATCTTGTAATAAGTGGTAATGTGGTGTATAATGAATAACAGTAGTTTTTTATTTTTAAGTGGGAGGATATTAAAATGGCTGAAAATGATACACAACAATTGTCAGAACTTTTGCAAATAAGACGCGATAAGCTTGCAGAATTGCAGGCAGCAGGCGCTGACCCGTTCGCAGTGACAAAATATGAAAGAACTCATCTAAGCGTTAAAATAGTTGATAATTTTGAGGAGTTTGAAGGGAAAAGCGTTAAGGTTGCCGGCCGTCTTATGTCAAAGCGTGGCATGGGCAAGGTGCTTTTTTGTGACCTTGCTGACCGTGACGGCAAAATTCAGCTTTTTATAAAGAGTGATATGCTTGGCGAGGAGGTCTATGCCTCGGTTAAGAAATATGACATAGGCGATATAGTCGGCGCAGAGGGCGAAGTGTTTAAGACAAAAACGGGTGAGGTTTCGGTAAAGGTTAGTGAGATAAAGCTTTTATCAAAATCGCTTTTGCCGTTGCCAGAGAAGTTTCACGGACTTACAGACACTGATTTGCGCTATCGTCAAAGGTATGTTGATCTTATAATGAATCCGGAAGTTAAAAAGACATTTGTTATGCGCTCAAAAATTATGACAGCGATAAGAAATTATCTTGATACAAATGGATATCTTGAGGTTGAAACACCGATACTTAATACAATTCCCGGTGGAGCGGCAGCAAGACCGTTTATAACGCACCACAATACACTTGATATGGATATGTATCTTCGTATTGCGACGGAGCTTCATTTAAAGCGCCTTATAGTAGGCGGCATGGAAAAGGTTTATGAAATGGGCAGACAGTTCCGTAACGAAGGAATGGACATAAAGCACAATCCGGAATTTACATCAATTGAAATATATGAGGCTTTTGCCGATTATAATGATATGATGGATTTGACAGAAAAGCTTATACAACATAGCGCTATGGCGGCTTGTGGCTCACTTAATATCACATATCAGGGCACAGAGATTGACCTTTCAAACTTTAGCAGAATGACAATGATTGAGTCTGTTAAAAAGTATTCGGGGGTTGATTTTGATAAAATAAAGACAGATGATGAGGCGCGTGCAATTGCAAAGGAAAAAGGTTTTGAAGTAGAGGCTACAAAGTCGTCGCGTGGTGATATAATTGCATTGTTCTTTGACGAATTTGTTGAAGATAATCTTGTGCAACCGACATTTATTACAGATTATCCGGTAGAAATTTCGCCACTTGCAAAGAGAAAGCCTTCGCAACCTGAGCTTACAGAGCGCTTTGAGGTGTTTATTACGGGGCGTGAGTTTGGCAATGCGTTTAGTGAGCTAAATGACCCAATCGACCAACGCGAACGCTTTGCACGCCAGGTTGCGCTCAGAGCCGCAGGCGATGATGAAGCAAATATGATGGACGAGGATTTTATTACAGCGATTGAATATGGCATGCCTCCAACGGGTGGACTTGGAATAGGTATAGATAGACTCGTTATGCTTCTTACAGATAGTTACTCGATTAGAGATGTGCTATTATTCCCAACAATGAAGCCACTTGATAACAAATAATCAAAGAAATGCAGTAAAATAGCGGGTTTGACGAGTTGACTGAATTAAAAAATACGCCAATTTACGCCAAACTTACGCCATAATATGCAAAAGGTTATGCACTAAATAAGAACCTTAACTATTAAAAGCTTTGCAATGTATTGTTGCAGAGCTTTTTATTTGGTGTTATAATATAAATAACGAATCATACAGGAGGTGCAGATTATGGATGATAATCTCCATAGCATAAAAAATTTGGAGGAACAAATTAAAGCCGCAAAAATGTTGTCATTTCTTTTTCGAAAAGATAAAAGAGACCAAATTAATGAACTCTACGAGCAGGTTACTAACCTTGCATCTCAAACGGAAATTTTTAACAAAAACTTTTCGGATAGTGGGTGGTGTGCGTATGATTCGATGAACTTCCCCTTAATGCAATCGGCGAATGAAGCTTTTGAAAAAGAAGGATTAGACGCTGGTGAAAAAGTTTTGATAAATTATTATAAAAATGATGTAAAAGAAATCATGCACTGGTTGAAAAACAAGGCTAAACCATTTATGGAAAGATATTACCTGATTCAGAAAGCTTTTGAGGACCATTTTGCTGAAAGATATTATGCAAGTGTGCCGTCGTTTTTAATAATAATCGATGGTGCAGTTAACGACTTTACGAAGAGTAAAGGATTTTTTGCAGAAGGAACAGATTTAACCGCTTGGGATTGTTTGGTGGGATGTAGTGATGGATTGCTGAAACTAAAGGAAATTTTTAATAAGGGACGAAACAAGACAACTAGCGAAGAAATTAAACTGCCATATCGAAACGGAATTCTTCATGGAAGAGATTTGAACTATGGCAATGAATATGTGTCATGCAAGTGCGTATCTCTTATGTTTGCCTTAGCTGATTGGATGAACATGAAAAGCAACGAAGAAAACCGCAAAGCAAAGTTTGAAAAAGAAACCAATCCTCCACCATTAAGAGAATCGCTCAAAAAGTTAGCCAAAAGCAAAATAGCTAGAGAGAAAATTGCAGAATGGAAAGCACGCAAGATAATTGTTGGAGAAAACATAAGCTCTTGCCCTACGATTGAAGAATGTAATGATTTTCAATATCTTATTCCACTTCTTAAAATGTTTGCAGCTTGGCAAAATAACAATTATGGTGATTTATCTTTGTTATTAAAAAATATGTTTAGCTATGAACCTTCTGATAAAAAAAGGGCGGGAGAATGTAGGAAACTATTTCAAAACAAAAAGTTAATTGAATACAAACTGAAAGAAATAGAAGAACGCGGTTGTGGATTAACAAGAGCTTTAATAGAAGTTCAGTGGAAGACAAATGATAAAGTTTTCAAGGAACTATTAGAATTTGGGATAGTATATCAAGGAGAAAACGATAGCGTTGCATTACCTTGGAATGGTGACGGATATTGGAATATAATGCCGTGGGATGTTAGAGGTTTGCATAAAGTATAATTTTAATGAAAGTAGGTGATTTGATGATCGATGATATGACTCAAATGTTAGATTTAGGAATGTTTTCTGAATTTGAAAAAACAATAATGCAAGAAAATAAAATAGAGTTTAGTAAGGCTATAGGAAAAATGCTTAAAGCAAGTCGAAGTGCAGCAAAACTGACCAAATGTTATTATTGTGATAATGAAATTACAAGTTTTTGCAATTCACATTCTGTACCAGCTTTTTGTTTGAAAAACATATCTGTGGATGGAAAATTAGGCACATTAAATTCCTTGATTGAATTTCCTTTAGTGGATAACGATAAAGGTGTAAAGCAGGCCGGTACATTTCAATTAATATGTAGGGACTGTGATAGTAAAATTTTCTCTGATTACGAAAATCCAGAAAATTATGATAAAGTTCCTACTTCAAAAATGATAGCTCAAATTGCATTGAAGAATAATTTAAAATTTATAAGCAAGAGACTTATTGAAACTGAGATGTATAATTACATGTCACAAAATCAAAATTTTCCGGAACACTTAAAAATGGCAAAACAATATGTAACTGATTTGGATTTAAAAGAATATATAGATGGATTTAAAAAAGCGAAGCGAGCCATAGAAAAGGGATGGGATGACCAATACTATTTATGTTACTATAAAAAGTTAGATTATGTTGTTCCTATTGCGTTTCAATCATGTATATCATTAACTGTTGGTTTTGATGGGGAAATTATTAATGATGTATATAATCCCTCGCCGAAATATGTTATTAAACCTATTCATATTTGCATATTACCTTTGGAAAATGAATCTGTGATAATGATGTTTGTTGACAATGGTGATACCCGTTATCGTAAGTTTTATAAAACATTTAATTCTCTAGAATTAGAAGAACAATTACTCACATTAGTATATATAATGTTTGCATATTCAGAAGAGGTTTATTTTTCACCAAACATACATAAAAAGGCAAAGGAAAGTTCTGCATTAATAAATACGAGTCAGTTAGGTCAAGATATCGTTTCTCTAACCCCTAAGTTTAATCCATTGGAAATGTTGAAGAAAAATTTTGATTTATCACAAAGAAAGAGAATCCCCAATTTTCTACAACAAGAATATAAAATAAGATAATAAATAATGGAGTCGTATCAGAAATGGTACGGCTTTTTTGTTTGCAAAAAGGAGGTCATAAAATGCAAAAACTGAAAGGTAAATTTACAACTATACTCAATAAAATTATTACGGATAAGAACATCACTGGGAATGAATTTAAGATACTGTGTTATCTCTGTATGAGGTCGGGTGATGACAACGTCTGCTTCCCTTCACTTGATACTATACATCAGGATACAGGCATTGGTTTATCAACTGTTAAAAATACGATACCCAAGTTGGTCGAGTCAGGTTACATAATCAAAGTTAATCGCAAAAAGAGTAACGGATGTTCCACATCTAATCTCTATCGGTTGACTAATAAAGTGCTTGAATAAATGGTGGTTGTTTTTCGCCTTGGGTGGTGTGAAAAACGACTACAAATAATACTAAATTAATAATAACATAGGGTTATAGGAAAAGAATAATATAAGCAATAAAATAGTGTGATGATTTAATTGATTGGAACCTCTTATAGAGATTTACTAATCAATTATTTTTTTATTCCAATATCCCTGAAAATTATCGGGCACGAGAATTTGAGATTTTTCCCAGACTTGGTCTGGGGCAAGCATAGCGTCCGGCTGTCCGCCTGCCGCGTTGTGCCACCCTGATGGCACACTATTCGGGCAGAAGCCCGGACCCACTTTGATGAAGGAGGTAATATAAATGTCAAAAAGAAAAAGAGATAAGACATTAACAATACGAGTTACTGAGAAAGAAAAGCAATATATTCAAAAGCGTGCAGACAAAGCAGATCTAAGTGTTACAGATTATATGGTCAGACTTTCCAACGAAACGCCTATCTATATTCCCGTCAACATGCAACCATTTTTATTAGAATTTAAGCGTATCGGAAACAACATTAATCAGCTGACACAGAAGGTTAATGCAAAGGTGTTTCACTCATATAATTTCGAGGAATTTATCAGTGCGATTAACAAATTAAATGATCGCATCGGAGAGATTGCGAGGCGAGATTAATGGCAACAGTAAATGTAATTCCTGAAGCAAAACAAAGCCCAAGTGCAATGCGTGGTCTCATCAATTATTGTCTGAGGAAAGAGAAAACGTTTGATGTGAATTCAGGCAGAAAATTAATCACCGGAATTAATTGTATTGGCGAAAATGCCTATGCAGAATTTATGACAACAAAAGCAGTTTATCACAAAGAAACCGGTATGAATTTCTATCATTTCTCTCAATCGTTTTCACCTGAAGAAAAAATCACGCCTGAGCAAGTACACGAGGTTGGAGTTGAGTTTGCAAAACGAGCTTGGCCTGGGCATGAAGTTTTAGTTTGCACACATATGGACGAACCTCATTTACATTCAAATTTTGTTGTTAATTCTGTAAATTTTGAAAACGGTTCTAAGATACATTTCACTCCCGATTCCCTAAAGGTTTTAAGAGATATAAGTGATGAAATTTGTATCAGTCATGGCTTCTCTGTACTACCACCTTATCAAAAAGGCGGCAGAAGTATTTCGACAAGAGAATATCGCGCCGCAGAGAAAGGTCAAAGTTGGAAATTTAGACTTATGAGTGATATTCAAGATGCTATGAAATGTAGCGGTAATCGAAATCAATTTACAAAAGAAATGGCAAAACGAGGATACCAAATGAGGTGGACAGATGAAAGAAAATATATCACTTTCACTTGTCCAAATGGAAAAATGTGCAGAGATATTAAACTGCATGATGATAAATTTTTAAAGGAGATGATTGAGAATGAATTCAAGATACGAGAACAACTCACAAAAGAACTTTTCGATGGCCGAATTAATCAAGAGGAACTCTTCGAATTTGGAAAAACTTACACAACAGACTTATCAGGGAGAGATATATTCCATACCGAAGGAACAGAGGTCGATCGAGATACAACTGATGAAGGATATGGTAGAATTTCAGCCGAAACTGTACGAACTGATATCGGAACTGGCAACGAGCGATATGATAGCCGCGAAGCAAGAAGACTTGATGAATCAGCTATTGCAGAAACTAGCGGATATGACCAACTATATCCAAAGGAAACACACGGAGACAGTGACGGATGTAGAGAATGTTTTGAAACAGGATGGGAAGATGAGAGAGAATTTTATTTCAGAGTTCTCCTCGGAGATGAGGAACAGCTTAGAAGACTTGGAGGAAGCGACAGATATGCTGAAAAAGCATCTGTTGAAGTTCCTGGGGATTACGATAGGAGCAGCAACATTCTTTTCGACGCTGGTGTCGGTACTCTTGCAGCTGTGGCTACGCTGATGGATAACGACCAAGATGATGATCCGGAAGAGAAGAAAAAGAAACTCGATGCCAAGGATGCAGGTTCAAACTTTGGGTTTGCATTAGGTGGTGCCATTGGTCTTGCGGCTGCACTTATAGCTAAGGGTAAAAAGCAAGATGAGGACATAACCGAAACCCCGACAGAAGAACCTGACAAGACAGAAGAAATCGACATCGATACATACGAAGAAAGTGAGGATTTAGATGAAGATGAAGGTTTCAAGTTGGAGATGTAGTGATTTTCTTCTTTACAGAATAACACGTGGTAATTTCTTCTGATTTTAATTAGTGATATATCTTGTCGAAAAAACAGAAATATGATATAATTTTTTAAAAATAAATTTTCTTATATATTCGTATTACACTTATATCTCAAAGATAAGGAGAAGCATTATGAAACATGAGTTTAGTTTATCGCGCGGTCAGCTTAAGGGATATCTTTTTGAAATTGTTATTTTAGAACTTTTGTTAAAGAATAATTTTAATGAAATAAATGTTGCGTCTGAACCCCATGACAGAGTACGTGAAAACAGAAAGGGTTTTATCGAATTGAAAGGACGAGGCTGTTGGCACCAAATCGATTGTCCGTGTGACTATAATCAACTTATTCCTTTCTCTTATCCCCTACGGCTTCTAGGTGAAGTCAAATTTTATAAGACACCTTTGGAAAAGAAATATATACGTGAATACATAGGGGTAATAAGAGATATTCAGGAAAATTATTTTGTTACAGACGGCATTGATGAAAGAGACATTTATCCAAGAAAAATGGAAATTGGTGCATATTTCTCAGCCAATGGTTTTCAAGAAGAAGCAGAGAAACTAGCCTACGCTCATGGAATTAAAACTATTTCATATGCGAATAATCATTTAGTTGATCATATCAAGAACTTAATCGAGGAACTTGAAGAGAATTTCCTGTCGGTAAAGTGTATGAAAGACGATTCTTGGAACGATTTTAAACAAGAATTTATTCGGGCGATTCGGTATGGAGCGAATTACAATACTGTACATTATTATGATTATTTAGGAGATGGTTACATAACGGTTATTAATGAAATTCATAATGCACTTGTTGAAATACGTTCTAGTTTTATTGCAACTACAGCAACAGGGGTATTTCTTCACTTTGTTGGTAATGAGATTTTTCCAGAAGAATTGTTTAGGGAATCAGATGATGGTGATTGTCGTGTGTATTATAGTCAAGATAATTATGGAATTAAATATTTTTGGCTAGAGATTAGCGGGGATAATCGCCGAAGAAGGTTCTATTTCACGCCACCCGAATCATTAGACACTGCTTCGATTTATGGAGGGGAAATTGTTTTAAATGAAAAAGAAAGGCTTTTTAGAGTATTAAATGTCAATATTAGATTAAACGGAATTACTAGAAACTTAACTCTGCGTCTTGATAGAGATTGGTTAGATGTTGCTCGTAATGATGATTGAGCCCAATTATTAATTTAACTCTTCAAATAGGTTGTAGTGGAAAGGAGTATTATCGTAAAGGAAATAGGTTTTAATTTAATCGATAGGTGCCATAAGGCAAATTTAAAGATAAGGATATGATGATATCAACATGTATATGATTTATGATAAAATGCGTTCAGAAGTGGCATCACTATGGTATGTGCCAACTAATCACGAAGGAGAAAACGCTTTGATAATTAAGGCTCCAACTCCAACAATAAAAGCATTAATAGTTGGATGCTCTATGCAATTAATATTTGGGAAAAAAGATTCTTATTTGTGTATTGGAGCAAGAATAAACGATATGCCTGACACACCAGTCCTTATCACAAGAGCACAAACTGAACTGCAGGAACACCATTCTCTAATCAACTTAATGAAGAATAAGAATTTTAATATTTTTCTATATAACGAAATGGATATATGTGTAGCTTCGGCTTCAGCCGAAATTGCAAACGATGAGTCTTTAGAATTTTTAGAATTTATTCAGGAGAGCACATCATTTTATGTTGGCAAACTCGATGATAATGTTTCGCATGCTGTTGATTGTTTTGATTTTTCAATTGATAACACACGTCTATTTCCTGACACTCATAAAATACCAATAATTGAAATTTCTCTTGTCATTAAATCATGGGAGACAAATAATATATATTTTTTATATGACGATTCTTATTATGAAATAAATATTTCGAATGAAGACGAAGGAGCTAACTTTGAAAAAACAATTTGGGCTTCATTAAAATCTGTATTTCCCTCAACTTTACATAAAAGTCCCGAGGTAGACTGTGGAAACAAAAAACGTGAATTTACTGATATTTTTGCATATTATGAATATGGTAGTTTCATAATTGAAGCAAAAGATCTGTCGATTATACAAGCTGGCTATAACAAAAATGAATCAAAACGAGTTTCTGGAATACAAAAACAAGTTGATAAAGCAATCAGACAACTCATAGGGGCAACAAAGAACTTTAAACATTGCGCTCATTTATTAGATGAAAATGGTAATGAAATAAGTGTTGATAGAAGTATACCGCCTCACTGCATTGTTCTAATTACAGAGTTAATGACATCTGGAAATTGGGATGCAATAACAGAACAACTACTAAATGCAATAAATGAAACAGGAGCATATTTTCATATTCTTGATTTAAGAGAGTTTATGACGTTGTTAAAGCAGAGTTCTGGAGATCCAAAACTTATCGATTACAATCTTATAGAAAGATGTAAACTATGTATGGAAAAGAAGAGTATACTAGTTAGAGGAATATAATAAATTATTTAAGAGGTATGCCTACGATATTACAGGCATACCTCTTAAAGCAAGAAAAGTTATTCGCTGTGAGAAAAGTTACTAGCAAGAGCTATGATTTCTCGTGCGTTAGTTACTTCTGCAGTGCTACTGCATTTGCGTACAAACACACGATCCTCTATAAAGGATAGCTCTTTTTGCGGTGGAATAATGATAACAACTACAGAAAGACCGCGATATGTTATAATGTCAATGTTGGTAAGAACAGACAATTTAAGTGCTTGCGATAGGTTAGAATGATCAATTATATCTTTAATTTGTGCGCAATATTGATCCACAGAAATTTTCAGCACTTTTGCCTCTCTTTCTATTCCGACAATATAATGATCAGCAAGCTTTAACGGTTTTATACTATCCAACGCATTAATACGATTAGCATCCGATTCTTTATCGGCAATCCCTATCAACAAATATGCTGGCTCCATAAAATTTGCGTTTGCCATTCCACAGATGGTTTCAACAATTTGATTGTTTAAATCTTGATCCTTTTTGCGGTCATCAGACAACCGCAAAAGTCCTTGCTTAAATTCATATTTTGCTGTCTCGACTTTAGCATCACTTAGGATGTTTTTTAGCATCCCTATTTTTTGCGACTCTTCTCCATCAAAGCAGTTCAGTCGAATTAAATATTTAGCGTATTCATGCAACGAATCATATTGACATTTGTGTGTTTGGTTACTAGGTGCAAGAGAATTTATATTATTAAATACTCCAATTAACAAATCTGGTGAGTCCATATTTTTTTGTTCAATTATAATGACATCATATAAGGCCATAAATATGATATAAAAGCCTTCTTTAGACAAGTAGTCAACATTAAATGTTGTCGCTCTTAATAAATCAAACACAGATTTTATTTGCTTAATTAATTCTTTTGTTAATTTGCAATTAATGTTTGAAGAATTTAAACCATTCCCACTATATGCTTCATTTAATAAAGCGTCATTTGGTTGCAGATGTTTATCAAACATAGCAGATAAAATAATTCTTGCAATCAGTTCCTCATCTTGCATTTTAAGAAGTTGTTGCTTAGTGAGGATTCCTAAACGGTTCCAAATACTACATAAAAAGGGTTGTTCAGAAGATTCACTATTTGTCATGTTTCTTCTGTCAGGAAATATCTCCATTGCCAATTCACTTACTATGTTAGAGAAATTATTTTTCATCTCAGCATGTCGAAGTTCCTGAGATGTCAACGGCTCTCCAGCAGTATTAATTAACTGGAAAATCTCAACAACCTGTTCGGTATCAAGTAATTCATCTATTATGTAAAACTGAAGAGGGTAATTTAAAAAATCTTGTTGAGCTTTCTCATCTAATGCTTGATCATCTTTCGTTATTTTAAATCCATTTTCTATAAAGAAATATATAGTTTTTATTCTTTGCTGACCATCAATAATATCGTAGCAATTTGACTCTTTAGATTTAGCAAGAAACATCTGGCCAATATAATGCCCTTTCAATATGCTATCAATCAAAAGAGCCTGTTGCTCTATATTCCAAACATAATTTCGTTGATATGATGGAACTTTTAATTGACTTTGCTTCATCATATCATATACGTCGTTTATAATAATTGCCTTTTGCTCTCCTACCATACTGTTCCTCTATTCACAAGTTTATCGTTTGTATTATTATATCATGTTTTGCAGAAAAATACAATAATAGCACTATAAACAGAAAAGTTGCATCTGTAGGTTTACAATAGATGTGTTACACTACACCTTGTAAATTAATAGTTTGGTTGCTTTTTATAAAGATTTATGTTATAATATTATAGAGGTGGTTTAATTGAATAAAGAGGAAAAGGTAATCCCATTTGATGGTAATTCGATTTCTTTACTTTTAAATGTCGCTAAACATGAATATGAGAATGAACGCAATCGCACTTCTGTGATTGACACAAAAACAAGTATTGCGTTGCCCATAATTTCGGCATATTTTTTAGCATTAGCACAAATGAATGACTATAAAACAATATTTAGTGTAAAGATCTCGTCGTATATTGATTGCATTATGCCTACAATGTTATTTATATGCTATAGTGCGAGTTTAATTTTAGCACTTCTTTCTGTTATCGATATGGTTAGGGTGATAACTACAAGAGCGTATAATACAATCAAACCTGCTGATTTATATGATGAGGATTTTTTAAAGTTTGACAGCAAAGTCATATCTATTGAACTTATTACACTTTACATAGATGCAACTGTAAGAAATAAAGGCGAAAACGATGCTCGTATTCCTTTGTATAGGAACGGTTGGTTATTAACAACCATTTCCATTATTTTATTTGTTGTATACATTATAATTAAAAATTATATTTCATAGAAAGGGTGTTTTAAATGTCAGATAAAGCAAATGAAATATTAAAATCACTACAAAATGGATCTCTGCCTAATTTAAAAACTAACACCAATTCAACAAATGCAGGTGTTGATACCTCGCAACGCGGTATAGATAGAACTACTTTTGGTCTTCAAACACTTAATGAGGGGGCAAATCCAAACAAAAAGTGAATCAAATAATGCAAATGAGAAAAATATAATTTTGACATGCCTGTTGATTATAGCTCAGTTGTACTCTATTGACTGAGATATCATTAGCAGATAGTCGCTCCAAATCTGATCACCAACTTCAGTTTTTATAAAAACCTTGGAGTATTAACATGCTCTTTAATTTATTTCTGCATATTCGAAAACATTATGGTATTATGAACACATATTTTAAAGTAAAAGGTGTATTAAATGACGAACCATTTTAAAAGAACTTTTGTATTATTAAATAGAATACATATGGAATTTTTCCTGCTTATAGTTAGATTTTTTGCTATTATAACATGGATTTTTATGCTATATTCCCGAAGGAGTATTAGTATTCAACATCAAATATTTTTACTTTTCATAATTTTTGTTAGTGATGCTTTAGATGGTGTAATTTCTCGTCAAGGACAAAACAGTGAAAAAAAATGCACTTTTAGATTACTAGATTCAACTGTTGACAAATTAGGAATTTTATTCTTCTTAATTTCACTTATAGACACTGGAAGGATAGGGCATATGACGCCACTGTGTATTATTATATACAATATTATAATTTCATTTGTTGCAGTATATATTAAAAAACTACACAAAAAGCAAAGATTAGATTATATTCAAGCAACACTTTGTTCTAGATTTTATGCAATTTGTGTAGGAATATATTGTTTTGTTGCCAATAATATAACTATTGTAGATGTTGGTGATAAACACGTAATGTGGTTTTTCTTGGGGTTAGGCTTCTTGTCTCTCATCTCCCACGCATTGAAGTTTAAACGAATAAAAGGAGATCGTTATTAATGGACATTTACAAAAATTTTATTATTGAATTAGAAAAAAATATTAAAACCGTCTGCACAGAATTTTTTAATGATAGTGATGATGAGCTGCAAACAATGTTTAATTATGCAATCAATTCAGGAAGAAGGTACCGTCCTTCATTGGTATTAACAGGAAAACTTATAGGAGATGATTCCTTCGATGAATTGACTTTGATTCATGCTATTACAGTAGAATTAATTCACAAATATTCATTGATATTAGACGATTCTGTGGACAACGATCCTTTGAGAAGAGGAAAAGAAACCTATTACAAGAGATATGGTCGTGATAATGCGCAAGCAATGTCTGCGTATATAATGAATCTTATTTTTAAAGAAAACAACAAAATAACTTCTTTATATCATAATGATCCAAGACAAAAAACCATAATTTCTCTATATGAAGAAATTCTCTCAGATATGTCTGTAGGCTTTATTAGTGATCTTAACAAAAAAAGCAGAGATGTGCGTGGAATAAGAAAAATAAGTGATATGCAAACCAGTACATTATTAAGAAATTCAATGCTTATAGGATTTATTTCTTCGGAATTTTATATGTCTAATGAATGTGCATATTTGTATAAGACATTGTGCGAACTTGGGAATCATATGGGGACAATTTTCCAAGCATATAATGATTTGGAAATATTTTGTGGAAAAAAATTTCAGAAGGCAAATAAGGGTCATTTGTTCCCGGATTTTGTTGATAACAGGAAAAACATTGTGCTTTCTAAAGTTCCGCTAAAAATTCTAGAAAAGAGAGATACAAATGAACTTGTTAAATATTTAAATAAGGAATGTTTATTTGAAGACGTTTTTAACGAAATATTTGATGTAATAAGAGAAATAAAGTTCTTATTAAATGAACTTCCCAAAAAATCAACAGGAACCGAATTTTTATTAAGATTTTTAAACGAGAAGGAAAAAGTAATTATATCCTTATCTAAAACAGGTATTATAAATTGTAATAATACGGATAAAATAAGTGCAATGTAAGCAGGTGAAAATAATGTGTACATTAAATACTTCAAAACAAAAATATACCACAAAAACCATTTTAGGGTATTTTTCGTTGGGAGTTTTAGTCTTTGTGCTGGGCGTTTGCTATAATTTTTCAAATGAAGCATTAGCGAATTTAAAAAACACATCATCCATTTTAATTTTAATGCTTTTTGCCTCGTTTTTATTCTATCAATTATTTTTTGCAATTCGTAATTATAATGAAGTGAATTCTAGAATCTTGGGACAGAACCTAGAGCCAAATCAAAAAGAAATACTTGATAAAAAGAATAGAAAGAGAATAAGGATACGCGTTATAACATATACTGGGCTGCTGTTTTTTATGATGTTTTTTCTATTGATTTTAAATTTATCTCTGGTAAAAGTGATATTTTTTTCTTCATATTGCATACTGTTACTAATTGCAATATGGTTCTATTATCTTTTATATTACAAATCAAAGACAGATAGTTTTTCAAGATTAAGTTATTTTATTTTATACCCTACTATTCTGTTAATTGGTGTTAATTTTTATTATGGTTTGTCCTTTGCATCATTACTTAATGAAGCATCATATGTATCGTATATTCCAGTTGTTTTTTTTGTTATGTTTTTTTCTTTAACAGCAATTGTAGAATTTGCATCATACAAAATTAAGAACAAAACATCAAATTGTGATAATCAAAATGAAGAGTATGCCTTAACGAACGATGACAATGAGAAAAAAACATCAGAAAAATTTTCAACCAATGGGTTTGTACTTACTAGTGTTATACTACTATTGATTGCTATAATATTTTTCTATTTGTCTATACAAAACAACAATACTTCTAAGGAAACATTTGCAAATCTCTTGTTTTCAATTGCTTTTGCCCTTTATTTGGGAATTTTCGAAGGGTGGGATGCATTGACTAAGATGAATTTAGATAGAGATGATATTCTATATAAAAGGCATTATCGTTGGTGGAATTTTTTGCAAATTTGTTATCCTTTATCGTTTTTCTTTATTAATTCTATTGTTGATTCTACGATATTTACATTTGGTTTGCTAATTTTATTTACGCTAATATCAATAGCGTCAATGATAGCATGGCAATATATTAATACAAAACCAATTAATCAAAATAATAAAATACGCAAAATAACCCCTCAGAAGTTAAAGATTATTTTTGGGTGTATTACAATCCTTGGAGTTTTTATAAACAAATTTTTATTTATTAATGGTGTATTGCCATTAGAAAAAGTGCTAGATGATATATGTCTTGATAACATAAATCTTGAATTAATTATATTTTTATTTGGCGCAGTCAGTTCAATATTCATTTTTTTGGATATTGGCAATAAAAATGATTTGAAAAATGCAATACTAAACTCAACCCCTCTAGGTATACCAAGTAAAGAGACGAATTTTGAACAATATTACCGTTATGGATATATGTATGATTTCACAAACTATATATATTTAATTTATTTGCTAGTAGTGCATATTTTGTCATTTGGTACTAATTTAATACCCACAAATAAAGAAAATGAAAAAATCACTACAATTATGATATTGTTAATCATATCTACATACATGTATTGTAGTTTTAAAGCGAAGTTTATTCACAAAAAATCATAGTTGAAAGTAGCCTTATGTTCCTAAAGGAGTGCATGGATTTAATATTAGTCTATGCACTCTTTCTATTTGATAAACAATGTTTTTATCATCTTCATAGACTTTCGACACTTTTGGTGGTATTGTTTGTGGTTGAATAAGGAGGTAAACGCAAATCATTGACAACTCTTATATATTTTATCGTTGGTGGTAAAATAAAACCAAAGGAGTTGATTCAAAATGAGAAAAATCACAAACGAACTAATACAAAAATTTAAGGAGTATTTAATTGATGAGGAGAAGTCCTCTTCTACCTTGGAAAAGTATATCCGTGACATAACAGTATTTATGGAATGGTGCAAAGAAACAGAATTGAACAAAAGTGTTGTGCTTGAATACAAGCAAGAAATAATAGAAAAATATGCTCCGGCAAGTGTAAATTCTATACTGTCATCGCTTAACAGTTTCTTTGCATATAACGAGTGGTATGACCTGAAGGTAAAGGCACTTAAAATCCAAAGACAACTATTTGCAAGCAAGGATAAAGAATTGACAAAGGCTGAATACGAAAGATTGTTAGTTGCAGCAAAGCAAAAGAAAAATCAAAGATTGTATTACCTTATGCAAACCATATGTGCAACAGGTATCCGTGTATCAGAACTTAAAGCTATAACGGTTTCTGCTGTCAAGTCTGGACAGGCAACAATTAACTGTAAAGGTAAAATGAGAATTATTATCTTACCTAAGCAGCTTTGCAAAATGCTTAAAGACTATATAAGAGAATACAATATAAAAAGTGGCTCCGTTTTTGTAAGCAAAAACGGAAAACCACTTGACAGAAGCAATATATGGTCTGATATGAAAAAACTATGCGAAAGCGCAGGGGTATCAAAAGATAAAGTATTCCCTCACAACCTTCGCCATTTATTTGCACGAACCTACTACTCTATTCAAAAAGATGTCGTAAGACTTGCTGATATTCTTGGGCACTCAAATGTGAACACCACACGAATATATACAATGGAAACAGGCGAAATTCACAGACGACAAATGCAAAAACTTGGGCTTTTACGGTGCTGAAAATAAAAATACCACATAATCGGCATTATGTGGTTAGAAAGCATACTTTCATACATAAAATTATATCATCAAAACTATGTTTTGTCAATGAAATGCGTACAATTATGTCGAAAACAAAATAATTTTGTAAAAAACAACATAACAATCAGGTCAAGGGTATATTTCAATCTACCGTTGACCTAAAAATCGTTGTAAAAATTTAATTCTTCAGCACATCAATTCTATAAAGTACCCACTTATGATTATTTAACACCACATAATGCCGATTATGTGGTGTTAAGTTTTATATCTAAAAAGCAAAATTAGTAATAAACATTTAGGAGGAATTGAAAATGGAAGGAATTCAAGAATTAATTGGCATGGCCGATGCCGGAGATGTGAAAGCGCAAGAGAAAGTTGCAGTTGCATATTTAAAGGGTAATGGCACAGAAAAAGACATTAACAAAGCATTGGAATATTTCAAAATGTGTGCAGAGAACGGAAGCGGCTTGGGAAATTACCAGCTCGGTAAAGCTTACGAAAATGGAAATGGTGTTGAAATGAACATGGATATAGCCATTACATACTACAAAAAATCTGCAGAATTAGGCTATGCAAATGCCAAAAATGTGTTAAGTCAACTTGAAAATTCTGAGCAACAGACTCAGGTAGAAAAACCACAGGTACAACAAGGTAGCGGATACATACCACCAAGCGCACCTGTTTCCAATATCCCTAAATTCGGTGAAGCATCTAATTTTGGCGGCAAACAAAAAAGCAAAGTAGTTGCAGCAGTGTTAGCGTTCGTTTTTGGTAGTTTTGGAGCACATAATTTTTATATAGGATTTACCAAAAAGGCAATCATTCAACTTGTATTAACAATAACTGTTATTGGTGCTCCTATTTCACAAATTTGGGCACTTATAGAATGTTTTATGGTTTTGACCGGAAATATAAATTGTGATGCAAAAGGTCATTCACTGAAATAAACGGAGGATATTATGATTACACAAAAAGATTTAGAATATCGAATTGCTCATGGTTGTTTGCCACAGCTTGATTTCACCAATAATAAAGATTGTTTATCAACCATCTCCGCACCACCGGTTGAACATTCTGTATATGCAAGCTCTACAAATCCATTAAAACATGCATCAGCAGGAAAAATTGCAAAAGGCATCGGTCAAGGTATGATGGGGGCCTTTCATCTTGCTGCTGGAGACTTTGGATATGGACTCGGAAAACTTCTACAAGGTTCAGGTAATCTTGTTACTGGAGCAGTAGATCCGACCAGAACATCTGTTGATACAGATGCTACTAAAACTGTATTTGAAAGAGAAAATGAAGCTTGGAGCAGATTGTATTTTTTAAGGAATTTTATACCTGCAACAGGTAATATAGGCGATGTCTATTACAAAGAAGGTTCCTGTGATGACTTTCATTGTGGAAACGGATATATGATTCTTCCCAACGGAGATTATTTTGAAGGACTCTTTGATGATGGAGAAATTAAGCGTGGCTTATATATTTATGCTGATGGCGAAAGATATTTAGGAGATTTTTATAATGGTATGAAAAATGGTCGAGGCCTTACCATATATACGGATGGTACATACTATGACGGAATCTATGAAGATGGTGAGAAAAACGGTGCTGGTACTATGTGGTACGTTGATGGCGTTTATTTTGGTTATTGGCAAAACGGCATAAGACATGGATATGGTATATATAAGCAAAGTGATGGATATTGCTTTGAGGGAGATTGGAATAACGACTATCCTGTAGAGTAAAGAAGGTACTTTATGAATCCAGAATTAAAAGAAGTTTTCAATACAGGTGTAAAATATTGTCTTGATGATAAGAATGATCAAATAGACAAAGGGATTGATATGCTTTTAAGTATTGCAGATGGCAATGCAGAAGTTTGTTATACACTAGCAAGGATATATCTAGGCAAAAAGAATGATGCCGAAAATGCTATAAGGTTTTATAGAAAAGCAGCAGAAGATAATTATTTGTTAGCTGTTCAAGATTTAGGCGCATTACACCAACTAGGAAGAGGCGTTCCTAAAGACATAGATAAGGCTATTGAATATTACAAATTATGTGGAAATGCAATCTCTTTTTACAGCATAGGAAAAATATATCATATGGGAGAAGATGTTACACAAAATTTTGAAGAAGCTGCTAAGTGGTTCAAACTATCAGCGGACAAAGAATATTCCGATGCCTGCGGAATGTTAGGAACTATGTATTATAATGGTGAACACTTTGATAAAAATCTTCATATGGCATTATATTATTTTGAAAAGTGTTATGATTATGGAAACAAGAGCATTGCGCTGGAAATCGGAAATACATACAATTCTTGCAATAATATTTTGCCCGATGATGAAATGGCATTTGAATGGTATTCAAAAGGCAGCGATGATGGTGTCGCTGACTGTTCCTATGTTTTAGCAGAACTTTATCGAAATGGAAATGGTGTTGTTAGCATAGACGAAGTTAAAGCACTGGAATTTTATGAATTATCTGGGAAACAAGGTTTGTCCTCTGGTTATTTGCAAGCTGGACTTCTATATATAAACGGAACTACGATATCAAAAAACTATATTAAAGCAGAGGAATATTTATACAAAGCACTTTCTCTTGGTAATCCTACAGCACCAAAAGCAATAGAATATCTAATATTATTAAAAGAAAAAAGTGGTATTTCTGTCCGCAGAGAAAACAATCAGGCTTATTCGGGTGCAAGAATCTACGATAGTGGCTTTACAGGATTAACCGAAGTGGAGCGACATTATGAAGAGCAAAAAAGAATTGAAGACGAACACCGAAGAGAAATGCTTCACGCAGCTGCAGCGGTTTCTTCGGATACAACCTTCTCCTACCTCGATGTTGATGCAGGGGTTGTTCTTAATGAAAATATGAAAATTGTAAGTCTAATAGATGCTGACACTGGTATCATACTTTCAGATAACGATATTGCTTTTTATGACAAGGATACTCACACAACATATAGTCATAAAAACGGATTGGTGCATTATGATTCAGATATGAAAGCATCATACAATTACTCAGACGGGAAGATTACTTGGCATGATGGAGATATTGCCATTAAATACGATTGATTTTGTAAGGAGAAACAAGTTATGTTATTTTTTTTATTACTTCTTTTTGTTGGAATAGTTTCTATGGGGATTTGGAGTGGAAAAAAGGTTCATCAAAATAAAGTAGAACGCATTTTAAGTGCATTTGACGGTGAGCTTGGCGATAAATTAAGAACATATTTGCCAATTGATGCAATTGTTTATACCGCAGATACTCATGCTATGACATGGCAAGAAGAAAATGGCGATGGCAGAATACTTACATATTCGTCTTTAGGATTTGATAGACTGCCCGATAATTATGAATATGTTGTGTGTCAATGGATTAGAGATAACATTGTTTATGATAGAGAGAACTACCATTTTGAGTCAATGACTTATGAGAGTGATCGATATGAAGAGTCTAATACAGCAACCATTAAAAAGACATATACTGGTGATTATGAAGTTACTCGCAATCCTGGAAGATATGTTACGTCACAAACGACAATCGGCCATGCATTAGTTCATAACGGGTATGATTTTGAAGGACATAGAGTAAATACAAAACCATTAAAGAAATGGTAAATAAATATTTATTATTTATATTGGAGGAAGTTCAATGAAAAAAATAGTATCATTAATGTTATGCGTAATTTTGACATTCAGTTGTGTTGTTTCGGTTGGAGCATATAACTTTAGCAACAACGGGACAGCAACCAAAAAGGCTACTGCTTATCGTTTGCCAAGCGTAAACAGCGGCGATGTATGGTGGGTAGATAAAAATGACAAATTGCAAGTTTTTTGCCAAGATGGTGATTATTATTTGGTGTTATATCCCTTTAATAACACAGGAAAACATGTGATTGCGTATGTTCCTACATCAGCAGTAAGCACATCAGGCGTACCCAGTTCTTCTAACTTCTATAAAAGTGAAATCGTAAGAACGAAATCTAATGCGAATTTATATCATAATCCATCTACAGACACACTAACAGGAGCATCGGGTTCAAATCAAACTGTAAGAACAACAGTTTCAAAAGGTCAGGAATTAACTGTATTATTTGAAAAAGATGGTTTTTATTGCGTAAGAACATCAAATGATACAGGTTTTATTGAGAAAAATAAAATCTGCACACATAGCAACACTTCTAACAAAAACGAAAAAATAACTGTAGTTAAAAAAGATGACAATACACATACAGTAACAACAGCTTATGATGAGGTATGTAATGATTGCGGAAAAACAGTTAAATCAAACCAAAAGAAAACAAATAGTGAAAAACACGCTATTTCTAATGATAAGTGTACAAAATGCGGATATGAAGCTCCGGTAATTGAAGAAAAGTGCAACCATTCAAATACAAAAGAAAACTGGCAGTCTTCTACAGTTTCACAAAAAGACGATACATATCATACTGTTGAAGAAATCTACGATGTACTTTGTGTCGATTGTGGCGAAACTATAAAAAAATTACAAAACAAAGTTTATGATGAAAAACATATTTTAAAGAACGATGACTGTGAAAAATGTAGCTATGTCGTTCCCGGATCTGAAGCATCAAAGTGCAAACATACAAACACTGCAAAACATTCATCTGAAGATATGAAGACAACAATCAGTATAAAAGATGATAATCAGCATACTATTGCAAGTTACTATCATGTATGGTGCACTGATTGCTTTACTTACATAAAAGAAAACGAGCTTGACCTTGTCAACGAAGACCACAAGTTTGTAAATAATATATGTTCAGTATGTAATTTAGAAAAATTTGTTGAAAAAACAGCCTATGTTTATAATACTGATGGCGATAATTTAAATATGCGTTCACAAGCAAATTCAAGTTCATCAATTCTTGTTAAAATTCCTGCAGGAGCATCTCTTACAGTCACAGGTGATATTATTAATGGATTCTATCCTGTAAAATATAATGGAAAAACAGGTTATGCATCTACTGCCTATATCACATTTACAAAACCTTCTGTAAACAAAACTGCATATGTTTACAATACCGATGGCGCAAATCTCAATATGCGTTCTGGTGCCAATAAAAATGCATCTATTGTCACAAAAATGCCAGAAGGCAGTACTTTGACAGTAACAGGGGATGCAACAAATGGTTTCTATCCAGTTAAATATGGAAATCATAGTGGATATGCTTCTACCGCATATATCACATTTACAAAGCCCGCTGTATCCTCTTCCTCAAATATAGCTTCACAACTTGGCAAAAGAATTGCAAATGTGTATAACTATCCAAAAGGAACAAGTTATATAGGAGAATGTGTTTGGTATGTACGAGGCAGAGCATCAGAAAAATTAGGTGTCAATACGGGAATAACTGGAAATGGTTGTCAATGGTATGCAGGTGCAAAAGCTAGAGGCATAGCTACGGGTTGGACAGTAAGATCAAATTCAATAGCTTGTTTCGGTGCCACAAAAAACAATTCATACGGACACGTAATATTTGTTGAAGAAGTTGTGGGTAACAATGTTTATTATACCGAGGCAAATGTTGAAAAACCTTACAGCGATGGCAAAATCTCTTCATTAGATGGCGTATTGAAGGTTAAATCCGTATCTTCTTTTACTTCAGGAGCATATCAAGGTTGCATTTATCTTAAATAGGAGGTTGTTATGAAAAAAATTTTAATTTCAATAGTAATTGTTTTATGCTTAGTTGGAAACGGATCAGTTTTTGCATACAATGATATTTATGATAACAATTTAAAAGGAATTGTTGACGATTTATCAAAATTTAATATAATAAGTGGTTATGCAGATGGAACTTTTAAGCCAGACAATAATATAACAAGAGCCGAATTTTCTAAAATAATATGTACAACTGGTATATATGATAAAGTTACAGAAAGTACAAGTAAATTTAATGATGTTTCTGATGCACACTGGGCAGTAGACTATATCTATACAGCCCAAAATATAGGAATTATAAATGGAACATCAGACACAACATTTGAACCAGAAGCAAACATCACATATGAACAAGCAATCAAAATGGTTGTTGCAGCTCTTGGATACAACGATGAAGCCGTGGCAAAAGGTGGTTATCCTTCTGGATATATAGTGGTAGCAAATGAACTAGGTATATTGAATGGCCTCCAGTTTATTAATACAAATTATGCAACACGAGGTGATATAGCTCGAATCGTTAGAAATGCATTAAATGTGCCATTTTATTTTTTAACAAATAATAATGGAACTATTTCTCGAGAGTTGTCATCAATATCATTGTATGAGATGCATAGCATAACATTTTCTACTCCTATAGTGGAAGACGAAATATTTGATGATATTGATTCTGAGTTGGATTTTGAAGAAATAGAAACGGATAGTGTTGGTTGATTAGTATGTACAAAATAAACAACGAGACTATAACTAAACTTATCACTGCCTGTCATGAAGACAAGGATATGCTTGATATATTATATAGTTCCCTAAAATCATTTGAGGAATATCACTCGGTTATATTTGATATGGAAACGTGGATGAAAGTTTTTTCATACAAATCTATTGATAAAGAAGAATATCAATCCAAAGTTACAGATATGGATAGACGCAGGACTATGTGCCATAATTCTGTTTTATCATCGGTAAACATTTTAAATCGTCTTGCTACTAAGGAAAATTTATCCCTTGTTTACGATGGTGTTGTTTCAAAGGAAAGACCATATCGAAGAGAAGTCGCAAATGCAGTTTTGGAATATGTTGAAAACATAGTAAAAAATCGCAGATAAATCATTTGTATAACAAAGGAGTAGTGCTTTATGAATGATTGTGTTGATGATGAGTTAATTATTGATTTAAGTGAAACAGAAAACATTAATTATAAAAACGGTGATAAAGACTATTGGGTTGAAAAACTCCTAGAAGGAATTACATATAATTTAGGGGTAAATGCCTGTAAAGGCGATGTACCTCGCATTTGGCGTTGTGGCACTTATGCTAACAATATGTTAAAGCCGTATCGTCGTAAACTGAGGGATGAATTTAATGAACAAGAACTTAAAATTTTAACTTATAGGTATTATGATGGCGGAAAAACCATATCTCAAACATTGGATCGTTTTCCCGAACTTATACAAAATAGAAACGAGGTCAAAATGCTTGACCAACGATTAGAAAATATTTTAACGAATAAGAGACGTTAGTTTATTCTCTATAGCAACATATTTACTAGTAGAAGAAGGTGTGATCAAATGAGCAATCTTAATAATGGACATTTCCAAATTAGCGATTCAGGAACTGTGCGTTGGATAGATTATGGTGAACTCGGAGGTGGAGCGTTTCTAATAATTGCTGTTGCAATATTCACAACGGTATTTTCCAAAGTCGGAGAATATATTCTTAATAACAAATGGGTAATAGCAATTGCTATTGGCGTTGCAGTTTTGCTTCGAACAATCATAATAGATCGTGGTGTAAAACCTCATAAAAGAGTATTTTTTATTGTTGCAGATATAGTGAAAACTATTGGTATATATGCCATATTAATAGTTTTCTTGGATTGGGTGCTTTGCAGTCATTGGTTAGACAAAGTTGTATTTTCAATATTGGGTGTTGTTATATTTGGGACCATATATTATTTCGTGAGCAAATTCCTTTTGTTTATACGTGCAGCAGATGGAGCAACGGACGGTATTGGATTTTATTGGATTCTATGCATCATTATTTTTGTGATAGGCTTTGCTATTAATGCAAATGTTGAAAGATATTGGTATGGATATGATTACAAAGTATTTATGAATTCAGCAACAATTGTAGATTATGATGATAAAAGAATTTCTGGCGATATTGAAATTCCGGCAAAAGTAAGTACATACAAAGTAACAACAATAGGTAAAAACGATAGTTTTATGGGCGTTTTTAGTGCAGATAACATAAAAAGTGTAACTCTTCCAGAAGGAGTAACAACTATCAAAAAACATGCGTTTAGTTATAGTGATAGCATTGAGCAAATCAATCTTCCATCAACCGTTTCTAAAATCGAAGATAATGCATTTTATAGGAACAAAAACTTGAAGTGTATAAATGTTTCGCCGGACAATAAATATTTTATATTTGAAAATGGCATTTTGTATACGAAAGATAAAAGCAGAACCGTATGGACTCCTTATGTTGAGGAATAGATTTTATAAGGTCTTTTGTATTCCTTCGTTGACTTCCAACATTTTTTGTGGTACTGTTTGTGTTGCCAAAGGAGGTGACACAAATTGCAAAGTACACTTTAGAAGAAATTATGTATGGCGACAAATACGGAATTGAAAGTGCTGTGTTTGTAAAAGTATTCAAAATGGTTGAAGAGAAGATTGATGCCAAAACAATACGAGAACAATTAAATATGATTTATGTCAAGCACGCACTGATTACAGCAAAAAGAATGATT
>JAZUQZ010000015.1:0-24716 GCA_045626925.1 Candidatus Aphodoplasma sp. | reverse complement strand
AATAGAAGGTGGGACAACACCAAACACAGTACCGGGTTCTTGCACATTTAAGGTGGATGTTCGTTTTGCCACCAATGAAGAATATGAAGAAGCGAAGAGGATAGTTAAAAATGTGGCAGATATGAATTATGTTAAAGGCTGCAAAACCGAAGTCAGTCAGATGAGTATGCGTACTGCTATGGAATTAAACGAGAAAAATACAGAACTTTTAGATAAAATTAATAGAATATTTGCTGCCAACGGACTTTCTACTCTTGAAATAGGAGAACGCAGAGGAGGCTCTGATGCGTCAAATGTCAGTTCCTATGGGATTCCGTGTATCGACTCGATAGGAATCGGCGGAGAAAGAGCTCATTCTGTAGAAGAATATGCCATTTTGTCGAGTCTTCCTGAAAGCGCTAAAAGAATTTCAAGTATTATAGTGCAATTATAGTTGGCATCCAGATTATACAGTCTTTATAGTAAGATTGTCGGAATTTGACTAAAAATAAATACGTTGACAATATCCTGCGATTTGTATATAATATAAATTGTAGGATATATTTATTGAATAAATAGTAGGAGGTAGTTATGAATATAAATACTGAAACAATTACAACTATGACGGAAGCAAATCAGAATTTTTCAAAAGTTGCTAAGTTGGCAGAGAGTAATGGTCAGGCGGTTATATTTAAAAATAATAAGCCGAAATTTTTGCTTATTGATGTTGACTCTAATTCATACTTTGATATTACTGATGATGAAAAAATTGATGTAGCTGCAAAGAGAATTATGAACAGATTTAAACCTGCTTTTGAGGAGTTGGCAAAATGATTAAGTTGAGCAAAGAAAAGGTTTTGCTTTTGCATCAATTGATAGCAGAAGAAACGGGCGGTAGTGTTGGAGTCAGAGATGTTGGACTTTTAGAAAGTGCCCTTAATAATGCGTATGCTATATTTGGTGGAGAAGAACTATATAAAACAAAAGAGGAAAAAGCAGCAAGTCTTGGATTCTCTTTGATATCTAATCATGCATTTGTTGATGGGAATAAAAGAATTGGTGTATATGTTATGCTAACATTTTTGGAAGCAGAGGGTATAAAAATGAATTGCACCAATACGGATGTGGTTGACTTTGGTCTGTCTGTTGCGTCGGGGGATATGAAATATGATGAAATTCTGGAATGGATAAATAAATTCAAAAAGTAATTTTTGACTCTGACTTTATATAATCCAGCATTGAAAAGGCTTGGCATCTAAACTTTATATCCCTTATAATGAGGAATTTGTAGAATTATCCAATGTAAATATAAGGAGGTTATTATGAGAAAGATAAAGAAAATAGATATTCATGCGCATGCTACAGCATTTGCACAGTATCATCCACAAAACATAGAAAAATTTGTATCTCCTGAGGAAGTAATCAGGTTTTACGATGAAATGAATATAGAAAAGGGAGTAATCCTTCCCTTAACATCTTCAGAAGGTTTGACAACACCTATCTCCTCAGAAAGCTGTAGATATATTAGTGATAAATATCCTGATAGATTTTACTGGTTTTGTAATGTTGATCCTCGTGCACGCAGCAATACTCCAGAGACGGATTTGTCGTCGCTAATTAAAGAGTATAAGAAAATGGGGGCAAAAGGCGTTGGGGAAATATCAGCTATGTTGTATGCAGACGATCCTAAAATGGAAAATCTTTTCCGTAGCTGTGCACAAAATGATATGCCTGTAATTATACATTTAGCCCCTGATTTTAGCGGTGGCTATGGAATCGTAGACGATCTTGGTCTTCCCAGAATAACGAAGATGTTAAAAAAGTATCCCGACCTTAAAATCATAGGACACTCAGCGTTATTCTGGAGCGAGATTGATATAAATAATAACGATGAAATCAGAAACGACTATCCTAAAGGCAAGGTGACCGAAGGGCGCCTTAGCAAGATGCTCAGAGAGTGCCCCAACCTTTATTGCGACCTTTCAGCAGGTAGCGGTGCAAATGCTATGCTACGTGATAAGGACTTTGCTTTGCAGTTTATAGAGGAGTTTTCTGATCGTATTATGTTTGGAATTGATTTGACTGCATATCCTGAAAATATTGAGAATATGCTTCAATTTAAGCTTGTATCTTTTTTAGATGAAAGCGTGGAAAAAGGACTTTTAAGTGAAGAAAATTATTGCAAAATAATGCGTGAAAATGCTATTAAAATATTAAAATTGTAAACATACAAAAAATCATGCGAAGGAAAATAGAATAGTTTTGTGTGTGCTAGTTTTGTTATATAATTAAATCTGATTTGCTATATTTTTCAGTTTTGATTTGACACGAGCATTGTAAGGATGTTGAAAGGAGATTCGGATGAATAAGGATTCGGTCTTACAGGTATTAAAATTTACAATATTTTCTGCATCGGCAGGAATAATACAAGTTGTGACATTCACAGTATTTAATGAGGTGTTTGGCTGGATGTATTGGCCTGCATATCTTACATCTCTTGTTTTATCGATAGTGTGGAATTTTACATTTAACAGACGCTATACTTTCAAGTCTGCTGCAAATGTTCCTGTTGCAATGCTAAAACTTTTTGGCTTCTATGGCGTGTTTACCCCTTTGTCAACCTGGCTTGGACATCTGGCGGAAACAGCCGGAATAAACGACTACATAATTTTGGCTACAACAATGCTTTCAAATTTTGTTCTTGAATTTTTGTTTTGTAAATTTGTAATTTATAAAAACCAGGAAAACACACGAGTGGAAAAGTATAATAATTAAAGATTTTGCTATGATGCAGGATAAAAATATATTGTTTTAGAAATTAAAATTACCGCAATTATATGTATAAGTTTTATCACACATGTAAAAAATTAGATAAAGCACATATTTGCGGTTTTTGTTGGATAGATTGACTATATTTCTAACTTATGGTAGAATATAGCGATTTGATGTGAACTAAAATGCGCAAATGCGTATAAATTATTAAATAAATTTTATTTTGAGCGGAAAATATTATTTGGAATGGAGGATTTTTTAGTGCCAAAAAAACAAAAACTTAAAATTATACCGCTAGGTGGCCTGAACGAAATTGGCAAGAATATGACGGTGTTTGAGTATGGTGATGACATATTTGTTGTCGATTGTGGAATTGCGTTCCCTGATGATGATATGCCGGGTATTGACCTTGTTATACCTGATACGACCTATCTTGAAAAAAATGCCGACAAGGTGCGCGGCATTGTAATTACGCACGGACACGAGGACCATATTGGGTCGTTGCCTTTCTTTTTAAAGAAGCTAAATGTGCCTGTTTATGGGACAAAGCTTACTATTGGACTTATTGAAAGCAAACTTAAGGAGCATAATATTTTAGCATCATCGATACTTAACCGCGTAAAGCCCGGCGATACGGTCAGCCTTGGTCGTTCGTTTAAGGTGGAGTTTATTCATTCAAACCATTCGATTGCCGGTTCGGTTGCACTTGCGATAAAGACACCGGTAGGTGTTGTAGTGCATACGGGTGACTTTAAAATTGACTCGACGCCGATTGATGGTGAAATGATTGACCTTACACGCCTTGGAGAGCTTGGACGAGAGGGTGTACTTTTGCTTATGAGTGACTCGACAAATGTTGAGCGCGCGGGTTATACAATGAGTGAAAGAAGTGTGGGTGGAAAGTTTGATGAAATATTTAAAAACTGTGACAAGCGTATTATTGTTGCTACATTTGCATCTAATGTTCATAGAGTACAACAAATTATAAATGCAGCGGCAAAATATGGTAGAAAGGTTGCAGTTTCCGGCAGAAGCATGGAAAATATAGTCGAGGTTGCAATATTGCTCGGTTATATGACAATTCCTGAGAAAACGCTTATAAGCATTGATGATATAAAGCATTATCCTGATAACGAGCTTGTTATTGTTACAACGGGTTCACAAGGGGAGGCAATGAGCGCGTTGTTCAGAATGGCATATTCTGACCATAGAAAAGTTGAACTTACATCAAATGACCTTATTATAGTATCTGCAAGCCCTATTCCGGGAAATGAAAAGACAATTTCGAGAGTTATAAACGAGCTTTTCAAGCATGGTGCCGAGGTTATATATGAGTCGCTTGCAGAGGTGCATGTTTCGGGACACGCGTGCCAAGAGGAGCTTAAGCTTATGCTTGCACTTACAAAGCCGAAGTATTTTATGCCGGTTCATGGCGAATATCGCCATTTGCACCGTCATTCCCAGCTTGGTGTTTTGATGGGTGTTGAGGAGCAGAATGTGTTTATAATGGAAAACGGACGCGTGCTTGAGGTAGATGAAAATAGTGCAAAAATGAGTGCTACTGTTCCGTCAGGAAAGCTTTTGGTTGACGGACTTGGGGTGGGAGATGTTGGAAATATTGTTCTTCGTGACAGAAAACATCTTTCAAACGATGGCCTTATCGTTTGTGTTGTTTCGATAAGTGCTGATAATGGAGAAATTGTTGCAGGGCCTGATATTATTTCGCGTGGCTTCGTTTATGTGCGTGAGGCAGAAGAAATGATGGAGGAAGCGCGTTGTGTTACAAAGGAAGCGCTTGATAAATGTATTGATAAGGGTGCGACGGATTGGTCTGCGTTAAAGCTTGCAATGCGCAATACTATAAGCGATTATGTGTACGAAAAAACAAAGCGCTCACCAATGATTTTGCCTGTTGTTATGGAAGTTTAAAAAAAGCTGCTTTTAAAGCAGCTTTTTTATTTTAAAATTTTCTTTTAATTTCTTTTACCAAACCACATATTTTAATTCTTTCCATATCCTTTCCTGAAAAACGGCGTGGCGGATACATCGGATTTATTGATATTAGCTCGATATAATCTTGTTCTATGATTATTTTTTTAATTACGCCGTCACAACCGTCGATTATAACTACGGCATAGCTGCCGGAGTCGACGCTGCTTTGCGCCTGGACTAACACGAGGTCATTTTCTATAAAAACAGGGTACATACTGTCACCTGTTACGCGAAGATAGATATATTGTGCGTCTGTATTTATTGATGAAACAGATGCACTTTCATAACCGTCGTGTGACTGTTCGGCAAGATTTCCTATGCCGGCGCTTACACGCCCGACTATTGGAATATACACTATGTCACGAATTGTAGACATATCTTCGGTTGTATTTGTAAAAGCGAGTACACTGCACCCAAGTGTTTTTGCAATCTTTTCTAAAACAATCATTGGTACTTTTTCAATATCGCCATTTTCATATCTGTACAATGTCGCTTTTGATATATCGCAGCTTTGCGCAATAAGCTCTGCGCTTATGCCATGTTGTTTTCTGATTTGTTTTATTTTTTCTCCTACGCTCATTTTAATAATCTCCCCCTTTTATTTTGTTTACGAATGAATATATGTATATTTTAGCACAGCGGTCGCGAAAATGCAACAATTTTTAAAAAATTTATTTTAAGTATTGACAAAAATGCGACTGGCTGCTATAATAATAAACGAACAGAAGTTCTGAAACGGATAAATTCTTATTTTTTTCATTTAAAAGTCGCATTTATGCGAAGAGAGAAATGACATAATGAGGTGGTAGTAATGAGCATTTGTATTGATTGCAAAAAAGGCGCTCACGAATGTGAGTGGTTGTTTCGGCTTAGAGTGGTAAAAGGGTGGAGCGCAAAAAAAGTCAGATGTGGGGAGTTTGTTACATATGATGTGCAAAGGTGCCCGAACTTTGAAAAAAATAGACCTAATAAGCGCATACGAAGAACTAGACAAGAAATTTGTGAAGAAGACAGGGAGGTATTGGAGGTGGTAGAGCATGGAGCTTGATTACAGGATTGACAACTGTTTGCGCTATGGCTATTCAAAAATAAATAATGATGTGGCAAATCTAAGATGCACAGTTTGTGGGAAAGGGATTTATAGTGGCGAAGACTTCTATGATTTCTTTGGAGAGAGCGTTTGTAGCGAATGCGAGTTTGATTATGTATTAAAAAATTTTCACAAATACTTGTGAAAATAAGTGTCAAAGGCGCGGATATATGGAGGTGATATGACTTATGGCGAACATACAACAGCCGGAAGCGCGTGAAACATCATTTGTAAAAGCGGAGGATATATTTGCAAAAAAAGGTAAAGAGGTCGTCAAAAACGGCATGATTTTAATATTGGAAAGACTTAAATTTGCAAAAAAATATGATGCAAAAATACGCGAGGCTATATGCGCACTTGATGAGGAGGGAGAGCTTAAGGCAACACAGGTAAAGGAACTTACACAAGCAATCAGGCGTGCGGGCGTAATGGATACAAGCGAGGTTTTGTCGCTTGTAACAGAGGTGATTGGGCGTCTTGGGAGCGATGGTGAAAGTAATAATGACGAGCATCAGAGCGAGGTTGTGGTAACTTTGGACGAAAGGGTGGAAAAATGGGCGCAGTAGCAGAAAAACTATGGGTACGCCTTGGGAAACCTATGCCAAAGCAGGAGGAGTTTTTTTGTGCGAGCGAGCGATTTGTTGCCTATGGTGGGGCGCGTGGCGGCGGAAAAAGCTGGGCGGCGCGCACAAAGGCAGTTATGCTTGCGCTTGGGCATAGTGGTATACAGATTTTGTTTTTGCGACGGACGCTTTCGTCACTGCGGGAAAATCATATATATCCGTTAAAAAAGCTTTTGCGTAGTGTAGCAGTGTATAAATCGTCGACTCGTGAATTTGTGTTTTCAAACGGAAGTCGCATTGTGCTCGGATATTGTGCAAATGAAAATGATGTTTTGCAATATCAGGGCCAAGGCTATGATGTGATTTTTATGGAGGAGGCGACGCAGTTTAGCGAGTTTCAATATCAGGCACTTACGGAGTCAAATCGTTCAAGCGGTATGTGCAAGACAGGGTTTTTGCCGAGGATGTATCTTACATGCAATCCGGGTGGTGTTGGACATGGGTGGGTAAAGAGACTGTTTATTGACAGAAATTATCGCCAAAGTGAGCAAGCACAGGATTATAGATTTATAAAGTCACTTGTGTATGATAATGCATACCTTATGAAATATTCGCCGGATTATGTAAAGATGCTCGAAAATCTTCCACGCGCGAGAAGAATGGCAATGCTTGAAGGAAACTGGGACATATTTGAGGGGCAATATTTTAGTGAATTTAATCGTGATATTCATGTTATAAAGCCATTTAATATTCCAAAGGATTGGCGCAGATATATAAGTATAGACTATGGGCTTGATATGCTGGCGTGTTTATGGATAGCGCTCGATTACAGTGGCAAGGCGTATGTATATAAAGAACTCTATGAAAGCGGGCTTATTATATCAGATGCGGCAAAAAGGATACAAAAAACAAATGATGGCGACGAGATTGCGATGCGATTTGCACCACCTGATATGTGGAATCGTAGACAAGAAACGGGCAAAAGTGCGGCGGATATATTTTTGGAAAACGGACTTTATTTTTACAAGTCAGACAACAACCGTGTACAAGGGTGGTACGAGCTTAAAGAGTGGTTAAAGCCGTATAGCGACGAGCAGGGCATTATGACATCAAGGCTTGTTTTTTTTGAAAATTGTGTAAATCTTATAAGAACTCTTCCTGCGTTGCAATTTGATACAAAAAGGGTTAATGATGTTGCAAGCGAGCCGCATGAGCTTACACACGCACCTGATGCGCTTCGTGGGTTTATATGTTCGCAGAGGGCAAAGCGTGGCAATGTAGGGCAGATATATGAGCAAAGCGACGGATATAGTAGTTTTTTAAATTATGGCGTATAGAAAAACTAAGATAAGGAGGTGAGAGGAAATGGTGTGTGGTATTTTTACGCTTTTGGGTGTTATTTTAGGTGTTGTTTTGACGCTTTTTTCAAAGGGAGAGATTAGAGTGGCAAAAAAACAGGCAGCTATGGTGACAGAAGATGGTCAAGATAGCGGTGATGAAAAAAGCGAGCAGCAGCTTATGAAGCAGTGGCAAAACCTATTAAGCTATGGCGGCGAAAGTGAGAGTGAATCTTACAACTGATTTTATGTTTTTAAATTTTAAGGGAGGTGACGCATGGTGGTAGCACCTGCAAAGCTTACGCCTATGGGTATTTATAGTGAATATCAAAAGGGCGTGTCATACAATCAAAGTATTGAGCTTTATGACAAAGTAAGAAAAAATGAGAATTTCTTTATTGGAAACCAATGGGAGGGGGTGGATGCACCCGACCTTGACAAGCCTGTGTTTAACATATTAAAGAGAGTATGCAATATGTTTATCGCACAGATTGTGTCAGACGATATAAGTGCAAGCGCAAACACATTTATACATAGCGCAGACAGCGATAAGGCTATGAAAATTATTAGCCAGGAGATTGAGCGGGCGATTGAATACAGTCGCGCAAAACAAAAAAGCAGGCGCGTTTTGCGTAATGCGTGTGTCGATGGTGATGGGTGTTTGTACGCGTATTTTAATCCAAATGAAAAGACGGGCCAAAGCGCGAAAGGTCTTGTATCACTTGAGGTAATTGATAACACAAATATAATTTTTGATAATACGGCGACGCCGGATGTGCAGTCGCAGGGACATATTATTTTAGTGTTGCGTAAAAAGCTTTCTGAGGTTATACATGAGGCAAGGCAAAACGGTATAGATGAAAGTCAAATCGCAAAAATCAGGGTTGATAATGAGAGCGAACTTGGGGATGAGAGAGATGATTGTGTTACGCTGCTTATTCGTTTTTGGAAGGAAAACGGCAAGGTATATTGTTGCAAAGCAACAAAAGATGCATTTGTTAAAGAACCGTTTGATACGGGGTTATTATTATATCCTGTGGCATTTATGAACTGGGAGAGCGTGAAAAACAGTTATCACGGTCAAGCAGCTATTACAGAGCTTTTGCCAAATCAGATTTTTATAAATAAATGTTATGCGATGGGTATGGACTATGTCAAAAAGATGGCATTTCCAAAGCTTATATACGATAAGAATCGTTTTCCGAATGGCTTTAGTAACAGAATAGGCGAGGCAATCAAAATCGAGGGTGGAGTAAATGATGCGATTGCAACTGCGTTTAAGATGCCCGATATGAGTGGTGCTGTTATGGAGCTTGTTGAAAAGACGATGGTTTATACAAAGGAATATATGGGTGCATCTGATGCTTCGCTTGGTAATATAAGGCCGAATAACGCAGCGGCAATTATTGCGACGCAAAAGGCCAGCAATGCACCACTTGAGCTTATAAGACAGTCGTTTTACCAATTCGTCGAAGATTATGTTCGAATATTTGTAGATATTATGCGTGCCTACTATGGTGTGCGTGATATAAATGGCGAAAACGGCGAGATTGAAAGGTTTGATTTTGCGACGCTTTCTGATTATGATTTTAACCTTAATGTAAATGTCGGCGCGAGTGCATATTGGTCAGAAATTATGCAGGTACAGACGGCGGATAATCTTTTTGGTTGCGGCATAATAAGTGACCCGGAAATTTATCTTAACTCGATACCGGACGCGTATATCAAAAATAAGCAAAAAATTATTCAGTCTATACGAAATACAAAAAATGAAAAAGAAAATGTGCCTGTAAAAGCAGTAGGCGCATAAAAATAATTTGTTAAAGGAGTGTTTTAAAATGTTTGATACAACCAATCAAACCGAAACAGCTTTAAATATGGCGGACGAATGTGACTATGGCGAAATTTTGGAGCAGGTTGCAAATGAAGGCGACAATGTCAGCAAAAAAGCAGAGGACGATAATATCTTTTCTGATTTTTGCGCTGATGCAGCCGACAACAAATCGGGCGATGACGCCGACGGACGCTATCGGGTTGTTTACAATGGCAAGGAGGTATTTTTAGACCTTGAAGAGCTTAAGACCAACGCTCAAAAGGGGATGAATTATGACCATGTCAAAAACGAGTATGATATTTTGCGTGCACAACCCGGCGCGCGTGAGCTTTTGCGCGATGCAAGAGAAAGCGGACTTAGCTCACAGGCATACTTATCACAACAGAAGCTTCGAGATAAACGCTCGCGTGTGGAGGATTTAATGGCGCGCGGTATAGGTGAAAAGGAGGCACTTTATGTGACGGATTTGGAGGACAGACTCGAATCCCAACGCATTGGAGCAGAAAAAAGAAAACCATTTTATGATTTTGCTATTGCTTATCCGGATGTGTTGCCGGAGGATATTCCTCCACAGGTGTGGCAAAAATTTCATGAAGGTGCAGACCTTGTATCAGCGTATGCGCTTTATGAAAATGAGAAGCTCAGACATGACATCATGCTTAGCAAACAAAACAAGGACAGCAATGCGAGAAGCGTCGGCAGTGCTGTTGGCAGTGTGGCCGAAAATGTACCCGATTCATTTTTGGAGGGGCTTTTGGGCTAAAAGACGCACAAATTATAAAAAAGAGAGGTTGATTAGTTATGGCAATCAATTTGGCAGCAAAGTATTCAGACAAAATAGCAGGTATGTATACCGTGGGCTCGCTTGTTGCAGATAAGACATCGAATGAGTGGGATTTTAGCGGTGTAAAAACAATCAAAATTTATACACCACAAACAGTTGAACCGGTTGATTATACACGCTCGGGTTCAAATCGTTTTGGCACACCTGTTGAGATGGGTGACACTGTGCAGGAGCTTACAATGTCACAAGACAAGAGCTACTCTATAATCATTGATAAGGGTAATAACAACGAGCAGATGCTTGTTAAAAATGCAGGCAAAATGCTAAAGCTTCAGACAAATGAAAAGGTTGTTCCCATGGTTGACAAGTATGCGCTTTCACGCTATTGCGCGCTTGCGGGGACTGTAAGCGGCATTGAAAAACCGACGAAAGCTACAATCATAGAAGATATTGGAAATGCGTGCAAGGTGCTTGATGATGCGTGTGTGCCACAGGAAAACAGATACCTTTATGTTACGGGTGAGATTTATAGTCTTATTCGCCAATCAACAGAGTTTTTAGGTCTTGAATCACTTGGAACAAAGGCTCTTGAAAAGGGTATTGTGGGGGATGTTTTTGGCGCAAAAATTGTAAAGGTTCCGTCGAGCTATCTTCCTTCTGATGTATTTTTCCTTCTTACACATAAGGATGCGGTAATTCTTCCGTACAAAATCCGTGATGCAAAGGTACACCAGGACCCACCGGGCATAAGCGGTGCACTTCTTGAGGGAAGAAACAACTATGATGCTTTTGTTATTGGTGCAAGATGTATGGGCGTTTATGTTGCAGCAGCAGCCTCTGCTGTACTTGATGCTCCAACAATAAGTGTGTCCGGCTCAAGCGCAACCATTACCAGTGATGTTGATGGTGCAGACATTTTCTATACAACTGACGGTACAGACCCAAGATACAGTGAAAATGTTGAGAAATATTCTTCGTCTATTAGCGTGAGTGACGGTATGACATTAAAGGCATTTGTAACAAAAGAAGGCAAGCTTACATCCGCTTTGGCAGAAGAAATTGTATAATTTTTTACAAGGATAACAGTCATAATATATGCGGGGTGGGGAGGTGACTTTCTGCCCCGCAAATAAATAAGTGAGGTGAAAAAGCTTTGAAGGTATCGGAAGTTTTTGAGCGCGCACTTGCGCTTTTAAATGAAGATGAAAGCAGGGCAAAAAGCTTTAAAAAGAATGTATTGCCGCTTGTAAATCAGCTTTTGGCACAGTGCTTTGGGACAGAAAACGCAATCCGCGAGTCGAAAGACGCACCTATTCTTGAAAGAGCAGATGTGGCAAATAGTCTCGATTATGAAATAATATATAATGAGGATTTTGTTTCAAATTGTTTGCCGTATGGTTTGGCGGCGCTATTGTGTGCAGATGATGACCGTTCGATGTCAAATGCTATGGGAGAACAATTTGAAAGACTTAAAAAAAACTATCATGTGGCAAATTATGCCAATATAAAAAATCATTATTAAGGAGGGAGCGGTATGGCACTAAAATTTAGGAGCAACCCGTCGGAGAAGATTTATACGGCGGACGAATTTTTTGGTGTAGACTTTACGAGCGAGCCCTCGAAGGTTTCAGCAAAGCGCAGTCCTGATGCAAAAAACATGCTAATAAATAAAAAAGGGTATGTCGAAAAGCGAACAGGTTATAGGCGCGTATTTGAAACGAATGGCAGCATAAATGGCATATTTGAGTATTTATGTCCGCAAAATTCAACTACATACAGATTTATTCATATTGGCACAAGTTTATATAAGTTCAGCTTTGACACTGATGGCTCTTTTGTTCTTGGTGATGAGATTTTGACGGGACTTAAAGACAAAAAAAGCCGAGCTTTTACATTTGGTTCGTCGCTTTATATTCTTGGTGCAGGATATATAAAAATCGGCTATGATGAGTTTACAAAAAATATTTGCTATGGCTTTGTTAATAAGGTATGCACTGTGTGTGATGAGGAGACGGCGCCGCTTATAATTTCGGGTCGTACGCCCATGGGGGAATTTGATGGAGAAAGCTTTGAATACAATGGTGCAAACAGCTATAAAAAAATTAAATTTGTAAACGGAAGATATAGCTTTAATTCTCAAAGCAAGATTTATATTGCACAACCGGAGTATGCTGACAAAATAAGGGTGGCATCTTTATATTATCAATATGAAAATGGCGGGTATTTTCGTGTAGGAGAAAGATACTATAGCGTACTTGTAGATGAAAAGGGTTTATACATTCGCCTTGAACCAAATGCAAACATTATACGCGAGGGCTTTGATTGTGAGCCTTATGTCGTGGTAGAGTATGATGAGCTTGTTTATGCGCCGACGGTTGTTACAGGAAGAGAGCCCATAAGAGAAGATGTAATTGGCGGAAAGGTTGTTGATGAAAATGGAACAGAAATATCAACCTTTGTGCCATATACGGGCGATGTGCTTGAGGCGGCAAACCTTGCGTCCGGAAAGCGCAAAATTGATTTTTCGTGTGGCGCGATATTGCGCACCAAGGTAAGAGCACTACGCCTCTATATCGGCAAAAACACAACTCTTTTGGGCGTGTGGGTAGATGGCAACCGTGTGCATCAATATTATAGACAAGGATATGGCGAAAAAATCAGAACAAATACATCGGAAGGATATATAGAGATTTCGACAGGTTATGAGCCAAGCGTACAAAGCGAAAGCATAATAACAGTTGAATATATGATAAATGAGCCGTGTGATGTAATCGATAATTGTGACATATATGCACTATATGGCGGAAGCAACGATACGCGTGCTTTTGTGAGCGGTAACGAAAAATATCGTGCGCGCGATTTTGCAAGCGGACTTTTTGATGGGACATATTTTTCCGACCTTATGTATACAGATGTGGGTGCAGAAGAATCGGCAATCGTCGGTTATCACAAACTTTTTGGCAATTTGGTTATTGTAAAAGACGGCATAGGCAAGGATAGTAGCCAATATCTTCGTTCGTTTTCCCTTGCGACGGACGACGATGGCAATACTACGGCGCTATTTACAGTAAAGCAAGGCAATATATCATATGGCGCAATCAACAAAAGCTCATTTAAAAATGTGGGCGGTACGCCGATTTATATTGGTAACGACGGTGTGTTTGTTATTCAGGGAACAAGTGTTGAAAATCAACACAACACGATTTCTATATCGCATATGGTAAACGGACGATTGTTAAAGCATAATTCTTTGTCAGAGGCAGTATGTGCAACCCTTGGCGGAAAGTACTATGTTTTTTTAGATACTCAAGCGTATATATGTGATGTTGAGAATGGTTTTGAGTGGTTTTATTTTGACGGCCTGCCAAATGTGCGATGCGTATGGATAAATGGCGATGATATGTATTTTGGTGCAGAAGATGGTGCTATATATCGTTTCATGAACGAAGACGAACAAAATGCATATTATGATAATGTTGCAATAGATGGCAGCATAGAAAATGCCCGCGCAATAGAAGCTATATGGGAAATAGGAGCGACGACGCTTGGTGAATATGCAAATTATAAAACCATACGAAATTGTTACATAACTTGTATGCCTCACAAGCGAAGCAGTGTAAAGGTATATTATAATACAAATGAGGATTATCGCGATTGGGTGTTTGCTGAAAATATCGACTTGTTTTCATTTGATGATGTTGATTTTGAACGCTTCAGCTTTCGTACAATACAGGCGCCATTTGTATTTGCCACAGGCGTAAAGGCCAAAAATGCATATGTGTTTGGATTGCGACTTGTAAATGATGTAGGTGGCGAGCCTTTTGGGTTTTTGGCGGTTTCGGTAAAATATCGAAGCGGAAAATATGTAAAATAAGGGAGTGATTTAAATGGCTTTACCTGATTATAAAATAAATGCTTTTTCAAAGCCGGTGAGTGCACTTGGCGATACGCCACAGATGAGTGCTGCAGAACTTAAGGAGTGGTTTGACTCAAACAGCACAAATGAATTAAAGAATAGTGTGAACGGCATTATTGATGAAACAGTGGCAGAGTTGTCGGGCAAGGTCGATAAGACAGAGGGCAAGGACCTGTCAACAAATGATTATACAAATGAGGAAAAGCAAAAGGTAGCTTTGGCAGTTACACAAGACGAGCTTGAAGGCGCAATTGCGGATCTGATCAATGGTGCACCGGAGGCGCTTGACACATTAAAGGAACTTGGAGATGCGCTCGCTTTACATGAGGACGCATATGATGCGTTGCTTGAAATGGTAGGCAACAAGGCGAACAAAACAGAGCTTGATGCATATGCCACAAAAAAAGAGATTGAAAATGGTACAATACAGACTCGTCACTCGCAAACCGCTGACCTTGCATACTACGCAGACTACGCAGACGGTGCAGGGCAAGCACAATCAGCAATAAACGACACTATGGGTAATGATATTATATCAACATATGCTACAAAAGAAGAATTCAATGCAAAAATACCAGATGTACCAGACGAAGTTTTGACATATATTTTACATAGTGATGGTTGGCATGAGAATATCGATACACGTGTTGGGTACGCTGATGTTGCTGGTCGAGCCACGGTTGCAGAGACAGACTTTGATGGTAACCTCTTTTCTGATTACTATGCAACAAAAGAAGAATTGCCGAAACGGAAAACACTAATAGATACAACCTTAACAGAAGAACAGGGCGGTGTATCAGAAATACTCTTAGCAATAGAAGATGTAGAAGCATTTCTTAATGCAAGACAAATAAGATTTGCTATGAGTTTTCCAGTAGCAGAGGCTAAAGCGGCTAACGCTTTTATAACTTCTGTAAGTATAGCGGATTCTAACCATACATCTTATAACATAATTTTCTTGCGTGGAAATAACAGGGTGAGCAGTGGTGATGCTAGGTTTTACACTACTGCTTCATTAGATGTGCTTGATTTTGAATATGATAGCTATCTTACAAAAAGTTTTTTCAGTTTAATGAGTTTGCCGACACCTAACTATAGTACCCCGGCAAACAATATTACCAGCGCAACAACACACTGCATTGGTGGATTTCCTATAAACGCTATGAGAGAACGCAATCCTTATTTGCGCATTACAATTAGCAATGTGACATTGGAAAAAGGTACACATATCTTTATGGAGGTGTGCGAATAATGAAACGGTTAATAATTGATAAAGAAAATCCAAACGGAAAAATTGTAGAGGTAGAGCAAGAAATTGTGGTTGTGCCTTATAAAGAAAGAATAATCTCTCGTATTCGAGAGACTTATTCAGTAGATGATGAGCTTGCTATACTCAGACAGAGAGACACTAAGCCAGAGGAATTTGAGCAGTACAACGCTTTTGTAGAACAAATTAAAGCGGAGGAGAGGGTTAATAATGCAAATCAACAAAGCTTATCCATGTAAGTCTACAAACTACCGAAAAGGCAGACGCGAGAGTATAAAGTACATTGTCATTCATTATGTGGGTGCAACGGGCAGTGCACTTGATAATGTAAAATATTATGGCTCTACAGCAAATATCGGTGCATCGGCACATTATTTTGTCGGTCACGCAAGCGAGAACGGTGCAATATATCAAAGTGTTGCGCCACAGGATTGTGCATGGCATTGTGGAAGCGAAACGGGAGTATATTATAGTCCTTGCAGAAATGACAATGCAATAGGTATCGAGATGTGCTGTCATAAGGACGAAAACGGCGGGTGGTATTTCGATGATATTACAGTGCAAAACACAGTTGAGCTTACAAAATGGCTTATGAAAGAGTACAATATTGATGCAGGCCATGTAATACGCCATTATGATGTTACGCACAAAGCTTGTCCTGCTCCGTTTGTAAATGATTTGGCTATGTGGCAAAACTTTAAAAATGCATTAACCGATATAGTCGAGTACACTGATATAAACGATATCGTGTGGGAGCTTGGGCATAGGGGCATTGTAAGTGATACAAAGGGTATGGTAGATGAGATGAAAGCCAACCCGGACGGACGACTTTATTGGCTTGCGAGAAAATGTGTCCAATACATAAGAGAGCGCGACTAAAGTAAACACAAGAAAGGCAGATGATAGAATGAACTATTATAATTATGACAAAAACGATATCGCAAAATCGATAAAACAAGCGATGGATAATTATGAAAAGCCGGAGGTTGTGGCGTTTCTTTTAGGCGAGCGCAATAAGAAAATAGACGAAAATGAAGGCCTTGAGCAGTATAAAAACGATGAGATTACCAGAAGCGCCAATGCGTATATAAACTCGTACTATGGCGAAAACAACAAAAAAGATATTGATGCTCTTTATCAGGAGAGGCGCGATATTGCAGCAAAAAACCTTGAAGCAGCAAGCCAAAAGAGCCTTGATGCGTACAAAGCGGGTATTAGTTCCAATAATAACTTGTTTGCTGATGTGCGAAGAGGTATTTATTCGGCGTATAGGCGTGGCTCACTTGGCAATGAAGAGGTGCTTGCAGCCGGCGGGCTTGGGCGTGGAATATCAAACAAGGTTTCGAGCGGATTTGGCGAGTCGAGTCGTATGGCGCAAAATACAACTTATCAAAACAACATAGCAGATTCATATGCTGCTCAAAATAAATCGGCAAATGAAATTGCAAAACAATATATGGAAAGCGTCAGCGATGCACACAAAGAGTACAGCAAAGAAATATCACAGATTGCCGGTGAGCGTATAGAACAGGCAAATGATGAGCGCGAGTATAAAAGGGCAGTCGATGCGGATATGCTCAAGCGTGCAAGCTTTGAAAGTGATGAAGAACAACGCGCATTTGAAAATAGCATTACTATGAGAAAGCTTGAAAGCGATGAGCAAAAAGAATTGTTTGAGCAGGCGTATAAGCTGTTTGCAGGTGCAGGTGTTGTTACAAATCAATATATCGCAGATATACTTGGCATACCGGTTGGGACAAAATACTGGCAGTATGTAATCGGACAACAAAATGCAAGTACGGCATATTTAAATTATACTGTAAACAGCCGTAACGCTTCAACTGCTGCAACCAAAGCGCAAAATGATTACGAAATAGATAAAATAAACGCAGATACAAAGGCGTTTGAGGCAGAAACAGACCGCATTGAATTGCGAGGCGAGTATTAAAAGTATTTGTATATGCGCGGGCAAACGCCCACGCATATACTATCTTTTCAGGGAGAGAAAAAATGGAAGAGCTTATGAAACTTTTTGAGGGGTTTAGTGTAAACACGAACCTTTTATGGTATGCGATGGGTATTTTGATGTTATGCGATGTTGCAACGGGGATTGCAAAAGCATATAAGCGAGACGGGTGCGTATCAAGCTCAAAGCTTCGTGACGGAGGTTTTAAAAAATGCGGCATGGTTGCGGTGGCGCTTTTGTGCATTGGAATTAGCAAGCTGTTTGGTGATGACAGGCTCATAATAGCAAATGGCGCAGTGGCATATTATGTCTATACAGAGCTTGTATCAATCGTAGAAAACTTGCTTGAACTTGATATTCCGTTGCCACCAATTATTAAAAAAATTGTAGGTGGCGAAAAAAAGACTCTATAAAGCATAAGCATAATAAAAAAATATTGAATGAAAAAACCGTCAAATGCTGACAAAATTAGCGTTTGACGGTTTTTTCTTTACAAAAAAATACAGAGGGGGATATAATAGCAAAGAAAAAAGCCTTGTTAGAATATTCTAATAAGGCTTTTGGTCTGAGTGGGGAGACTTGAACTCCCGGCCTCTTGAACCCCATTCAAGCACGCTACCAGCTGCGCCACACCCAGATATGTTGGTTTATCGACCTAATTATTATAATAGATAATGCTCATTGTGTCAATAGATTTCGTCTAAAATATCAAATTAAATTACACGGAGCTATAGCAAAATGCCATAGCTCCGTATATCAATTTTCTATATACCATGTTTCAATGTTTGAGAAAATATTTCCCTCAACGGGTGGCGTGACGCCTTTGATTTTGCTGTTTAAAACAAGCGCATCCGTTCCCATAACAATAGGAATAATCGGTGCATTACTTAAAAATATTTCAGCAAGCTCGTTATAGCTTTTTTCAAATGCAGGCGCATTTGTTGCGTTCTTGCAGCGCCTCAACAAGCTATCAGCGCGCTCACTTGGGTATACACAGTATTGTGCACTGCTTCCAATAAAGGATGAAATATCATGATTTTTACCAATTTTGACCTCGCCGATAAACATATCATATTCGTGTGTTGAAATTTGCGTTTGATAATCTTCAAACGAAAGCTTTAGTATCCTGATATTTACACCAATCTGAGCCAAGTTTTCTTTGATTTTTTCCGCGGCAGAAGCACGCAATTCGTTGCCAAGAGATACATAAAGATTGAACGAAAGCGGAGAGCCTTCACTATTTAACATAACGCCATCGGGGCTCATAGTATATCCCGCTTCATTAAGAAGTTTGATAGCTCGTTGTGTGTCGCGCTCATAGTGATAAATCTGCTTTGAAAGAAACGAGTCGGGTGCTATTGGGACATTTACGCCGTCTGCTCTGCCAAAATATACATTTTGCGCAATTTCATCGCGATTGATTGAATATGACATCGCGCGGCGCACAAGTGCTTTATCAAGGCCCGGTCGTGTTGTATTTATGCCGATAAAGGTCAGTATGTTGTTCGTATATGCGACAGTATTAAGATTCCCCTTTGGGTTATAATTTCGCATCTGTGATGCAGTAAATGGAACAGCCTCAATCTCTCTTGCTTCAAGAGCGCTCAAAAGAGCCTCCTTGTCCGGCAATTGTTTTATAATAATTTGCTCTATAAGCGGTTTTTGTCCTACAATATAGTTTTCGTTTCGGACAAGGTGTATCGCACGGCTAAGGTCAGAGTCTATATATTTATATGGACCCGTGCCGATGGGGATATATTCTTTCAAAGAATTTACACAGTCTGTTCCGTTTTTAATAATCGGCATATCCATAAACGATATAAAGCTGCCATCCGGAGAATATAAACTGACAACAAATGTGTTTTTGCCTGTGCGTATATACTCTTTTACATTATCAAGCCTGCCCTTGTATGCGCTCTGTGCTACGGTTTCTATCATTTTAAAGGTGTATTCGACATCTTCTGCTACAAACTCGCTCCCATCGTGCCAGCTTATATCATTTCTTAAATTAAAAGTATATGTGAGCCCGTCGTTTGAAACTGAATAGTTGTTACAAAGACGCATCTCGATACTTTTGTCGGTTTTGCGCCGCACAAGCGAGTCGTATATCAATGCGCTCGTTTGTGAAACTGATTGAGACACAGTTGCAATCGGATTATATGTGTCAAAATTATATACGCCGATGCTTATTGTATTTTCGTTTGTGGATACATAGCCTTCGCCATCTTGCCCGGCGTTGTTTTTTGAACAAGCGCACAAAAACACCAGTACAAACGAAAGTATAAGCGCTATTATCCTTTTTCTTTTTTTCATACAAATCACCTATAAAGTATTTATAATCGGGTTATATAAGCTCAATAAATGCACCCATAAGTCCCATTTTACCGTTTTGTGCCCTGCTTGAGAAAAAGATATCATTATTGCAGCAGGTACACATATTTGAAAGTGTAATGTTTTTTTTATCAACACCGCCAGCCAAAAGCTGGTCCTCTACAACACGCCACAAATCTATATGATACTTTTTTGCGCGTGTTTGGTAATATTTTTTTTCAAACATTTGCGCCACATCATCATCAACCTCAAAACAACACTGTGCTATTGACGGGCCGATTGCGCATATGATGTCTGCCGGATTTGAGCAAAAATCCTTTTTCATAACGCGTATGACCTCGCCACCAATGTTTTTAACGGTCGAGCGCCACCCCGAATGTGCAAGCGCACAAACCTTTTTAACCGGGTCAAGAAACATCACCGGCACACAGTCGGCATAAAATATAACGAACGGAACACCTGATTCTCCACACACAAGAGCATCGACGCCTGTTATATCGCTTTCTTTTGTGATGCCCTTACCACAGTCGTTTTTTGTGATAACGCGCACCTGATTTTCGTGCACTTGATTTGACAAAACGAGCATCGCCGCATCAATACCAAGTACAGAGCATATTGTATCAAAATTTTTACGCACATTTTCGTGTGTATCTTTTTTATTAAAACCAAGATTGAGCGACGATGTTTCGCCTGTGCTTACACCGCCGAGCCTTGTAGAAAAGCCGTGACGCACAAGACCTGTATTTGTAAAAGTGTCGACGCTATAATACACAAGCTTGCCTTTTTCGTGTTTTGAAAAACCAATGTTCAAATTATGCTCACCCTCTAATTAAAATAGTCATATACATTTTTTGCACTTTTACTGTCAAGACCTGCCATAATAAGCTCATTGATGTCAGCGCTTGCAATGTTATCAATCGATTTAAAGTGCTTTATAAGCTTTTTGCGTCGTACCTGGCCTATGCCTTTAATATTCGACAATTCGGACAAAAGTCCTTTTTTGCCACGCATTTTTATATGATAGCCTATTGCGGTTTCGTGCACCTTTTCTGATATTGCGCATACGAGATTGTGTGCGGGAGAATTTTTTGGAAGTTCAATCTCATCACTGCCATCTGTAAGTGCACGAAAGCTATGATGGTCATCTTTTACCATTCCAAACAAAGCAATATCAACGCACGCGTCTTTTATAACCTTTTCAATAGCACGCACATGACCTTTTCCGCCATCGAGCAAAATAAGGTCGGGTAATGGCAAAAATTTTGCATCCTTTTTATTAAGAACACCGCGCGATATCTTGTCTTCTTCGTCTTTTGCGCGGTTAATTCGTCTATAAATAACCTCTGCCATAGCAGCATAATCGTTTGCACCTTCAAATGATTTTATTTGAAATTTGCGTGTGAGCGCTGCATCATATACGCCATTTTTAAACACAATCATAACACCGACATTGCTTGTGCCGGAGATATTTGATATATCATAGCTTTCAATGCGTTTTGGCGTCTTTTCAAGTCCGACATATTCGCCAAGCTTTTCAAGAGCGTTTTTATTTACTTCTTTTTTTAGCATGTTAAGCTTGTAATCGTCAATGCTAAGGTCGACATTTTTTTCTACCATGCGCAAAAGTGCTGCTTTATTTGCCCTTTGCGGAGCGGTTAGAGCAACTTTTTTACCAAGACGCTCACTTAGCCAGTTTATGAAAAGCTCATAATCATTTGGCATGGATGAAACAATAATTTCGCTTGGAATGTATGATGCCTCTGCATAGAACTGCTTTAAAAATTCTGCCATAATGCTTGCATCATCAAGCTCGTCAATATCGTCTATAATATAGCTCTGGCGTCCAAGCACGCGCCCGCCTCTTACAAAAAACATCTCAAAAAACGCCTTTCCGTCATAGCATTTAAATGATGCAATATCCTGGTTTGAGTTTTTATCGCTTACAATTTTCTGCTTTTGAGCTATAGCACGCAATGCAGATATTTTATCACGAAACTCCGCCGCCTTTTCAAATTCGAGCATATCAGAGGCTTTGTTCATATCTTTTTCAAGCTCATCTATAAGCTCGTCAGTTTTTCCCTCTAAAAATGAGCATATATTATTAAAAACCTCTTTATATTGTGCCTGCGAAACATCGCCTGTGCAAGGGGCAAAACACTTATTGATTTGATAATTAAGACAGGGCCTTCCCTTGCCGATATCGCGGGGAAATGAGCGCTTGCATGTTGGTATAAGGAATATTTTTTTAATAACATCAATCGTGGCACGCACGACGCTCATACCTGTGTATGGTCCAAAATATCGCGCGCCATCATTTTTCATACTGCGTGTAACCATAAGGCGCGGATATGGCTCGTTTGTCGTTACCTTTATATATGGATAGTGTTTATCATCCTTTAAAAGTATGTTGTAATGCGGTTTGTGCTTTTTTATAAGATTACATTCCAGCACAAGCGCTTCAAGCTCCGAATCGGTAACAATATATTCAAACCATGCTATGTGGCTCACCATTGCAAGCACCTTTGCAGAGTGATTCTTGTTCGACATAAAATATTGACGCACTCTGTTTTTTAATACCTTTGCTTTGCCTATATATATAATTTTGTCGTCCTTGTCGTGCATAAGATACACGCCCGGCAGGTCAGGAAGGTTTCTAAGTTGCTTTTTTATATCGAACATGCTCTCACCACCTACTGATAACATTTATATTCTTACTATAGTATATCATAGCATATATATGCTTTGCAAATATTTAATTTGATATTTACAGTATCACTTGAAAACACATAATTTTTGCCAAAAATGTATACATAGCCCTTATTTTTGATTGACAATAGCGGTTTTGAGGCTTATAATAAATATATTGAATTATAAAAAACTTTGTGCCGCGAAAGCGGCGGAATGGAGATTGATAAAATGGCAGATACACCAAAAAAGGTAAGGACGCGTTTTGCGCCGAGTCCGACAGGATATATGCATATAGGAAATTTGCGCACAGCACTTTATGCATGGCTTTTAGCCCGCAAGGACGGTGGCGATTTTATTTTGAGAATCGAGGATACTGACCAGGAACGCTATGTTGATGGCGCTGTGGAGCTTATTTATAAAACTCTTGCAGATACAGGTCTTACACATGATGAGGGCCCTGACAAAGATGGCGGAGTGGGCCCATATATTCAAAGTGAGCGCCGCGGTCTATATAAGCAATATGCCGAAAAGCTTGTAGAGCTTGGCGGGGCATATTATTGCTTTTGTGATAAGGAGCGTCTTGATGAATTGCGCGCTGTTCAAACAGCGTCAAAGGTTCCGCCAAAATATGACGGACACTGTTCGCGCCTTTCTAAAGAAGAAATTGAAGAAAAGCTTAGGAGCGGAGTGCCATATGTTATCCGACAGAAAATCCCGCGCGAGGGGACAACATCGTTTCACGATGAGGTGTTTGGTGATATAACTGTTGAAAATTCGACGCTTGATGATAATGTTCTTTTAAAAGCTGACGGCTTGCCGACATATAACTTTGCAAATGTTGTTGATGACCATTTGATGGGTATTACTCATGTTATCAGAGGAAGTGAGTACCTTTCGTCAACACCGAAATATAATCTTCTTTATGAATCGTTTGGATGGGATATTCCTGTTTATATTCATTGTTCGCCTGTTATGAAAGATGCGCAAAAGAAACTTTCAAAGCGTGAGGGCGATGCATCGTATGAGGATTTTATAAACAAGGGTTATTTAAAGGATGCTATTATAAATTATATTGCACTTCTTGGTTGGAGTCCGGGAAGTGAGCAGGAAATATTTACATTAGATGAGCTTGCAAAACAGTTTGATATATCAGGTATAAGCAAATCGCCTGCAATATTTGACATAAATAAGCTTAATTGGATGAATGGTGAATATATCCGCAAAATGAGCGTTGAGGAGTTTTGCAACGAGGCTATGCCATATTATAAAGAGGCAGTAAAAAGAGATGTGGATTATATGGCGTTGTCGGCGCTTCTTCATGACAGAACCGAAAAGTTTTCCGACATACCGGAATCGATTGATTTTATAGACGAGTTGCCTGATTATGACACAGAGCTTTATATAAATAAAAAGATGAAAACAACATGCGAAAACTCGAAAGAGTCACTTGAGAAGATTTTGCCGGCGCTAGAAGGACTTGATGAGTGGAGTCACGACGCTATTCACGATTTGCTTTTTGCTTTGATTGAAAAGCTTGAGGTTAAAAATGGCGTTATATTGTTCCCGCTTCGCGTTGCGCTATCGGGCAAAAAGTTTACACCCGGCGGTGGTGTTGAAATTGCAACGCTTTTGGGCAAGGACGAAAGTATAAAGAGAATTAAAAAAGGAATTGAGCTTTTGGGCTGATTTTATAAGATAGTATGTGGGAGGTTTATATTTTAATATAAATCTCCCCATATTTTCAAAATTTTTTGAAAAACCGTTTGACTTTTAATAAAAACGGTGTTATAATAGTTAAAGTCGTTAATCGAAACGATTAAAATTTAATATGTGCCTGTAGCTCAGCTGGATAGAGTGTTTGGCTACGAACCAAAAGGTCGGGGGTTCGAATCCCTCCAGGCACGCCAAGGAAAACACAATTTGTAATTGTGTTTTTTTTATTTCAAAACTTTTTTAAAAAAGTTATTTTAAGCATTGCTTTTTTTCGGAATTTATGATAAACTAATTATTGCAAAGCGAACATCTGTTTGTTTTTGAAAGGAGGTGAGATTATGACTAACGAAAACTATTGGACAAATTCACTTAATACTATATTTCCACTGGACACAACTTCTAAAAAAGGTTATAATGGAATAAACACAATGCAGAAAAATAAAAATGTCTTTGATGATACTTTTGCAAATTCCGCTCTCGATTA
>JAZUQZ010000014.1:0-3868 GCA_045626925.1 Candidatus Aphodoplasma sp. | reverse complement strand
GGGTGCGATGCTTATTAGTATTGCGCCAATGCTAACATATGTAGTAGGTATTGAACCTAAATATATGAAAAAGAAATAGAGGGAAACTTTCGGTAATCCAGTATGTTTTTACGGAGAGACAAATTTGACAGGAAGAAAACTTTGAATTCAAGGAAGCGATATGGATATTAAATCGAAAAAGAAAAGCATGCTTTGTACGATTGTTGCGAGCTACATAGTGTTTATGGCAGGATGGTATTTAAGGGAAACATATATTGATTTTTCTTATGTGAATCCTTATCTGGAAGCCTGTATTAATTTTGTAATCTATGGAATATGGTGGAGCGGTTTTGCCTTTTTGCTGATTCATTGTTTTGGGACGAAGCTTAACTGGAATCTAAAAGAGATTCTTACGAAAAGTCCTCATTGGAAAACTTTACTAAAAGCAATACTAATAATATTGGGCTACTATTTCATTTGTTGGGGAGTTGCCGGATTTCGGTTTTCTTTGAAGATGAACTGGTTGGATTATTTGTTGACGGTTGTTGGAGTAGGATTTTTTGAAGAAAGTGTTTTTCGAGGATGGTTCTATAATGCTTGGAGTACGATTGTAAAGGAGAAGTATGCGAATATAATATCTGCCACAATGTTTGTATTTATACATTATCCAAGATGGTTTCAATTGGGGAGAACAACGGGTGATATTGTATATGGAAGTCTCTATGTATTCGTGTTAGGAGTATTGTTTGGAGTGTTATTTCGAAAAAATCGCTCTATTTGGACTCCGTCAATATTGCATTCTGTTTGGGATGCGTTGGGATTTTTGATTTGATATCTAAAAGTATCGGAGTTTTAAATTAAACATGAGAAAGTAAAAATTTGAATTTTATGGAGGAGAATGGTGTGATTAAGTTTGTTCATTTATTTAAAAATTATTATTTGGGCATTTCTTTTATTGGAATAATTGCATTTGTTATTCAGGAAATTCCGTACATAATTATGCCTTTAATAAAACCTACATCAAATCCAATAATGAATATGCAAAATGAAATACAATGGATTGAGAAAGTACAGGGATTGGTTGGTATGCTTTCAATGTTTTTATTAATGTTGATTGTTAGAAATGATATTAAGTTTTTTTCAATATCAACAACAAAAGAAAAGACATTTTTTGCGTTAACTATTGGTATGATATTAATAAATTTTGTGGGTTGGACATTTTATTATTTGGGATATCAATATGGTTGGTTGATTGTAATTAGTCAATTTGCAGTTGTTCCTTTGTATTATTTATTTTTTGGATTGTGGAAAAGCAATTATTTATTAGTTGGTACAGCTTCATTATTTTTCATAATCCATACTATCAATGGATATATGAATTTTATTATAAAAAAGTGATGCACAAATTTCAGTTTTGCAGAGAGTTTTGTGGAGAGATTGTAATCAACAGCAGATTTGAATTTGGAGGGCTAACATATATAGCAATATAAGAGAACATTTTGGATTAACAGATTATTCAGAAAAATTCCTTAACATACTTAATTGCACGACAGTATTATGGAATCATTGAGGTTATTACAATGAAAATAACAGTATTAGTGGATAACAACACATACATAGATAACTATTTTTATGGCGAACCTGCGGTAAGTTTTTATATCGAAACCGACGATGCGCGCATCTTATTTGATACAGGTTATTCGGATATTGTGTTGCGAAATGCTAACAAAATGGGAATAGATTTAAAACAAATAACCCATATGGTGCTTTCTCACGGACACAATGACCATGCAAACGGTCTAACATATTTGGTCAAAGAGCTTGGGATAGCGCATGTAAAATTAATTGCTCATCCGGATTGCTTTTTACCTAAATTTTATGACGAAGAATATATTGGAGCCCCCTACTCGTCGGACGAAATACAAAAGCTGGTGAAATATGCACCTTCCGAGACACCTGTGCATATTACGGAGCGCCTCATTTATTTGGGCGAAATTCCACGAAAAAACGATTTTGAAAATAAAACTCCGATTGGAAAACAAGAAAAAAACGGACAATGGGCAGACGACTATCTGGCGGATGACACAGCACTTGTCTACAAAGGAGCCGAGGGCATCTTTATCATAACAGGCTGCTCCCACAGTGGAATATGTAACATTATCGATTATGCAAAAGAGGTTTGCGACGATGACCGGATTCTCGGAATATTGGGCGGATTTCACCTATTCGAAGACAATGTGCAATTACAAAAAACAATAGATTATCTGGCAACATGTCACATAAAACAACTCTACCCGTGCCATTGCGTTTCCCTGCTTGCAAAAGCAAAAATGATGGAAAAACTGCCGGTTGCGGAAGTTGGTGTTGGAATGGAGATTTCGAAAATACTTTAATCAAAAAGGAGTAATTGCTTTTCGGTCTTGGACACGAAAAATCAACTACTCCATTTATTTTTTGCATCTTAATAAAAAATATGTCCGCCGATTTGTATGCCGGTCAGTCCCGGAATCGGTGTTCTGAAGTACACGCAATTGCCGACATTTGTGTACCCTGCCATCGCTTCCTGTGCAGCGCGGTAACAGCTGTCTGTGGCGCGGTCTTCTGCAAGAGCCAGTGCCAGTCGTCCACTGCCTACCGGCGAAAACTGTTTTCTCTGATAAATAACGCCTACTACGGTATCCGGATAAACCGAACTCATTACGCGGTTCATAACTACGGCGCCTACTGCCACTTGGCCTTCATACGGTTCTCCGCCTGCCTCACAATAAATGAGGTTTGCAAGAAGTTTCAAATCCCCGTCCGCAAAAGTGACTTCCGAAATATCTCGCTTGGCAGAATTGGCTGCCAACTGGGACATCGCCTTTTCTTCTTCCAGCTTAGCTTTCAGATATTCAATATTTTCTTCCTGTTCCTTGATTTTTTGCTCATATGCAAGCGCTTCCGCTTCCGCCGCAGATATCTGATCTGCATACTGGGCAATATTATTGGAAGTAGAGCTTACAAGCCCCGATACACGGCTCTTTTCGGCTTCTGCCTGGGCTTTTAGTGTCTCCAGCTCTGCCTTTTCGGTTGTCAGTCGTGCTTCTTCCTGCTCAATTAAATCAATAGTTGCTTTGTATTCTTCCAGCATAGCGCTGTCATACTCCGACAACTGCTCGATATAGTCATTATAATTCAAAAAATCTGCAAAATCATCGGTCTGCACAAGCATTTCCATCAACATAAAATCTTTGCGCTCGTACATGAACTGAATACGCTTTTTCATCGCTTCGTACTGTTCACGCTCAATTTTTTGCGCTTCTTCCAATGCCTGCTGCGTCACTTCAATTTCGAGCTGTTTTGTATCAATCTGGTCTTCCAGTTCCGACAAGTTACTGCTCACTTCACTCAACTGTGTATTCAGATTATTGAGCTCACCTTTCAAAGTATTTTGCTCTTCCTTCAAACCGTCAATATTTTCTTTTGTGTCATCCAGCTTTTGTTCCGTGTCCTGTTTTTCCTGCTCTGCCTGGTCCAGTTTTTCCTGCGTTGTTGTGGCATACGAAGCAAGCGGTACCATAACAAGCACGAGCGTAATCGCCAACACAAGCGAAAGCATCGGTCGGAATCTATATTCTCTTTTCACTTACTTCACCACCTTTCCCGTAGCCAAAACTACATGTCCAGTATAACTTGTCTGCCGGTATGCTGATACTGGTAATATCTGACGCCCGCCGCATCCAACATGCGCTTGGAGGCAATGGTGGATGGTGTATTGGCATACTTGTCACTGTCATACACGATGGTGCGGATGCCGGCCTGAATAATCGCCTTTGCACACTCGTTGCAAGGGAAAAGCGACACATAAATTTTGGCACCTTCCAAGCTGCCGCCACGATAATTCAAAATC
>JAZUQZ010000013.1:0-39099 GCA_045626925.1 Candidatus Aphodoplasma sp. | reverse complement strand
CTTCAAGTCAGGATTATTAGCTTTACAGATTGCAGTTGCTTCAACAACCTTATCAACATCAGCGTGCTTAGCACTTCCCTTTGTTGAATGTGAAAGCATTGCAACGTAAGCGCTCTCCTGAACGAGAAGCTCAAAGCTCTCTGCAGAAGATGCTGCGATTGCTGCAAGCTCTTCGCTGTTGGGGTTCTGAACAAGACCGCTGTCAGCAAATACGAACGTGCCGTTAGCACCGTACTCACAATCCGGAACAACCATAAGGAAGAACGCAGATACAAGCTTTACGCCCGGCTTTGTCTTAATAATTTGCAGACTTGGTCTTAGTGTGTTTGCTGTTGAATGACATGCGCCTGAAACTACGCCATCTGCGTCGCCGGCCTTTACCATAAGACAAGCATAGTACATATAATCGCCAAGGGCAGTCTTTTTAGCTTCTTCATATGTAAGGCCCTTTGACTTTCTAAGCTCAACAAAAAGGTTAAGATATTCTTCTGTTTTTTCATAAGTATAAGGATTTATTATCGTAGCACCGGAAATATCAAGGCCTTTGCTGTTTTCTTCAACCTCTTCAGGTGTGCCGATAATTATAAGGTTTGCAATATCCTCTTTAAGAATTGTTTCAGCTGCTTCAAAAGTACGCCTATCCATAGATTCCGGAAGAACGATAGTCTTTTTATCAGCTCTTGCGCGTTCCTTAATTCTGTCAATAAAATTGCTCATTTTTTCGTTACTCCTTTGTATAATATATATTTTATTTAATTAAGTATAACAACACCTATAATATTATATAATAAAGAAAAAAATTTTACAATAGCATTTTTACAAAAAATGTGTTATGATTATATTGAATCTAAAAAATTATCCAAGATAGCCTTTTTTATACAGCTTTAAAGGAGAAGAAAAATGAAAATTGTCGGTATCGTCGCTGAATACAATCCGTTTCATAACGGACATAAATATCATATAGAGCAAACAAAGAAAAAAACAGGTGCAGACGCTGTTGTTGTTATAATGAGCGGAAATTTTGTCCAGCGTGGAGATTGTGCAATTGCTGATAAATGGAGCCGCGCACATGTTGCTCTTCTCGGTGGTGCAGACCTTGTTATAGAATTGCCCACTTATTATGCTCTCGGCGTTGCTCCGCTTTTTGCACACGGTGCCGTTGCAACGCTTGATGCGCTTGGATGTATAGATAACATAAGCTTTGGCATGGAAACAAATACGCTCGACAAGATTATAAATCTTCGTGACGCAATCATAAACAACGCTGACATTCTCGACAAACAAATCAGAGACCAAAGCGATAAACACACGGGTTATCCTGCCGTTCGCTATGATGTTATTTCATCTGTTTGTGGCACAGACGCCACTCTTCTCAAAGAACCAAATAATATGCTTGCGCTCGAGTATCTTTTGTCTCTTTCAAGACTAAAAAGCAATATAAAACCCATCGGAATAAGGCGGATGGGGGCACATTATCACGATAAAAATAGTGACGGCGTCTTTGCATCGGCTGCATCTTTAAGAGAGCTAATTGCTTCAAACAAAAAAATAGATGCTTCTGTTCCGGAAAATATATGCGGCGCTTATGGCGAGCTAAATAAAAAAGGCCTGTTTCCTATATTTTCTAAAAGCTTTGATAAAATGGTTATTTCTTATTTGCGTCGCAGCGATGCATCGACTTTGAGTAATGTTTTAGATATGCCTCTTGGATTTGAAAACAGAATTATTGCCATGGCCAATAAGGCAACAAGCATCGACGAGCTTGCAAGGCTTTGCTCTGTGCGACAATATACTAATGCACGCATACGCCGTCTTCTTTTTGCATCATTTATTGGAATTATAAATATGGGTTATGAAAAAATGCCGTCATATGTGCGAGTTCTCGGTGCAAACGCTCTCGGAAAACAAGTACTTGCAAAAGCAAACGACACATGTTCGCTACCGATAATTACAAAGACGGCAGATTATAAAGAAAAAAACAACGATAAACTATTTTTACTTGATGTAACGGCAACGGATTTATATTGTGCCGCATATGACGATGATTCTCTTCGCAAAGGTGGCGCAGACTTTACTACATCACCTGTTATGCTTTAAATACAGACAAAAAAAGGTGCGAAAATTCGCACCCTTTTTTTATTTATCAAATTACTCTTCGTCAGTAGCTTCAGCCGTAGCAACTTCTGCTGTGGCAACTTCTTCAACAGCTTCTTCAGTAGCCTCTTCAACAGCCTCTTCAACAGGAGGCGCCAAAAGCTCTTTTATGCTCAAGCTGATTCTCTTTGTTTCCCAGTTAAGCTCTGTAATCTTAGCCTCAACGCTTTGACCAATCTTAAGCTCATCTTCAACCTTTTCAACTCTCTTAAGCGCAATCTGTGAAATATGGATAAGACCGTCTACGCCAGGAATAAGCTCAACAAATGCACCAAATGGCATAAAGCGTACAACCTTGCACTTTACAACATCGCCAAGGTTAAACTTGCTTTGTGCAATTGTCCAAGGATTGTCCTCTGCTTTTTTGAAGCCGAGCGAAATTTTCTTTGTACTTTCGTTGATGTCCTTGATATAAACCTCAATCGAATCACCAACAGATACAACTTCTGATGGGTTTTTAATTCTATTCCAGCTGAGCTCACTTATGTGAACAAGACCGTCTACGCCACCGATATCAACAAATACACCAAATGGCATAATTGACTTTACAACACCGGTATACTTTTTACCAACCTCTGCATCTTCCCAAAACTTTGAAGATAATTCATTTTTTTGTTCAACAAGCACTGAACGAATTGAACCTGTAATTCTCTTGCGACGAGAATTTATCTCTGTAATTCTAAGATTTACAGTCTGGTTTAAGAAAATTGATAAATCTTCCGTATATCTATCTGATGCCTGTCTTGCAGGAACGAATACTCTACTTCCTTCAACGGATACAATTAGTCCACCATTTACAACAGAAATAACCTTTCCGCTCATTACAGTGCCATTCTCAAGCGCTGCCTCAAGCTTTTTATAGCCTGCGATTGCATCGAGCTTTTTCTTTGAAAGAAGTGTTTTTCCTTCTCCATCATTTACGCCTACAACAAATACTTCGATTACTTCACCGACTTTAACAACATCGTTCGGTTTTGCATCCGGGTCATCAGTAAGTTCTGAAGCCGGTATAATTCCGTCAGACTTGAAGCCAAGGTCTACAATTACTTCTGTAGGTCTTACTTCTACAACTGTGCCTTCAACAACATCTCCTGTATTTAAAGTTTTAAGCGTTTGCTCCATTGCCTCCTCAAAGCTTAGTTCAACATTTTTGTTTTCTTCCATTGTCTTTGCTACCTCCCCGATAATACCTTGTGGAGTCGACGCCCCCGCGGTAATACCTATTTTTTTATTATTGTAATTTATCTCCCGAGGAATTTCCTCAGAATTTTCTATAAAATAAGTCAATTCACAATTCTTTTTACAGATTTCATAGAGCTTTTTAGTGTTTGAACTACTTTTTCCACCAATGACAAACATTATGTCACACTCTCTTGACAGCTCATCAGCCTCGCTTTGACGCTTTCTCGTCGAAGCACAAATCGTATCGTTTATCGTAACATTTGTGCAGTTATTTTCTATTTCCCGGGCAATCTGTTCAAAAGTATTGCGGTTGATTGTCGTCTGTGCCACAAGACACACATTGTCAAGTGCGAGCGTGCTTGCTTCTTCTTTTGAATTTACAACATAGCACTTGCCACTCGCCCACCCCATTATGCCAAGCACCTCGGGATGATCTTTGTCACCTGCAATAACAACGCTTTTTCCGTCATCACTTGCTGTAGCAACAATTTTATGAATTGCCTTTACATATGGACATGTCAAATCGACAAGATTTTTAAGTTTAATTTCTGCTATGCGGGTAATATCTTTACCAACACCGTGCGTTCTTATTACAAGAGTGTATTCCTCGCCACATTCTGACACATCATCAATCGTAAGCGCTCCCCTTTTTTCAAGGTCACAGATTACCGATTTATTATGTATCAGTTCTCCAAGAATTGCAATTTTTTCGCCACTATTTAATAACTCATATACGCGCTCAACTGCCTTTTTAACTCCAAAGCAAAAGCCTGCATTATCAGCAATAATAACTCTGTTTTTCACACGCATTGTCCTTTCGGCATAATCACGATATATATTCTATCGCAATTTCTCCCTTTTGGCAAGAGTTTTTTTTGCATCTTTGTCCATTTTTTTTATTTTGTCCATAATTTCACCGCTTATTTGTAATAATTGTTCATTGTTTGGCTTTGAATCGTAATATTCTTCAAGCGAAATCGGCTCGCCATATATAATATGTATCTTGTGAAACAGCTTATATTCTCCAACTATTGCCCCCGGCACAACCGGCACCTTGGTCCGAATTGCAAGCATGCTCACTCCTGCTTTAGCGTCAACGCTTTCGCCTTCTTTTACCCTCGTTCCTTCCGGAAATATACACAATGCATAGCCATCTTTTAAAACCGAGAGTGCTTTTTTTATGGCTTTTATATCGTTGCCAGCGCGGTCAACCGGAAAAGCATTTACTTTTTTTGCAAGCCAAGCGACAATCTTATACTTAAAAATTTCTTTTTTTGCCATAAAATGAAGATTTCTGTTACACGATATTGCCGCAAAAACCACATCAAAATTGCTTCTGTGATTTAATGCAAGGATAAATCCACCTTCTTTTGGAATATTTTCTTTTCCAATTGTCCTGCTTGGCATAAAAAGTGAAAAAACAATAGCTGCAAGTGTCTTAATGACTTTATAAAACATATCCTTTCTCCTTTGGCTTGGGAATATATGAGCTTTTATAGTTTTTTATTTATATACGACAAAATTGCTTCAACCGAGCCGTCAAAATCATACTCTGTTGTGTCGATAAGCACTGCATCTTCGGCCTGCTTTAGCGGTGCAAATTTTCTCGTCGAATCATTGTGGTCGCGCTTTATCATATCCTCCAAAACCTCTTTATACGAAGCGCCAACCCCCTTTTGTACGAGCTCAATATGGCGTCTTTTTGCCCTCTCCTCTACTGTAGCAGTAAGAAAAATCTTTATTTCGGCATCAGGCAAAACATATGTCCCGATGTCACGCCCATCCATAATTACATTTTCTCTTTTTGCAAGAGCGCGCTGAAGCTCTACAAGCTTTAACCTTACGGCAGGCACTACTGCAACATCAGATGCGCCCATGCTTACCTCAGGCTCGCGTATCGCGTCCGAAACATCTGTGCCATTTAGATATATATGCTGAACCGAATCCTTGTAGGCAATATCTACATCAATTTTGTCGAGCACACTCTCAAGCACGCCATCCTCATTTCGCGTGTTAATATTGTTTTGAAGCGCATAAAGCGCTACCGCACGATACATCGCGCCCGTATCAACATATATAAATCCAAGTTTTTTTGCAATCACCTTTGAAATCGTGCTTTTTCCCGCTCCTGCAGGACCGTCTATTGCTATGCTAACCTTTTTCATTTCATCAAATCCCCTTTTTAATAATTAGATTACTCTTTATATATTAACTTATTTCTCTACGCATTATCGCCGGCAAGATAGCCTGTAGAAAACGCTATTTGAAGATTGAAACCGCCTGTATATGCATCAACATCTATAATCTCGCCCGCAAAGTATAACCCTCTAATAAGCTTTGATTCCATTGTTGACGGGTTAATTTCCTTTGTGCTTACGCCACCCGCTGTAACAATCGCTTCATCAATCGGGCGAAAGCATGATGCATGAAGCGTAAAATCTTTTAAAAGTCTTACAAACAAAAGCCTTTCTTCCTTTGATATCTGATTCACACATTTATGTCCATCTATGCCCGAACGCTCAACCGCTATCGGAATAAGTGCCTTTGGCAAAAGCGCATCAAGCGCATTTATAAAATGCTTGTTCATATTTTGTGCAAAGTCGCGTTGCAATCTTTCATCAAGCTGCTTTTCATCAAGTGCAGGCTTTAAATCAATGTGAAATGTATAGTTTTCCTTATCAATGTCGCGTATGTGTGCACTTGCTGATAAAACCATAGGCCCGCTTATACCAAAATGGGTAAAAAGCATCTCTCCAAAATCTTCAAACACCTTTTTCCCCTTTGAATTTGTAACAGTTAATTTTACATTTTTTAGTGCAAGTCCCATAAGTTTTGACGGCCATTTTTCGCGTGTTTGCACAGGTACAAGCGATGGCTTTGGGCTAATAATCGTATGACCGACACTGCGAGCAAATTTGTATCCGTCGCCCGTCGAGCCGGTAAGCGGATATGACAGTCCGCCCGTCGCAACGATTACGCTATCACAATATAGCTTTTCTCCACTTTTATATTCTATTGCGCACACCGCTCCATCTTTTATGAGAAGCTTTGACACTTCTTTTTTAATCAAGCGAACATTTGGACCGAGTGCATATTTTTTAAGCGTTTCAACTACATCGCGGGCGCTATCCGAAACAGGAAACACCCTTCCGCCACGCTCGGTCTTTGTTTCAAGACCATATTCATTTAAAAGTGCAATCAAATTTTCATTTGTAAATGTATATAATGCGCTGTAAAGAAAGCTTTGGTTTACCGTAACATTTTTTAAAATGTCCTCTATATCACATATGTTTGTGATATTGCATCGTCCCTTGCCCGTAATTCTGAGCTTTTTGCCAAGCATGGGGTTTTTTTCAACGAGCACAACCTGCCGCCCTCTTTGATTCAGCCGCCCCGCCGCCATAAGTCCCGCTGCTCCGCCACCAATTACAACGACTTTCGATTTTTTGTTATTTTCCACCATTTTTTATCAGAGCGCCAAAATTATAGGGCGCTTACCTCTCTTGGTCAAATTTTTCATAAACCTTATATTCGTCCCATATCTTTTCAAGACTTTCCAAACTTTCAACAACCTCTGTTTTCTTTTTCATGCTTATTGCAACTATAAGTGCGTTTATTACACTAAGCGGTGCTACAAGTGAGTCAGCAAATGACACCATATCACTTTTTGCCGTAAGCGACATATCAGCCGCTTGGGCAATAGGCGAGCCCTTGCTATCAGTAATCGCTATAACAGTTGCACCACGGCTTTTTGCATAATTTATAGCCTTTAGTGTTCTTGTAGAATATCTTGGAAAGCTTATTGCTATAAGTACATCGCCTGCTTCTATTCTGAAAATTTGTTCAAAAACCTCGCTTACTGTGCTTGTCTCTACATGACGCACATTTGGCGATATAAGATTCAGATAAAAACTAAAAAAAGATGCAAGCGAAGCCGAGCTGCGCACGCCCAAAACATATACGCGTTTTGCATCAACTATCGCGTCTGTAATGCACGCAAATTCATCCCTTTCAATTTCCGAAAGAGAAATCCTTATATTATCCATATCTGCATCAAGTACGCTCTGCAAAATGTCATTTTCGCCCATTCTGTCGGATGCAACACCTATTCTTTGTGTCGCGGTAAGCTTTGTACATATCATGGCACGAAGCTCTTTTTGCATGCCGGGATATCCATCATATCCAAGCTCGCTTGCAAAGCGGACAACCGTGGACTCACTTACTCCAACAGCAGCACCAAGCTTTGCCGCTGTAATATATGCCGCTTTATCATATTGCTCCGATATAAATTGTGCTATACGGCGTTGACCCTTGCTTAGCGTGTTCATTCTATCGCTTATACGAGAAAGAATATTGTCTATCTGCTGTTCCATACATTTCTCCTTCTGTCTTTTAGTAAAGGCTAATTCATCTTATTTTAATACTATTATAGTATAAAATAAGCACTTTTGCAAGAAAAAGAATTAAAGCTTGCAAAAATATATCTAAAGCAGATTGTTAACATTAAAACATTCGTTTTGAGCAACGCTTGAAAGAGTTGTTTTTGCGCGTGCCATAGACAAAAGCACCTCTATGTTTTCCTGTGCTTTTATAGCAATTTCTATTTCGCTCATAGCTTTATCGACTTCGCTTATATGTGCATGGTCAACCAGCGCCGCAAGATTTCGTTTTTTCTTTTCCCAATATGTTTGCATATCACTATATATTTTTTCAAGCTCGTCATATTTTTCATCGAGAGCTGCTTTGCTCATGCGCACTGAATATTCTTCAATATCTTTGGCGACATTGTTTATATATATACTACTGCCTATACCACCACTTATCATAACAGAAATAATTGCTATTGAAATTATAAACACTTTCATTTTTTCTTCTCCTTTTTTTGCACAAACAGGCTACCGTTTGTATCTGTTGTCGCAAGAAAAACATCCTTTATATGTTTTATCCCATTCTTTTGCAGTTGTTCATGCAACCAATTTTCATCATTGCCTGTACTTTTCAGTTCGTTTTTATCAAGCTCGCCATCAAAAATTATTGTATGCGGGACTTTTTCGCTTGAAGCATTTATCCCAAGGTCACCCACAGTAACGGGGCGCGATGAGGTTTTTTGTATAACGCTTATTTGACCATTAGTTTCTAAAACTGCATATTCAATTTGTGAAATATCGGCATAACCGCTTATACGCAGTTCTTCCATCAAGTCTTCGATATTTAAACGCTGGCGGCGCATTTCGTTTTCGCTTATCTTTCCGTGACAGATTATTACGCTCGGCTCGCCGGATAACAGATGCCTTAATCGCCTGTTTTTAAGGCTTATATATGAAATTATAAGCTCTGCTACAAGCAGGGTCAATATCGGTAAAACACCACTGATAATCGGCACGCCAGTGTTTTGCATAGGTATTGATGCGACATCAGAAATCATTATTGTGATTACAAACTCTGACGGTTGTAGTTCGCCTATCTGGCGTTTACCCATCAGGCGCATTGCGACTATGACAGTAATATATAATAAAATCGTTCTTATAAAAATTATGAGCATACATACACCGCCTAAAAATAAAAATGATACATATATTTTTATCTGTAACAAGAAAATATATGTATCATATAAGTTGTATTTGATTTATCTTTCGAGCAAAACTCTTCTTCGCTCTTTATTTAATTTCTCACTCTTTTTTTGAAAATATTTTTCAAGTTCTACCAGTAAAAGAGGCACAAGTGACATGCTTATCACTACAAACCACTGCACCGTATCAAGCGGTGTCGTTTTAAAAAGTTGCGCAAGTGGCGGTAGCGCTATAACCAAAACCTGTAACAATGCACATATTACAAAAGCAAAATTCATCGTTTTATTCGAAAAAATACCCACTTTAAATATCGACTGCTCCGAGCGTATATTAAATGCGTGTACAAGTTGGGAAAAGCACAGCACACAAAATGCCATTGTCTGTGCAACACTGTGACTGCCCCATATATTGTTGCCAAAGCTGAATGCTATAAGTGCAAGAACACCAATCATAACCCCTTCAAGCACAATTGCCGTTCCAACACCATCGGCAAAAATCGACTTGCGTCTGTTTATCGGTTTGTGCGTCATTATATCGCGTGATGCGCTTTCAAAACCAAGTGCAATTGCTGGGAGTGAATCGGTTATAAAATTTATCCACAACAAATGTATTGGTGCAAGCGGCGTGCTCCAACCGATAAATATCGCGAAAAATATTGTTATAAGCTCGCCAGTATTACTTGATAGTAAAAAGTGAACCGCCTTTTTTATATTTGCAAAAATTACCCTTCCCTCTTCAACCGCAGAAACGATTGTCGAAAAATTGTCATCACACAAAATCATATCTGCCGCCTCTTTGCATACTTCTGTTCCATTTTTACCCATGGCACAGCCTATATCAGCACTCTTTAATGCGGGCGCGTCATTTACGCCATCGCCTGTCATTGCAACAACCTCGCCACGCCTTTGCCATGCATTTACAATGCGCACCTTGTGCTCGGGTGTCACGCGGGCAAACACACTGTAATCTGCAATAATCATTGTAAGCTCATCATCTGTTATTTCATTAAGCTCGCTGCCGGTCATAGCCTTGTCTTTGGCCGTATATATCCCCACCTGTGCAGCAATCGCCTTTGCCGTTTCGATATGGTCGCCCGTAATCATAACCGCTTTTATGCCGGCAGCGCGGCAAAGCTTTACAGCGTCGCAAACCTCGGGACGCGGCGGGTCAATTATACCTATCAATGCCACAAACTCGAGCGAAGTTATGCTTTCATTATCCGGTGTTGATACATCCTTGTATGCGACCGCAAGCACTCGCAATGCATCGCGTGCCATATTTATATTTTCATTTTCTATGCGCTCTTTCTGATATGGTGTAATATTACACATCGAAAGCACTGCCTCGGGTGCACCTTTTACAATAATTCTATACCCCGTATCAGTCTTATGTGTCGTCACCATATATTTTTTCTTTGAATCAAATGGTATTTCTCGTATGCGCATATATTTTTTTGATAAAAGCTCTGGTTCTGCCCCATCATTTTTTGCAGCTTCAATTATTGCTCTTTCTGTCGGGTCCGCTCCATTATTGCAAAGCGACGCCAAATCGAGCGCAAAACTGCGGTTTCCATATATTTTTGTTACGCTCATCTTGTTTTGAGTAAGCGTCCCGGTCTTATCAGAGCATATCACACTTGCACTGCCAAGCGTTTCAACCGCTGGCAAGCGACGCACGATTGCATTTCGTTTTGCCATTTTTTGTACGCCAAGCGCAAGCATAATCGTCACAATCGTAGGCAGCCCCTCCGGTATCGCAGCTACGGCAAGGCTTATTGATGTCATAAACATATCAAATATCGGCAATCGGCGTATAATTCCCATTAAAAATATCACACCACAAATAATGAGTGATATAATCCCAAGTGTCTTTCCCGTACGGGCAAGTTTCTCCTGAAGTGGCGTTTGGAGTGTGTCAGCATCAATAATCATCCTTGCTATTTTGCCAACCTGGGTATTCATGCCGGTTTCGACAACGACTGCACAAGCATGTCCATATGTAACGATGCACGAGGAAAAAACCATATTTTTTGCATCGGAAATATTAAGCTCACCCCTGCTTATAAATTTTGCATCCTTTTCTACATCTGTTGACTCGCCCGTAAGCGCTGATTCGTTGCATTTAAGATTGTTTGCGCTTATCAGTCTTGCATCTGCGGGTACCATATCGCCCATTTTTAAAAAAATTATATCCCCCGCCACAAGCTCAGATGCACTTATGTTCTTCTTTTTACTATCTCGCATAACGCATACCGTCGGCGCACTCATTTTTTTCAACGCATCAAGCGCTTTTTGGGCACGACTTTCTTGGAAAACGCCTATCGCCGCATTAAGCATTACGATTGACAAAATTATAATCGAATCAAAATAGTCTGCATCGCCACTTATAAGTGATGCGACAAAGGATATTGCTGCCGCAATCAGTAAAATTATAACCATATAGTCCTTAAATTGTTCTAAAAACCTTTTTATAAAACTATCCTTTTCTTTTTCTTGAAGCTCATTTTTTCCGTTATATTCCCTTCTGTTTTGCGCTTCAATATCAGAAATGCCTGTTTTTTCATTTGTATCAAGGCTCGTTAAAATATTTTCTACGCTATCATTGTACCACATTATGTCACGCTCCTTCGCTTTTGTTAAAATATATCTTGTGTATATTTTATGTATATTCTCAAAAACGAATAGTATTACTGTTTGTCCCTTTTTTATTCTTATTTTTGATCGATATTTTTTGACACAAAACTCATTGATATATTGCAAAGATTATTTTTCGACATAATGTGTCAGTACAAAACAAAGTATGTTAAATTATTGTTACATAAGATGACATGGTTTTTGATTTGTGCTATACTCCTTGTATGAGGTGATAATTATGAATTTATATAACACAAAACCTTTTAAGGTTTTTATTTCTTTATATTGTGTGCTTGCGATTTTTATTTCATCGGCTTTCAACGCACTTGCAAAAACATATATGCCAAGTGATTGGGCCTGGGATATTGTTTATAGTGCAGACAAATATAACCTTATTCCACCGAATACAAGCAGCGTATCATATACAGATAACATATCACGCATAGAATTTTGTCACTATGCTATAACGCTTTACAGTGCATTTAGTGGCAAACAAATGCCGAGCAAATTTAAATCAACATTTATAGATACAGACGATAAAAATGTTTTGTATGCATCTGACCTTGGGATAATAAATGGGCGTGGCGAAGGCGTTTTTTCACCACATGATTTAATCACTCGTCAGGAAATGAGCGTTATTATATCGCGTTTGCTTGATGCATGTGATATAAATGTCAGTGTTTCAAAAAGCGAGAAAAACAGCATTTTAAATCTTTATAAAGATGAGGATGATGTTAAAGATTGGGCGATAGATTCGGTTGCTTTTTGTGTAAAAAACGGCATTATAAAAGGTATGTCGCAAAATGAGCTTTTGCCAAATAATCACACAACACGCGAGCAAGCAATCGTTATTATATATCGTTGTTTTGATGCCTTTGCAACAGATAAACAAAAAGAGGGCATAAACTTTGTTGCAATTTTAAGCGCAGACGGCGATTATGAAAATTTAAAGGCTACGGTTTCGGGCGGGGCAAAACTTGTTTCCTATGATGACAGAACAGTTAACATATCTTTTTCTCCCATAAAAAATGCAACAAAATACAAAATCGATGTGTATCTTGATGGTTCAAACTTTTGGTATCAGGAGGAGGACATTTTTGTAAAAACGATTTATTCAAATACAAATACTGCCTCCATTAAAAATATCAGGGCAGGAAAGCGTTATGCATTAAAAATCAGCGATGAAGATGGCAATAAAACGCAAACCGCATCTGTATATGTAGCACCATTATACACCCTTGATGAAAAGGAAAAAATCGTGTTTTCACACGGCGAAATGGTATCAAAAGAGTCTGCTGATAATGTTATGAAAAAAATCCAAATAAATGCTTGGCGCATGAAATCAAACGGGGAAAAATATCCATCTAAAATGTATCTTACAGTGCATAAAAGCATTGCAAATATAACAAAGGCTGCCTTTGAAGAAATTTTTAAAAGCGAGCATAAATTTCCAATAAAAGATATAGGCGCATATTCGTGGCGCGACTCAATGTCATCGGGGCGTTATTCACATCATAATTATGGCACTGCAATTGATATAAACTATAACGAAAACTATTGTTTATATAAAGACGGAAGCTATGTCGGCGTCGGATGGTTCCCCGGTGTAAATGCATACTCGATTGCTGCTGATAGTGACATCGTAAGTATATTTGCAAAATATGGCTTTGTATGGGGCGGAGACGAATGGAGCAACCCAAAAGATTATATGCACTTTAGCTATCTCGAGATGTAACAAACACAAAAAAAGCTGTGTCATAACTATGACACAGCTTTAATTATTTTATTGCACTGATTTCTTTCTTTTTATCAGATTTTGATTTTTCTTTTTTCAATCTATATTTCTCTTTTATATCTTCACGCATTTTTGTGCTTGCTTTTTGGGTTATTTTATTTACATAAAATTTGCCATCAAGGTGCTTGTTTATTTTGACACGCGAAACAAATTCGCCATGCTTTTCACAGCTTGCAATACAAACATACTTCCCCCCAAGTGAAATCCACGCACTATGCTCCTTTGCGCTTTCGCCACATTCAGGACAAAACACATGCGCCACACGCGCGTCATGCAACGCTTTGTTCTTAGAATAAAAACTGCCAAATCTTGTGTCATCAAGCTCCATACACATTGTATCAAAATCACTCGTTAATTCGTATGAACAAAGACAATCCTTTATATCATGCAAGGTAAAAACCTTTGCAGTATAATATGCATCATCAAGTGCATCGTGCAATCGACGCTCGTTATCCTCCTCTATGCCAAAATACTCCATTGCAAATCTGAGCGAGCGTTGGGAACTGTCGTGCATATGCGACGACGAAAAAATCATCTGCATATCATACCACTTTGTTATAAAAGACTTGTCCATTCCATAAAAATCAAGGTTCTGTTTCATAACATACACATCGTCATTTCCCCATGTAAAAATCGAAAAATCATCCCCGCACCAGTTTTTAAAACGCTCAATCGCAACATCAAAGCCATCCGCACTATTGATAATGTCTTTATTTATCTGCGTCACACGCTTCACAAAACTATTGAGCTTTTTATAATACCTTGGCTTTATATATGTGCAAAAGCTATCAATTATTTCAAGCTCCTCGCTGACCTTGTATGCACCTATCTGAATTATTTCATTTGACATCTTATCGCCAATCTTCAGATACGGATAGCTGTTTTTTGAAACAGGTTGGTTCCATTCAAGGTCCATAACTATGTATGTCATCAAAATTCCCCTTTAGTTTATGCTTACTTTTTCGGCGGTTTTGATATCGGATTTATGCTTTCGTTATCGATGCGCTCCGACTGGCCCATTGCAAGCCTTTCGCGTATTTGTGCTTCAAGTTTTGAAGTAAAGTCAGGATTTTCTTCCATATACTTTCTTACATTATCTCTGCCTTGACCAAGGCGCTCGCCCTCATACGCAAACCACGAGCCGCTCTTTTTTATTATATCAAGCGAAGTCGCAACATCTAAAATATTGCCCTCTCTTGAAATTCCTTTGCCATATAATATATCAAATTCGGCCTCTTTAAATGGCGGTGCAACCTTGTTTTTAACAACCTTTACTCTTGTACGATTACCAATTATCTCTGCTCCGTTTTTAATAGCCTCGATTTTTCTTATATCAAGACGCACAGATGCATAAAACTTGAGTGCAAGACCGCCCGTTGTCGTTTCAGGATTGCCATATATTACGCCGACCTTTTGGCGCAACTGATTTATAAAAATTGCAATTGTATTCGATTTGTTTAATATGCCTGCAAGCTTGCGAAGTGCTTGGGACATAAGGCGTGCATGAAGTCCTACATGCGAATCACCCATCTCGCCATCAATTTCTGCCTTTGGCACAAGAGCCGCTACAGAGTCAATTACAACAACATCTATTGCACCGCTTCTTACAAGCGCCTCCATAATCTCAAGCGCCTGCTCGCCTGTATCAGGCTGGGCAACAAGCAAGTTGTCAATATCTACACCAAGGTTTTTTGCATATTCAGGGTCAAGCGCGTGCTCTGCATCGATAAAAGCAACCTCGCCACCAAGCTTTTGCGCTTCTGCAACAACATGAAGTGTAAGTGTAGTCTTACCGGACGATTCCGGTCCATATATTTCAACAATTCTGCCACGCGGAAGTCCACCGATTCCAAGAGCTAAATCAAGACTCATCGACCCCGTTGGAATAGCTTCGATGTTTGTCTTTGTATTTTCACCAAGCTTCATAATAGAGCCATCGCCAAACTGTTTTTTTATCCCCGAAAGCGCAGCGTCAAGAGCCTTTCTCTTTTCAGATGTGCTTTCAGTTACTTTTTCCGGCATATCAGACATAATTTTCTCCATTCCGCCGCTCCGCGTCGGCATATTTTTTCTTATTAACGGAGTAATAATAAGTTTTTTCACAAACGAATGTTCTGTAATAGTATTATACTTCTTTTTTTTGTGTATGTCAATAGGTTTTTTATATATTCATTAAATATTTTCTAATAATTTCATACGCACTTATACACGCGCGCATTCTTATCTTATCTCTATTGCCCATAAAGTTATACTTTATAGCTTTTGCATCTGTTTTATCAGCAATGCCGATGTATACAAGGCCTACCGGATTATTGTTTTCGTCACTGTCCGGACCGGCTACCCCCGTGACGCTTATGGCAATATCTGCACCCGATTTTTCACGCGCACCAATAGCCATCTGCTTTGCGACCTGTTCACTTACCGCACTATATTTTTCAAGCACATCATTCTCTACAGCAAGTGTTTTATTTTTTGCTTCATCACAATATGTTACAAAACTTTGCTTAAATACGGCAGATGCGCCCGGAATGCTTGTCATACTTTGTGCCAAAAGTCCACCTGTACAGCTTTCTGCAAATGATATAGTCATCTTTTTTTCTAAAAGCATATTTATAACAACCGAGTAAATTGTGTCATCATCAATACCATAAACCGCATCACCAAGGACCTCTCTTATCTTTTTCTCAACAGGTCCTATAAGCGCATTTGCCTCATCTTCATTTTTGCTTTTTGCCGTGATGCGAAGAGTAACCTCGCCTGTTTTTGCATATGGTGCAACGGTTGGATTTGTTGATGTTTTTATAAGCTCATAAAGCATTTCTTCAACCTTTGATTCGCCAATGCCAATAATTCGAAGCGTCTTTGAAAACAGTATCGAGTCCGCTTTTTTCATAAGATACGGCTCTACGCTTTGCTTATACATCGGCACAATCTCATTTGGCGGTCCGGGCAAAAATATTGCAATTTTCCCATTCTTTTCAATAATGCCACCCGGCGCAGTACCATTATTATTTTTTAAAACAATCGCATTCTTTGGCATAATTGCTTGTTTTATATTGTTTTTGCCCATAACTCGTCCCATACGAGCAAAATAGTCTTCAATATCCTTAAGACTGTTTTTGTCTAGCTCAAGTTCTACCCCCATAGCCTCTGCAACAGTTTCCTTTGTAATATCGTCGCTTGTCGGCCCAAGTCCCCCCGATGTAATAACAATATCAGAGCGCGAAAGCGCTGTCTTTATGGTATCTTTCAAGCGTTGTTCATTATCGCCGACAACTGTTTGATAAAATACATTTATACCAAGCTTTGAAAGTTCTTGTGCCAAAAATTGTGCATCAGTATTCAATATTTCCCCAAGCAAAAGCTCTGTTCCAACTGCTATAATTTCTGCCGTCATTTTTTTGTTCTCCTTACTAAATAGCTATTATTTTGGTTCAACAACGATTGTTTCGATGCCGTCAAGTGCACGCTCAATAAGCGCATCAATATCAAGCTTGCTCTCCGATTTTATTATTCTATCAAGCTTTGGCTTTGTCACAGGATGTTTTGGTGTAAACACCGTACAACAATCTTCATACGGCAAAATCGATGTTTCAAATGCACCCATTTTGCGTGATATACGAACAATTTCTTCTTTATCCATACCAATCAGCGGTCTGAAAACGGGCATATCCACAACCGAGTTTGTAACATGAAGCGCCTGCATTGTCTGGCTTGCAACTTGTCCAAGGCTTTCACCCGTAATAAGTGCCTCTGTATGATTGTTTAATGCTGTACGCTCCGCAATTTTCATCATAAAACGGCGCATAATAAGCGTAAGATGCTCTTCGGGACAATTGTCACGAATTGCAAGCTGAATTTCTGTAAATGGAACAATATGAAGGCGTATTTTTGAAGCATAACCTGAAAGAATTGATGCAAGCGAAACAACCTTTTCTTTTGCACGCTCGCTTGTGTATGGATAGCTGAAGAAATTTATCGCTTCAAGCTCTACCCCGCGTTTTGCCATCATATAACCGGCTACCGGACTATCAATTCCGCCCGACAAAAGAAGCATTGCACGGCCACCTGTTCCAATCGGCAAACCGCCCTGACCCGCAATCTTTTTACAATATACATACGCCGCAAAATCGCGAATTTCTACCATCACAGTATTAGACGGATTGTTTACATCAACCTTTACGCCAGCAAGATTTTCAAACATATACCCACCAACCTCACGGCATATTTCAGGCGATTTTATTGGAAATTTTTTATCAGCTCGTTTTGCCTCCACCTTAAATGTCACGCCTTCTGTCACATCATCACCACAGTATTCGACCGCAGCACGCTTTATTGCTTCGATATCTTTTTCAACAACACCTGCGCGTGTTATGCTTAAAATACCAAACACTTTTTTAAGGCGCTCAATCACATCATCAATATCAACACTCTCCGGCGGGTCAATATAAATCGCCGCCTGTGCACGCGTAACCTCTATCTCACCAAGACTTTTGAGTGCATTTCTAATATTTTTTAAAAGTATATTTTCAAATACGGGACGATTTAAGCCCTTTAATATAATTTCTCCGTATTTTACTAACACTATTTCCTTCATGTTTTTATCCCCTAACATATTTTCTTATGTTTGCAACCTCTTCTATAAGAATTTTTGCTGTATAATCCATTTGCTCCATAGTATTTATATGCGAAAAACTAAAGCGTACTGCACCCTCAATTTCGCGTTTATTCTTGCCCATGCATACAAGCGTGCGGCTCGGTGACGGTGCATTAGACGAACACGCAGAACCCGTCGAAACATATATACCCTTGCTCTCAAGTGCATGAAGAAGTATTTCCGCTTTTATACCAACAAATGACACATTGAGTATATAAGGCAATGTGTTTTCATCACTGTTTAATACAACGCTATCAATATTTTTCTCGATTGCACTCCAAAGATGATTTTTAAGCTCTAAAACATATGAATAATTTTTATCAATATCTTTGTATGCTATGCCTGCCGCTTTTGCAAAACCAACCGCGCCAAAAACATTTTCCGTTCCGGAGCGGATATTCTTTTGCTGGTGTCCGCCATACATAACAGGCAAAACGCGCACACCTTTTTTTATATAAAGCATACCGATACCTTTTGGTCCATGTATTTTATGGCTGCTTGCCGACATCATATCGACACCAATTTTATCAGGCTTTATCATTACTTTGCCAAATGATTGTACCGCATCGACAAACAGTGCGGCATTTGGTGCTTTGCGCTTCATAATTGGTTTTAATTTTTCAATTGGCATAATAGAGCCAACCTCATTATTTACATGCATTACGCACACTAAAACTGTATCCTCACGAAGCGTTTTTTCAAACTCATCAAGGCATATATATCCATCCTTGTTGACGCCAAGATATGAAACCTCGTACCCTTCTTGCTCAACACTTTTTACTGTTTCATATACGCCCGGATGCTCAACAGATGTGCATATTATATGCTTGCCATGTCGCTTTGATGCTTTTAAATAACCAAGAATTGCTATGTTGTTACTCTCTGTACCGCCGCTTGTAACATAGACCTCATCTATATCACACGACAAACATTTTGCAAGCTCTTCTTTTGCAGCTGTGAAAGCCTTTTCCGCTTTCATCCCAAGATTGTGAAGTGATGATGGATTGCCATAACAGTTTTCAAGCGCATAAAGCATAGCTTCGTTTACTTCTTTTAAGGTTTTTGTCGTCGCGCTGTTATCAAGATATATCTCTCTGTTCTCTTCCATTTTATCACCTGCTATTTACCCATCGTATCTAATATATTTTGTACAAAATCTACATTTGTACGCGTGCGTGTAAGTTTGTTTAAAATTTCCTCTGTAACATCGACGCTATTTCGGCTGTTTATTGCCTTTCGCACAGACCAAACGGCCGCAAGCTCATCACTGTTTAAGAGCGCTTCTTCGCGTCTTGTGCCCGATTTTGCAATATCAATAGCGGGAAAAACGCGTCTCTCCTGCAATTGTCTGTCAAGACGCACCTCCATATTGCCTGTGCCTTTAAATTCTTCAAAAATTACTTCGTCCATACGGCTGCCCGTTTCAACAAGTGCAGTCGCAAGTATTGTAAGGCTTCCGCCCTCTTCGATATTTCTTGCTGCACCAAAAAACCGTTTCGGCTTGTGTAACGCAGCAGGGTCAATACCACCCGAAAGTGTACGACCCGTAGGCGGTACAACAAGATTGCACGCGCGTGCAAGCCTTGTCAATGAATCGAGCAAAATAACTACATCTTTTTTATGTTCAACAAGTCTTTGCGCTCTTTCAAAGACAAGATCGGCTATTTTGATATGATGCTCGGGCGCTTCATCAAATGTCGAATATATTACTTCGCCATCAATAGAACGCTTCATATCTGTAACTTCTTCGGGGCGTTCATCTATCAAAAGTACAATAAGCTTTACATCGGGATGGTTTTTTGTAATGCTTTGCGCAATATTTTTAAGAAGTGTTGTTTTTCCTGCCTTTGGCGGTGCAACAATGAGTCCGCGCTGACCATATCCAAGCGGTGCAATAAGGTCAATAAGTCTCATCGAAAAACCACTTGGCTCCGTTTCAAGATGCAATCTTTCCTTTGGATAAATCGGTGTAAGCGACTCGAATGAGCGACGGCGCAAGCACACATCAACCGGGTCCCCGTTCACCTTGTGCACATATAAAAGTGGTGCATATTTTTCATCGCCTGTAACAGTGCGCGCATCACCAAGAACCTCATCACCTGTCTTTAGCCTAAAACGGCGTATTTGTGTGTTCGATACATAAATATCCTTTGCACTTGATTCGTAATTATCAAAGCGTATAAAGCCATAGCCGTCAGGATGCACATCAAGAAAACCGCTTACCTCAACAACATTGTCAGGACGCGTCTTTTGTTTTGATGCGTTATCTTTTTGTGCACTGCCTGTTTTTTTGTCGGCACAATCAGACTCATTTTTTTCAACAATGGCCTTTATAAGCTCATTTTTACGCAACGATGCAATTTTAATAATTCCCATTTCTTTTGCTATTTCGCGCAAATCGGTAAGTGATTTTTTGTTCAAAAGTTCAAACTCTTGCATTTTACACCTCAAATTCTTATTTTAAAAACATATTGGTAATCATATTTGTTTCGCAAAGATAATTATATATAAATGAACCTTCGATTGAATTTTTTATAAATGAAAGCTCTCCAAATCCGGAAAGCGACACACAAATCGCAAGAAGTAAATACGATAGCAAAACACCATTTATAAGCCCTGCAACAAATCCTGCAAGCTTGTTGACCTCTTTTAAGAGTGGCAGTTTAAATATTGCTTCAAGTATACGACGCAAAATCCATAACCCAATCATAATAAGTAAAAATAAAAGTATTCCCGACACAAGTTTCATAAATGCACCTGTAAGAGAGTTGCTGACTGCTTGGGCAGCAGAAAGTCTTGCAGTACGCATCAAAAAATCGCTCTGCTCAAAAACTGATGAAAACATAAATGTGGGAAGATTTAATGACTTTATAATTCCCTCTGTTGTATTACCAAGCTCGTTTTGACTATTTTCTTGTGTAGGAGCAGGATTTATCTCTGCGTCTACTTTGTTTTCACCACTTACAGCATTATATATCGATGTGGAAAGGCTTTGGGATACATTTTGTCCGACAGATGTGTTTGCTATATAATCAGAAAATGGCACATAAAACATAAACGACAAAACAGCCGCAAGTAAAAATGTAAGTATGCTGAATGCCGCTTTGATAAAGCCCTTTTTTGCACCTCTGATAACGCATATAACAATAATTATACCAACAATTATATCGAGAATGTAAGGCACGCATATTCCCCCTCGCCATGACTATTTTATTTCAACTATATCAACCGATGCAGCCGTAACGCCAACGGCTTTTTTTGCGCCGCTAAGCAACATAAGCGTATTATACTTTTTCGATGTTTTCAGAAGATAAAGCTCTTTTCCTGATGCATCACACACAACTATATCGCTGCCACCATATGCAATCCTGTCCGCTTCGGCGCTTATAAAATTGGGCGCCTGACGCACATCTATATTACATTTTTGATGTGCGCGATTGTCGAGCGCAACAATACTTTTTTTGCCATTTATATCCTCCAATGAAAGAACTAAAACAGAATCGCTTTTAAATATTTTATTGACCGTTTTTTCGTCATAAGCATATTCATTATAAATCTCTCCACCATTGTCAAGCGATACTGCTTTTTTATCCGTTACAACAAAAAATCCCCTGTCTGCCTTGTAGACATTTGTTATGATGCAATCTGCAAAGGTATGCGACTTGTATGGTTCTGTTTCGTATAAGTTAAAAAGTAAAACGCCACTCAAAATGCCTTCTGCGCCCTCTTGTTGTGATGTTACTGCCGTATTTATAACTGCGAGGGCAAGCTTGTTTTCGTCGGCGCCAATCGACGCATCAATTATATATGCACTGCCCGAATGCCATACAAAAATCTCGTTGTTTTTTGCATCAGATACCGTAACAAGCCCCTTAAAATATGGCTCGTCCGATATTATTACATATGTTCCGTTTGATGAAACTTTCGCGTTTATAATGCTGTATTTTGATGTGGTTTGCAGAATAACCTTGCCACCATTTATAAGATAAATATCTCTGCCCCCTCTGTCAGCGGCAAGTATATATTCACCCTCTATTGACAAAATCGGCTTATTAAGGTTTATTGGTATTTCCCATAGCTGATGTCCATTTTCAGCCAGTGCAACAATCTTGTTTTTGCTACACAATATTATATTACTGCCCATCGTTTTTATGACCGTTTTTTCCTGGTCTGTATAAGGCATTTCAAACAATGTGTTTTCATCAAGATAAAGCGATGTTGAATTTTCATTTGTAAAATAAGCATTAAACCTTGGATTTGTACCAATAATTGCCGCAGCAATTACGACAACAAGTATAATCGCTACAAGTCCAACAAGTCCGCCATGTTCCTTTATAAAGGATATAAATGTGCTGTCGCCACGCTTTGCGTGTTCTGCCTGCTCTTGTTTTTTTCTTATGTAATCAAGCCTGCTCACAATATATCGCTCCTTTATCATTTTTAAAATAAATCAAAACCATAATCAACCTCTGCCATATATAGTCCGTATGGTGGTGCCGTAATCCCTGCAAGGCGTCTGTCACGCGATGCTATTATGCTTTCTATTTCTTGTGGTGCTATTCGTCCATCGCCTACATATGCGAGCGTACCCGCAATAATTCGCACCATATTATACAAAAATCCGTTACCGCAAACATCAATCGTAATCATATTATCACGCTTGTCCGCTGAAAGAGTGTAAATAGTTCGTGTAAAATCATTTGTTTGGGCTCCGCTTGCACAAAACGCGCTAAAATCATGCTCGCCACAAAAAAACGGACACGCCTTATTTATAAGCTCCATATCAAGCTCATATTTATAATGCCACGCCAAATCGGTCAAAAAAGCATCGCCATATTGCGCATTGAAAATTTTATAAATATAGCGTTTTTTCTTTGTGCTAAAACGCGAATGAAAGTCATCATCGACCGTTTTTGCTCCCGTAACCCTTATGTCATCGGGTAATATAGAATTTAAAGCGAATGGGATTTTTTCATCTGGGATTTTTGTTTGTGAATTAAAATTGCAGACATAATTTAGTGCATGAACACCTGCATCTGTGCGGCCACAACCATACACAGTGGGCATCTCGTCACACACCTTTTGAAGTGACTCTTCAATAATTTGTTGTATGGTGACGGCATTTTCCTGCCTTTGCCACCCATGATATGCGCTTCCTTTGTACTGAAGCCGTAAAGCAATATTTCTCATAAATAATCTCCATCACAATCTTCATTTTTAGAAGCTTAAAATATAAAATTATACCAAAAAACTCATATAACCGACTATAACTGCAAGTGCAAGTGCAAAAACAACAAACACACAAGATAATATGTCTGTTTTTGTAATTTTAAGCTGCTTCATTCTTGTTCGACCGTTACCGCCATTATAACAACGACACTCCATCGCAAGTGCAAGCTCGTCTGCACGCCTGAAAGCGCTTATAAAAAGAGGCACCAAAAGTGGCACAAGTGATTTTGCTCGTTTTAAGATATTTCCCGTTTCAAAGTCTGCCCCGCGCGATGTCTGTGCTTTCATGATTTTTTCTGTTTCCTCAAGAAGTGTAGGTATAAAGCGAATTGCAATAGTCATCATCATTGCAAGCTCGTGTGCCGGTACGCCGATTTTTTTTAACGGCGATAAAAGATGCTCGATTCCGTCCGTAAGTGATATCGGCGACGATGTAAGCGTAAGTAGCGATGTTCCTATAACTAAAAACACAAGTCTTATTATCATAAATGCTGCAAGTAATATACCCTCCCAAGTCGCAACTATCGATGTGTACGGAATACGAAATGCGATGCGTCCCTGTGTCATAAAAATATTCAAAATTGCAGTAAAAGCAATAATGAACAAAAGCGGTTTGATGCCTTTAAACACAAAACGGAGCGGTATCTTTGCGGCATATATTACAAAAAATGTAAACACGCCAAAAACTGCAAAGCCACTAAAATTCTTTACAGTAAAAAGTAAAACTATATATAAAATTGTGAGCAAAATTTTTACCCTTGGGTCAAGGCGATGCACCTTTGAATCGCCGGGATAATATTGTCCAAGTGTTATGTCCTTAAGCATATTTATCTCCCAAATCAGCCTTTTGGCTTAATTATTTTCAAAATCGCTTGTTGTGCCTGTTCAACTGTATAAATATCGTTTGGCAAATCAACGCCACGCGCTCTTAGCTTTTGAACAACAAGACTTATTTGTGGAACGCTTAGTCCCATTTTTGCAAGCTCGTCCGCATGCGAAAACACCTCTGCTACACTACCATCAAGTGCAACCTGTGAGCCATTCATAACAATTATACGCTTTGCAGTATTTGCGACATCCTCCATACTATGCGACACAAGCACAATTGTCATACCACAATCATTAAGCTTTACGATAAGTGATAAAAGCTCATCGCGTCCTGCAGGGTCAAGCCCCGCCGTCGGCTCGTCAAGAACAAGCACATCGGGCTCCATTGCAAGCACGCCCGCAATCGCCACGCGACGCTTTTCTCCGCCCGAAAGCTCGAATGGCGATTTGTCAAGCAGTTCTTCTTTTAACCCTATCGCCTTTGTCGCTACAAGCACGCGTTCTCTTACTTCTTCATCGGATAACCCAAGATTTTTTGGTCCAAACGCAACATCGCGACGAACGGTCTCCTCCATAAGTTGATGCTCCGGATACTGAAACACCAAGCCCACTTTTTTTCGTATAGAACGCAAATCAAGCTTTGGCGTACTAATATCAACGCCATCTATAATAATGCTTCCCGATGTCGGTTTTAAAAGCGCGTTAAAATGCTGTATAAGCGTCGATTTGCCCGAGCCTGTATGTCCAATTATTGCTACAAGCTCACCTGCTTCAATTTTAAGATTTATGTCTTTTAGCGCCTCATTTTCAAACGGCGAGCCCGCTTGATATGTGTGGCACACATTTCTACATTCTATCATAGTAGTCCCATAATCTCCTCTACACATTCGTCTACGCTTATTGCGTCTTTTTTTACATCAAAACCCTGCTCATATAACATATTCATAAGTTGTGTTGTCTGCGGAATATCAAGCCCTGTTGATTTAAGCTTTTCCGTTTGCAAAAACACCTCTTTTGGTGCCCCATCGAGCAAAATATTTCCGCTACGCATTACAACAATTCTGTCTGCCATTGCTGCTTCGTCCATATAATGCGTAATTAAAATCACGGTCATATTTTCTTCTTTGTTAAGTCTGTTTATCGTCGCCAGCACTTCCCTGCGACCGATTGGGTCAAGCATCGCCGTCGGCTCATCAAGTATTATATACTTTGGTTTCATCGCCAAAATGCCGGCAATAGCTATGCGTTGCTTTTGTCCGCCCGACAAAAGATGTGGCGCATCAAGTCTATGCTCATACATTCCAACTGTTTCAAGCGCAGCATCAACGCGCTCGCGTATTTCATCAGCTGCAACACCAAGATTTTCGGGTGCAAAAGCAACATCTTCTTCAACAATTGTCGCTACAATCTGATTGTCAGGGTTTTGAAACACCATGCCGACACGACGGCGTATTTCAAAAATAAGCGCTTCATCTGTTGTGTCCATTTTTTCGACATAAACCTTGCCACCTGATGGGAGTAAAACTGCATTAAAATGTTTTGCGAGTGTCGATTTGCCCGAGCCGTTATGTCCAACAATTGCCACAAACTCGCCGTTGTGTATTTCAAGGTTTACGCCATCTAAAACCTCGAGTTGTTGCTCGTCATCTGTTTCATAATTATATTTCAAATTTTCGGTTTTTATCATTTACCAAACCGCCGTTTCCATAAAAATTAGTTTATTTTTCTGCTTGCCATCTGCCCGATATTCCGCACGGAAGACAAAGCCCGTTTTTTGCAGTCATCGGGATGCCGATTTCGTCGGCATTTATATATCCGCCAAAGCGTTTTTTCACCGTAAGAGTTAAAATGTTCTCAAGCACCGATGCACCAAGGCCTGTTGTGTACGAGTTTATAAGGAAAAACAATGGCTTGTCCGATAAAATTTTTACACATTCACACACAAGCGGATAAAGCTCATTTTCAATCTTCCACACTTCTCCTGACGGTCCGCGCCCATATGAAGGCGGGTCCATAATAATTGCATCATATGTTTTGCCGCGTCGTTGCTCGCGAGCGACAAACTTTAGCACATCGTCAACAATATATCGTATATCAGCATCAATATAACCGGAAGAATTTACATTTTCCTTTGCCCATGAAACCATCCCCTTTGCCGCATCAACATGCGTCACTGATGCCCCCGCTGCAAGTGCAGCAACAGTTGCGCCACCTGTATACGCAAAAAGGTTTAAAACACGGATAGGACGATTTGCATTTTTTATAAGCGTACCAAACCAATCCCAATTTGCAGCTTGTTCGGGAAAAAGTCCCGTATGCTTAAAATTCATCGGCTTTATATTAAATGTCAAATTGTCATAGCCGATTGTCCAACGCGCAGGAAGCTTGTCTTTATATTCCCAATGTCCACCACCGCTTTGTGAACGATGATATACTGCGATTGCTTTGTTCCAGTTTTGCGCACTTTTTTCGCTCCAGACGGCTTGTGGATCAGGGCGTCGCAAAATATACTTGCCCCATCGTTCAAGCTTTTCTCCCCCGGCACTATCTATAAGCTCATAATCTATCCATTTGTCAGCTTTAAACATATTGTATCCCCTCGAATAAATGTATAAAAAAACAGAACACCCATTAAACTATATTATTCATAATATTTTACACCGAAACCGTCTATAAGTCAAGTGGCCACTGTTATTTTTATACATTTTTGTGAAAAATCCTTGTAATAATATATAATATGTAGTATAATATAGGGTAATTGTAAAATAAAGGGGTAGATTTGGGTGAAATATGTTGTAATACTCGGCGATGGTATGGCAGATTTGCCTATCAAGGAGTTAAAAAATAAAACACCTCTCCAGGCTGCGCACAAACCTACAATGGATATGCTTGCATCTCGTGGAGAAATGGGTATGGTAAAGACTGTTCCTGATGGTATCGCGCCCGGCAGCGATGTCGCAAACCTTTCCGTTATGGGTTATGACCCAAAAAAATATTATACGGGCCGTTCGCCACTTGAGGCAGTATCTATTGGTGCACCGCTTGTGGACGGAGATGTAACTTATCGTGTTAATACGGTAACACTTTCGGATGAGGCGGATTTTGAAAAAAAGACTATGCTCGATTACAGTGCTGATGAAGTAAGCTCTGCAGAAGGTGCACAGCTTATAGAGGCGGTTGAAAAAGAATTTGGCAATGATATATTAAAATTTTATGCGGGTACAAGCTATCGGAATTTGCTCGTTATGCATAACGGAAGTCTTGATAGCAAGCTTACACCACCACACGATATTTCAAAGCGTGTAATCGGCGATTATCTGCCAAAAGGAGATTATAGCGAATTGCTTTTGGATATGATGAAGAAAAGCTATGAAATCCTAAATGACCACCCCATAAATAAAGCACGAGCAGAAAAGGGACTTAATCGTGCAAACACGATTTGGTTCTGGGGACAAGGAAGCAAGCCAACACTCCCCCTTTTCAAAGACAAATATGGTCTTTCCGGCGCGATGATTTCGGCGGTTGACCTTTTAAAAGGCATCGCAAAGAGTGCCGACATGGAGGTAATCGAGGTCGAAGGTGCAACCGGAAATGTACATACCAATTTTGAAGGCAAAGCAAAAGCAGCGATTGATGCTCTTTTGGGCGGAAAAGATTTTGTGTATGTGCATGTTGAAGCGGCAGATGAATGTGGTCACAGAGGCGAAATCGAAAACAAGGTTTTATCTATCGAGCGACTTGATGCTATGACAAAAACGATTATAGCCGCACTTGAAAATGCGGGTGAAGAGTACAGCATACTTGTTATGCCTGACCATCCGACGCCAATAGCTACAATGACACACAGCAGTGAGCCTGTGCCGTATATCATTTACAGAAGCAATACGCAAACCGATGCGCAAGACCGCACCTATTGTGAAGAAGATGCAAAAAAGACAAACATATTCAGGACGGTCGGACATACACTTATGGAAGAGTTTTTATCAGTAAAATAAGTTGTAATTTATAAAAATTTCATTTTAAGAAGGTGGCAATATTGAGCAAAGGAAAATATTATATAACAACTGCGATTGCCTATACATCGCGAAAACCGCATATAGGCAACACATATGAAGTAATTTTGACAGATGCTATTGCACGATTCAAGCGCAAGCTTGGGTATGATGTGTTTTTCCTTACCGGTACCGATGAGCATGGTCAAAAAATCCAGCAAGCCGCTGAAGAAGCGGGCATTTCGCCGAAACAATATGTTGACTCTGTCACGGGCGAAATTAAGGACATATGGAATCTTATGAATACATCGTATGACCGCTTTATACGCACAACGGACGAAGACCACGAGCAAACGGTCAAAAAGATTTTTAAAAAGCTTTATGACCAAGGCGATATATACAAAAGTGAATATGAGGGCCTTTATTGTGTGCCTTGTGAATCGTTTTTCACTCCGTCACAGCTTGTTGACGGGTGTTGTCCTGACTGTGGACGCGAGGTTGTAAGCACAAAAGAAGAAGCCTATTTCTTTAAAATGAGTAAATATCAGGACAAGCTTATGGCGCATATTGAGTCGCATCCCGATTTTATTGCTCCGGAATCGCGCAAAAATGAAATGGTAAATAACTTTTTGAAGCCGGGACTTCAGGATTTGTGTGTATCGCGCAGTACATTTAATTGGGGTGTGCCGGTAGAATTTGACCCCGGACATGTTATATATGTATGGGTTGACGCGCTCTCAAATTATATCACAGCGCTCGGCTATGACCCTGAAAATCCGTCAGAAAATTATAAAAAATATTGGCCTGCTGATGTGCATATAATAGGCAAAGATATTTTGCGTTTTCACACGATTTATTGGCCAATCATTTTGATGGCTCTCGGCGAGCCGCTTCCAAAACAGATTTTTGGTCATCCATGGCTATTGTCCGGCGTTGACAAAATGAGCAAATCGCGTGGCAATGTTATGTATGCAGATGACCTTGCAGAGCTTTTTGGTGTCGATGCAGTCCGTTATTATGTTTTGAGTGAGATGCCGTTTGCATCGGACGGAACAATATCGTATGAAACGATTATCAGTCGTTTCAACTCTGACCTTGCAAACACAATCGGCAATCTTGTAAATCGTACGATTACGATGTGTGACAAATATTTTGGTGGCAAAATCCCCTCCCCGACTTGTGAGGGTGAGTTTGATAACGAGCTGAAATCAGCCTGTGCCGAAGCGGTAAAAGGCGTCAAAGAAAAAATGGAAAAACTTCGTGTGGCAGACTCGCTTGAAATTATAATGAGTCTTGCGCGCCGCTCGAATAAATATATCGACGAAACGGCACCGTGGGTGCTTGCTAAAAACGAAGAAGATAAAGAAAGACTTGGTACAGTAATTTATAATCTTCTTGAATCAATTCGTGTTATCGCGGTATTGCTTGAGGCGTTTATGCCTGATACTGCAAATAAAACATATGACCAGCTCGGTGGTTGTGATACGGATATCGAAAGCATTGAAAGCTTTGGTAGACTCGTAAGCGGCACTTTGGTTGGTAAAGCAGAACCACTATTTCTAAGACTTGATGAAAAGAAAAAGCTTGAAGAAATTGAAACTTTTAACTTGAAAAAATATCCGCCTGTAAAGGAAAAGAAAGAAGAAAAAGCGGATAAAAAAACAGAGCAAGCCACTTTGTCCGAGATTACAATCGATGATTTTGCAAAACTTGATTTGCGTGTCGCAAAAATTATAAGTGCAGAAAAAATCGATGGTGCCGACAAATTATACAAGCTTATTGTCGAGCTTGGTGACGAAAAGCGCCAAATTGTATCAGGACTTGCAAAGCATTACAGCATTGATGAACTTGTTGGTAAAAATGTTATTGTAATTGCAAATCTTAAACCGGTTAAGCTTCGCGGTGTTGATTCGTATGGAATGATTTTGGCGGCGGCAAACGGCGACGAGCTTTCGATATGCACAATCGATAGAGATATTGCAACAAATTCACAAGTACACTAAACAATAATTTACACTATATAAGGGGTAATGAAAAATGGAAAAACTAGGACTTAATGAAATTCGAGAAAAATTCTTGTCATTTTATCAGAGCAAGGGACACTATCGCATGCCAAGCTTTCCGCTTGTGCCGCAAAACGATGCAAGTCTTTTGCTTATAAACTCGGGTATGGCACCGCTCAAACCATACTTTACAGGTGCGCAAACTCCCCCATCAAAGCGTGCCACAACATGTCAAAAGTGCATACGCACGCCTGATATTGAGCGTGTTGGTAAAACTGCTCGTCATGGAACTTTTTTTGAAATGCTTGGCAACTTTTCATTTGGCGATTATTTCAAACGCGAGGCTACGGCTTGGGCGTGGGAATTTATTACCAAGGAAATGAAAATGCCGCTCGACAGACTTTGGATTACGATTTATGAGGACGACGATGAGGCGTTTGATATTTGGACAAAAGAAGTGGGCATTCCACCGGAGCGCATTGTTCGTATGGGAAAAGAGGACAACTTTTGGGAAATTGGTACAGGCCCATGCGGTCCATGTTCGGAAATTTATTTTGACCGTGGCGTAGAAAATGGTTGTGGCAAGCCTGACTGTGCAGTTGGGTGCGAATGTGACCGTTTTGTTGAATTTTGGAATCTTGTATTTACACAATTTGAAAAAGACGACAACGGCGAGTATCACAAGCTTGCTCATCCAAACATCGATACAGGTATGGGTCTTGAGCGTCTTGCAACAATTATGCAGGGTGTATCATCGATTTTTGATGTTGATACAATACAAAACATTATGAAGCATATTGCAAAACTTGCAGGTGTAGAATATGGCAAAGACGATGCAACTGATGTTTCGCTTCGTGTTGTAACAGACCATATAAGAAGTACGACATTTCTTGTTTCTGATGGTGTTGTTCCATCAAATGAGGGGCGTGGCTATGTACTTCGCAGACTTCTCAGAAGAGCCGCTCGTCATGGCAGACTTTTGGGTATAAATGAGGCATTTTTAAGCGATGTTGCTTTGACAGTAATAAATGAGTCAAAAGGCGCATATCCGGAGCTTGAGGAGAAAAAAGAGTATATTAAAAAGGTTATAAGCATCGAAGAAGACCGTTTTGAGCTTACTATAAATCAAGGTCTTGATATTCTAAATTCACTTACTAAAAAGCTTGTAAATGCGGGAGAAAAAACTCTTTCGGGTGCAGATGCGTTCAAGCTTTATGACACATATGGCTTCCCAATTGACCTTACACGCGAAATTTTGGACGAAAAGGGTCTTGATGTAGATGAGGATGCATTTACTGCAGAAATGAACAAACAGCGTGAACGCGCTCGTGCAGGAAGAAATGTCGGCGAAGATGCGGCATGGAGTGAGAATATTTATTCACAGCTCGATAAATCAATCACTACAGAGTTTATCGGTTATGATAATTCAAAAACAGAGGCGGTTGTAAAGGCAATCGTTGCAAATGGCGAAATCGTAGATAGCGTTGGAAACGGCGAAGAAGCCAGCATAATATGTGATAAGACAGTATTTTATGCAGAAAGCGGCGGCCAGGAAGGCGATATCGGTCTTATCAGTGGCAAAGATTTTACATTTGAGGTTAGTGAAACAAAGAAGGTTGGCGACGGCAAAATTGCACACTTTGGTGTTGTAAAGAGCGGCGCTGTAAGTGTCGGTGACAATGTTGTGCTTGCATATGATATGAAAAATCGTATGGCTACATCACGCAACCACTCAACTACTCACCTACTTCACAAAGCACTTCGCGATACGCTTGGTGTACATGTTGCACAGGCAGGGTCGTCTGTTAATGCTAATCGCTTGCGTTTTGACTTTTCACATTTTAGCGCTATGAGCGAAGCAGAGCTTGCAGAGGTTGAAGCAAAGGTTAATGAGGCAATACTTGATGCAATGGAAATAGAAACTCGTGAAATGCCTATTGATGAAGCTAAAAAACTTGGGGCAACTTCACTCTTCGGCGAAAAGTATGGCGATATCGTACGCGTTGTAAAGATGGGTGACTATTCAACAGAATTCTGTGGCGGAACACACCTTACAAATACAAGTCAGGCAGGCTTGTTTACACTTATTTCTGAAACAGGTGTTGCTGCAGGCGTGCGTCGTATCGAAGGCGTAACCGGTTATGGCTCGTTACAATTTATGAAGAACACTCAAAAGAATCTTCAAGACACTGCAAAGGTAATAAAGGCCAATCCGGCAGAGCTTGTTGAAAAAGTAGAGTCACTCGTTGATGAACTCAAGAGCGCACAAAAAGAAGCAGAGCAAATGCGTGAAAAGCTTGCAGCAGGTCAGGCAAGTTCGCTTATGGATAATTATAAAGAAATAAATGGTGTTCGAGTATACACAAACAGCCTAAAAGGCGTAAATGCGGGCGAGCTTCGTACGCTTGGCGATAAAATGCGTGACAACATGGGTTGTGGCATAGCCGTATTTGCAAGCGAAGATGATGGCAAAATCACATTTATTGCAGTTGCATCAAAGGATGCCGTTGCAAAGGGCATACATGCGGGCAAAATCATTGGCGAAGTTGCAAAGGTTGCCGGCGGTGGCGGTGGCGGAAAACCGGATTCTGCACAAGCAGGCGGTAAAAATCCTGAAAAAATTGCTGATGCTCTCGCTATTGTAGAAGAATTGGTAAATTCACAGATTAAGGCATAATAATTATAGGAGGTTTTAGTGTGAACGATTGTATTTTTTGTAAAATTATAAATGGCGACATTCCCTCATCAAAAGTATATGAGGACGATAAAATTTTTGCATTTAATGACATTAGCCCACAAACTCCTGTGCATATTTTAATCGTGCCAAAAGAACACATCTGTTGTGCAAATGCAATAACAGCAGACAACGCTGATGTTGTTGCACACATTTTCTCAAAAGTAGGTGAAATTGCTGCTCTTGCAGGCATAAAGGACGATGGTTATCGTATCATCAACAACTGTGGTAAAAACGCAGGGCAGACGGTTTTTCACTTGCATTTTCACCTTATGGGTGGCAAAAATATGGGAGAAAAGCTTATATAATAACAAAAATCCACGCTCGTTAGTATCGGGTTCCTAAGGACAGTTGATAGGAATACGAGCATTGCGAGGTAAGAATAAGAGGAAAACTCAGTAAAATGGGTTTTCCTCTTTTCTTTTTTATCCGCACATTCGCCATTCAGCAGAAGAAATTGTGTTACGAGAATATGTATGTTCTATGGAGGTGCTTTGAAATAAAAAAAAACAATCATATCAATCGTATCAGTTTTAATAAGTTCTTTTTCTGTAAGTGCAGCAGAGGCGCCGAGAGAATCGGTACCCTGCTATTCATCAAATTAAGCAATCGTTTTTGTCAAAAGTTTTATAGGAGATATTTTAACCGAGGTACAGAACGGATTAGGATATTCCGATGCAAGAGTGAAATCAAACCGCTTATTCCTTAATACTTGGATAAACAGTCAACCAAATGTTTTGGGATAGTTTATCATAGCAATAATCTTTTATTACTATTTGCTGTTTCTATGCAATTCTTTCTTCAATGTATAAGCTTTTGATGGAAAGAAAAAGAAATTCAAACACTTAACTTTCTTTGCAATTACTGCTGCTAACACCGAAAATGCTAATCCGAGGGCAGTTCCCAAAAGAATATGAATCCACCACTGGGCTATATTAAAGCGAAGCAGGATTATTCTTGTTCCTGCAGTAAATATGGTGTGTAACAAATAAATCTGAAAAGAATACTTGTTTACAAAATCGAGAAAACGAGCGATAGCCTTACAGTTCTGGAGTATAGAAATGAACATAATACTAGAATGTATTCCAAACAATATCATTATTTCCTTTATGAACGGAGCTTCTATTTTGTTTAGTATAACAAAAACGACACCTGTTACTATATGCATTAACACAACTAACCATTTAGCCCAGCCAGGGAGTTTAGTGAGGCTTTTAAAATCTACAAATGTACCAATTCCAAAAGCAAGAGCCGAATAAAATACCACATCCATACTTCCAAGCGGAATACCAAAAATCGGTGCTAAATAGCCTATTAAAACAACTATAATTGTAATTTGCCAATTTTTTAATATCCCTGAAAAAGCTGTCCAGATACAAAACAAAAAGAATAGTGCATAAAGATACCAATATTGGGCAACAGGAGTTTTCCATATATTCAGAATATCTGAGGGTGCAAAACCGGTATTCGATTCTCCAACTAAGCTGTTTATCAATATATAAACAATTGAAAAAGCTATATAGGGAATAGCAAGATTGTAAAGCTTGTAGAGAAGAAATCCCCATTTTGTTTTCTTGCTTTTCCACTCTCCGGTAACTTTATATACAACACCGCTCAAAAACAGAAAAAGTGCTACATGGAAAGACCAAATAAACTTTTCCATTCCCCAAAAAAACTCAGGGATATCTATGCCCGCCAGTCTTATTCCCATAATAACATGACCAAGCAGTACCAAAAAACAGGCATATCCTTTCAGTCTGTCAACAAGCACATTTCTTTCCATATTGCACCTCCTTAAAATCATTTTACCTTTTCCTTGCTCCTGCAAGTTGCAGAAACAATATATTTCGGTCTTCCCTTAATTTCATCATAAATACGGGCAACATAATATCCGATAATACCCAGGCTTATCATCATAATACTTCCTATAAATATCAGGATAATTATAACCGTTGTCATACCTTCAAGGGCAATACCACGGATTTTATCAACAAGTGCCCAGACACTGAAAATTGCAGTAATAATAAGCATCATAACACCAAGCACGGTTACAATCTGCATTGGTGCTGTTGAATAGGCAGAAATATTTGAAATGGCATATTTCAAAAGGCCTATGGCAGACCATTTTGATTCACCTTCCAATCTTTCATTAACCTCAAATTCAACAGTTGTTTTGTGATATCCAACCCAAAAAGAAATCGCTCTAAAAAAGCCTTTTTTTTCAGGAATTCTATTGAGTATATCTACAACCTTGCGGTCAAGCAGTTTAAAATCAGAAGCATTTGACATATCAAATCCTACTACCGAACTGATAGCCCTATAAAACTTTCTTGCAGCAAAACCATGCATTTTGCTTTCTTTGCCTCTTGTTTTTTTAATACCCTCAACAATTTCATATCCTTCCTGCCACAGATGATACATTTCCACAATTTTCTCAGGAGGATGTTGAAGGTCGCAATCAATTACTACAACTGCATCGCCTTTGGCGCTTGCAAGCCCTGCTGAGATGGCTGCTTCTTTCCCAAAATTTCTTGAAAAATGCAGTCCAGATATGTTTTTTTCTTTATCGGCTAAATTCTTTATTTTTTCATATGTAGTATCCGTAGAGCCATCATCAATAAAAATAATTTCATTGTCAATCTGAGCTTTTTCTAAAATTTCTGATATCGTATAATAAGCTCTTTCCACGGATAATTCCTCATTGTATGCAGGAATAATTACGGACAGCATTTAAACACCTCCTGAATTTTCATTAAATACTTTTTCAAGCTGAGCCACCGGCATAGGTCTGTAATAGTAAAAACCCTGAAGGAGATCACAGCCTGCTTTTATCACCGCTTCTTCTTGCTCTTTTGTTTCGATTCCTTCGCATAATGTCTTAAAACCAATATCACCGGCAGTACGGATAATATTTTTTAAAATAATAAATCCTGTATCTGTAACCGAATTCTGTGTTATCGTTTTATCAATCTTCACAACAGAAATATCAAGGTTTTGCAAATCTCCAAAGGTTGTATATCCGCTCCCAAAATCATCAAGCAAAATAGATATACCTTTTTCCTTAAGAGCTGACAGATTATCTATCATTTGCTTTCTTGCATCGAAGGTTATGTTTTTATCCTCTAATATCTCAACTGCCAGACACGAAAAATTCAAATCATATTTCTGTGCCATAGCTATTATCTTCTCCGCAAACTGTGGTTCGCACAATGTTGATCTTGAAAAATTGATGGTATATTTATATTGTTCCCTTTGTTTTTTATCGTTTGAAATCCATTTGCAGTTTTTTTCAAAAATATAATAATCAAATTTATCATTGATTCCAACAGAGTCCACCGCAGACAAAAAGCTACCCGGAGTTAATACACCCTCGCTTTCTGAATTTAGGCGGGATAGCACTTCCGCACCTATTATTTTCTTTGTTTTTGCATCTAAAACAGGTTGATATTCAAGGAAGAAACGATTGTTATCAATTTCTTTTTCTATATTATTTTCTATTTTTATCTTTTTTTCAAGCGCTTTTCCGCCGGATACATTCCACTCAGCGTATGGAACATTTTCATTCTTCGCAAGCAAATATGCCTGTTTGGCACGGCCTATTGCATCATCAAACGACACTTGTGTGCCAAACGCAAAATATACACCGATTCTGACGTCAATAATATTCAGTGCGCTGTGTTTTAAGAGACATTTGCTTAGCTCACCAAAACAATTTTCGATTTTTTTGCGTGCAGTTTCGATATTCCATTTTGAAAGAACAACGAAGTTTTTTTCTCCATATATAGCTATATTACTGTCATCACTGTTTGAAAAAGCTTCCAGCAAGACTCCCTTTATTTCAGAAAAAACATTCATGGTTTGATGTGCCGAATATAGACTTCTGAAATTATCCAGGGAAACTTTAGCATAGAAAACACACCTGTCTTCGCGTAATTTCCCTGATTTTTCAAAGCTGGCTTCTAATTTACTTATATTGATAAACGCCTTTTCTTCACTGCCGGCAGCAGTTTTTGCTCCTCTTATGGCAAAATAAATACCAATAGTGATAAGAACAATAAAGCATAAAACCAATATGGTTATGATGATGTATGGGTATTCAAATAGTTGCATTCTTATGGCTCCTATACTTTTTATTTTGAAAAAGTCGGAAATTCCAAGGTTCCACCGGTTTTCTTAAGTCCTATTTTTTCAGCACTTTCAATGCACCTGTGTCCGTCTGCTCGAGCTCTTTTTTTACGCTCGGGGATTTCCGCTGCAAGATATGGTATTCCAAACGAAAGCATCGCCTTTATCAGTTTAGTCTTTGCAATACCTTTCCTTTTGTATTCTGCCAGAATTTCAAACATGGCATAGTTTAAAGCATCGTTATTAAATGCTTTCGTTTTGCGATTAACGGCCTTTAGCCATTTGTAAAAATCCAAAAACTTATTGATGTCTGTATTTTCTCTGAAATAAATTCCTCTGATATAAAACTCCTCTTGATTGCTGTTCATAGTTTCAAGAAGTGCTCCATAGTATTTTTTTTGAATTGCAATGACTTCTTTGTGCTGTTTCTCTAAGGTTGTTTCGGTAATTTGTTTATCATGAAGTCTGTATATCATAAGATATTCAGGCATAATCTCCACATCATATCCTGCCATAACAAACCTTGTCCAAAGCTCCATATCTTCGGTACAGGTAAAGTTTTTATCATACAAAAGACTTCTGATTGCATCAGCTTTTGCAATAATTCCAGGGTGCAGTATGGGATTTGTAACCAAAAGCAATGCTTTTATAGATTCATTGTCACACTTTCCTCCGCAACCTCCGGAAGAGATAACTCCGTTTTTAAGCGTCATAAATCTACAGGAAGACAAAGCCACATTCGGATTTTTCTCCATAAATTCATACTGCTTTGCAAGCCTTTCAGGCAGACAGATATCATCTGCATCCATTCTTGCGATATATTTACCTTGTGCAAGTGTTATAGCTTTGTTAAGGGATGACGGAAGTCTCAAATTCACTTCATTAGTATATACTTTTACACGTTTATCAAAGTCTTCATATTTCTTTAAGATTTCGTGGGTTTTATCGGTGGAACAATCGTTAATTATAATAAGCTCAAAGTCTTTAAATGTTTGATTTAAGACGCTTTCGATGGCGTCACGCAAATAATCTTCACCATTATACACGCTCATTATTAAAGATATTTTAGGTGCTGTATTCATTTTTTGTCCCCCTTTCTCATCTGCTTTAACTCTTTACATAAATACAAAAAGTAAAATGCTAATCTGATTCTTTGTTTTTTCATTAAATATATGGCAATTCGGCTTTTTGTAGTGATTTTTTCAAAATGTGCCTTTTTGATTTCCTCTCTATGTAGGGACCCTAATATAAGTTCCTTTAACTTTTTGATAGCATTAAAGTGATTTCCCTCTGCAGCTGCCGCTAAAATTGCAAAACACATAAAACAAGAATAACGCGAAATCTGCTGGTCAAAGTCTTTCGGTTTTTCTATATTTAAACCACGAAGCCCTAAAATTACATCCCCTATCTGCAAGATCTGATGCGTTTTAAAATCTGTTGAAATGGAATCATTTCTTATTGTGTAAAGATATATGGCTTTTTTGCTCATATAAACTGTTTGAGCTTCCAAAAAGCAAGGAACCATGCAGCTTAAATCCTCACCTAAAGAAATGGCAGGATTCACACCCAGCTGATGTTTTGTGGCAAGTTCACGTTTTATTGCCTTACCCCACAAAAAATAGAATATGTGGTTCATATTTTTATCTGACAAAAGCTTTGGGAAAATATGCTGCTCGATTTCCTTTTTGTGATACAAGCCCTCATCTGCAAGATCTTCAACACTATCTCCAATTTTACCATTGATACTGCATTTATAAGAAAAAGAAACAATATCTGCATCGGTATCACAAATTATTTTATATGCACTTTCCAGCGCATCAGAAAGAACCGCATCATCACCATCAAGATGAAAGATATAATCTCCGCTTGCCACTTTGATTCCTGCTTGTCTTGCGCTTACCAAACCGCCGTTTTCTTTGTGTATTACTTTTATTCTTTCGTCTTTTTTCGCATATTCATCACAAATCGCTCCGCATCTGTCAGGTGAACCATCATCAACCAATATAAGCTCAAAATCGGTAAATGATTGCAAAAGCACACTGTCAATGCATCTTCTTATGTATTTTTCAATATTATAAATCGGAACAATTACTGAAAAAAGCATTGTAAAAACTCCTATCTGTCTCTTAATATCACCATTAACCTTTGAAGCAAAAACAATTGATGCTTCATAGCAAAAGCAAATGCCGCTTGTTTT
>JAZUQZ010000012.1:0-50675 GCA_045626925.1 Candidatus Aphodoplasma sp. | reverse complement strand
TATACAAATCCTCGCCTGTACGTATTGACTTGAACGATGAATATCCTTTATCGGAATTGGCCAGCATTTCGTATGAATAGCCGTCATTATACTCCCTGTTTTTCAAGCTTGACAGTTCAGATGGTTTTTCATTTATTGTATCTACAATAAATTTCCCTGTTTCTTTATCATAAACAAAAAGTTGAGCATCAAGCTCTTTTGCCATATTATTGTATTTTTCGTTGATGGTTTCGATTTTGATGATACCATACATAATGCCGACAGTTTCTCCGTTTACCTGAATCGGAACAGAGCTGCGTACCACCTGCTCATCAGGCATTGAATAGCTATAAGTTCTTCCGGTAACATGTTCCCCCAGAAGGGCCTGCTCTTCAAATGAAATTTGTCCGCTTAAATCATAGACTCCGTCCTTTGTGATAAATGTGCCGTCTGGGTTAAGTATGCCAATTCTTGAAAACAAACCGATTGGCTTAAAGGAATCAAACATACGCTCATAGCCTTTTCCGTCAGCATAGAGCTTTGACGCAAAGTTTGCCATAGTAATAAGATTTTCTCTGTCTGATTTCAATTGCAAAGTAAGATCGTCTTTAATCTGTTTTGTCTGAATATGAAGCATTTCATAAGCATCGTCCTCAGCCTTAATAAAGAAAGATACAACCATTGCAAAAAAGACTGCACATATTAAAATTGCAGCAACAATTGTATATAAAATATTATTTTGTCTTTGTTTTTTTCGTTTATATGTTATTGCCATATCCATTACCTCTTAAATATATAACACTTTCAAAAGCTACATATATCCGTATAAAATTATATCATATATAATTCAATTTTTCAATACTATTTGCTATTTTTCTATATAAATCACAATAAATGCAGATAAAACATTAACTTTTTATAAAGAAAACATTTTATTTATTTTTAGAACTCTTAACGCCAAGTACACCAAAACCTAATTGCACACCGCCCTTATCTCCAAAAATGCGTCAGGAGATACGAAAATTTGAACAGTATAAAAAGCAATTCAAGCTCTTGCACGATGAAAACATCACCACCGTGTCGGAGCTTGAAGCATTTATAGGCAAATTATCAAAACAGATTGATGACCTTGATGCTGAGCGAAAGGCTTTGGAGAACAAACATCGCCGAGCTAAAACCGACGAGGATAAAGATATCTATAAAGCGGAAATCCGTAATGTATCTGCAAAGATTAATCCAATACGGGATAAGCTCAGGACATCGCATATTGTTTGCAAGCAAACGAGCAGGACTTGCAGAAGTTCCTGCTCTTATTGTTGAAATGGATAGAGATAATGCCGCAATAGCACTTGTTGACAGTAACCTGCACAGAGATAACATTTCACCAAGTGAAAAAGCCTTTGCTTACAAATTAAAGATGGAAGCTATGAGCCGACAAGGACACAGGACAGATTTAACTTCGGGACAACTTGTCCCGAAGTCAGATGACAACAGAACATCTGCTAAAATCGGTGAGCCATACGGCGAAAGCTATAAAACCGTGCAATGTATAACAACAAAAATCCACGCTCGTTGGGGCGTGGATTTTTGTTGTTAAAATCACATATATTTTTTCATATGCATAATTGCACTTTTTTCAAGACGCGACACCTGGGCCTGACTTATCCCTATTTCGTTTGCGACCTCCATCTGTGTCCTTCCTTGGAAAAACCGCAAATTTAGAATATGCTTTTCACGAGTATTAAGCCGTTTCATTGCTTCCTTTAAACCGATTTGTTCAAGCCATAAATCGTCACAGCTTTTTTCATCTTTTACCTGGTCCATGACAAAAATTGCATCTCCACCATCATGATACACGGGCTCATATAACGAAACGGGGTCAGCGATTGCATCAAGTGCAAACACAATCTCCTCTTTTTCCATCCCAAGCTCCTTTGCAATTTCTGCTATGGTAGGCTCCTTTTGATTTTGTGATATAAGCTTTTCTTTTGCCTGAAGCGCCTTGTACGCAATATCGCGAAGCGAACGCGATACGCGTATTGAATTATAATCACGAAGATATCGCCTTACTTCTCCGATAATCATTGGGACAGCATATGTCGAAAATTTTACACCAACATCAAGGTTGAAATTGTCGATTGCCTTTATAAGACCAATACAACCAACTTGGAACAAGTCATCAGCCGTCTCCCCACGCGAATTAAAGCGTTGGATTACGCTTAATACAAGTCGCAAATTGCCCTGTATAAACTCCTCACGAGCAAGTGTATCACCTTGTTTGATTTTCTTTAATAGCTCCATCTTTTTTTCGTTTGGAAGATTTGGCAATTTTGATGTGTTTACCCCGCAAATTTCAACCTTATTTATCATATTCGCTGCCTCCTTAAAATTATGTACAGCGATGCAAACACAAATTTATTATTGGTGCCAATTTAAGTTTTTATACTGTAATCAATTCATTTTCATGATTTCTTTTTTAAGCCTCATTATAATTCGTTTTTCAAGCCTTGAAATATAAGATTGTGAAATCCCAAGCATATCTGCGACCTCCTTTTGTGTGCGTTCTTCGTGCCCATGAAGTCCAAAGCGCAGCTCCATAATTATTTGTTCACGCTTGGTAAGTTTTTTTATTGCAAGATTTAACAGCTCGCGGTCAACTTCCTCTTCAAGCGCTTGGGTTATTACATCCCCTTCGGCCGAAAGTATATCCGAAAGCAAAAGCTCGTTTCCGTCCCAGTCCACATTGAGTGGTTCATCAATTGATATCTCTGTTTTTATGTTTTGATTCTTTCGAAGATACATCAATATTTCGTTTTCGATACAACGCGATGCGTATGTTGCAAGCTTTATATTTTTATCCGTTTTAAAGGTGTTTATTGCTTTTATAAGCCCTATACTGCCTATAGAAATCAAATCCTCTATACCAACATTAGTATTTTCAAATTTGCGTGCTATATAAACCACAAGGCGCAAATTCCGCTCAATTAGTGTTGTTTTTACATTCTCATCATATTCAAGCCTTGACAAAAGCTCTGCTTCTTCATCGCTTGTAAGCGGTGCAGGAAGAGTTTCGCTGCCACCTATATAATAAATTTCATCGCTTATTATGCTTCTAAGCTTTATAACAAGCTTTGCACAGCTTATTTTAGTAATCTTATACATTTTTTGAGCAAGTTTCATTTTGTGTTACCTCCATAAATGAAATTCAATTTTATATTTTTACTGCTATACGCGGATGAAGAAGTGCGTCATAATTTGAGGATTGTGATATAGGTGTTGTAGATATTGCCACAATCGCTTCCCCGTCGTATACTTTTTCATCTATTTCAAGCTTTGTCGGTACAAATCCAAGCATTACATCACCCGCATTTCCAAGCGCACGATATGGTACAAGCCGAAACGGCGTATCGCACACAAGCTCAACCTTGAGCCTGTCAGAATGTGTCTTTTCAATTTCACAAAGCTTTTTATAAAAGCTCTCCTCTTTAAAAAGCGGCTTTACGGCAGACATCGTGCACACAATAACAGGCATATTTGTAATCGGGTCAGATACTGCATTTGCGGTATCAAGAAGTGCTCTTACGCACGCTGTTTTTTGTTTATAAAAAATTCTGACTTTGTGCATATTTGCTTGTGCGTTAAGTCTTTTTACATAGATTTTTTCAAACAAAAATAAACAAGCATAGCATATAATTGCTCCCAAAGCAAGAAAATAAAAATTTATGTTTATATAAAAAATCCCATTAGACATCGCCACACCGACACGCTCTCCAAAATCGGTACAAAAAAAGAGTGCAAAGCTTATACCTGCCAAGATAAACCCCGATAAATAAAAAACACTGTAAATAGATAAAAATTCGCGGAAATTTTTAATACGAAACGATATAAAAACTATTAACGCGCTTATTATAAGCTTTGCTATTATGCTATATAAAAATGATAAATACGGAAAAAACATCAAAACAGCATATATGCTTCCAATACATGCACCGCACATAAGACGCCACAGATATGCTTTGCTTTTACAGATTGCTTTTGTCATATATAAAAGAAAAAAATCAGCCATATAATTTGTTAGAAATAAGACATCTATATATACGGTTGGCTTCATCTTTTTCCCCTCACAAGCTTTTTTGTTATAAAACAAGTATAACAATCTTTAAGGAAAAATTTTGTTGCTTTACGCTGTAAAAAAAGAACTTTCATTGATAAAAAGCGCTCAAAGCTTTTATTAGGTGACAAAGTATACGCTTTTTTGCAAAAATTATATTTTTAAGCAATAAAAAAGCCCCGCTCAAAAGCAAGGCCTGATTTATTATTTATTCTTTTTTAAATTTTCTATAAACTCTATATCTTTTTTTGTAAGTTTAGCATTTGTGAGCATATCGGGTCGCTTTTTATATGTATTTAAAAGCGATTGTTCCCGTTTCCACGCCTCAATATTTGCGTGGTGGCCACTTATAAGCACATCAGGCACGCTGCGTCCAAGGATTTCGGGTGGACGCGTGTATTGTGGATATTCTAAAAGTGACGAAAAATGTGACTCGCCCATATATGAGCTTTCTTGCGCAAGCACACCCGGAATAAGACGAGAAACGGTATCAATGACCGCCATAGCAGGAATTTCCCCGCCTGTTAAAACAAAATCGCCTATTGATAATTCTGCATCAACAATTTCATCAAGCACGCGCTGGTCCACGCCCTCATAATGACCGCATAAAATAACAATATGCTCATACTCCGACAACTCAAGCGCGTATTTTTGGTCAAACACTCTGCCTTGGGGCGACATATATATTGTAAGCGGTTTATATGAAAGATTGCCAACAATGCTCATATATGCGTCATAAATCGGTTGTACGCTCATAAGCATGCCCGTACCCCCACCGTATGGATAATCATCTACGCGCTTATGCTTGTCGGTGCTAAAATCGCGAATTTGTATAAAATTTAAATCAATAAGGCCATTTTCTCTCGCACGACCAATAATGCTGTCGCCAAGAACTGCCTCAAACATTTCCGGAAAAAGCGTCAACACATCAAAACGCATCAATCAATCAGCCCCTCTATCAAATGAACACAAATTTTATTGTTTTCTATATCGACCGACAATACAACCTCATCAATGACAGGCAAAAGTATATCCTTTCCCTTGTCAGAGCGCACTACATATACATCGTTGCTGCCTGTTTGAAAAACATCAACCACTTCTCCAAGTAGTAGCCCTTCGTCTGTATGAACGCTGCAACCAATCAAGTCACAAATGTAATAACCATCCGGCTCTCCAAGCTGGTCACGGTCAACATATAATATATGATTTTTAAGCTTTTCAGCTTCATCTATATGGTCAATACTCTTAAATTTAATAATTAAATTACTTTTTTGATATTTAATCGATACAATTTCAAGAGTAGTTTTTTGCGATTTAATATCTGTATACACATGTGAAAAATCTTCAAAAACCTCGGGATAGTCTGTCCATGGTACGACCTTGACATCGCCACGCAAGCCATGTGTATTTACAATTTCTCCAACCTGCAATGTTTCGTTTTTCATATATATCTGCCCTTTCACTTTTGTGTTAAAATGGGGCGCAAAACGCGCCCCACCCACTTTTGTACTCAGCCTATAATATCAACAACAGCTCGTTTGTTTTCACGGCTTGCAGCCGCTTTTACAACCGTTCTTATTGCCTTTGCTATGCGTCCCTGTTTGCCTATTACTTTTCCCATATCGCCATCTGCTACACGAAGCTCAAGCACTGTTTCATAATCGCCATCGATTTGTGTTACAGATACTTCATCAGGGTTGTCAACCAAGGATTTTGCTAGTACTTCTAAAACTTCTTTCATTGCAAAATACCTCCCGGGTTAATTAAAGAATGTTTGCCTTTTTAAGCAAGCTCTTTACTGTATCAGTAGGTTGAGCGCCATTAGCAATCCACTCCTTAGCCTTATCAGCGTCAATTTTAACACCGTCTGACTCAACCATAGGATTGTATGTTCCGATTTCCTCGATAAATCTACCATCACGCGGATATCTTGAATCAGCTACAACAACTCTGTAAAAAGGAGCCTTCTTTGCACCCATTCTTCTTAGTCTGATTTTTACTGCCATAATATTTTCACCTCCAAAATTTTTTGATGCAGGAAAATCCTGCTTTTATCTTATATTAAATAAGTATAAACAAATTAAATTTTACATAAATGGAAAACGCATCTTACTCATTTTCTTTTTCATTTTCGGCGATGAAAACTGTTTCATCATCGAGCGCATCTGGTCAAATTGTTTAAGCAGGGCATTTACATCCTGTACGCGTACACCGGCACCATTTGCAATCCTTACTTTGCGGCTTGCATTTATAATTGATGGGTTTTGGCGTTCCTTTAATGTCATAGAACGAATAATAGCCTCCGGTTTTGAAAGCTGTTTATCATCTATTTGAACATCCTTTGGAAGCTTGCCCCCGATGCCCGGCATCATCGAAACCACTTGTTCAAGTGGCCCCATTTTTTTAATCTGTCCAAGCTGCTCTAAAAAATCTTCCAAATTAAAGGCGTTCGTCGCCATCTTTTTTTCAAGCTCTGCAGCCTGTTTTTCATCAAATGCCTCTTGTGCCTTATCAATAAGTGTAAGCACATCGCCCATACCAAGTATCCTTGACGCCATTCTGTCGGGATAAAATGGCTCCAAATCGCCAAGCTTTTCCCCCATGCCAACATATTTAATCGGCTTGCCCGTAACTTCTCTTACTGATAATGCTGCACCGCCGCGCGCATCACCATCAAGCTTTGTCAAAATTACACCATCTATACCAAGTTGTTCATTAAAGCTTTTTGAAACATTTACCGCATCTTGACCTGTCATTGCATCAACAACAAGCAAAATCTCGTTTGGGCTTACGGATGATTTTATGTTTGCAAGCTCACCCATAAGCTCTTCATCTATATGAAGACGGCCCGCCGTATCAATAATTACCGGGTCATTGCCATGCTTTATCGCATGTTCAACCGCAGCACGCGATATCTCAACAGGACTTTTTGCATCACCCATAGAAAATACCGGAATTTCAAGCTGGCTACCGACTACCTCGAGTTGTTTTATAGCAGCGGGACGATATACATCACACGCAACCAAAAGCGGTCTTTTGTCAAATTGCTTTTTAATTGAACCTGCAAGCTTTGCACAAGTTGTTGTTTTGCCCGCACCCTGCAATCCGACAAGCATAATCACTGTCGGCGCTTTTGATGCAAAGGTTATTCGTGATTGTGCACCGCCCATAAGCTCTGTAAGCTCTTCATTTACTATTTTTATAATTTGCTGGCCCGGCGTAAGACTCTCAAGCACTGCACTGCCAATCGCTTTTTCGCTTACACGAGCAACAAAATCCTTTACAACTTTAAAATTAACATCCGCTTCCAAAAGAGCAAGCTTAACCTCTCGCATGGCTTCTTTTATATCTGTTTCGGATACCTTGCCTTTGCCGCGAAGCTTCTTAAAAACTCCCTGAAGCTTTTCTCCCAAACTCTCAAACGCCATATAACACTCCGTTTCCGCTCAAACGAGCAATACAAACGATTATAATATCTTTAAACAATATCTTCAATCTGCTTTAAATTATAAGAAATATCGGTCAAATATTCATCTGCCGTTTCACCAAGCTCCATCTTTGACAACTTTTCAACATAACTGCCTATTATATCACAAAGAGCACTCACTTTTGCAAAGCGCCCAGCAAGTCCAATCTCACTCTCATAGCTTAAAAGCTGTTTCTCCCCACGCTTGATATTATCGCGCACACCTTGGCGTGTAATGCCCATATATGCTGCAATTTCCGAAAGCGATAGGTCCTGGTTGTAGTATAAGTCGAGCGCATCGCTTTGCTTTTGCGTAAGAAGCTGTTTATAAAAATCCAAAAGCACGCTTATGCTCAAATCCTTGCTCATCTCTTACACTTCCTACTTTAAACTCTGTGTAAAGCTTTTTCGCTTTACACCTTAACCATTTTAACCTATTATTTGTGATATGTCAAGTGTTTTTATAAAATTTTTTATATATTTTAACAATGCAGTTACCTTGAAATATTATAAGTATTTAAACGATATTTTTAATATATTTGATTACTTTTTCTAAACTTATATTAAAATGAACAAAAGGTGATAAAAGCTATGTTTATTATGAGGATTTTTGTGTAAAGGCTGGTCCCCGAAAGCATGGAACAAAGACAAAATTGCTATTATTTTAGACAACATTTAGAGGTATTAGAGTTTATATAGGATGGCATTTTAGAATATGCAAAAAATCCATCAAGCTATAACACAAAAAGAAAATCAAAGAATACGCAAAGTTATTATTTAAAATTGAAAATTAAATGACGAGCATCTTTAATGTAGGCGGATATAAAATTCGTATACAAAATTCATTTAAACAAAAAACCTTCTTTTTTCAAAGAAGGTTTTTTTAATTTAACATCCATACCATATAATTTAAGTACGCAGCAAATGAGAGCCATGCAATATATGGCAATAACAACCAGCCAGCCACCCTGTTTATATCATAAAACAGAACTGCGTTAATAATCGCAAGCACCAGCAAAATCACAAGCCATAAAAATGAGAACCCTAAAAGCTGAAACCTGAAGAAAAATATACTCCAAAAGAAATTGAACCCAAGTTGTAACCCATAAAATATATACGCCCTGCGTTTTAACGAAGGACTAACATCGCTTTCTGATACGAGATATGCGCTTATGCCCATAAGTACATAAAGTATCGGCCACACCACCGCAAAAACCCATGGTGGCGGCGAAAGCGGCGGCCGAACAAGTGCGTTATAAACTACGCTCTGCTCTCCTCCAAGAAGTGCCGACAAACCGCCAACAAGAAGTGGCAACGCAATATAGAGTGCAATTTTTTTAAGCTTTTTAATATTAAACGCATGAAAACCCGCTGACATATAATACACATCCTTTTTACATTATTTTTTGTTTGCTACGCTGTATATTATATGTACTCTTTATCTTTTTTATTACTTTTTAAGTTCCTTGCGCTTTTCATTAAGCTCCTTGCGATTCTCACGCACAATTTCAGCCATTTTCATAATTCTCGACTCAAGACTTGCCATAACATCATCTGCATATTGCTTTGTACCAAGTCTCAATTCGCGTGCATTATTTTGTGCAGCAGCAATTATTTCGTTTGCCTGTGCATATGCCTTTTGAGTAATTTCGTGGTCATCAATAAGACTTGCCATCTTTTCCTCTGCATTTTTTATGATGGATTCAGCCTCTTTTGCTGCTTCATCCAAAATTCTTTGACGCTCGTCTTTGACCCATTTTGCCTGCTTCAAATCACCGGGCAGGTTCAAACGAACCTCCTGGATTAAATCCATAAGCTCCTCACGGTCAACGACAGCCCTTCCAACAAGTGGAATCGTCATAGATTTGTCAACAACATCCTCAAGCATGTCTATAATTTCAAGAACTTCCATTTTAATTATGCCCTCCGTCCTTCATTTTTTTATCTATATCTTTTATTATTTCACTCGGTACAAATTCATCAATGCCACCGCCCAAGCGTACAACCTCTTTTACCATACTTGAGCTTATGTAAGAATATTTTGAATCAGTCATCATAAAAAATGTCTCAACATTTGGATTAAGTGATTTGTTCAAAAGTGCCATTTGAAACTCATACTCAAAATCAGAAAATGTCCTTAGTCCTTTTATGATTACTGCAGAGTCAAACCGCTCCATAAAATCTACAAGCAGGCCCGAAAACGAATAAACCTCAACATTATTTATCCCTTTTGTAACTCTTTTTATCATATCAACACGTTCTTCCGGTGAAAACAATGGCTTTTTTGACATATTATCAAGCACGCCGACTATAACTTTATCAAAAACCGTGGCGCTCCTTTTGATTACATCAAGATGGCCATTTGTGACCGGATCAAAACTGCCCGGATACACTGCAATTTTCATAATGTATCAATAACCCCTCTGTATTAGATTATTAAACCCTTTTATATATCAAAATGTGCGTTCTTCCATACTTTTTTTCTTTGATACACTCAAGCGATGATATCACAGGCGGCACCTCTGTATCGTCACACTCAACAATAACTATACCGTTTTGCGTGAGTACATCCCTTTTTGCGATTTTATCGAGCGCACTCATAAGCAAGCCTGTATTATATGGTGGGTCTAAAAATATTATATCAAACTGCTTGTCCGTTTTTGCGATAAAATCAATGCTATCCCCTATTTTTAAAACACACTGTTCTCCAAAATTTGCTTTTTCAAGATTTTTCTTTACAATATCTGCTGATGCATTGCTTTTTTCACACAAAATCGCACACTCTGCACCGCGACTAATCGCCTCAATTGAAAATGCACCCGTGCCCGCAAACATATCAAGCACCTTTGCATCATAGATATACGGTGATATTATATTGAAAATATTTTCCCTAACTCTATCCGTTGTCGGTCTTATCGCATCCCCTTCAAAATCGGAAAGCTTTAGTCCGCGTCTTATTCCGGCGATAACTCTCAAGACATACCACCTCTTATATTATTTTTACATATAATGATTAAAAAGTCAAGTAAAGTTTCTACATTTAATTTAAAAATTTTATCTATTTTTGCAATTTTTTACAACCGATTGTTTTTCTATTACGCATACGACCATTTTAACTAATAATTCACGCAAAATCGGCAGCTTTGATAAAAGGCAAAACGCACTCCTAAGTGGCTCGCGTTTATAATATACAGGTACAATACCAAGCTTGTTTAAAATTTTATCAAAGCGTTTTATCGTCATATGATTTATATACGAAAAATATTCGCTTCCATCATCTTTTTTTGAAATTCTAAACTCTATCCGCGAATCTCCATCAGCCTCATTTTTTGCAAGGTGCTTGTACGCTTCTATGAGCGTTTTTTCGCCAAAGAACAAGTGCACCCAAGGAATATATATCAAATCACTCAAATGTGCGCCAAACGGGTGATGATAGGGCGGAAAATTTGCATAAAGTCTGCCGCCGTCTTTGAGCACGCGCATACATTCACATATTACCCCTTCAGGCTCGTCAACATGCTCCATTGCATCATTCATGATAATTGTATCAATACTGCCGTCTTCAAACGGCAAAGCTGATGCATCAGCACAAATAAATTCAAATTTTTCTTTATACCCCAGCTCGCACGCAAGTGCATTTGCCTCTGACTCATATTTGTCCAAAATTTCTACACCAAATACCTTCTTTGCACCACAAGAAGCATAGTATAACGACTTGCCCGCTGCACCACAACCAATGTCGGCAACGACTTTATTCTCAAACATTTCCTCTTTTGTATAGTTTTTTAAATAAAGCTTTATCGTATCTGCACCTTTTTCATACTGCCACATGGCATATGATTTTACACCATCGCGCTGCAAATTAAACGGATGTACGGGCGCTTTGAAACATTTATTTAACCCTATAAGAAGCTTTGTTGAAATTCTCATTTTCACTCTCTCCAAATCAATTTTCCTTACATTAAATTTTATCCTAATATACTTGTTTTGTCAATCAATATAGGGCATTTTGTTGTGCACAAAAAAAGCAGCGCTATATTCCGCTGCCTTAATTTAATCAAAAAAATGCCCCACCGCGCCGTATATCGTGCCTTTATATTACCTGCATAAGCAGGTGGGCAACCGCCTTTGTGTTTCGCGCTTCCTTCTTCCATATAGGGAGGCCTGCAATCCGCACAAAGAGCAAGAATCCCATTTATTGTTTGTTGGTAAAATAAATGGCACCGCTACGCACGCCGCAGGGGTTAAGCTCTTTTTATAGTTTTATTATACACTATTCTCTGCACTATTTCAATATGCTATTCACATTTATTTTTGACAAATTATTCCTCTCCATCTTCTGTGTCTTCAATACGATTTTCAAATTCTTCAAAAGCTGCCATAAGCTCATCTTCGTCTTCGATTACAGACAATAAATCCTCTCCATTTTCATCCTCTTCGAGTCTGAAAATACAAACCTCATCATTTTCCTCATTTTCAAGTATTTCAAGCAAAACTATATATACTTTTGAATCAACCTCAAAAGTGTCAAGATGCTCAAAATTTATCGGATTATTGTCCTCATCATATAGTGTAACAATATTGCTTTCTTCGCTCATTTTACTTGCTCCCTTCAGGGTTTTATTGTATTTATATTATATCTTATAAGCCTATATGTGTCAATCATATTTTTTTACAAACTCGCTTGATTTTTTATATATATGGGTATATAATAAACATATGCAAAATAACATTACTTTTTAAATAAGGAGATGCTTTATATGAAAAAAATTGTTTGCAAAAACTATGACGAAATGTCAAAGGAGGGCGCAAAAATCATCGCCGCTCAAATAGCTTCAAAGCCCGATAGCGTGCTTGGCCTTGCAACAGGCTCGACACCAATCGGTCTATATAAATGCCTTGTAGATGATAAAATAGACTTTTCAAAGGTTTCAACATACAACCTTGATGAGTATTATCCTCTTTCAAAGTCGAACGACCAAAGCTATCAATACTTTATGGATAAAAACCTTTTTGACCATATAAATGTAAAAAGCATGGATATTCCAAACGGTGAAGCAAGTGACGCGGTCGCTGAATGCAAGCGTTATGATGCTGCAATAGAAGCCGCAGGCGGCATTGATTTGCAACTTTTAGGCCTTGGTCCGAACGGACACATCGGGTTTAATGAGCCTGATGAAGAGTTGTCCGTTGGTACACATATGGTTGAGCTTACACAATCAACAATCGATGCAAATTCGCGTTTTTTCGAAAGCAAGGATGATGTTCCGCGCCACGCACTTACTCTTGGTATGGGTGGTATTATGAAAGCAAAGAAGATTCTTGTTGTTGCAAGTGGTAAAAATAAAGCGGATATAGTGAAAAAGATGTTCTCCGGTGTTGTAACGACAAAGATTCCCGCTACACTTTTACAGCTTCACAATGATGTTACTGTAATTGTTGATGAAGAGGCAAATGGTGTCTGATTTCTATAAATAATTATAAAAAGTCCACATCTGTCGTTAATGGCAGATGTGGACTTTTAATTTTAATCAAGCGGCACAATAATTGTTTGGCCAAAAACTAAATCGCTACTCTTTAATCCGTTAAGCTTTTTAATTCGATACACCGTTTCTCTTATGTCTGTATCGTTATCACAATACTCCTGTGCAATATCCCACAAAGTATCCCCCACAGCTACACATACAAGCTCTGTTTTATGGCTTATATCTGCATTTGTTTTTGATGGACTTATAATCGCAAACATTAACAACTCGAATAATGCAATTACCATTATAACAAAAATAGTAAACCTTACTTTATTTTTTACGACCAATTTTTTCCCTGTATTATACATTTAAATCACCTCTTGAAATTCTGCAGAACTTATGTTCTGGTTTAAGTATAACAGAACATAAGTTTGTTGTCAAGAGAAAAACGAAAATTTGTTCTGTTACATTTTTGTTACAATAAAAAATCTCGCAAAAGGCGCTTGCCTCTCACGAGATTTCAATAATTTTATAAGATAGTTAGTATGATTATTATGAAAAAATCGAAAACATAACAGGTATTGTTATTATTGCCATAATATTAGAAATAAGAGCCATGCTTGCTCCGGGCTTTGTATCTCCGCCAAATGCCGCAGGAAACACAACTGTATTAAGTCCCATAGGCATTGCATACGAACCCAACACCGCAATTTGTATGTACTCGCTCACGCCGCACAATCGTAATGCAATCACAAGTACAGACGGAATAATTATTAGTCTTATTACGGATATAATCGTAACATTCCAATTTAAAATAATTTCTTTAAAATTATATTTCGCTATTACTATACCCGTCATAAGCATAGCCATCGGCCCCATACAAGATGATATTGATGCAGATGCCTTTTCAATCGCTATCGGCAATTTTATATTGAGCGCGCCAAACATCATACCAATAAACATTAAAATAAATGCCGGTCTTAAAATTACGCTTTTAAAGGTGATTTTTTTACTGTTTGGGTCAAGTGACGAAACCCCAATCGTATATATAAATATAGTAATCGGTATTGTAAAAAGCATCATATTAAATAATGTTTCTCCGCCAAAGACCGATTCCGTCACAGCATAGCCCATATATCCATAATTTGCTACCACAAGTGAATAAGCATATATTTTCTTTAAATAATCGTTTTTTGTAAAAACTCTTGCCAAAAAGCATGCAAAAATATATAATATAACCAGTATGGCAAACGATATTAAAACTGCACCAAGCTTTTCTTTCATAACATCAAGTCTAAAATTTTCATAAAAGGTTTTAAAGGTGAGTGCAGGACATATAGCATATGTAAGTATCGATGACAACGCTTTGTCTGCGCTATCCCCTACGATTTTCTTTTTTGCAAGAACATACCCTATTATCATTATTATAAAAAAAATCAGCATTTGATTTGCTGTTGTATAAAATATCTCGTTCATTATAGCCATCTCCTTTATAAAATGCCTAACACATTATAATATTAAATGCGTAGCCTTGTCAACAAAATAAAAAGGGGTTTGGAACTTTTTTATAAATGCGGCGTCTATACTATTGTTTAAAAATAAAAATAACAGGGGGAAAACCTATGAAAAAAAGAATTATTATCACACTACTTGCATTGACACTTGTATTTTCTGCTTTGAGCGGATGTGGAAAAAAGGTCGATGACACACAAATAGCTGCACCAGCGGTAGGGACTGTTTCGCCAACGCCGTCTGTTGTGCCTGATGCATCTACTCCTACACCGGAATCGGAAAGTACAAAAGCGCCTGCAACTGAAAGTGCAAAACCACCACAAGTCACACAAAAGCCTAATACACCGGCACCTACACCAACTGCTACGCCCACACCTGTGCCGGCTCTTTCCGCAAGTGAGCTTATGAACAAAATGGTAGATGCACTTCCTGAAACAAAAAGTCTGTCGGAAATGCCTCTTGAGCTTTACGAAGATCTATATGGCATAAATCCCGCACTTTTTGAAGAAGTTTTAGTATACGGTCCGCTTATGAATGTTCGCGCAAACGAAATCATTATTATAAAAGCAAAGGATAGTGCCGGCGTTAACGAAGCAAAAAATCTTCTTAAAGCAAGGCTTGCAAACCTTGATGAACAATGGAAGAGATATCTTCCGGACCAATATGAGCTTGTACAAGCAGGTCAAATTGTAACAAAAGGTCTTTATGTTACGATGGTTGTTGCAGACGGTGTAGACAAAGCTGTATCTGCATTTAACTCATCGCTATAATTTTTTTATACAAACTACTGGAGCGGCGTTTTCGTCGCTCCAAGTCATAGATATACAATTTTTTGTAAAGTGAACGGAGGTTGTTATGGTATTTTCGAGCATACCGTTTTTATACTTCTTTTTACCTATTGTAATTATTTTATATTTTGCAGTGCCAAAAAAGTTTAGAAACCTTATACTTTTTTTATGCAGTCTTATGTTTTATGCATGGGGCGAGCTCATTTATGTTACAATAATGCTTTTCTCGACCGTGCTTGACTATACAAATGGCAGACTGCTTGAGAGGTTTGAGGGGTGCGGCAAAAAAAGGCGCGCAATACTTATTTTTGATATTATTGCAAACCTTGGCATTTTGATGTTCTTTAAATACAGCGACTTTTTTATAAGCAACATAAATTCGCTTACCGGCTCACAAATTGGGCTGCTTGGACTTGCGCTCCCTATAGGTGTGTCGTTTTATACCTTTCAGACAATGTCATATACAATCGATGTCTATCGTCACGATGCCCCCGCACAAAAGAACATCATATCCTTTGGCGCATATGTAACGCTGTTTCCACAGCTTATTGCGGGCCCAATCGTGCGTTATAATACAATAGCAGGGCAACTTAATAACAGACGCGAAAGCTTTTCTATGTTTTATGATGGCGTTGTTCGTTTTTGTGTTGGCCTTGCAAAAAAAGTCCTTCTTGCAAATAATATAGGTATGCTTTGGGACACAATAAGCGCCACACCGGCAGCACAGATTTCTGTTGTGTCATCTTGGATTGGTATTATTGCCTTTGCGCTCCAGATTTACTTTGATTTTTCGGGTTATAGTGATATGGCAATTGGCCTTGGGAAAATGTTCGGGTTTACTTTTGAGGAAAACTTTAACTATCCGTACACAAGCAAAAGCATAACAGAATTTTGGAGAAGATGGCACATAAGCCTTGGCACATGGTTCCGTGAGTATGTATATATTCCTCTCGGCGGAAGTCGCAAGGGCAGAGCACAAACATATATCAACATTTTTGTCGTGTGGTTTCTTACCGGCTTTTGGCACGGAGCGAGCTGGAACTTTGCCGTATGGGGACTATATTTTGCAATAATACTGATAATTGAAAAGACTTTTCTTTTAAAATTGTTAGCCAAGCTTCCAAAATTTGTTTCGCACATATATGCGACTATACTAATACTGTTTGGGTGGGTAATATTTGCATTTGATTCGCTCAAAAATGGCGTGGAATATTTTAAAACAATGCTCGGTATAGGCGCATCAGGCATAATAGACTCTGTTGCAATATACAACATAAGCTCATACGGACTTGTGCTCATTATCGCTATAGTTGCGTCGATGCCACTTTGCAAAAAAATATTTGATAAGTTTACATGGAGCAAAAAAGAAATCGTTATTGGTGTTTTATCGCTCATTTCACTTTTGCTTTGTACGATTTATCTTGTAAACTCGGCGTATAATCCATTTTTGTATTTCAGATTTTAATCGGAGGTGTCACAGAGTGGAAAACAACATAAAAAAATGGTTTTCTATTATATTTTGTGCTATGCTTATAATTACCATGGGACTATGCTTTGCAAAACCTGCGGCATCTTTTTCCGAAAGCGAAAACCGAGTGCTTGCACAAATGCCAAAATTTGAAATAGCCTCTGTTATTTCGGGAAAATTTATGGAGGATATTGAAGCATTTTCAACTGACCAATTTCCTATGCGCTCAGTAATCGTAAGCATAAATTCTCATATAGAGAAACTTCTTATGAAAAAAGATTCAAACGGTGTGTTTTTTGCAGATGATGATTATCTTATTGAAAAACCCGCCACAACAGATTTTAAAATAGCAACAAACAATTTTAATGCAATAAAAAAGATGAGCGAAGTCATTGACTGCAAAGCGTCTGTAATGCTTGTGCCTACTGCGTATGAGGTGTTGTCTCACAAATTGCCAAACGGAGCATACTCCCCTATACAAAATGATGTATCAGCTCTTGGGGAGCAAATTTTATCAAACTCAAATGCTACATTTATAAATCCGACCCAATTATTAAAAGAGCACAAGGACGAGTATATTTACTTTAAAACTGACCACCACCAAACCGCCTACGGCAGCTATTTATCTTACAAGCACCTTTGTGATGAGCTTGGCATCGTTGCATACGAGGAAAGTGATTTTGTAAAAAAAGATATGTCTGAAATGTTTTATGGTACAATGTGGTCAAAGGCTCCCCTTTTTAGCATAAAGCCCGACACTATAAGCATATATGAGCCAAAGTTTGAGATTGATTTTTTGGTTAATTATGTTGCAGAAAACAAGACAACAAACAGCTTTTATGAAACGGAGTGGCTTAATAAAAAAGATAAATATAGTATGTACTTTGACGGAAATCATCCGCTTATAAACATTTCATCGTCGAATAAAAACGGTAAAACTCTAGCCGTTTTTAAAGATTCATATGCTAATAGCATTTTGCCGTTACTGGCAAATCATTATGAAAAAATTTATGTAATTGATTTGAGATATTATAATACAAATCCTATTGATTATCTTGAGCAAAATAATGTAGATGATGTGCTCGTATTATATAATACGGCAAACTTTATGACAGATACAAATCTTGTAAAGCTAAGTGCTTTTATTAAATAAATATAAATAAAAAAAGCCACGAATTTCGTGGCTTTTTAATTTAATATCAAAGGCCTGCCTGTTTTCTGAGTTCATCAACCTTATCAAGCTTTTCCCATGGAAGCTCAATATCCTCGCGTCCCATATGACCATATGCAGCAGTCTGCTTATAAATCGGATTTCTTAATCCAAGTTTATTTATTATTGCGCTCGGACGCAAATCAAAGTTATTATTTACAAGCTCTTCAATCTTTTTTTCATCAATTTTTGCACTGCCAAATGTATCAACAAGCACAGACACAGGCTTTGCAACGCCTATTGCATATGCAATCTGTATCTCGCATCTGTCCGCAAGACCTGCGGCAACGATGTTTTTTGCAACATATCTTGCAGCGTATGCAGCACTTCTGTCGACTTTTGTCGGGTCTTTACCCGAAAATGCGCCGCCACCATGGCGAGCATATCCGCCATATGTATCGACAATGATTTTTCTTCCTGTAAGACCGGAGTCACCTTGTGGTCCACCAACAACAAAGCGCCCTGTCGGATTTATAAAATACTTTGTTTGCTCATCTACAAGCTCCTCTGGTAGAACAGGCTTTATAACATGTTCAACTATATCGCGTCTGATTGTATCAATCGACACATCCGGATTGTGCTGGCTCGACACAACTACTGTATCAACTCTAACAGGCACCTCGCCGTCATATTCAATAGTAACCTGTGTCTTGCCATCAGGACGCAAATAGCCGAGTGTGCCATTCTTTCGTACCTCTGTAAGACGGCGTGCCATTTTATGCGCAAAATATATCGGCATAGGCATATAAACCCGCGTCTCGTTGCAGGCATAACCAAACATCATACCCTGGTCACCCGCACCATTTGTTTCATCCATTTTGCCCTCTTTGACCTCAAGCGAATTATCAACGCCAATCGCTATATCCGGCGACTGCTTATCAAGTGCTGTTATTACCGCACAAGTGTCACAATCAAAACCATACTTTGCTCTGTCATAGCCAACATTTCTTATTGTATCGCGCACAATACTTTGTACATCAAAGCTTGCAGAAGTCGTTATTTCACCAACAACCATAACAAGTCCCGTTGTAACAGTAACCTCACATGCTACACGAGCATTTTTATCCTTTGAAATAATATCGTCCAATATAGCATCAGATATCAAATCACAAATTTTATCCGGATGTCCCTCTGTAACAGACTCCGATGTAAATAATCTCTTGCTCATCTATATCGCTCCTCATAATCATATATCTATATTTTTTATTTACAACTTCTTTCATTATATATTAAATTTATACAAAAATCAATTGTTTTTGTTCTTTTTCTTAAAATTACTTGTTTATTATAAAATTCTTCTTTTTACAATTTTTGTAAAAAAGCTATTGCAATACATCTTTTTTAATGTTAGAATATATATACATTCAATAATTTTCAGGAGAGGATTGTTTTGGCTGATAATTATAACGAGATTTTTGCCCAACGCTTTAAAGCGCTTCGTGTAAATAATGGTTATACCCAACAACAGTTTGCAAATCTTTTCAATGTGACAAGGTCATGTATATGCTATTGGGAAACCGGCAAACGCCTTCCGGAACATCCAAAAATTTGTGATATTTGTGCTTTCTTTAATGTTTCATCGGATTATCTTCTTGGTTTTTCTGATGTTTCACCATCAAAGGTAAGCGAAAGCAAAACCTCATATAATGCCGATGATTATCTTGATATAAGAAAGTTATCAAGTGAAAATAAGCGTCAAATCAAAGATTTTTATAAATATCTTGAAGAAAAACAAAAAAGAGAGTCTTTTGCGCTCGAAAATAAGAATAAAAAATAAAGCGATATGGATTATGTCATATCGCTTTTACTTTTATCTATTGATTTGACTTTGGATTAACAATATCACGCCATGCAAAATCGCCACGCTCAATGCCATGGATAAGCACCTCTGCCGTTGCAACATTCGTTGCAAGTGGAATATTGTGCACATCACACAATCTGAACAACGCCGATACATCAGGCTCGTGTGGTTGGGCTGTAAGAGGGTCGCGGAAAAACAATACCAAATCTATTTCATTATACGCAATCCTTGCACCGATTTGTTGGTCGCCGCCTTGCGGTCCCGATAAAAATCTTTGAATATTCATCCCTGTTGCTTCAATAACAAGGCTTCCTGTTGTGCCTGTTGCAAACAAATTATGCTTGCTGAGTATTCCCTTGTATGCAATACAAAACTCAACCATAAGTTCTTTTTTCTTGTCGTGGGCTATCAATGCGATATTCATAATGTGTTTTGTCCCCTTCCCTTATTTTACTCTTCGCTTTTTGTTTCTTTTTCTGTTTCCTCTGTTTTTGAAGCATTTGCTTTTTTTGATTCATTTTTTTCAGTGTCTTCTGCCATTTTCATCTTGCTTATTGGTATATTTGCCACAAGCGCAGGAACAATTCTCTCGCCATCTTCACTCTTTGTTCTTGTTACTTGTATGTCAAACTCATTTTGGTCAATTTCTATGTATTTGGAGATTACCTCCATAATTTCGCCTTTTAATTTATCAAGAAACTCCGGTGAAACACCTGCTCTGTCATGCACCAACACAAACTGCAATCTCTCTTTTGCGGCACTTCCGGAGCCTTTTTTTCTGTTTTTGAATAAACCGAAAAAATCCATGTCGACTTCCTCCTCGTTTTATTAGTTTGCTTTGCCGCCAAAAAGCCTTTTGATTTTTGTAAAAAAGCCTGGGGCATCAAGCTCCATAACCGGCACCTTTTCGCCCATTATTCGTGACACAATATTGCGATACGCCTGTCCTGCCTTTGATTTGTCGTCTGCAACTGCAGGCTCACCGCGGTTTGTTGTGATGATAATACTTTCATCATCAGGCACAATGCCGATAAGGTCTATCGCCAAAATATCAATAATGTCATCGACATTCATCATATCGCCTTTTTTAATCATTTGTGGTCTGATTCTGTTTATAATAAGCTGTGGATTACTTATTTCATTTGCTTCCAACAAGCCAATAATTCTGTCCGCATCACGCACCGCCGAAACCTCAGGTGTTGTAACGACAATCGCCTTATCAGCGCCTGCAACTGCATTTTTAAAGCCTTGCTCAATACCTGCAGGACAGTCAATTAAAACATAATCAAACTCTTCTTTAAGCTCTTCTGTAAGCTTTTTCATCTGTTCGGGTGTTACTGCGTTTTTATCTCTTGTCTGTGCTGCAGGAATAATGCACAAGCCCTCATAACGCTTGTCCTTAATAAGAGCCTGTTTTGTACGGCAGCGCTCCTCAACTACATCTACAACATCGTATACAATTCTATTCTCAAGTCCCATTACAACATCAAGATTTCTAAGTCCAATATCTGCATCAAGCATAACAACACTTTTATTTCTAAGTGCAAGTCCCGCGCCAATATTTGCTGTAGTCGTTGTTTTACCAACGCCGCCCTTGCCGGATGTAATAACTATAACTTCACCCATGACTAACCGCTCCTTCTATGTAAATATCAAAATTGTAGTTGTATTTAGTATAACATATCCTTTATTTTAAGTCTACATTTTTATTTCATATTTTTCGACAAATACCCGTCGATATATATATTTCCCTCATGCACATATGCGATTTCAGGAAGCCACTCGCTCTCAAATTCTCCATCGGGTGGTCTCGTAATTATATCCGCTATGCGTATCTGGGTCGGTGCCATACGAGCAGCGCAAACAACCGCGCTTCTATCCCCGTTACAGCCGGCATGAACTATGCCGCGCAAAATACCCATTACAACAATATTGCCCACTGCAATAAGCTCTGCACCTGGATTTACATCGCCGACAACCACAAGATTCCCAAGCGACTTTACACTTTGGCCACTTCTTAGTGTGCCGTGATAGAAACGACTTTTCTCTGTCGGCGGAATTTGCATATCGCCGAGCAGGTCGTCATCACACTCATCATATTCAATCTCAATTTCATCAGAGAGGATTTTCTTTATCTCTTGTTCAAGCTTTATTTTATTTACTGCATCAATCGGCCTGCCGCTAAAAACAACGCGACCGCCAGTTGTGTCAAACAAATCGATAACCTCTTTTATTTTCTCTATCGTTTGCTCTAAAATGTCTGCAAAATTTCCTTCTTCGGCGATTACCATTATTCCGTCTTTTATTCCTTTAAGCTTTACCATTTCTTTTGTATTCACGAAAAAACCTCCCATATATAATTATGGCAACAAGTAGCCCACTCGATTATTTATATCGTTTTGCGTCTGTCCATTATTATTGAAAAATTCGTCAAAAACGCCCTTTACTATCGGTACAACATCGCCGCCGCTATTGCCGTGCTCAATAACAACCGCAATTGCAATTTGTGGGTTATCATATGGTGCAAACCCAACAAACACACCGTTATCCGAACCAACTGCAACCTGGGCAGAGCCTGTTTTGCCACCAACTTTTATTGGATAATCTTTAAAAGCAGAGCTTGCTGTACCATTTTCTGTAACACCAAGCATTCCTTCCAAAACAGCACGCAAATTTTCAGGTTTCACACTTACCTCGCCCATAATCTCCGGTTGTGTTTGGTATATAATGCCTCCATCAATCGGCGAGCGAATCGTTTTTACAAGGTATGGTCTGAAGCGTTTGCCGCCATTTACAAGCGTAGACAAATAATTTGCAAGCTGAATAGGTGTGAACAAATTATCAGATTGTCCAATCGATGCCTGCAATGTATCACCCGGACGCCATTGTGGTCCGCCATACTTTTCCCTATCCTCCGGTCCGGCAAGTCGTCCCTTTTCCTCCTCATTTACAAGCTCTATTCCTGTTTTTTGCCCAAAGCCATACATTTTTGCGTATTCGTCAAGCTTTTCAATGCCCATCTGGCGTGACACTTCATAATAAAAATAGTTGCACGAATTTGTAATGGCTTGTGTAACATTTTGCTCTCCATGAGTCTGCCTTGTTTTTGTCCATATCCAACACTTTGGTTGATAATCCGAATAATATCTGTAAACACCTTCATCATTTATCGTTGTATACGGCGTTATAACACCACTTTCAAGCGCCGCAATCGATGTAAGCATTTTATATGTCGAACCCGGTGGATATGTTCCGCTTATTGCCCTGTTCCACATCGGCTTATTATTATCGTTTAATAACTTTTTATAATCCTCGTTAAAGCGTGCAGGATTAAAGGTCGGCCACGATGCCATTGCAAGTATCTCACCATTTTGCGGATTCATCACTACTGCCGCTCCACAATATGCGTCGCCGCCCGACTTGGCTGATGGTGCACCACCCCTTGCCCTTATATTAGCAATCGTCTGTCCAAGTACATTTTCAAGCGTTCTTTGCAGCTTGGCATCTATCGTAAGTACAACATAATTGCCCGGAACAGCCTCCTCGCCCGACTCCTGTTGTACCTCAAAACCATTTGGTGTTTGAATAAGCGTTGTTCGTCCATCATCGCCTCTCAAATACTGCTCAAACTCTTTTTCAATTCCTTGCTTTCCGACTTCGTCATTCATTTTATAGCCTTGCGAACGAAGCATTTCATATTCTTCCGGTGACAATTTTCCAATTCGTCCAAGTATATGTGCTGCAAGATTGCCATGCGTATATTCGCGTATATATTCGGTTGTTATATTTACACATGGATACTCTGCCTGCTCTTCTTTAAATTTTGTCACAAGCTCCATTCCAACATCCTGTGCAATTGTAAATGGTGTGCTTACTGAAAAATAGCGCGTCTCCATCTCATAACGCAACGACACAATTTTTAGCGCATCTTCAATGCCATAAGCCTCATCAACCCGATATCGGCTTCTGAATTTATTAAATGCTTCATCAGCAGTAATATCTTCATCATATTCTTGTGCCTTTTTCCACGATTGTTCCGCTTTTTGAGCCTTTTCTGCTTCGTCGGCACTATATTCGTCCGCAAAAGTAAAACGCATAAAAGTGTTTTCCGTTGGCGCGTACGCTATTGGAAAATTCTGCAAAACATCTTCGCCATGAGCTATAATCAGATTGTATATTTGAAGCAATTTTGCATTAAACTCATCATTTTTAAGATTTGTTTTTTGAATTTGAACGCTATAGCCTGTTTTATTCGTCACAAGTGGTGTTCCAAATCGGTCCACGATTTCCCCGCGCGGAGCTTTTACAAGTACGGAGCGGTATTGCTTTTGCTCGGCTTGGATTGCATATGTATTGCCCTTTATAATCTGCATCCAAAAAAGTCGACAGACTATAATACCCACAATTATGCCTATAAATACAGTATAAACCTTGACCCTTGTTACATCTCTTTTTCTGTTTCCATAACCTTGCAAAATCTCACCACCTTTTAATAAATAAAACTATCAGTTTGTTTGTTCTGTATAAATTTTTCGAACTATCAAAAGCGCCGGCAAAGCCAACACTGTATTATAAATCGCCGTTGGTAATGCCGTGCACAAAAGCGCGAACCAAAATGATATATTATAATTGTTGATATATGCCATAACATAATATAACGATTCGTATATAATGCTTACAACAAATACAAAAAGCAAACAAACAAGATACTTTGCTTTAAAAATTTTTTCATTCATAACAAAGCATAGAGCCGCACAAAGTACGCACAATATTGTATGAAGCCCAAAAACTGTTTGAGATGCACAATCAAGCATAAACCCGCACAAAAGTCCATAGTACATTGCAGCGAAAAAGCTTTGCTGGGCAAGGGCAAAGCATATAACAAGTACGACCATAAGATTTGGTTGGGTCCCTATAATTGAAAAGTTCCTTAAAACTGTAGTTTGTATCAAAAACACGCCAAAGCTCAACGCACCAAGCCATAATTTCTTTATCATTTTTACTGCATCCTTTTTACAAAATTACTCCAAAGCACCACTTGCTCCTATTTCATCGAGCACAATAAGTACATGATGTGTCTGTCTAAAATTTACAAGCGGTTCAATTACTGCGTGTTGACTCACACCTGTTGAGTCTGCAACGATTTCCTTTACGCGACCAATTGCAACGCCTGGTGCATACACTCCACCAAGTCCGGATGTTTCAATAATATCGCCCACAACTATTTGCGATTCCTTGTTTATAAAGGTCATCTTGCAAAGGCCTTGCTTTTCATATATGTTATCACCAACAACAAGTGCTACATCGCCCGTTCGCACAACGCGTGCACCAACAGATGACGATGCGTCAACAATCGTAATAACTCTTGACCAGTTTGTACCTACATCGCTTATATGTCCGACAAGCCCCTCATCTGTTACAACCATACACTTTTTTCTTACTCCGTCAAGGCTTCCCTTGTCAATTGTGTAGTAATTAAACCAATTATCAGTGCTCCACCCAACGACTCTTGCACCGGTTGTATTCATTGGTGCAAAATCGTTATTTTTTATTTCAAGCAAGCCCGCCAAACGCTCATTTTCTGTTTTGTAATCCTGGGCATCACGATATTTTTTCATAAGCTCAACATTTTCTTTTGCAAGTCTTGTATTTTCCTCTTTATACTCGCTCATCTCAAACAAAAAACCAAAAAATCCGCCCACACCATCTGCTACTGTTGCAACTCCTTTTTGGAGCGGTAATACAAGTGTATTGAATACATTTTTTGCAATAAAAGACTTCTCCTTTGCAAAAGTGGAAGCAATCATTAAAATAATTATCGCCAAAACTGCCCCTATAAGCACAGAAAGCTTTTTATGTTTTTCAAAAAATTCCATTACATACACCTGCCCCGTAAAAATCTTTATTTTGAGCTAATAAGCACCTTTTTAAGTGTTTCAATTTCCTCCAAGGTTTTCCCCGTACCAAGCGCAACACAATCGAGCGGTGTCTCGGCAATATATACCGGTATGCCCGTTTGTTGCATAATAAGCTTGTCAAGGCCTCTTATAAGCGCACCGCCACCCGTAAGTGTTATCCCGCTATCCATAACATCAGACGAAAGCTCCGGTGGTGTCTTTTCAAGGGTTGATTTTATTGCATCAACAATCGCTGTAATCGGCTCTGCAAGAGCAGCCCTGATTTCTGCCTGTGTTATGATTATATTTTTAGGAAGACCTGTTACAAGGTCGCGTCCGCGTATTTCCATTGTATTTGCATCATCCTCCGGATAAGCAGAGCCAATTGTGACCTTTACCTGCTCGCCGGTACGGTCGCCTATCATAAGGTTATATTCCTTTCTGATATATGTTACAATAGCATTGTCAAGCGCATCGCCTGCAACACTTACCGAGCGACATGCCACAATTCCTCCAAGCGAAATTACTGCAACTTCGCTTGTTCCGCCGCCAATGTCGACTACCATACTTCCTGTTGGTTCCTCAATTGGAAGGCCTGCGCCTATTGCCGCCGCCATAGGCTCCTCCATCAAATATGCCTCGCGTGCTCCCGCAGCAATCACTGCCTCCTCAACTGCTCTTTTTTCAACCTCTGTAATACACGACGGTACACACACAACTACACGCGGTTTAAGAAGTGAAGTTGTGCTGCTTACAGATTTTATAAAGCTCTTAATCATTGACTGTGTTATATCAAAATCAGCTATAACACCATCTTTCATCGGGCGTATTGCTACGATATTTCCCGGTGTTCTTCCAATCATATCCTTTGCTGCATTGCCAACCGCCAAAACCTTGTTCGTTGTTTTATCAATCGCAACAACCGACGGCTCACGAATAACAATTCCCTTTCCCTTTACATGCACAAGCGTATTTGCTGTGCCAAGGTCAATCCCAATATCCTTTGCCAAAAATGCCATGATGACTAATCTCCTTTGTCGTTTTGTCTGTAATATATTTTAAGCGGAAAACTCCGTCTTAATAATCTCTTTAACCAAATTTACCGGAAGTCCAACAACATTATCAAAGCTTCCTATGTAACAGCGTACAAAGCTTTTTGCTCCGCCTTGAATTGCATATGCTCCCGCTTTGTCCATAGGCTCACGCGTGCTTATATATGCGCGTATCTGCCTTTTTGTAAGACGCTTAAAAATCACATCTGTACGCTCACTTCTGCAAACGGCCTTCCCCGTTTGCGCATCAATAATACATACACCCGTATATACCTGATGTGCTCTGCCCGAAAGCATATTAAGCATCCTTTTTGCATCGCGCCAATCGGTCGGTTTGCCAAGGATTTTGCCATCTATGCACACAACTGTATCAGCGCCGATTATGAGCGAATTTTTCTTCGCTTTTTTGGCAACATCACTCGCCTTTAAAAGTGCAAGCTCCCGCACCATCAAGGGCGCGTCACACACAGATATATTTTCGTCTGTATCACTTACTATCACATCAAACTCAAACCCTGCTTTGCAAAGCAGTTCGCGCCGTCTTGGCGATGCTGATGCAAGAATAATTTTCTTCATTTTTTACTCCTTTAACGCATATGCGTTCACTTTTTGTATACATCTGTTTTTATAAGATATTCCGACGCATATCGTGCGGCATAGCCGGTAAAAATACCCGTTATACACGCTACTATTACAAGTATTGGCAAATATGTAAAAATCCATACATTTTCCAATAACAGCACGGCAACAGATACCTGAGCTATATTGTGACATACTGCGCCGATTACACTTATGCCAATATGTGTTAAATGCTTTCCGAAATTATGCTTTATAACAATCATCATAACTGCCGAAAAAAACGCGCCGGATACGCTATAAATCATACTCGAAACGCCGCCATACAACACACTGCCAAGAAATGCGCGAAGAATGGCACACGCAAGCGCGGTTTTCGAATCGAAAACATACAACATTACAACTGTCGTAATATTTGCAAGTCCAAGCTTTCCGCCCGGCAGATTGGCCGCAGGTATAATCATAGCTTCTACAATTTGAAGTCCTATACCAAGCGCCACCAATATCGACGATAGCACAAGCCTTTTAGTACGCAACTGCGTCTGCATAATTATGCCCCCCTATAAGTCTTATAACAAGCCTGTGCGGAAGGCACACTATATACTCGTTTGCGCGGGTAATTTTTCCCGCTTTTATGTCAAGTTTGTCATCACAATCCGCATCAATTACCGCCACACCATCTCGTGAAATTTGTATTTTATTATAACCATGCTCGCTTTTAATTTCAACAATTTCACTCGTAGCTATGTCCTTTAACTTGTAGCGTGCATACTCTTCTCCATCAAGCTCGATTATAAGCGTATCGGCTTTGTTTGTATATGCAAACGCATTTATAAAAACAAGCGAGATTATGCTTGTGCACAAAATTAACACTATTGTTATTTTATCCCACCTTGTCACAAGACATCACTCCCGTGCTATAGCACGCCACGATAAAAGTGGGCGCGCGTAAATTTATTTTCTTCCATACTGTTTTTAACATGCTCGCCTTTTATGGCACGCGCATATTCGTCACATATACGCCTGCAACTGTCGCCATCTTCTATTGTAAACATAAGCGAAAAACGCTTTATGCCAAGCTTTAACAAGTCCCCAAGCTTGTCTGCCATGTATGTCGGTTTCGCATTCAAAAGAAGATTCGTGCACGATTTGCTTTGGCATATAATGGGAAACGCTTCGTTTTTTCTGTCTGTTAAAAAGTATCCGCCTTTGTTTTTTGAACAATTGCCTGTGCACGATTTTATGACACAGTTTTTCATAGTCATAAGCGGAATATGACCATACACAAGTACATCACATATACTAAGGGCATTTTTGCTCATAGACGCCATATCCTTTATTGAAAGCTCCGGCGACAAGCATACGCGTTCAAAACCGTTTGCAAGGTAAAACGCTACACTTGAATCATTGTATACATTAATACGATAATCGCCGTATACTGTGTGCTTGTTACCAAGTGCATACGCACTGCCAAGCGACGAACATAAAACGCCATCAGTTATAATATTTTCATATGTTTTCTCGTCATTCACAATCGCATCAAGCTTTGTAACAAGCTTTGTATTTTTGCACTTATCAAGTTTTTTTATAACATGTTCCGGCGCACATAATATAGCCGGTTCAACCGATAATGCTGCTTTTGCTTGCTCTATGGTGTTTACTTGTATATTAAGCTCACGCTCGCCCTCGTTTTTGTCTATTATAAAGCCGACCGAGCACGCCCCGACTATCTCTTTGTGGACATTTTCCCTTTTCTTTATGAGCATATCACACGCCGCACGCCGCAAGGCATTTACCTCGCTAATAGGCAGGGTTATCCCTTCATCAATATCGAGTACAAGCTCCTCAAGCTCAAATGGCACAGAGCCAAATTTTGAAAGTTGGGTATATGCTCTCTCATACGAAAGTGGCGTATTTGTTGCCATTTCGCTTGCCGCTCCATATGCAGTTATCGTGTTTTTATCATCATCTGAAAGGGTCATTGTGCTTTTTTGACCGCACTTTATAGCACAATAAGCCCGCACTTTAACTCGTCTGAAGTTTGCATTTTCTGCAAAGCTTTGCTTTATATCGGGCGCAAAAATTTCCTCCGATATGTTTGACGGCGAATCAAAGCTCATCATTTTGCCACCCGTATTGGCGGTAAAATATCCGTCTGTAAATCCACTTCTGTTAAATGCATTTAAAAGCATTTTTACATCTTCTACATCAGGCTTTAACGGGCTTGAAAGGTATTTTTTATAAATTCTTGTCACTGTCGCAACATATTCCGGGCGTTTTAATCTCCCTTCAATTTTAAGTGAATCAATACCAAGTTCTTTTATCTTGTCCATATGCGACAAAAGACACATATCCTTTGGACTTAGCAAATATCCTTTTTTCAATGATGTCTGGCCGTTTTTTAGCTCATATGGCAAACGGCAAGGCTGGGCACATCTGCCACGATTGCCACTGCGTCCACCAAGATACGAGCTGAAAAGACATTGGCCCGAATAAGAATTGCATATCGCGCCATGCACAAATATCTCAAGCTCAAGGCTTGTCTGTTCTTTGATTTGTTTTATCTGCTCATATGAAAGTTCGCGTGCAAGTACAACGCGTTTAAACCCAAGCTCCTCAAGTTTTTTTGCACCAGATACACTGTGAATAGTCATTTGTGTCGACGCATGCAGACGCACATCCGGCAAAGCATGCATAATAAGCGACGCAAGGCCCAAATCTTGTATAATAATTGCATCAACGCCTATGTTATAAAGAAACTCTGCCATTTTCAAAGCATCATCCATTTCGGATTGCTTTATGAGTGTGTTAAGCGTTACAAATACCTTCACGCCGCGCATGTGGGCATATTTTACCGCCTCGACGAGTGCATCATTATCAAAATTTGTCGCGCCCGCGCGTGCAGAAAATGATTTTGCACCAAGATATACCGCGTCGGCGCCATTCTGAACTGCTGCAACAAATGCCTCTTTTGTTCCTGCAGGAGCTAAAAGTTCTATTTTATTATTGTTAAGTGACATATCTATCCCTCAGATTAAAACAATCTATAACGATGCGTATTAGAACTGCTTTAGAAAGTTTGCAAGCTCTTCATTTTTTTGTTTAAGCTGTTCTTTTGCTTCTTCAAGCTCAAACTCAAGCTCCTTTATGCGTTTTTCATATCTGTCCGCTTCATCATCATACGACAAAATTTGTTTTCTCAAATTTTCCTCGGATGCTTTTGCTTTATTAAACTCGTCCGAAATGTTTATAGCAGTCAAAACAGCCGCCATATCTGTGCTTAGTCGTGGGTTAATCTGAGTTATTTCACCCATCTTTTTGTCAACATAAGAGCATATTTTATAAATATACTCCTCCGGTTCACCGGCAGTAATTGTGTAAAATCTCCCCTTGATTTTTACCTCAACCTTGTTTTTTTGGCTCATACAAACCCCTCCTATATGTTTGTTTCTTGCTCACACCTGCAAGCGCATCATTCGTTTTTATTAAGATAACGATATGCCTTTAAAATGCCGATTACGGTTTTTCCGTCTTTAATCTCATTTTTCATAATCATATCTATCAGTTCATCAAAACTATATTCATATAGCTCTGTAAATTCATTTTCATCAAGGTCCTTTTCCCCTTGGACAAGTCCCGTTGCAAGATATATAAAAATTTTCTCGTTGCAAAAACCGGGCGTTAAATAATGCTCACCAAGATATACAAACTCACTTGCGCTGTAACCTGTTTCCTCTCTAAGCTCTCGAATGCCACACTCTCTATGGTCTTCTCCCCATTCAAGCTTTCCTGCAGGAATTTCTAACAACATATCGTCAAACGGTCGTCTGTACTGTTTTACGAGACACACCTTGCCCGAATCTGTAATTGCAACAACGGCAACACCTCCCGGATGCTCAATTATTTCGCGTGTGGCATGGTTTCCGTTTTGAACAACTTCGACCGTATCGACCTTTAATCTTACAACCTTGCCTTCAAATATTTTTTCTGATTTTACAAGCTTTTCTTTATATAACATAGCTTCTCCTTTGAGCGTTTTTCTGTTTATATTTATAACTTTTCTAATTTTTTGCAATAAAAACCCATTTTTACTTATACATTATTATTATATGCTTTTTTTTGCCATAATTCAAGACTTTTATTCCATATTAGTACATTTATTTAGGCAAAATAAAAGGACACCATGGCATAGTGTCTTTTTATTTTGTAAATGTTTTATTCTTTTTTATTGTTTTTAAAGATGTCATTATAATTCTCTATTGCATTTTCAATAACCCTCATAGCCTCTTCCCGTGAATTAACCTCGTTTACAGCAGTATCCTTATGCTCAAGGTTTTTATATACGCTAAAGAAATGACGCATTTCTTCAAAAATATGCGGTGGAAGCTCGCTAACATCACTATACCCGTTATATGTCGGGTCTTCATACGGTATAGCAATAATTTTTTCATCATTTCGTCCATTGTCTATCATAGAAATTACGCCAATAGGAAATGCCCTTGCCATTGATAACGGTTCGAGTGACTCACTGCAAAGAAGCAACACATCAAGCGGGTCACCATCATCGCCGAGCGTTCTTGGTATAAAGCCATAATTCGCAGGATAGTGCGTAGATGTATATAAAATCCTATCTAAAATTATCAAACCAGTTTCCTTGTCGAGCTCATACTTTTTTTTGCTTCCTTTTGAAATTTCCACAACACACACAAAATCATTGGGCGTTATTCTCGTTTCAGAAATATCATGCCATATATTTGACATAAAAAACCTTCTTTCTATATAGTATTGCAAAAATCAGTTCAATAAAATATTAGTCAAAAATAAGCTCTGCTTTTTTATTCTCGATTTTAAATTTTACACCATATATTATTAAACAAATTAAAATTTATTATTATTTACTTTTTATATATTATATCATAATATGAATAAATTGTCAAAAGAAAAACAGAACGCTCTAGAATGTCATCTAAATCGTTCTGTTTTGGTGAAAAAGCAGAACCATAGAGATATGTTTAATTTTCGTTTTGCGTAAGCAAAACCACCTTTTCTTTTATCTATTCTCTGGAAACGACAGCATTAGATAAGAACAAAGAGAGAAAAGCGAACAGATAAGAGTACAAAAATCATGATGTTTGTTTATTATTCTTCTTGTTTGTAAGATCATAAGCAACTACGTTATAAACCCATTTCTTGCCTTTATTTCTTGTTGCAATATTGGTACAGAACAACAAGAAAAATAAAAATGTAATATATTTACAATTAAACATGACAATATCTGATGTAAAACACAGAAATAAATATACCATTATAATATTAATAGTAGCTATATAGATATCTCTACACAACCTATAATCTTTAGCAGATGTAACAACCATTTCCACCTCTTTATAGTTATGATATATACTATACCACTGTTGATTTTGATATATCTTTTTCCCTTTTTTATCCTCTGGCATATTATCGTAAATATTTTTGTAATATACATCAACATCCGTTTTTGCAAATCTCATATCATTAGTAGACTTTTTTATTTTTTCAAAAATAACCATGCCTGGTTCTCTCATCCAGATGAACACCAGTTTACGCTTTAGTTCTCCACTATATATTGAATCCAACACGAAAACAAAGGCATATATTGATGAGGAAATTATCGCAATTTCAAATATTTCTGCAATAAATTTGATAGTATTTGTATCATCAATTTTTATAAAAGTAGTTATTCCGTTTACAACAACAAAATACATCAAAATAACAGCAATAACATAATGTTTCAGTTCGTTTTCTCTATAACTTTTCATAACAAGACCACTCCATCTAATGAATCAAAGTCCATACTTTCTAAATGTTTATATAAATATGCAAACATAATTTTTTATTTAATAATATTTTTCTAGAACTGATATCGTACGAGCAATATCTTTTTTCTCTTGTTCATACAATTTTTTATAAGTTATTTTTTTAAGTGATAGTCCTTTAGGGATACTTCCAACTACCTCAACTATATTATCTCTGTTAGCACCACTTACTTTATAGGTTCTTACACCTGCATTTCGTGATATTTCAATTCTTCTCCCACTTGTTTTTGCAATACTATGTCTACCCCGATAATTTTTTTTCTTTGAAACGGGCATTACTAATTCACACTCCAATCAATTTCTTTAAGACCTTTTATATTTACAATTTCAACTAATTTTACCGCTTTATTTTTAGGAACATCTGTAGAAATTTGAGCATATCCTTCAAACAACTCACATTCAGTTTGTATTAGTCTAAAATAATTTAATGTTGGTTCATTGCTATATGCATCAAAAACTAATGATAGTGGAATATAACGTTTTGTCTCTATAAATCTATTATATGCACGCTGGGTAGCTTTTTGACGATCAAGGTCTACAGAAATAAGAAAGACTTTATATTTAGCTTTTGCTAATCCAGAACAAAGTTTCTTAACTGAATTTATATTATAGCCAATTTTAGGAATTATTATATTTGCATTTATATTTAAACACCTATCCATCAAACCATTATTCCCAAAAACTAATTCATGTGATTCATCATGCACTAGCGCAGTCGATCCTATTTGATCAGTATATTCAGGTAATTTTCTTTTTGCATAATCAGAATCCAAGATAAATGCTCCAAATTTGTCAGCAATTTTTGATGCTATGCCTGATTTACCAGATGCTGGAAGTCCTATTATACAAAAAGCTATGTTCTCACATTTTATTTGAGTTCTTGCTTTTGCACCCCCAACTCCCAAAGTAATATCGTCATCACATTCCAATCTTGACAGTCCGAATAATTCATTAACAATTTTATTTCTAAGTTCATTTCTTGAATTATCATCTCTGTAATCAAAATCTCTGTTATCTTTACATGTAAGAGTAGGATAATACTTATAGTCTTTTATATTTCTTTCTGCTTCTGTTATTCTCTTTATGGCAATTCTTTTTTCATTTGGATCTGAAATCAAAAGAATTTTATCAATGAATCTTTCCACCTGAATATTAGTTCTCAATTCTCTGCAATAATCCAACATATAGTTCATCTCCAACATCTTCGTTGTGTTTTAACATTATAACACAATTAGACATTTTTTTCAATACGCAAAAAAGTGAGTATGCATTATTGTGCAATTTGCAATATCTTCTATAACTTAAATACCACCTTCCTGCTTCCTGCATATTTGATTTTATCTACATTTCCATACATAGTAATATGGATTAGATTACTACCCTGACCATCTGATTAAAATATTTATATTTGCTATTATAATCCACATAAATTGGAAACTGATTATTACTATTATTTAATTCAAAAAAGTTTCAATTAAATAGCAAAGATTTTAGAACCTTTTTATAAAAATAATTTAAATTCTCAACATAAATCAGTTTTTCTATAGCAATATGATTTTTTATTCAAATGCTGAGTCTTTATTTTTACTACCAAAAATAAAACAGAGACCTATTAATTCAAAAATTCATAACAAAAATTAAGGTTTATGTTTAATAACTCAATATTACTTGCTTATACCCATTAAAAACTCTTCTAGTTTGTCTAAAAGGTAATCTGCAGCTCTATCGCTTTTTAATTTCAACATCTCAATCAAGTCATTATCCGTAATATTAAAAATCAACTTGCCATGCTCTTTTAAGCAGCCTTCGGATGCAAATTTGGCTGTTTTAGAAAAGCCTTTACGCGATATAATGATTGCAACATTTCTTAATGCAGCGTCAAATAAATATTTTTCTGTAATGTAAATTAAATTTTGGTCAATTTCCTTAGAATAATTTTTAAATTCAAAAACAACAAAGTGAGAGTTATAATGTTCTACTAGCATTTGCCATAAGGGGTGCATGCTTTTCTCGTTATCTTGATTTATTTTCAAAGCACCAATCAAATCCATTCTGAAATGTTCATCTTTAGTTTTGTATTGATTCCTCAATTTGTTAAAATAATTAGCTTCAAAAAGTGTTCGCAATATTTGTTCACAAATTTTTTCATATTCGCTCGCATGTTTTTTCCCCGGTTTGCAATCAATTAATTTCTGAATAAGCTCGCTGGTCTCATCAGCTTCCTTTTCTGCTTCTTGTATATGTTTATCTTCTTTAGGAACAACAAGCAATTGGGCAGCGTCCGCTTCCAAAGAAGGCTGTCCTTCAATATAATCAATTGGGAAATATGTAATTTGGGCTAATTGTTTTAATAACGTCTGATTGTTTTTGCTATAAAAAACCAGATTTTCAATATCCCAAACAATAATTCTATATCTCCTATAAATTTCATCTTTTTGGAAGGTTGGTATCTTGCTTAGAACCACCAACAAAACTATATCTTGTTGTGGAATATTTTGCTTCATTTTTCGCATTACAATTTCATTTAGCAATGAATTAGCTGCAGAGGGAGAAACAACCTGACTTTTATAAGTTTTACATTCAACCCAAATTCTTTGAGTGGATTTGCATACAACCAAATCCCAAATATTATTTTGATTATCAAGATGTAATTCGGCCTGAACATATCCAAATTGCTCTAGCAACTGCTTAGTAAAAACCTCGGCTGCAATCCCAAATACTCGAGTATCCATTGCAGGAGTAAGAACTCCATCTTCCACAGCATCTTTATAACTATAGGAAAAGACAACTTCTTCAGGTGTAAAAAGTCTGTGTATTCTTTCTCTATAGTCTTTGCGAAAGACAATAACCATCTTTTCCTTGCAAGCAAGTATTTCATAAACTTTTTCAGACACATTGGTATCATAAAAAATTACAACCTGATATTCGTTAAAGCTTTCATTAGAATTTCGAAGAACTCTCTGTTCAGTTGTTACTAAAATGCTATTTTTATCAAATTCTTTAAAGGTTTTATTAATGAACTCTTGTTCTATATAATCCTTCAGTGTCATTCTATCTGTAACAACAAGAATATTTTTTTGACTTGTACAATTTAAATATTCTAATGTTTTTGCTAAAACTATTCCTTTACCAGACCCCGTTGCCATTTCAACAACTATATGTTTTTGATGCCGTTTCAAAGCTTTTTTGATAGCTTCTACTGCTTCTATTTGATATGTTCTTAATTTAATCTCCTGCATAGAAACACCCCGCTTTTCGTTGTAAAATAATGCATTGCTCATAACAATTATAAACTAAATTCTCAAGCATCGAATTCAGAAACCTTTTGCAATAAATTTATTCAAAATAAATAATTTAGTAATTGCATATTTATAATATCACATATTAACAAATAATGCAATTGATGAAACGAAAATAACTGTCGTATTATAGAACTACACTTTATTGTTCTAACATATAAATACACATATTGCTTAAGTGTTTCAATAAGCATTTGTTTTATCAATGAATTCTATCTTTAGTTCCCCTATTCGTATAACTCGAATATATTTAATAATGTTTTGAACTATTATTTCTAAATAACTACTTATATCTACATTTTTATTGATAAACTCTATTTTATAAAGCGATGTTGTAAAGCCATTTTCCAAAATGGTATACAAGTATTCTTTGCTACTAATTATTTCCTCGTCAATTATTTTAATCTTTTGAATATAAAATTCTTTATCATCCGTTTCTCTTAAGATATTTCTTAAAATTTCAGCCTCTTTCTTAAGGTTTTGTATTCTTCTTTGGACAGTTTGTGGATTATTATCATTATTTTTGTTCAATACAGATTCTATCTCATTTCTAACTTTTTTAGCTATATCATATGATTTGGGTAACATCTCCTTTAAACTATCAAGTATTGCTTTATGTAGGTCTTCCTCATAAATTGTGGGCGAATTCTTGCAGTTTTTTATGCCATTTTTTAAACGTTCAGAACATCTCCATACTATTTTCTTGGTACCATTTCTTGACCAGGTAACCCTTCTGTACTTAGCTCCGCATTCACCACAAATCACCTTTCCTGAAAGAGCATATTTAGAACTATATCTGCTTGGATTTTTACCGCTATATAGACTTGCTCGCCTTTGCAATTCATCCTGTACCATATCAAATATTTCTCGTGATACAATGCCTTCATGGTTATTCTCAATATAGTATTGTGTTACCTCTCCCTTATTTTTTGCAGTTGTCTTTGTTAGATAATCTACTGTATAACTTTTCTGCAAGAGTACATCGCCTTTGTATTTCTCATTTCTCAATATTCCTGATATGGTAGATGCACTCCATGTGCTTGTGCCTTTTGGCGTTTCTATGCAATTTTCATTAAGCCATTTCTTAATTCCCCTTATGGAATTGCCTTCCAAATACATATGAAATATCTTTCGGATAATAGTAGCTTGTTCTGGAATTATAATAGGATTCATTCCATCTCCTCTGTCATATCCGTATAAGAATGGCGGTAGGGTAAACTTACCTTCCTTATACCCCATTCTTTTCCCTCTGGTTACATTTTGACTAAGCGACTCACTTTCTGCCTGAGCAAATGCACTGAACCAAGTCAAGAAAGTTTCACTAACAGCATCAAGGGTATTTATCCCTTCTTTTTCAAAAACAACTCCTATATTATTTGCTTTTAGTTTTCTTACATGAGTTAGGCAATCAACAGTATTTCTTGCAAAGCGTGAAATTGACTTTGTAATAATTAAATCAATTTTTCCTTTATTACACATATCAATCATTCTTTGAAATTCAATTCTGTTTTTATCATTCATTCCACTTATTCCAAAATCAGCAAAAATATCAACCAAAGTCCAATTAGGAGTATTCTCAATCTTATTTTTGTAATATGTAATTTGATTCTCCAAACTATTTTCCTGTTCTTCCTTATCAGTACTAACCCTACAGTATGCTGCAACTCTATATTGTCTATTTATATCTTTTGATTGTTTTAAAATTGTAGCCGGAATTTCAGTTATCTTTCTCATCATTCATACCCTCCAAGTATTTCTCTATAACATTTAGCATCATTTCTGCAGACAACCAACACATAAAATGCATTGCAATTTCCTTATGCGCATATGTACCGCCATTCTTACCCTGTCTTGAAACAATTCCGATAGAATTGGTTGTCTTTATCCATAATTTTGGTGTTAAAATATTTAATTTCATTTGAATGGGGAGAAACTTTTCATTATGTTTATTCTCCCATATGGAAAGAAAATCAACAGTCCTGCTATTTCTTAGCCACATTTGAATGGTGTAACCAGTTGAACTTTGGGACTTACTTCTTGCCAATTCTGTTAAAGAAACATATCCAGGGTTCAACTCTGCTAAATCGTTATTTGTCTTTCTTTTCTTATTTCTAAACTCAATACCCGGATTCTGAATTCTGTTATATCTCCAGACTTCAAATTCATTATACAGATTTTCTAATACTTCGTTATACACCTCCTCCGTTATAAATTCATTCTCCAATAGCGGCTTCATATACTGCTCTTTTGCAATAATATACCGAAGCTGATTTTGAATTGCAGATTTTTTCATAGATAATTCTCCTTTCGCATTTATAATAGAATTATATAACAAACCTGCAATTCCATCTTTTTACTAACTTCTAATGTATCTGCATCGTGCTTCCTTTTCGATGGAAGCCTCAACAAACTTTTCGAAAGTAATAATGTGTGCCAAATACTTTTTATTGTTTATAGTTTTATCAATAACATCTCTTGTCCACTTATCTTTTCCTGAAGGAGATTTAATTCCCATTCTGTGTAATTCTGCCTGAATATTCTGCAAACTGTGACCATTGATAGCCATGTCATAAATCATTCTAACAACATTAGCTTCATCATCTTTGATGTAAACATATCCTTTTTCATCTCTCCCAAACCCGTAACAAATTCTACCGAACAGTCTTGATTCATACAAACCAAATTTCATCATTTTTAATTTCCTCCTTAAAATTATAAAATATAAAAAGCACATCTTGATTTCACTCAAAATGTGCTCATAATTCATGATATTAAATTTTAAAACATTACTATTATGATGTTATGAATATCTTGTTTTTCCTTAAGCTTTCAATTCTTATTGTTCATTCTGTATACTCTTAAGCAGAATTGCTGTAAAATTTGCATATAAAAAGAGACAAACATCATTATAACTATGTTATAAAAAACGTTTGTCTCTTTTGGCACCCCCGACCGGAGTCGAACCGATGACTAATCCTTAGGAGGGACTTGTAATATCCACTTTACTACGGGGGCACATATAAAAATCTTTTTAAAAAACATGAAATTACAACACAAGAAATTATAACAAATCTTTAAAAAAAAGTCAACCTAAATCGCCCTTATTTATAGTGTCAAAAATTTATTTATCATTTTCTAAAATATTATTGACTAATTTTGTGTTTTGTGGTAGTATAATTAGGTCAGTTGATATGCTCGAGTGGCGGAACAGGCAGACGCCCGGGACTTAAAATCCCGTGGGAAGTGATTCCCGTACCGGTTCGACCCCGGTCTCGAGCACCAAAATCGGCGCTGTTATATAACGGCGTCGATTATTCAAATTTAAAAAATGAAGTTATAGGAGGTTTTTGCTATGACGGACTACAAAGCAATGTACTACCATTTAGCCGGGCGAATGGCGACTGCCATTGATGCCTTAGATGCCACAACCAAAGCGCTTGTGGACATAACAGAAAAACTAAAAATGGCTCAACAGACCACAGAAGCACTATTTGTCAACGGGGACGGAGCTGACATAGAAAAACTGGACAACATATAATAATTTAAAAAACCTATCAAATAATTTTGATAGGTTTTTTTGGTACGCCTGATGCGATTCGAACGCACGACCTTCAGAGTCGGAGTCTGATACTCTATCCAGCTGAGCTACAGGCGCATAACAACAGTACGCTTATTATATTAACTTTTTTTATAAAATTTGTCAATAATATGCTTGATTTTTATTTGAAAACGAAGTATAATAAAGCATATAAAAAGATACAGAGTAGAGCCCATAGCGTTAAGTGCTGTCGGAACGGGGAGTTGTCCGGCGGACGAAAACATTTTTGTTGCGGTTATCGGCTTGCATCCCGCTGCTATAATAGGAGCAAACCTCCTGATATGTGGCGAGTGTTTACGCTATCATTGTAGGAGGTATTTTTATGTCAAAAACAACTATATCACAAAAACTTGCTTTTAGTGCAATAATTGTTGCCTTGCAGATAATTTTATCGCGCTATCTCGGCATACAAACAGAGCTTTTTCAAATAAGCTTTGGCTTTGTTCCAATTGTAATTTCATCGATGGCGCTTGGACCCTGGTGGGCAGCAACATCGGCCATACTCGCCGATTTTGTTGGGACTATGATTGCCGGCACAGGTGCATACAACCCTATGTTTTCTATAAATGCCGTGCTATATGCACTGCTTTTTGCGTGGTTTTTATACAACAAGCCGTATAGCGTATGGCGCATAGTAATATGTGTGCTTATCCAGCTTATATTTGTCTCAATACCGCTTACACCATTGTGGCTATATATCTATCACAAATATTTTACAGGTGCGATAAAAGCTTTTGAAGTAATTTTTATGACAAAGCTTATAGCATCAATAATAGAAGCAGTTATAAAAATTGTTGTTCTTATACTAATATGCAAATATCTTTATCCTCGACTTGAAAAAACACTTAAATTCTAATTATTAAAGGAAATGAGAAAATGTCTTATTACAGAGCAAGCAAAGAGTTTACAGGCTATGCAAACAGTTTTCAAAGCATTGCGCGCCTTGGGCTTGAAAGTATTTTTTCTTTATTAAAACATCTTGATAATCCACAAGACAAGCTCAAGTTTATACATGTTGCAGGCACAAACGGGAAAGGCTCTGTGTGTGTTTTTTTAGCTACTATGCTTTCGCATGCAGGTTTTAAAACCGGTCTTTATACATCACCTAATATGATTTGTGTAAATGAGAGGATAAATGTTGACGGCAAGAATATCACAGATGATGATATGAAGCGTATACAAGGCAAGGTGTCAGCTGCGTGCCATAAGACAAAGGACGAAATCGGTCTTTACCCTACCCAATTTGAAATTTGGACTGCTATGGCAATGTGCTATTTTTACGAAAAGGGTTGTGACTATGTTGTACTTGAAACAGGGCTTGGGGGAAGACTTGATGCGACAAATGTAATTACGACGACAGTTTTGAGTATTATAACGCACATCGCGCTTGACCATACGCAATATCTTGGTGATACGCTGCAAAAGGTTGCAACAGAAAAGGCCGGTATAATAAAACCAAATTCAACCGTTGTATGTGCCGCACAGGACAAGGATGCTCTTAATGTTATAAAAAAAGTAAGTGGCGAGTGCGGCTGTAGCCTTTATATTGCAGACAAGCTTGTGCCATGTAAGCACGACGGCATTTATGAGCTGATAAGTGGTGGCGATTTTGACAGTGTGGCACTTTCGCTCGGCGGGATAAACCAGCTCGATAATGCATCGTGTGCAATCACGGCGGCAAAGGCACTCGGCATCAGCAACGAAAGCATCCGATATGGTCTTATGAACGCATCGCATATGGGGCGTTTTGAAAAAATTGATGATACAACATATTTTGATGGTGCACACAATCCCGACGCTATATGCATTCTGAAAAAAAACCTTCAAAGATATTTTCCAAACAAAGAAAAAGTTTTTATTATGGCTGCTATGGCAGACAAAGACATAGCTTCATCTCTTGAAATATTAAACGAAGATGGGGCAGAATTTAAAATGGTGGCTGTAGAGGATAACGAGCGCAGCATGAGTGGCAAAGAGCTTTGTAATAAGGCGCGTGCGCTCGGACTTGATGCAAAAGATTATCAAAACATTTATGACGCTTATAAAGCAGCAAAGAAAACTGGCAAGCTTATTATAATTTGTGGCTCGTTATATCTTTATAAAGACTTTATGAATAAAGATGCGACACATAAATAAAGAAACAATCCCTTTCCTTTTGCATATATTAAAATATGGGAGGGGATTTTTTGCGTCTTGGATTAAACCGACATATACACATACGCATATTGCCGGCACATACACAGCCCATGTGGCAAAGTGTGAACAAAATCCTTGTTATGTGTCTTGTTGTGGCGTCTTTTTCTATGGGGTTTGCATACTACCATACAAAAATAAATCCTCTCATTGTAAGTCTTGCAAAAAAGCGTTCTTCACAAATTGTTGTAACTACGATAAATAGTGTTGTAAACGATTATATGACTGATAATAACATTGGTTATGACGACCTTGCAGATATAAATCGTGGCGAAGATGGGCAAATTAAAGCAATTTTTTTGAATACTAATGCAATAAACAAGCTCAAGGCTACTCTTGCGCTAAATGTTCAAAGCGAACTTGAAAAAATAAAAAGCGCAGAAATCAAAATCCCTCTTGGCGCAATATTGGATGTGCCTTTTCTTGCCGGAGTCGGACCGATGATAAATATAGAGCTTGTCCCGATAGGTTGTGCGCTCGTAGATTTTGAAAGCAGTTTTTCATCCGCGGGTATAAACCAGACAAAACACCAAATTGATATTATTATAAATGCAGATTTTGGAATGATTTTATCTGCAGGGAGCGAAAATATAAGCATAAAAGCGAATGTGCCAACAGTGCAGACAATAATCATTGGCGAAGTTCCAAATGGTATTATTACGCCCTATAGCTATGGACAATAAAAAAAGCTATGACACTTATGTCACAGCCTTTTTTGTATCTATTTGATTTTGCTTTACATTTTACGAAATACGCCCACAACCTTACCAAGTATTGTAACCTCAGATACAATAATCGGCTCCATCGACGAATTTTCAGGCTGGAGCCTGAAATGACCATTTTCTTTATAAAATGTCTTAACCGTCGCCGAATCATCAACAAGTGCTACAACTATATCACCATTTTGGGCAGTTTGTTGGCGTGAAACTATTATATAATCCCCATCAAGTATCGCCGCTTCAATCATAGATTCTCCACGCACAGTAAGTATAAAAAGGTCCTTGTTCGACGCAAAACTCATCGGCAAAGGAAAAACATCTGTTGCATCCTCAACTGCCAGAATCGGCTCGCCTGCAGCAACGCGCCCAAGCACCGGCACTTGTAAATACTCTGCCTCTGCTCGTGTTTCATAAAAGCTATCAAATTCATCCACACTCAAAATTTCATCTTTTGTATTTTTATTTTGTGGATATTTTTCATAATACAAATCCGTAAGCTTGAGCGCTCTCGTTTTAAGGTCATCCTTTGCAAGAAAACCATTTTGCTCAAGTTTTTTAAGTTGGGCATGAACGGTAGATGTTGAGCGCAATCCAACAGCATCACATATCTCACGCACAGACGGCGGATATCCCTTTTGCTTTGTTTGTTCATGTATAAAATGTAATATTTCTTCACCTTTGTTTGATGTTCTTGGCAAGATAACCAACTCCTATTTTTATTTTATATACAAAGTATAACACATAAAAAAAGAAAAAGCAAACAAATGTTTTAAAATTTATTGATTTTTTTCAATTTTTTTGTTATAATGATAAAAAAACATAGAAATGAGGTAATTTTTTATGAAAATGTGTGTTATGGATGATAAAGAATGCACAAATTGTGGCGAATGTAATAAATGCGACCTTGATAAAAATAAAATATGTGATAACTGTGGAAAATGCATCAATATGCCCGAGGGCGAATATTATGAAATTATAATAGATGATATTATGAATACTGACGATCAATAATTTATTGTTTCGTCTTTTTATATTGATTTTTATGGCCTTGTGCAGTATAATTAGAATATCAAATTCTTTTATAGGAGGAACATACCCATGAAAAAAATTATATCAGCATTCTTAGTGCTTACAATGCTTTTTTCGATGTCAACAACTGCATTTGCAAAAAGTACAAAGCAGCTAAAAGAAAATGCGGCAAAGCTTGCAAACGAGCTTGGGGCGCAAAGTCTTCTTGATGCTTTATATGAAGCGCCAAGCGGTGCTGTTTTTACATCAACGGATAACACAAATGTTGCTGAGCTTGTGTGGAAAATGCAAAGCATCTGGTCTAAAAATGAGGACGAAAAACCGTATTTTGCGGCCGAATGCAAAAAAATCCTTTCCGTTCTTGAAATGTATCTAAATGATTTTTATAATACATATGCTGCATCTCTTGAAATTGCTGCTACAAAATATGGCATGGGAATTACAGAAGAAATCGAAGTGCCTCGCAAAGCAATGGAAGAGCTTTTGTATGCAAACTTTGGTCTTGATGCGATGATAAACATCACAGAAGACGAGGCTCTTAATATATTTGCAACGGCATTCGGTGTGGAAGTGAAAAAAATCAAATTCATCGGCGATAGTGACCTTAATAATATTAGGGCAAAGATAAAGGTTTTTCTTCGTTCCTTTTCTGACATAAACCAGGAGCACTGGGCGTATACTCCTATAATGCATATGGCTGTAGGCAACTATGCAGGTTTGTTTAGTGGCACGACCGAAACCGATGAAAACGGTATTGCATTGTTTTCGCCTGATGATGCTATGACCAGAGCTGAATTTATTGCTGTTATGACAAGAGCTCTCTATTCAAGCGATCTGGCATTTTATTCATCAAGTGATATCTGGTATGCAAACAACTTTAAAGTAGCCGACCAAAAAGGCCTTTTGAATAAAACGGATTATGTTATAGATGAAGCGTTTATGAATATGCCTATATCAAGACAAGAGGCGGCCTTGCTTTTAGAAAATTATATGATTGCTGCCAAAGAGGATATGGCGTGGTCTTCTACAGAATATTCAAAAACAATATCAAAAATTCCGGATTATAATAAAATAGAAAATAAATATTCAGCATCGGTCCCTGTTTTATATCTTGCAGGCTTGCTTACGGGCGTCGATGATGAGGGGAATTTTAATCCATATGGCCAGCTTACACGCGCAGAGGGCGCAACTGTTCTTTTTAGATTGATTGAGCCTGCTGCAAGATTGAAATAAAAATTTAAAAAGATTAGTATAATTTAAGAAAAATAAAAACGGACACCAATCCGTGTCCGCTTTTTTCTGGTAGAGTCGAATAGTTTAGATGATTTTACCGCCAATATAATTAAACAGAACAATTATCCTGATATTTCTTGCCCTGATTGTTAAATTTTATAATAGCTACAACTGTAATTACTAATTCAATAAAATAAGATACTGCTGAAAAAATCGGCGCATTAACAAGCAAATTATAAGCAATTGCGCATGAGTGCGGAATTAACACCAAATATCTCATTAATTTGATATCACGTATAGCAAATGTAATCGCATACATACACGAAGCTATCATATACAAAATATCCCACGGTGATGCCACACCACACAAAACAACATAGTTTATTATGATATAGCTTAAGACAGTTACAAAACACAATGCAAAAATCATATAAAATGGCACTTTTTTATCTTGTTTTTCATATGTATAACAAATTAATCCCCTTCCTATTCCTATGCCAACTGAAACCATAGTAAAATATCCCCCCATCATCAAATAAGACAGCGACAAAAACACATTTCCAACAAGTTGGAATATTAAATAATTTCTTTTATTATTAAAAAAATAACTGAAAGAGTACAAAATAAGTGCTATTGCGCTCATAACATAAGATGATATAGCCATATCAATTATCCTTTCTCGCTAATAAAATTTTTTCATAATATTATAGCATTATTATGAATAAAAGTCAAATCAAACAACCGAATGATAAAGATATACCAGTTATATTATTCTTTTTCAGGGAGAATTTTCAGTCATACATTACCTTGTGAATTCCAATTTTAATTGCTGATAAAAATTACTTGAGCAAAATTGAACGCTATGCCTTTCTCTCCTCGTTCCTCCTGCAACCGGCAACACTCGTTGGCAATGCAATTGAATAACCGTCCGCTGTTAAATTGCAGTCTGGTTCAAGTGTATAACAAAAGCCCCCTCTGTTGAGCTCGAACCAACGGGCTGTTTAAACTCCGTTACTTTTGTTTAAGCCGCTACTATGTACAGTCGACACCTTGTAGCATCACAGTTTGTGCGTGGCGAATAAATCGCCATCTGCAAACTGTGGCTACTGCGTTTCTGTAAGGCCTTCTTCATCTTCCGCAGGAAGCGAAGGTCTTGCAGACTACCAACTTCGACCCGCTAAGTTGGCTCAGCGAGTGGCTGTTAACCATTTGGAGTTGGTGCAGACATAAAATAAAAAACAAAAAGAAAAACAGAGTAGCGTTTGCTACTCTGTTTTTCTTTCTGGAAGATCCGAACGATTTAGATGCCATGGCTTTTTAGACTTTAGGAATCTGTTCAACTAGCTCTTCTAACATATTAATAAAATGTGCAGTCAAATCAGAACATTTTCTATCCGCGTGAAGTATGTAACCTATATTGTAATATGAACTACTCTCAAGTGGGACGCTAATAATTTTCCCTTCATTCAATGACGACGGCATAATACCCGTACCTATGGTATAACTATCAGTAGTCATCAATACATTCATGAGGCTCGCCCTGTCACTTATTTCAATATGCTTTTTAACATCTGTGCTTTCCATAATTTCTTCAGTAAAAAAAGAAACATTGTGGTTTCCTTGTTCGTACGAAACAAAAGGGTATTGCATTAACTGTGTGTATGTCAAAATATCTTGGTTGCAAACAGGGTGCTCTTTTCTGATAAACACATGAGGCGATGTTTTAAATAGTGGTGTGAAGTTCAGTTTCTTATTTATTAAAATACGTTTCATAATGTCAAAATCTGTATTTTTTATGGCAATAATTCCAATATCACAATATCCACTTTCAACCTCTTTTATGACATTGTATGTCTTCGTTTCTATCAATGATATCTTATAGGCATCATCTGTAACTAAATTTAACATTTTTCCAAATATATCTGCTACAAAATCATAATGTTGCGTTGCTATATATAGCTTTTTGCATCTTTGATTTGATTTATATTTGGCAAGTATTAAATCATTCTGTTCAATAATTTGAGAAGCATATCTTACAAACTCCGCGCCATCACTTGTAAGGCAAACGCCATTATTAGAACGCTCAAAAATCTTTATATTTAACTCACTTTCGAGAGACTTGACAGCGGCAGATAAACTTGATTGTGCTATATAAAGTGTTTTTGCAGCCTCATTAAAAGATCCCTTTTTTAATATTTCCAGAACATATTTGCATTGTTGTATGGTCATTATAAATTACCCCCATAATTTAATTAATACATTATATATCAGTATCATAAAAATTCCTATAATCATATTAACATTATTTATCTTATATTTGCTTTCGCAAATCAGATTGAATCCAGAAAAAAACAAAATAATGTATCCAATTGCACATAATTGTTTTATAGCAGTGGCATCAAGGAATTCTTTCGATACTATTGTTAACAAAAGAATTATCAACTGTCCCAACGCCACTGGTATAGAAGACAATATAACTTTTTTGCCATAACTGATACCAAACATCAACGCAAACGGGAAATCTATTATGCTCTTTAAAACTAATTGACTGTTGTCTCCGACTGTTGCAAGCAGAATCGGTCCACATATTTGCAACCCACCCACAGCAAAGAAAATTGTGGCATCAATTAATTCAGAAAATCCTTTTTTTGACAAGTTTGATATATTACTGATTCTTGCTTCAAGTTGTATAGCATCTCCTATCAGAGTTCCTATAATTAATGAAAAGACAACAACAAGTAATTCACTACTCTTAAGCATCATTGCATTAATATTAAATATATTTTCAAAAAATCCAACAAGGCTTATAATCATAATACTGATGCCCAATACAGTAAAATTTTTAAGTTTGATACGATCCCTAAATATACTGCCAAAAATAGAACCCGATGCTATCGACAATGCATTTATCATAATGCCCATTTTACACACCTCGGTATCATTATATCACATTTGGCAATAATTGTGGTAATACTAAAATTCTATCAAATTAATACATAAAAATCGATAACAAGCTTGTACACATCACTGCTTAGCTATATTTTTTCAGAGCGTACATAAATTTGATTTATGAAGTCGAAGACAACAAAAAACAGAACGCTCTAGATTGTCATCTAAATCGTTCTGTTTCTATGGAAGAGCCGAATGGTTTAGATGTCGGATAAATTTAACAAATCAAGGCCTTTTCCTTATAAAATTAAGACAAAGTTTGTCCTTTTAATACAGTTTGAATATTTCGCCTCATTGCACGTTTTTGTAATATAAGTTTTTTCAAAAATATTGTAAATATAGAAATAATATGCTAAAATATAAATACAGATTAAGAAAGGATGCTTCCATATGAAATTTAAAGAATTTATGAAAAACTTTTTCCTTGGTGTAAAAACCGGAGTTTCCAGATTTTCTGTTGCTTTCATTTGCACAATCCTGGCGTTTTTCACTGTGACGTTTGAAATTATTTTTGAATCCGGGAAAGAGGAAATAATTATTCCATTATGTATGACGTTTGCACTGACCGCTGTATTTTCTGTTTTGCTTAAAATCATACAGGAATACATTACGGAAAAACTGAACAGCATTATTCAATACATCGTAAGTGCCGTTGTTACAGTCGTCGGTTTTATTCTTTTAAAGACAAATTACGAGTCCCTATACATGATTATGGCATATACGGGCATTATGATTGCACTTGTATGTTTCATGTTCGCCATTCTTATGCGTGGCGATAACAGAGACTTGGTATTTCCGAGACTTGTGTCTTCCATGGTGTTTACGGGCGCTGTATGCGGCGTTCTCGCAGGTGGTCTTTCTACTTGTATTATGGCATTTGAGACATTGCTTCTCCACTTTGACGATTCCTATAAGGTTCTGTTGACCGTCCTTGCGTTACTGTGGATTGTTTTCTATATAAATATATTCCTTTCCTTTATACCGAAAAAGGAGGAAGAAATCCCGCAATCAAAAATATTCCGAAGCCTTGTCCTTTTTGCAGGGTTGCCGCTATACATATTGCTCGTAGTGATTTTGCTTGCTTACCTTGCAAAAATAGTTGTGACATTTAATATGCCTGTGGGCGAAATAAACTGGTTTGCATCCTTTGCATCGCTGTTCTTTATATTCTTCCTTTTAAGCGTAAGACAGTATTCAGAAAAGCTTGCCCGATTCTTTGTGAAATATGGTGGATACTTCCTGTTTCCTGTACTTATTATACAGGCAATAGCAGTTTATGAAAGAATTAACGCCTATGGCCTTACAACGCCAAGAACGGTTTCCCTTGTCCTGATTTTAATCAGCATTCTGTTTATTTTAGGATCTTTAATCACGCCGAAGCATTTTAACAAGATTGCTCTTTTATCAGGCATAATCGTTTTGGTTGTTACCGTTACTCCGTTTAACGTAATTGATATGCCTGTTAAGAGCCAGACAAAAATTCTTGAAGACGTACTTATCAAAAACGGTATGATTGAAAACGGAGTTGTGATTCCGAAAAAAGACTTAAGCCAAGATGATGCTGAAAGAATTTCCAGTGCATATCACTATCTTAAGTATGATGCAGATCAGGTTCCTGAATTTATCCCTGATCCCGATAAGGATTTTGAAGAAATTTTTGGTGTTAACATATATGATTTTCAAAATGAATCAAGAGAACACTATTATTTCCGCTCAAAGGATTCTGTTGATATTTCAGAATATGATACTATGATAAGAGTCGACTATTACTATGATGAAGCAAGTCTGTTGGAAATTACCCATAACAACCAACTATACAGCATTGATGTAAAACCGATTGCCTTTGACCTTTACAGTCAATACGGCGAAGCTCCGGAAGACCTTGGTATTGTTGTGGTAGATGACAACATAGCCCTTTATCTTGTTGATTTTGGGCTTTATCTGGAAAATGAAGAGATTGACTATTGTAACTTTAACGGCTACGTGTTGCTGAAAGATTAAAACCCATAATCAAGATATGTTTTAACCAGAAAAAGTGTACTGAAAATTTCAGTACACTTTTTTATGGGAACTCCGAATGGTTTAGATGCCTTGTTTTTAGTGATATTCCAACTTCGTTGGAGTGATATTTTTGATAAATCAAAAGTGATATTGAAACTTTCAGTTTCAGCGATATTATATTTGCCATTAAACTGTGCGAAGCACAATATCACTCGGCGTAAGCCGAATATAACTGCGTAGCAATATAACTTGCCGTAGGCAAATATAACTGAAAAAAGACATCCGAAGATGTCTTTTTTCATGGCTCCTCAAGCCCAGGCTCGAACCACATCCGTTTGCGGTGCCCGACATTCATCTTCGGTGATAAATCACCTCACTGCCTGTCGACCGCGGCACAACTCTGCGCCTTCGCTTCTTCTGCCACAGGCAGCGCTCAGGCTCGATTTCCTTTGGTTAACGCCGCATATGCGG
>JAZUQZ010000011.1:0-1585 GCA_045626925.1 Candidatus Aphodoplasma sp. | reverse complement strand
TACAAGGTGCTGCTCGTTCATAAGATTGCTTATGCCGCAATCGTTACCTATGGGTGTGATTGAAACCGGTGTAATTAACGAACCATCTTTGCCGACAAAGGCAATTTCGTGCAGAACGGTGTTATTTACGCCTGCTTCGATTGTGATATCTGCCGCTACTGTACCGATTTCGTATTCGTGCCAGCAGAAAACCGAGCCGAGTGTATTGGCTTTTCTTATTTTCATTCCCGATGGCTCTGTAAGACGAAGTATCACGTCGCGCTCCTCATACGAGCCGGTGTAAAACTTTATTTTTTCGATATATGTGTTTTCGGCAAATTCCATACGAAAACCATTGCCCACGGTAGGACTGTCCCACTTTGTTACGGGAGCCTTCATATCGCCGAGATTTGTAAAGGCTACAATAGCATAAACAAGAGTAACAACGCTCATAATTATCGCATCTGTGCGTGTGATACGCATTTTTGGAGCCGATTTCATAAGCTCAAATTCTTTTTGAGGCTTATTTTGGACAGACGGTTTTTTTGCCGTTTTTTGTTTTAGTGTTACGATGGTTTCTTTTTCGCCCGACATTACATATACAAGATATATAAACGATATTATGTTTATTATGCAAACAACCGGCACAAATGCTCCTGATGGAGCTGCTGTGGTGTTAAGCTCCAGATTCTGATAAAGCATCGAGCTTGTGTTTAAAAATTGTCCGATGCTTAAAAGTGCAAACGACACAACAACGCGAATGTCCTTTTTATATGCAAATGCCATCAAAAGAAGTATCATTGCGGGGAAAATGTAACGCTCGTGCATTTTTGCTGCAAAGGTGAACATACATGTAATTATAAATGCAGCAAGCATAAAAAGATTTGTTTCGCCCTTGCGTTTTATATACACAAATGCACATACAAATACTATTGAAATTATTGCAATATTTGACCATACAGAGTACGGGAGCAAAAGGAATGTCTGATTTACATCGCGCCAGTTTGCTCCGAAAAGCCCAAATACGTTAAATGCATTTACGCTTGCATACGGATACGACGCAAGTGTCGATATATATTGCTCTATTACGGGCATAAAGTCAAAGCCTTTTGCAAATGGAAGTATAAGCACAAACAAAAGTCCAAAGCTTGCGATTGCGCTTATGCCGATTTGCTTTAAAGCTTTTATGCGTGCACTTTTATCGTGCGCGTCGATAAAAAGCATGCGATACAAATACAAAAGAAGTATTGGAGTAAATATTACTGTCTGCGGTTTTATAAGCAGACCTGTTGCAAAGCATATACATGCCCATAAAAGCTTCTTTTCGGATATAAGCCAGACAAAAAGCACCACAAATAGAGTGAAAACACTGTCGACCTGTCCCCATGCACTGCTGTTTATTATAGTCGCAGGATTTAAAAGGTATAAAAGCGGCAGACAAAGTGATACAGTTTTGTTTGTACGCTTTGAAAGGAATTTGTACAAAACAAAGCCGCCTGCAAGGTCGCATATTATAGCGGGAAGCTTTATTATGACAGTATAAAGAGTCGAATCGTATGCGATGTTAAAAAGTGATTTTACCGCACCGATAAGGTATAGCACATAC
>JAZUQZ010000010.1:0-2729 GCA_045626925.1 Candidatus Aphodoplasma sp. | reverse complement strand
CTTGTTTTCTCGTCAACTTTCTCACTATCAATGTAGGGCATTTTCGAATCCTTCTTTCATTTATTCATAGTTAAAATTTAAAAGTGTATTGTACTCTGTATTACGCCAGGGAGAATAATAAAACTTACTAAAATCTTGTCTACTTCCGTCAAGTAATTTCTCTCCGCTTTTTACATATCCCGGATGAAATCCGATCTCTATATCTTTATTATGTTTTTTAGCAAGTCTGATATAATGAGGAAGCAGTTTTCTTATTCTTGTTTCGTTTAATTTTCCTGAAAACAGTACCCCCATAAAATATGCAGATTGTATTTTTGAATTTTTCAATTCCCTTCGGTTTACCAAAGCAAAAGTTTTTAAAAGCCATTGCTTTATCAAACCTATGAGGTTATATTCAAAATATAATGATGGTGTAAAAACATATGGTGAAATTGGCTCTGCAGGAATACGAATACTTTGGACATTCAAACCTTCATCTGCTATTACACGCATTAGGGTTTTAAAAATAAGCGGTATCATATGCGTATGTTGGTGACTATCTATTGAAACCGATATGTTTTCGCCCATATCCGTTTTCCAGAATTTAATCTGGCTTTGTATTTCTTTATAAACTTGTTTTTCAAGCTTCTTTCTTTTAGGTGATAAGGAAAGAGCGAGCAATCCTATAAAAGAATATTTAAAGTATCCGCTTTCTGATACGAGCAAATCAATATCATTCGGATTTGAAAGCGGGCGTCCCTCAACCAAATTGATATGTAAAGAGAGCATCGCATCTTTATCCGAAAATCGCTTTTTAAAATCTGAGACTTTACCGTTTGGCAAAACACTTATCTTATTTAAAACACCATTCTCAAGACAATTTTCTATGCGACTGTTTGCACCCTCGGATATACCATAATCGTCTGCACAAAAATATATCATATTAATCTCCCAATTTTATCACAATCACATTATCAACTACTGAAATTGTATTTTTTTCAGGCCAGTTATTCAAACTGTCTGTATCGATTCTTTTCAGGATTTCTGATTTTTCTTCACCCGAAATAAATTTATAATTTTTTCCGCAATAATCATTTAATGCACTGCATAAAACACTTTGACCAACTATTTCATCGTCTGCTCTCAAAATATAGCCATCTGTTGTTCCCGTCATATCAGGAGGCAACACTGCACTGTAAGCCTCACTTTCGGAAAGATAGCCTAAAACTAGAATTCTGTCGCATTCTTTTGCGCCGTCTGTCTGTTCGATTCGGTCTGCGATGCGTATTAAAGTGCCATAAGACTTTTCATAAGCCATATTCAGTTTATGATAACTGACATTTGCAATTATAGTCTGATTAAATATAAGTAAAACCGAAATACCAAGTATTGTCCAGGACTTTAAAGCATTTTGCTCTAAATTTTCGTATTGCAGTATAAACAACAGATAAAATACCAAAAAACCCATTTTCATTAGGTTGTGATAGTCTATACCGCTGTTTATAAAGCTAAGCACACTTGCTCCAATCGGCAGTAAAATCACAAAAACACCGAGTATCAGGATTTTACCAACACTTAATTTGTTTTTAATAACATCTGCCAAATATAATATAAAGGTCAAAACAAACACAATAGAGTTTATTATGCCGAACACATTTGCTCCTTTTGAAAAATCAAAGAAATAGCCGACAAAAGACTTTTTAATTGTGTATAATGCACCCGCTATGTCAATACCGTTAAAAGATGCGGCACTCTCTAAGCCCTGATACTCCAAAAGTGTTGTTCCCGTAATTTTGAGAAGAATTGTCATCACCAAATAATATAGTGCCATCCCCAAAACGCCTGTCAATAAAAACTTTAAGCACCTAATCAACAGGTTTTTTAAATCTAAATTCTTGTAAAGTATATCAAGAATCAAGCTTAAAAGTAACAACACTATTGTAACTGTTATGTATGCCTGATATATTCCTGCTGATAGCGCTATCAATACCAAAGAACCGATATAACATGGCTTGTCCTTTGTAAGAAGCATCGCAGCAATACAAGAAAATAGGAATGCAAGGGCATAGCCGTCTGCCACATAGTTATACATCATCACAGATGTTACTGTCGGGAATGTGACTACCATTGCACCAATAAGTGCTGCTGTTATATTTTTTTTGACACCCAATATTTTGCAGATGCATATAGCGCCAAGTCCGTGAAAAATGATTGCCATAAATCCTGCAATAAAGGGCAGATCATAAAAGGAACTGGGAGCACAAACAATCGGCAGAAACCATCTGCCCATTGAAAGCATATTTTGCGCATCATATCTGAAAACAAGTCCGTCCCAGTTAGGAAGCCAATTTGTAATTTTATATAAATGAGCACAAAGTCCCATAACAAGTGCCCAAATAAAGCACACTTTCCACTGAGGCAAAATGCTTTTTTTTATTTTATTTATAATTTGTTCAGGCATATTACCACTCCAACCACTTGAATTTATGCAAAAACTTGCCGTATAGTTTATCATACATTTTAACACCGATAATTCTTTTAATTCGTGTTGTTCTTTTGGTCACATCCGATGTCCATGTCGCACAGTAATGATGTATGGAATATGTGTTTTTTGTTATAGTCTTTTTGCCGGTATAATAATCCATCGGGCAAAGATACTCTCTTGGAAGAAAAACCATATCCATAAAAGTCTGATTTGTATTTGTAATATCCATACCAAGCCGCCTTAAAGCATCTGTATTTCGGTCAGG
>JAZUQZ010000009.1:0-37095 GCA_045626925.1 Candidatus Aphodoplasma sp. | reverse complement strand
ATAGATACCCAAAACATATTTGTTCTTAGCATCTGTCGCAATCACATCATCATATTTACCATTTTCAATGTGCGCATCAACAAAAGGATATATATCGGTAGCTGCACTGAGTACTTGTCTGTAACCATATTTTGCAGCATCCGGTATAGCGTTGCCACTATAAAGTGCAATCACGCCCGGCTCAGCTGCTACAAACGAATACAAATAATCCTTTGTATATCCGCCTTCACCATCAGCATAATATGCTTTTCCAAACTTACTCATATGGCCTTCATCATATTCTCCGGAATATGTAGCATGTTGTGCAAGCAAATACGATGAATTTGTATACTGAGTAGTTGCAAATGCATACCAATAATCACTGCCAAGATATAATCCTTCGCCCGAAGGTCTTGGTCCAATCCACAACGGCTTGTTGTAAAGTACTACGCCATCTGTTGTACCAATATTCAAAGCTGCTTTATCATCGCTCTCAGCGCCTACCAATGTAACCGTCGGAGCTGCTACTTCAAAACGGATTGTAAAGCGGTTTGAAATATTTGCACCGTCAACAAGGCTCGAAGCGTCAACAACTATCATAGCCTTACCGTTTACAATATTTGCACTAAGTGCACTTGGATCCGGAAGCGTTACTGTTGAAGCATTATATGCTACAGGGCTTACGCTAACAGATGTTGTGCCTCTTGGTACACTAACAACATATGTGCCACCATTGCTACCTGCAGTGTATCCTGCAACTGTGCCACTTGTAGCGTCTGTGCCTGTTGTAGAATATGCAAGATTTATCAAAAGCATATCCGATACATCTTTAACATATTCAAGCTCATATGTGCCTGCTTCGCCTTCAAAATACAGTACGCCGTCATCTTCGCCTGCTATAACCTGCTTTGTGACATTGCCGTCACTTATGCTCCATATACCCGATTTCATTCCGGCAATCATTATATCAAGCTCTCCCTCAACATCAGGGATTGTAAATGATGAAGGTGCGCTTACTCTGTTTTTTAAATCATTTGATGTGTCTGTGTCGCCAAACATCAATACCTTATCGGCCGTAAGTACACCCACAAGGTTTGTTCCTTCTATAAGCTGTGAATCAAGCGGCTGGGCATCATTGTCTGCATCCGACACCGCCATAACATTTAGGAACTTGTCTTCAAGAGCATTTGTCCTTGGGCTAATCTCTACTCTACCCCAACCAGTTATCGCCTTTGTATCTTCTGTGTGAACAGTCTGATAACCAAAGTTTATATTCTGCCCGTCACCAAAAACATCTTGTATAGCAAACTCTTTTCCCTCGCCTCCAACACGAGTTATAGCAGCCGCCTGTGGCAAAAGTGTTTGAAGTGTAAGCTTTCCGTTATATTGCGCTATATCGTTTGCATCAAGCACCTTGTTGCAGTTCGGACACCTTGTATCGCCATCTTCATATCGGCTCATACATGCTTTACATACAAGCTCTGCTCTGTCGTTTATTATCGTTGTCGTATTGCCATCAATATCCGGTTTGTACTCTGTGTGAATAATCCATTTTTTCTTAAAGTTAGCATCAGTAGATGTAACCTTGTCCATAACTACCATTATTGCCTTATAGTTTTCATCATCAAGCGGCATAAATGCCATTGAGCGTTTTACTTCGGATACCTTCGGCTGAACAACTCCACTTACAGTTCTTCCGCCATACGCTTTTGCAATATCGCCTTTGATGTATGTATATGCCGGTGTTTTTTCATCCGGACCAAAGCCTTGATCAAGCACAACACCTATTTCATGCTCATCAGCAAGCCATCCGTCAAGCGTCACAATTGAATCATTATTTGGTCTGCGTTGACCACCATCATTCGTCTTTAAGTTTTCTACCTTTTGTCCAAAATTGTCCTGACCTGAATAGGTGTTTGTAACCTCCAACGGGTCAAGTATTGTAAGAACATTATGTGCGATAGACTGTCTTACATAGTTGTTGTGATGATATGTTCCTGCATATTCATAGTCACCCGAATCTATCGCAAGCATACCCTTGTAATAGATTTGGAAGCTTCCTGCATCAAGGTGCTGGTGGTCGCCGCCCCAACGCTCGCCAATATGCATCATCGCTACAACATCGTCATTTTGTGACGGATTGTCTGTATTTACATCCCAGCCTGTACGGGCAATCATTGTTCCCATAGGTGTGCCAAAGTATCTCGACAATGGCAAATCGTTTTTACTCTGTCCTTCTAAATCTGGGTCATTAAACAAAAGAGAAATCACTGCCGAGCGGGCATCATAGCCACCATAGAAGTCCGGCTTTACATTCTGGAGGTCATACTCGCCTTTTAAAACCTTATCTCCATAGAAGTTTGATGCTAAAAGCAGCTGAACACGATGTGTGCTGGCATATCCATATGCGCCAACACTCGTATCGCCCATTTTTAACATTGCACCATCACCGCGGCGTTGATATATCCACGAATACAAAACATCAGCATGGGTATCATTAAACGCCCTTACCTCGCCATTTGTCATACGAGCAATCATCATTTGGGCATATGTTTCCCAAAGATATCTCACAGGACCATATGATACACCCTGGTTATGCATCGATGAATTATATAAATAATTACGCGCCGGAACATACTCTGAGAAAAATCTTCCCGCAACATAATTATATATATCGGGACGCTCATCGTATGTTGCAATAGAAAAACCTAATAAATCCTTAAACAACTGCTGCTCGCCACCATGGCCGTTTACCGAGCTTTGACCCTTTGGTGGGTACCCGATTTCCATAATAGATGCCATTTCTTCACAATGCTCTATTATATGTTCTTTTTCTTCTTCACTAAACAAATCGTAGCACCAGTCATATACCTGAGATGCGATATACACACTTTCGCCTATCGAACGGGTAGCATCAAGTATATCTGTACTAAAGCTTATTGTATCCAAATAATTCATTATAGCTGTCTTTGCTTTTTGTCCATATGTATAGTCGTTATCAATCGCATATTTAAATGCATAAGCCTCAATTGTTTCAACTACTTCTTTGTCGTAGTTTGCATATCCTTCAAGCACTGATGTTCCTAAATCCCCGTCCTCGTCTCGTGCCAAAACCTCTTCAAAATGTGCCTTTGCTGCTGCATTTTGCGGCTTGTCCATGTTTTCTTTAATCTTGCTTATATCATTTGCTGTGAAAAGCAAGCGAGGGTGTTGTCCCTCCGGTGGGAAAACCGTCGGCAGCGGATATTGATCTGACGGAAGCTCTTTAATCGATTCAAGCACCCCATCTTTGCCCGTCGGTTGCATTTTTATATTTTTGGGTATGATAATAAATTTATCAATTTGTGTCTTTTCGCGCGGGTACAATCTGAAATTATGTTTGCTGCCCGCTAAAACATCTTCAACAGTTGCAATAACGCGCCATTCAAACACATCGTTTCCTGTTTTGCTAAATCCCGAGCAAGTTTGATATACCTCGCCATCAACCGAGCCGAATGCCGAGTCATGGCTGGTATCAGGCGAGCATACTCTGCCCCATATTTGATATACCTCTGCTGCAACATCCGCAGTAAAGTTAAACTCCAAACCCCATTGTTCAATAGTTGGTTGAACTGTATTTACTGCTCTCGGTATAATGTATGTATTATTTGAGGCGTTTGTACTATTTGCCGTATTATATAAAACATAATCAATCGTTGCGCTTTCTGCTTCAAGTACGCCATATCCATTATTAAGATTTATATTTACTGCCGTGCTATTTGTTATAAAATCAGGGATTTTTATATGAGCATTTTCTAAAGATTCGCTTTCAAGCTCTTCCAAATCTAAATCAGGGTCCGCACTTATCATAAAAACATCAAGCCAGATATTTGCAGCTCTGCGCAAAAACTCAATCTTGTGTTCACCCTTTGTAAAATACACTGTTATTGTTTGCTTTGTTTTATTATTCTTTGCTTTTGTCCAATTCCATTCATTTATCTGATTATCAACAGTGCCGCAAATATATTTATCAACTCCGGGTTCTCCGTCTATTCTATACCAAAAATTTCTCTCATGTATAGTAGCAACGGCCGTGCGCATATATAATGTGTATTCGCCATCTTCCGGTATGTCAACAATAAACGATATGTCAGGTGTATAAGTTCCAGCAAGTTCATATAAATCATTTGCCAGCGAACCATATCTTACTGTAGTAACCTTGCGCCCGCTTGCAGTCGCAACTTTTTTAATTATTACATCATCGTTTTCGATATAACCTTCTTCAAATTCTATCATCGTTTCTGTCTTAACAACCGGCGTTTCATATACGCCGTTAAGATTTAATGCATATGCAGGCAAAAGCCCAACAAGCATAACGCTTGCTATTATTAAGCACAAAATCTTCTTACCCATAATCATCGCTCCCTCTCTCTTTTTTTTATTTATATTATTTTATTTTTATAACACATCTTTTTTATGTCTACATATGATTATTTTTTCTAAAACTTATATGTCACGCCGAATCAAAACAACAGCATGGGCACTTATCCCAAGCTTTTCGCCCTCAAACCCAAGATTTTCCGTAGTTGTTGCTTTTACATTTATGTCATTGATGTCCGCACCACAAGCTCCTGCAATATTTTCACGCATTTTTGCAATATGAGGTGAAAGCTTTGGTTCTTGTGCCACAATCGTAACATCCGCATTTACAAGCGTATATCCGATTTCTTCAAGCATTGCCACTACACGCTCAAGCAAAACCATACTGCTAATCCCCTCAAGAGACTCGTCACTGTCAGGAAAATGTGCCCCTATATCACCAAGTGCCGCCGCACCAAGCATTGCATCCATAAGCGCATGAAGCGCTACATCAGCATCAGAATGGCCCAAAAGTCCCTTCTCATGTTCAATCTCGACGCCGCACAATATGAGCTTGCGCCCACTTTCAAGCCTGTGAACATCATAACCGTGTCCAACTCGTATCATATCTTTTCTCCTTGTTTGAAAAACTATATTTCTTTAAGCAAAGCACTCATAAGCTCCAAATCCTCTTGGGTTGTAAGCTTTATATTAAGCGCACTGCCCTCAACCATTTTTATTTTTACACCCGCATATATTGCAGCCGAACAGTCGTCCGTGACACTTATGCCGTCGTGTGCCACCTTTTTATGCGCACAAATTATATCCTTTGTTAAAAACACCTGTGGCGTTTGAACTCTGTATGCGCCCTCGCGATTGATAAAGCCTGTCACATCACTATTTTCGTCTACTTTTATAAGCGTATCTGTACAAGGTATGCCAAGCGCCGCCGCGCCATATTCTTTTGCTGCCAACACTACATTTTCTATATCACAAGGCTCTATAAGACACCTTGCGCCATCGTGTATCGCAACAAACTCACATACATCTTCCATCTCACGAAGACCGTTTTGAACAGATTTTTGGCGAGTATCTCCACCACACACAACACTTTGTAATTTTGATATTTTAAACTCTTCTGCAAGCTGAACACACAAAGGTATGTCGCGCTCGCGTGTAACTATAACAATTTTATCAATAACATCACAACTTTCAAATGCACGAAGCGTATGCGCAAGCACAGGCATATCCCCAAGCTGCAAAAACACCTTGTTTACATCGGCATTTTTTTTATCAAGCTTCATCCTCCTGCCACTGCCACCTGCAACAATTACCGCTCCACAACAAGCTATGTTGTTTTTTTTACTCATCGACGCTTTCTCCCTCCGCATCATTTTCAGGCAATATATATTTTTTGTGGCAATTTTCTAAAACAAATTTGCAAATATCCTTTGCTGCATTCGGCTTGCCCATAAAACGCGCCGCATCCGCAAGCATTTCAAGTCGCCATTCATGCAAAACAAGCTGATATACTGCCTCATCTATCGGAAAAGTTTCACTCACTTTTATAGCAAGTCCGTTATTTAATAAAAACTCAACATTTCTGTCCTCATGTCCCGGTATCGGCTCAAGCAATATTGCCGGAAGCCCCTTTGCAAGAAACTCCGATGTTGTAAGTCCACCCGGTTTTGTTACTATTACATCAGAAGCATCCATCATAAGCTCAACATTGTTGACATAGCCAAACGGATACATCTTCTTTTTCCATTCGTGCCCTGATATAAGCGTATGCAAGCGCTTGTTATTACCGCAAACACATATTATCTGAAAATCATCTGCCATATCATCAAGCTTTAAAAGGTCTTTCATTATATGGCCATATCCCATAGAGCCCATCATAACAAGGATTGTTGTTTTATCTTTTATTCCAAGTATCTTTCGTGCCTCATCCTTTGGAATATTATTTGAAAATTTTGGATGAATCGGTATGCCGACCGGCAAAGCTTTTTTCTTTGAAATACCCTTTTTTTCAAGCTGAAGATTAAGCATTCTGCTTGCAGTAACATAATAATCAAGGTTTGTTTGCTCCCAAAACGGATGTATTGTAAAATCTGTCACAACACCCACCGTCAAACAGTCAAGCTTGCCCTTTGTGCGCAAATATGACACAATCTGGGCCGCAAATATATGTGTTATAATAACCGCATCAGGCTCGTATGTGTTTATAAAATTCATAAGCTTTGATGACAGAATTTTGTTCATAGTATTTTTCAAAAAGCTCGGGTCAACATTTTGATTTTTCTCTGCCATTCTATAAAACTTGCCATATATTTTAGGCGTAAGCTTTGTAGACAAAAGGTATCCGCGCGAAATCGTCTCGCTCAAAATCGGGTTTACATATTCAAAAACATCAAGCATAACACATTCTGCACCATTTTGTTCAAACTCGTTTTTGAGTGCCATTCCCGTCTGATGATGGCCCATGCCAGTTTTTACAGAAAGTATCAATATTTTCATAGTTCTACCCCCCTTTATTTTCCAGCGCATACCTATATCATTTTATAATATTATACAACATTTCATATCAAAACACAACACTTTTTTGTTGGTTTTTTAAGGTTTATAAAATTAACACAGAAAAAGGTATGGCTATAACCATACCTTTCAAAATATTGTTTTAATTATTCATCAGGCTCGTCAACATCAACAATAACCTGCTCGGCTTTATCACTGCCACCGGGCATATCTTCAACCTCACAGCTTACAACCTCCGGCAGCTTTGCACCGCACTTATCACAAAAAGTCGCATCCGCACTGTTCTCACGGCCACATTCATCACACTTTTTTAAATTACGAAGCTTTGCAAACTGGCTTTTCTTCTCCTCGATATCTCTATAAATATCATCAAGCTTTGTGCATTTTTCTTCAACAAGCTCGGCATTTCCCTCGCCACTTTTATATGCATCATAAACAAGCTTGCCGATTTCTCTTACAAGCTCATCGGCATCATTTTCAGCGCCGTTTATCGCAATCTTCATCTTTGTGATTTCAACAACATCGTTAGACTTTTGTATAACGACCTTTTTTGTCTTTTTTACATTACTTAAAATTTTATCAAGTATCTCCATACCATACTCCCTTCTGTCGCTTCTGCGACATTACATTTAAAATAATGTTTATCCTTGTACCAAAACCCCTACTATATTATTACCAACAATATAGATGACCTAAACAAAAAATTATCTATGCGCGCGGATGCGCCTTTGTATAAACTTCTTTAATTTTATTTTTCAAGAGCTGTGAATATATCTGTGTTGATGATATATCACTGTGTCCAAGCATCTCCTGGATTGAACGCAGGTCCGCACCATTTTCAAGAAGATGTGCCGCAAACGAATGACGAAGGGTGTGCGGTGTAAGCTCTGCCGTAATGTTTGCCTGTGTTTTATATTGCTTTATTATCTTCCAAAAGCCCTGTCTTGTAAGGCGATGACCATTACAATTTACAAAAAGTGCTTTTTCTCCGCTATCCTTTATCATAACGCCTCTTGCGTTTTCTATATAATCAGCACACGCACTCATCGCAAGCGAACCAAGCGGTATTATTCTGCTTCTTGTGCTTTGACATTTTAAAAATCCCATTGATATATTTATATCATCAATATCAAGCAGCATAAGCTCACTTACGCGGATGCCCGTAGCATACAAAAGCTCGAGCATTGCCCTGTCGCGCTTCCCTTTTAAATCCTTTTGGCTCGGTTGTTCCAAAAGTCTCTCTACCTCTTGGGTTGTAAGAATTTTTGGAAGCTTTTTTTCCACCTTTGGTGTTTCAAGCCCAAGCGTCGGGTCAAACTTTATCATACCTGTGCGGTTTAAATATCCATAAAACGAGCGCAACGACGCAAGATGCCTTGATATAGTTGATGCGGCTTTTCCTGCTTTTTGTATTGTTAAAAGATATGTAAGCACTACCGTTTTATTTGTTTTTTCAAGGCTCGATATCCGTCTGCCTTCAAGATATGATATGTATTGTTCCACATCGCGTCTGTATGACGACAAGGTGTTTTCCGCAAGGTGCTTTTCTTTATCAAGATACCTTACGAAATCCTCTTGATATGCGTTTAACATTTTTACTTCTCCATTCCGCCGCCTGTGACGGCACATACTGCTATATATTTTATTCTACAAAATATTTTCATTCTTGTATATAGTTTTTTGAAAATATCTGCTTGTAATTTATTCCGACATATACATAAACCGACAATAGTTATAGTTCGAGCGCCCATATAAGCAAATGGGGTGAGATATAGGCTTCAAACAACGAACAAAGCGCAAATAATGAAAAAACCAACGAGCAAAATATGCAATATGCCACAAATCTTCTGCGTTTTTCCATCTTGTCCACTATTGCACCCGAATATATTGCTTGATTTATTGCGGCAATGCAAAGAACCTCCAACAGTGCAAAAACGAAAATCATTTGTGGAAATATCCCCACCACCGACGCCAAAAGCCCATCTGCACCATATAGTGACACGAGCGACGATATGCAAAACCCGCACGCAAAGCCTTTTATTGATAATATAATCGGTGCAAATACTATCCCGATTTTTGCACACCCGCATAGCCATACGAAAAATGCAAGCTGCATAATACTTGTCAGCGACGAAAAAAACACCATTCCGCCGTTATATGTACTTTTTAAAGCATCAAAGCCGCCGACACCTTCTTTAAGTGCGTCTTTGTTTGCAAGCGATACACAGTATGCACTTCCGACGCATATACCCAAAATCATAACTGCCGTACAAACCAATAATGCTATTTTATTATTTTTTACATAACCGCTAAAAACCCCGGCAAAAGCCGTATGCCTTCTCAAAAAACCCCCTCCAATCCATACAATAAATTTGTATGTATTAAAGGGGATAAAAATTCCGGTTACATAAAACTTTTAAATCGGCGTATTTGTGCGGGCATTTATTTTTTTCCCATTTCTCGCGTCTTTTTTGTGCACGCATCCATCGCCTCTATTATTCCGTTTCTAAAACCCCTTTTTTCAAGCACTGCCACTGCATCAATCGTTGTCCCACCCGGCGAACAAACCATATCCTTAAGTTCGCCCGGATGTTTTTTTGTTTCAAGCACCATCTTTGCCGACCCAAGTACCGACTGAGCAGCAAGCTCGTACGAAATTTCTCGTGTAAGTCCGCTCTTTACCCCTGCATCCGCCATCGCCTCTATAAGCATAAACACATATGCAGGACTGCTTCCGCTTATGGCAACGACCGAATCCATCATATTTTCATTAAGACAGGCGACCTTTCCCACACACGAAAAAATCATTTTTGCTACATCAAGGTCTTTCTCGCTTACATTTGCACCAACACACAACACGCTCATACCCTCGCCCACCATAGCGGGTGTATTTGGCATTGTGCGCACAACGCTTATGTCAAAGTCAAAATGTGCCTCGATTGTCTTTGTTGTAATTCCCGGTGCAATAGATATTATAAGTTTGTCTTTCATATCGCACTGTGCCGCCTCGTCAAGAACAATCGGATATATATTTGGCTTTACTGCAAATATGACTACATCACTGCTTTTATAAACCGTCGCATTATCAGTTGTTGTATTTATCCCAAACTCACCCAAAGCTTTGAGCTTTTTTGTATCCTTGTCGGACACAAATATATCATTTGTACTAATCTTTTTTGATGCAACAACGCCACGCACAATTGCCGACGCCATATTTCCTGCGCCTATAACACCAAGCTTCATTTTAAAAACTCCTTTTTATGCTTCAAATATATTATGACCAAAATTTCCTGTCAAGACTGCGATATTGTATTGCCTCTGCAATATGCTTTGATAAAATATTTTCACTTTCATCAAGGTCTGCAATCGTACGCGACACCTTTAAAATCCGATTATATGCACGCGCACTCAATCCAAGACGGTCAAATGCACCCTTTATTATCGCCCGCTCCTGCTCGCCCAAACCGCAAAAAATATTTATCATTGCCGGCGTAAGTTGAGAGTTTGAATAAATATTATAGTCTTTATATCTCTCACTTTGAATTTTGCGTGCCGCATTAACACGCTTTTTAATCTCTGACGAGCTTTCCGTCGGCGACTCATTTTCCAAATCCTTATATTTAACAGGTGCAACCTCTATATGTAAATCTATTCTGTCCAAAAGCGGTCCCGACACCTTGCCAAGATATTGTGCCACTTGCGATTCGGTACATTTGCACCTTCCGCTTCCATCACCATAATAACCACATCTGCAAGGGTTCATTGACGCAACAAACATAACATTACACGGATAGGTCAGCGTTGCATTTATTCGTGCTATTGTAACGCTCCCATCCTCGAGCGGTTGGCGCATTACCTCAAGTGCATCCTTATTAAACTCGGGCAATTCATCCAAAAACAATACGCCATTGTGCGCAAGGCTTACCTCGCCCGGCTTTGGCACTCGTCCTCCGCCCGAAAGCCCTATCGCAGAAATTGTATGATGCGGATGTCTGAACGGTCGGTTTGTTATAATCGGCGTGTCAGATGAAAGAGTTCCCGCAATTGAATGTATTTTTGTTACTTCAAGTGCCTCTTCAAAAGTCATATCCGGCAAAATAGTCGGAAATCTTTGTGCTATCATTGACTTGCCGCTGCCGGGACTTCCAATCATTAAAATGTTGTGATTTCCTGCAGCTGCAATCTCAAGTGCGCGCTTTACATTTTCCTGTCCTTTTACCTCTGAAAAATCAATTCCACATTCATTTTGTTTTTTAAAATACTCATCAAGGTCAATCGTGTGCGCATCAATATGCGTCCTGCCACTTATGTGGTCACAAAGTTGTGTAAGCGTATTTACGCCAATTATATCGATTCCTTTTACAACGGCTGCCTCACTTGCATTTTCATAAGGCACCAGCGCACATTTTGCACCGTTTTCACGCGCAGCTATGACCATTGGCAATACACCGGATACGGCTCTTACCTGGCCATCAAGAGAAAGCTCACCTATAAAAACAAAATCATCAACATTTTCAATTTGAATTTGATTTGTTGCCATTAAAAACGCAACTGCCATAGGCAAATCATAAACCGAGCCTTCCTTTTTTATATGTGCAGGGGCAAGATTTATTGTGATGCGTCTCGACGGAAAAACAAAACCACTGTTCTTTACTGCGGCACGAACACGCTCGCGCGATTCTTTTACTGCTGCATCAGGAAGTCCAACTATATCAAATGTTGGCATACCCATAGAAATGTCAATCTCGACTTCAACAATATAACCATCAAGACCAACCAATCCACAACTATTCACTTTTGCAATCATAGTCTCTGCCTCCTTTGAGTTTTCTCGTCAACAAAATGATTATATACCAAAACATCTGCATTTTACAACATTAAATCATAATTTTTTTAAATTTTTTATGTAAACTTACCATTTTTTTGATTTTTGCTACATAAAATTGCTAAACTACTTGTTTTTTTTAGTTTTTTGATGTAAAATATATTATTAAAAAGATGTATTTTGAAATTGATTATGAAAGGAATGTGAGATTTATGGCAGAAGAAATTATGCAGGTTGCAAGCAGAATTAAAGAGCTTCGAGAAATATGTGGATATAGCAGACACGCCGTCGCAAAGCTTGTGGGTGTCGATTATGAAACTTATAAAAGCTATGAGGAAAGCGGCGCAGATATTCCAATCAGCGTGCTTTACAGACTTGCCGGCGAATACAAAGTAGATTTTACCGAAATTCTGACAGGAAAATCTCCAAAGCTTAAAACATATTGTATTGTAAAAAAAGATAAAGGTATAAACATTGACCGTTACCCGGGCTATACATTTGAAAGTCTTGCTTATAAATTTAAACATAAAATTATGGAGCCACTTATGGTAACTGTTGAGCCCGATGATAATGACCACAAGCTCGTCGTCCATGAGGGACAAGAGTTTAACTATGTCGTTGAAGGGTCAATTCTTGTACAATTCGGAGACGAATCAGTCGTTCTTGAAGAGGGCGATTGTATATACTTTGACCCCACTCTTCCTCACGGACAAACTGCATTGGGTGGCAAAAGGGCAAAGTTTTTGACCGTCATATCCCAATAAATCAATCACAAATATAACGAGGTGTAAAAATGCTGTTACATAAATTTTTGGACAGAGTAGAATTTGACTCTTATGAAGATTTTAAAGAAAATTATAAGCTTAATATCCCAAAAGACTTTAACTTTGGATATGATGTTGTTGATGCGTGGGCGCAATATGATAAAAACAAGGTTGCGCTCGTTTGGTGCGATGACCACGATAACGAAAAGACACTTACATTTGATGATATAAAGCGTCTTAGTAATAAAGCGGCAAACTTTTTTAAATCGCTTGGAATAAACAAGGGTGACAAGGTTTTGTTTTTACTGCGCCAACGCTATGAATATTGGTTTTTAGCTACTGCGCTCCATAAAATAGGCGCAATCCTTATCCCTGCATCGCTACAGCTTACTGCAAAGGATATAAAATATCGTGTAAATGCCGCACAGGTTAAGACGATTGTTGCAGTCGGAGAAGACTATATTACAAATCAGGTCGAGCTTGCACAAGACGACATACCCACACTCGAACACAAGGTTGTCGTTGCAGGTAAGCGCGACGGTTGGATTGCGTTTGATGATGAGTTTGATAAATTTGGTGAAGAATTTGCTCGCCCGACAGGTGACGATGCGACGCACAACGAGGATATCTTCCTTACATATTTTACAAGCGGCACATCAGGTTGGCCCAAAATGGTTGCGCACAACCACACATATCCGCTCGGGCACATTGTTACTGCAAAATATTGGCAAAAGGTAATCGATAACAAGCTTCATATGACTGCTTCCGACTCCGGTTGGGCAAAATTTGGCTGGGGCAAGATTTATGGCCAATGGATTGCGGGCGCCGCAATATTTGCATACGATACGGACAAGTTTGTACCACACAACATGCTCGAAAAGCTCGTAAAATACAAACCGGCGACATTCTGTGCGCCACCGACAATTTTTCGTTTTTTAATACATGAGGATTTGACACAGTATGATTTGTCGTTTATAACGCACTGTTGCACAGCAGGTGAGCCGCTTAATCCGGAGGTTTATAATAAATGGCTCGAGCTTACCGGACTGCATATGTGTGAAGGCTTTGGTCAAAGTGAATCGACTGTCCTTCTTGCAAATTTTGATGGTTTTGTACCAAATCCCGGTTCAATGGGCAAGCCATCGCCGCTATATAATATAGACATAATCGATGAAGACGGGAACTCATGCGATGTCGGTGAAGAGGGCGAGCTTGTCATTCGTGATATCGATAAATATATGCCAACCGGACTTGTGTGTGCTTTTCTAAATGATGAAGAATCTACAAAGCAAAAGCTTGGGGGAAAGTTTTATCACACAGGCGACATTGCGTGGCGCGATAACAAGGGCTATTATTGGTTTGTTGGTCGTACAGACGATGTTATAAAGTGTTCGGGCTACAGAATAGGGCCTTTCGAGGTCGAAAGTGCACTTATGGAGCACCCCGCAGTACTTGAATGTGCAATCACTGCCGCTCCCGACCCAAACAGAGGCCAGGTTGTAAAAGCAACAGTTGTTTTGACAAAGGATTATGAGCCGAGTGACGCACTTGTACGCGAGCTGCAAGACCATGTAAAACACGCTACTGCACCATATAAATATCCTCGTATTGTCGAGTTTGTTGATGAATTGCCAAAAACGACAAGCGGCAAAATCAGAAGAGTTGAAATAAGAGCTAACGACAACAATAAATAAACCAAAGCCGTGTATTCTTTTACAGATACACGGCTTTTTTATTGTATTTTACCAAGTACATCAGCTATTGCGCGCGCAGTATATTTTGCACACACAAGCGCTTCATCAAGTGTATTTCCATCAGTTCCCACCTCAAGTATCATAGAACCTTTTGTTGCGTGCTGGTTATAGCGTTCTTTTACAAAGTGGAGCGGTCGTGCAAGACCGGGATAATTTTTTGTAAGCGCATCTTGTATCCGAAGACCAAGCTTTAGATTTTCTTTCCAGTTTTCATGTTTGAGTCCGCCCTCGCTACTGCCACAAAGCACCATAACCTGTGATGCTTTTTCGCCATTTATATCGGCACATACTTTCATTTTTGTCCCATCATTTTTTGTCATCCCGTCACGGTGCACATCTAAAACAACCTGTATAGATGGATATTTTTTAAGATAGCTTTCTATTATTCCAAGCGTTTTTTTATACGAACCGCTATACGACGGATAATCGTTTATTGTCTTGTCATGAATCGTTTCTATCCCCGCCGCTTCAAGCTCATGCGCCATAATCTCGCCCACACGCACAACATTATAATTTGTGTCTTGGGTGCGTGTGCTCTCGTCTGGCGAATATGAGTTCTGGTCAGGTGGTGTATAACTTTCTGTCGTATGAGTATGTACTATAAGTACAAACGGACCATCCTTTTTTTTAATCGAAAGCGGCTCGGACAAAAGAGCGTTTATATCTATATCAAAGCTTGTTTCGTTATTTAAATATATCGCTTTATTCTCCCCGGTATTTGTGGTCGAGCCTATGATGCTGCTTGTTTCAACAATCGGATATCTGCCCTCTTCATTTTCCTCACTTTTTTGCTCGTTTTTTTTGTTTTGCGCATCTTTTAATCGTTCATTTTTTGTCCCGATTTTTATTGCACCTATTTGGTTTTGTATAATTGTTGCAGGAGTTTTTATATCAAAGCCGACCATCTTGCAAATAACACTATACCAAAGCTCTTTTTGTTTGTCGCCACTCCCCCACGACGGAATCATATTTTCCATCACAGCTGCAGAAATTATATTGTAATTTGCATATTTAAAAGCGCCAAGAGCCATATTTGCAGTCGCAAAAATACACATAATGAGAAGCATAAAAACAAACGCAAAAATTGTCATCTTTATGCTTGTCTTATTCATAATAACCGCTTTAAAAGCGCGCGTTCTTTTCTTCCTCCGCATTTTATATAATCCTTTCACAAAATTATATCCGCTCTTGGACTATATTTATGTTTGTGTAAAAATTTTTATTACATATATGGACTTTTTTACTTTAAAAAGGTTGATATCTCAATAATTATATGCTAATATATTGGTAGTAATTTTGTAGGAAGAAATATGGTAAAAGAAAATTATATTTAGCTCGTTTTAGTTTTTATGGACTTTAATAAATAGTCGTTCTCTTGATTGGATATATTTTTTATGATATATTATATATTAGAACATATCTTTGCACCTGTGGCGGAATTGGCAGACGCGCACGGTTCAGGTCCGTGTGCCGGCAACGGCTTAGGAGTTCAAGTCTCCTCAGGTGCACCACCGAAAAAAGGTACAGCTATAAATGATAGCTGTACCTTTTTTATTTGACAAAATAGTACATCGTAAAAATTTGACTCTTCATATTTATCAAAAAATATTTTCCAATATAACGACCTTTCAATATGCTACCAATCAAAGGAGATTGCTTCTCTATATTCTAAAAATAATTTCGTTGATATAAAACAACCTTTAGTTGACTTAGCTTCATCATATCATATGACGTTTATAATAATTGTTTTTTGCTCTTCTATCATACCGTTCCTCTATTCGTAAGTTTGTCCTTTGTATTATTATGTTCTATTGTTATTAAGCATTTAACTATATTTTTTTCAAATACTGTTTTGGAGAAACGCCCATTCTTTTTTTAAAAACATTGATAAAATAGCTCAAATCGTTAAATCCGCACGCAAATGCCGTCTCAGTCACATTATTCCCTGAAAAGAGAATCTCACAAGCCTGCTCTATACGGTAGGCATTTATATATTGATTTGGAGTCTGTCCAGTTGCCTCCTTAAAAAAACGGCAAAAATAACTCGGGCTCATTGAGCATATCTTTGACAAAGCATCAAGCGTTATCTCTTTTGCATAGTTTTCCTCTATATAACTAATAGCAGCCTTTACCCTGTCTGTACGATACTCCGCTTTGCCTTCAATTGCATTTTTTTGCTCATTTATTGCAGTAAAAGTCAATGCGTATAAATCGCTGATAACCTTTATTTCGTATCCTGGATATGGGCTTCTTAGACTTTCAAATAATATACTTACTCTCTCATCATTATCTAAAAGCACCGGTTTTAACAGCTTTGTTTCTATGTCTGTACGGATTTTTTTCGTCGAATAAAGGATATTCGGGGAGAACACTATACATTCATATACACAATTCTTCGCCTCTGCTGCGTGTATTACCCCCGGTGGAAGTATCAGGCTCTGATTTTCTCTCATTTCATAAATTTTACCTCCTACAGATACATTAAGCTGCCCTTGTATAACACGTTCTATTTCCATATCATTATGCCACTGCATTCTCATCTGGTAACACGGATGCGATTTGTCAACGCGATAAAATCCAATGGGGAAATCCACCGTTCCCCGCTGTACAGTTTCATAAAAAGGTGGTTTATTCATATCAATCATCTCAATCTTAAAATATTTATAATTTATTATACATAACAGCAATAACAAAGTCAATAATCATAATTTTTTTATACTTTTTTATATAATACTGCAAGTTTTTTTATTATATATCACTTATAATAGCATTAACAAATGAAAGAAGGGAATTATATGAGCATTGAATTGATTTTTGTTATCTTCGCACTTATCGGTGCATTGGATAAAATTACGGGCAACCATTTTAAATTAGGTGATGAATTTGAAAATGGTATTATAACATCGGGTGCACTTATTCTTTCCATGTCAGGTATGATTGTTCTGACTCCGGTAATAGCGTCGGGACTTTCCTTTATTTTTGAGCCTATTCTCAATTTAATACATATAGATGCATCGATTATTGCATCATTTTTTCCTGTAGATTCGGGAGGTGCTTCTATGGCGTTCGAGTTGTCAGGAATTTCAGCAATAAGCAGATATAACGGCGTTGTTGTCGCTTCTACCTTCGGTGCTGCAATATGCACGGCAATTCCCCTTTCTCTTCAAATGACAGAAAAGGAGTATCACGAAGATATCTTAATAGGTCTTTTATGCGGATTTGCTACTATTCCGGTTGGTTGTATAGTTGCAGGGATTATTCTCGGCATTCCTTTCACTGACTTAATTCTGAATACTCTTCTTATTATTGTTTTTTCCTTCCTTATATGTCTGGGACTTTGGAAATGCCCGTCTCTTAGCGGAAAAATTTTTGGTATTTTCGGGAAAATACTGATGATTTTCATAACAACAGGTCTTTGCGTGGGAATATGCCGTCAGCTTCTGGGGTATGAAATAATTAAAGGTACTGCCCCTATTGAAGATTCATTTGTAATTGTGGGTAACATAGCCATTATTCTTGCAGGAGTATTCCCCCTTATTTCTATCGTGTCCAGATTGTTTGGTAAGGTGTTTTTCAGACTCGGTAATATTTTAAAGCTCGATAACACTTCCATACTCGGACTGATTATGATATTGGCAAATTACATACCTGTATTTTCTATGCTCAAGAATATGAACAGGAAAGGCAGAATTATGAATATGGCGTTCTGTGTATCTGCTGCGTTCGTACTCGGAGATCACCTCGCATTTATACTTACTTTTGACCGTGCCTCTTTGATGCCTATGATGACAGGAAAGTTTATAAGCGGTATTTTCTCATTAGTTTTAGCAAATATTGTATATAATAAAATGCAAAAAAATGATTAAAAGGAAGAAACGATAAATGGAAAATATTTTTTGATAAATATGAAGAGTCAAATTTTTACGATGTACTATTTTGTCAAATAAAAAAAGGTACAGCTATCATTTATAGCTGTACTTTTTTATTATAAAATCCTTTGTAATTAATGTCAACATATTTTTATTACCGTTCAATCAGTCCATATTTCACTTTAACTCTTTCGAGCTTGTCTATCATGGGCTCAGCAATAAACCAAAGGAAAAATGCAGTTGATACCGCATGCAGCATATCAAGAGGCAAGCCTACAAGATATGCAGAAATTATCATTTCCTTTGTAATGATGTTTTGCGACATAATTACCGATGCGGGATTCATAATGCCGCCGTATATAATGAGTGTAGCAAGAACACCAAAAATGCACAGCGATGTCTTTGTTTTTCTAAGAAAACCTTTCTTAAAAAGAATACCTGCAATAAAACCTATTATGCCAAAGGCAAACATCTGCCAGGGTGTCCAAGGACCTTGACCGAAGAAAAAATTTGATACAAAGCCGGCAACTGCTCCAACCAAAAATCCTGTTTCACCACCGAAACACACGCCCGCAATAATCACAAGACTGGCAACGGGCTTGAACTGTGGGAGCATAAAGAATGCTGCCCTTCCGGCTACTGCTATACCACACAAAACGCTTATTGTCACGATTTCTCTTGCCTCGGGTTTTCTCTTTTCAAAAACCATACAAAAGGGTAGCATTGTTTCAAATATGATAAGAAGGCTTATGAAATAATACTTCCTGTCACCTAAAAAATATACGCCTATGTAAATTGTAAGCGGTATTGCAAGCAGTATCAGTAGTGCTGCAACAAGCGTGCGTTTGGCAAGCATTCTATCAGTTTTCTGTTGCCCTGCTACATTTATTCCAAATTCTTTTTGAGGAAAGAAACAAACAAAGGCTATAGCTAATTCCAATATTGATATTATTTGAAATGCTTCAAGACCAATGAAACTGGCTTTTCCTAAATTTAAAATATCAACATCAGACACAAGGGAAAGAGTTGTCAATAAAAACAACAAAGCAAATATACTTCCCAAAATAACCCTTGCAGGTGTAAGTTTTGCTTTCTTCTTATTGCTCGACTCTGTTTGGTGTTCTTCTTTTTTGATTGTTACAGATGGTGTATGTGTTTCTTTCTTTTCGACCTTTCCACCGAGTGCAAGGATAATATCCTCTGCCAAAACTGCTTTTGGAATCGTAGTTCTTGCCATTCTGTTTGCAGAAGTGGTGTAAAAATTCTTGCCGCCAAAAAACTCTCTTGGTTTACCGATTGATGTAATATTGCCATCAAAAAACATAGCACACCTATCTGCAAATTCAGCACAGAATTCTATGTCATGGGAAACCATAACAACAGTTACACCGTTTAATTTAAGGTCATTTATAATATCTGCAAAAATCTGCTTGAAGTGAGCATCCAAACCCTTTGTCGGCTCGTCAAGAAGCAGTATTTCAGGTGACATTAAAAGCACTTTACAAAGCGCTGCTCTCTGTTTTTCACCACCCGACAAATCATATGGATGAAAGTCAAGCAAATCATCTATACGGCAAAGGGCTGCCATATCTTTAGTACGGATTTCTTTTTCAGTCTTTGAAAGCTTTGTTTCAGATAAAATTTCTAAAAGGTCAAGATATACGCTCTTTTTTACAAATACGCTCTGCGGATTTTGAGGAAGCACACCCAAAATCCCGTTATACAAACCATTTATTTTTGAGATACTTTTTCCGTATATTAAAACATCGCCACGATATGGTTTGTTGAGCCCTGATACAAGCGAAAGAGCGGTTGTCTTTCCGGTGCCATTGCCACCGACAATGGCAAAAAACTCTCCTTTTTGAACTTTGACGCTCAATCCTTTTATCACATCGGGCAAATCCTTTTCATACCGAAACCACGCATCTTCTATTTCAATCACTGTTTCTGCTTCAGTTTCAGTATTCTCAGCATTTGGTATTAAATCCGGATTTATAGTGTTTGTCTTGATATATTCTTCAAGCCATACTCTGCCGTCACGAACAGTAATGGGACAAGCAAGATTATTGTCAATCGCACCATAAACTCTCATCGGTGTCGGAAGAGCTAAACACATATCGTGATTTTGAGCTTTTAATATATCCCCGACTTTTTGCGGCTTATCATCTGCTATAACCTTTCCAGCATCCATAACAACAACTCTGTCGGATATAGGAAACGCTTCCTCCAAGCAATGCTCCGAAAGAATTACCGTCACACCAAGCTCACGGTTGATTTTTTCTAAAGTCTTCAAAAATTCGCCTGTGGCTATCGGGTCAAGCTGACTTGTAGGCTCGTCCAAAATAAGAACATCAGGCTGCATCACCATAACAGAAGCAAGATTTAAAAGTTGTTTCTGTCCTCCCGATAGCTCGGTTACTTTTTTATAAAACCATTCCTGGATACCGAAAAATGATGCCATTTCCGATACTCTTGCCCTGATTTCAGGTGTGGAATATCCAAGGCTTTCAAGTCCAAACGCAAGCTCGTGCCACACCTTATCAGTTACAATTTGGTTATCTGCATTTTGCATAACAAAGCCAATTTTTGCGGCTTGCTCTTTTGAATCTATATCCTCTAACGGCGTTTTGTCAAAATATATTTTACCAGCTTTATTACCAAATGGAGCAAGAGAAGATTTCATTAGTCTTAAAAGTGTTGTTTTGCCACAGCCTGATTTTCCGCAAAGGGTGATAAACTCTCCACGATTTATGGATAGACTTATATCGTCAAGAGCCTTGTTTTCACGATTTGGATATGTAAAACTTAAATTTTCGATCTTAATGATTTCCATCTTCTCACCTCCCAAAGTTCAATAATTATAGGACTTATACAAAGCAGAAAATATGCTACAAACACACTTGCGCCAAATGGTGTAAGCTCTGCCGCTTTCATGGACGGAAAATACCGAAAGTACATTGTGCCCATTAAATTTCCTACAAGTGTATATATTCCTAAAACTAAAATTGCGATTAGTGCTTTTTTATCTCTTTTATCAAATGTAAATATTGAAAAAGCAGTTCTTCCCGGATGACCATAGCCACGCGACTTCATACTGTCTGCCGTTTCAATGGCGTTTTCAAGTGCCCAAGTCGTCATAATAGAGAGAATATTAAGACCATGCTTTGCCCTTTTTATGACGCTTCCGCTACTAACATCACGCCCCATACACCTCCCTGCATTTGTTACGACTTTTAGCTGTGCAGAAAATTTCGGCACGAAACGAAGTGTCATCGAAAGAATAAGCGACATCCCCGGAATGATTTTTCCAAAAAGATAGATAAACTTATCGCTTGTCATAATCTCGTTATAGCAAGAAAAATGGCAGATAACGCTCACTATCATTGTCGCAGCAGATATGCCGTATATGATGGATTCAAGCGTCAGCGGATTCCCGCTTGGCAGATATTCTATAATTGTTACTCCCTCGTGGTTAAAGGCAGGATTTATAAGTGCCATTGCAAGTAGCATAGGAAGCATATATATTAAACTTTTCTTTACCTGCTTTTTTCCCTTTAGCATCACAGAATATGTAAAGCCGCACACAAGCGATATTAAAAGACAAACAGGATGCATAAAAAAGCAGGAAAATCCGATTACAAATACGAAATATATGAAATTTACAATCGGGTGATAGGTTTTAAATTCATTCAATGACATCACCACGCTTTTTATTGTAGTCATTTATTTTTTCAAGTACCAAGGCATAATTGTTTTTATGATGAGGGAAAGAGCATTCCTCACAGCATTTAATTCCATCTTTAGTATATGTGAATTTTCCGCCACAATCGTCTGTGTAATACAGCGGACAGAAACAAAAGATACAATTAAAATCCTCTGTATCTACTGACTTGTGGCACGGAAAGTATTCGCATTTTAAGTTTTGCATAAATTTATAATTTTTATGTTCCAACATCACTCATCCTTTTGCTGTTTAGAATAACCACCAACATCATTGCCTAAATCACAAGTATAAACCCATTCGATTTCATCTCCGGCTTTAAGCTGATACCGTGAGCATCCATAATTAGGAAACCAGCCATTTACCTTATACATCCATCCGGAAAGCTCTCCACAATCATGCTCATATATATTGAAAATTCCTTTGATATATAGTATTATACATCGGCGTGTTACCAAAATCAAATTGTATTTTGTTTTTCTTAAGTTCTCGCGTTAAAACATTAAAAATGCTTTCACCTTCACAAAATACAACCTTTGTTTTTGGGAAAATAACGCCATCCGGTGGTAAAATAGTTACTTTTTCTTTATCAAATTGGCTGATATTGTCAAAAATGGTATCACATCTTACTGACAAAATACACTCCAATATATTTTGCTCAACCTTTGGCGTCTCTTCTGAATGATTGTGTTCTTTTGCATCACTTGATTCGTCCGTTTCCCCTCCGAAGCGCAGAAAACAAAAAAACTGCAGCAATTTTTCTTTTTAAAAAATTACCACAGCTGAGTTTTTCTGTGATGAATCACAATTCAGATGAGAATATGGAACAAAAACCAAAAGCATACATTTTGGCACCTCAATCTGAAAATATTACCCCTATGCAAATATGCACTTAACAGGATAATATCAAAGCAGGTCTTGTGACTCGTGCCATATAAGGTATAGATTTACCCTCGCATTTTTATATTCTGCCTTCTCAGTTTCCCAATGACCGGCTTTCACCGACGAACATAAAAACTTTGACACACACACCGACAGTTTAATCGCAGAGGGTTCACACCTCATTCCCTTTCCACCGACTGTACCTTGACTAAGAGTCATTTGCGATACAATCAACACTCTGTGTGATGATATTAAATTTTCTTTTATATATTAACATATATATTCAAAAAAATCAACAATTAAGGCAAATAAAAAAAAATGCTAATCAATTAAACTTGCAAGCTATTAAATTTTTAAAAACTCTTGACAAATCAATTTTAAAGGGTTACAATTATTGTAATAACTGTGACGAAGATGGCAGATATACTAAAGCGATGAGAGATACGGCGGTTGGTGCGAGCCGAAAGCGGTGTATATCCGAGCCTTTCACTTTTGAGTTGGAGAAGGGAAAATCGAAAGATGAGTAGTTTCTTCCGCGAATGCTGCGTTAGTGCAAGGAGCTTGTTGGAGCTTAAAGTGGTATAAATGTATATAAGCATTTATGCAAGAAGAGTGGTACCGCGGATTTGTAAATTCGTCTCTTTAACAGATTTTTTTATTTGTTAAAGAGATTTTTTTATTTTATTTTTATCAGACAGCCAGGAGAGCCTGACTTTTAAACTATACTACAAAAATTTTTAGAGAGGAGAAAATTTCAAAAATTATGCACTGAAAAGATAGCAAGATATACTGCAATAGCTTTTTTATAATAAACAGAAAGGAAAGATTTAAATGAAAATATCAGAAAACAAAATATACGACCCCAAAGTAGAATGTATGGACAGAGAGTCAATTAAAAAAATTCAGGATGAAAGGTTGATAAAAACAGTTGCGCATGTATACAATAATGTGCCTATGTATAAAAAACGCATGGACGAAGCAGGCGTTAAACCCGAAGACATTAAAGGAACAGATGATTTACATCTTCTTCCGTTCACTAATAAAACTGACCTGCGCGACGAGTTTCCTTATGGTCTTTTGGCTGTTCCGCAAGATGAAATTGTAAGAATCCAAGGCTCGTCCGGCACAACAGGGAAACCAATTGTTTCAGGATATACACAAAACGATGTTGATGTATGGACACAGATGGTTGCTCGTGCATTAACTGCCGCAGGTGCCGGCAAAGAAGATAAAATTCAGGTTACATATGGTTATGGCTTATTTACAGGAGGACTTGGTGCTCATCAGGGAGCATCAGAAGTCGGCGCCATGGTTATACCAATGTCAAGCGGTAATACACAAAGACAGCTTATGATGATGCACGATTTGGGCGCTACAATGCTTTGTTGTACGCCATCGTATGCAATTTTCTTGGGCGAATCTTTAAAGGAAATGGGCTATGACCCAAAAGAATTCAAGCTAAAGTCCGGTTGTTTTGGTGCAGAACCATGGACAGAAGAAATGCGAGAAAAGCTCGAAAGCTTATTTGATATCAATGCATATAATATCTATGGACTTACTGAAATTGCAGGTCCCGGTGTTGCATTTGAATGTTCTGCCAAAGCCGGTATGCATATAAATGAAGACCATGTTATTGCCGAGATTGTAAACCCACAAACAGGCGAACCTCTCCCTTATGGCGAGAGTGGTGAACTTGTATTTACAACAATAACAAAAACAGGTATGCCAATGATTAGATATCGCACTCACGATATTTGCACGCTTACTAAAGAGCCTTGTCCTTGTGGCAGAACTCATGTGAGAATGAGCCGAATCACAGGCAGAACCGACGATATGCTTGTTATTCGTGGCGTAAATGTATTCCCAAGCCAGATTGAAGAAGTGCTCCTTAAAATTCCGGGCGTTTCGCCACACTATATGCTTGTTGTTGACAGAGTAAATTCAACCGATAGACTTGAAGTGCAGGTAGAGCTTACAGAAGAAATATTCTCGGATACAGTTTCTGATATCGAAAAAATCCAGGGCAAAATCACAGAACAGATAAAATCAGTTGTTGGTGTTGCGGCAGTTGTCAAGCTTGTGGCGCCAAAATCTATCCCGCGTTCTGAGGGAAAAGCAAAGAGAATAATTGATAACAGAGGGCTTACAAAATAAGGAGGTAAAAGTATGTTTATAACACAGATTTCAGTTTATCTTGAAAACAATAAAGGCACACTTCGTTCGCTTACAAAGATTTTAGGGCAAAACGACATCGATTTGCTTGCTTTATCTATTGCAGATACAACTCATTTTGGCATTATTCGTATAATTGTGAGAGAAAAAGATGTCGAATTTGCAACAAATGTGCTTCGTGAAAACGGATTTATTTCAAAAGTAAATCATGTTATTTGTGTTGCCGTGCCAAACAAGCCGGCAGGCCTTGACAGCGTGCTTGAAATAATTGAGAAAAACAATATTTCGATTGAGTATATGTATTCGTTAAATTACATCACAGAAGACAAAGCGCTGATGATTTTAAGATTGTCAAAAGAAGATATGGACAAAGAACAAATCGTAGAACTTCTTACAAAATCAGGTCTGATGGTGGTTAAACAAGACGATATAAACTGTTTGTAAAAAATTTCTAAGAAACTAAAGTGTTTTACTGTGTTTTGTTTCTATAAACTTAAAAAAGAGCTTTGATAATATTATCAAAGCTCTTTTTGATATTTAATTATTATTGGTCTTCACCAAATTCAGCCTTATATGCTGCAAGCAGTTTTTCCGGCCAATCAGATACCGGCTCAAGCTTTCCTGTAAAGAAACGGAGCGTTTTTGGCTCGTGAACGAACCTTAAACCGCCAACGAGGTGTCTGTTATCGTATAGCCACTTAACCCTGTCGATAACATACTCTGTTTGAGAAAGTGTAAACACTCTTCTTGGGAACGCAAGTCTTACCATCTCAACAGATGCGATATGCTCTGTTCCATCAGGATTTCTCTCCTCTGAAAGTGTTCCTCTTTCCATACCTCTTATACCGCCACAAAGGTAAAGCGCAGCTACCAATGCTCCTGCAGGATATTGTTCCGACGGGATGTGACTTACAACCTCTCTTGCATTGATATGTGCACCAAGTCCGCCACCCGGTGTAATCATCGGTACGCCATATTTATCAAGCTCATTTACACAATGATTTATAAACTGCGGTCCCTGTGATATAATATCCAAATCCATAGATTCCTCAAAACCTATTGTCAAAGCTTCCATTTCTTTGACCGACATACCACCATATGTCAAGAAGCCCTCAAACATTGTTATGTAGTCTTCCATATCGTGGAATAGCTTTTCATCACGAATAAGTATTCCGCCACCTCTGCCAAAGCCAAATTTTCTTGCTGAAAAATATATTACATCAAACAAGTCTGCAACCATTCTTGTAATTTCTCTAATCGACTTGTCCTTCATGGACTCTTCACGCATTTTTATGAAGTATAAGTTGTCCTGCAAAAGCGATGCATCAAGGACTGTAAGAATGCCATTTTCTTTTGCAAGCTCTGTTGCCTCTTTCATATTTTCGTATGAAATAGGCTGTCCACCGATAAGGTTCGTGCCCGCTTCAAGACGCATATATGCAATATTTGATGCGCCCTCTTTTGCTATACAAGCCTTTACCTTGTTTATATCAATATTACCCTTAAACGGAAGATTGCTCTTTGCAATCAATCCCTCGTCCTTTACAAGCTCCTCAACACGACCGCCAAGGCGTGTAACATGTGCCTTTGATGTTGTAAAGTGGTAGTTCATAATTACACAGTTATCAGGTTTTACAAGATGTTGTGCAATGATGTGCTCACATGCTCTTCCTTGATGTGTTGGAAGAAGATACTTTATTCCAAATATTTCTTCAAGCTTGTCGCGCATACGATAAAAAGTTTCACTTCCTGCATATGCATCGTCTGCACGAAGCATAGCCGATTGCATATTATCGCTCATTGCATTTACGCCCGAATCGGTAAGCATATCCATAAATATGTCCCCGTTATGAAGCATAAAGGTGTTAAAACCTGCCTCTTTCATTTTCTCAAGTCTTTCATCTGCGGGCAAAAGATTAAGCTTTTGAACAACCTTTACCTTATGCATCTCCATAGGGATATTATCTCTTTTGTAAAATTTGATTTCCGGCATTTATTTTTCCTCCATAAAACTAATTGACAAATTATATTACATAGTATACAATATGAATAACGATTTGTAAAACAAATAGTTTTAATGTGAGCTATCGATTTTTTCGATTGCAAGGAGCTGTAAAAAATGGAGATAAGAAATCTTATAACTTTTGTCCATGTTGCCGAACTAAATGGCTTTTCAAAAGCGGCACAGGCGCTTGGATATACACAATCAACCGTATCTTTTCAGATAAAACAACTCGAGGATGAGCTTGGGTGTCTTTTGTTTGAACGAATAAATCACACTATCACTCTTACAGAAAAAGGCAACGAACTCAAACGCTATGCTCACAAAATAATAGGTCTTAGTGAAGAATTGAAGCAAAGCGTAACGAATTCTACAAAAATATCCGGCGATATTCATGCCGTAACGCCCGATTCTGTATGCGAGATAATGCTTACGCGAAATTATAATGATTTTTACAAAAAGTATCCAAAAATATTTCTAAAATTTTCAACAGCTGATACGGATGATATGTTTAAAATCCTTGACAGAAATGAAGCAGATGTTATTTTTACTCTTGATAGCCGTGTATATCATCAAGATTATATAATTGCAAAAGAAGAGCTTGTGAATATGAACTTTGTAACAAGTTCAGCATCACGCTTTGCAAAAAAGAAAAATGTTAAAATTGAGGAGCTTATAGATGAGCCGTTTATGCTTACAGAAAAAGGCGTAGGTTATCGTCACAGCTTTGACAAAGCGCTTGCTAAAAAATCTCTCCAGATAAAGCCTGTATTAGAGATTGGCAGAACAGATTTGATAACAAATGAGCTTGAAAAAGGTGTGGCCATATCATTTTTGCCCGAATTTGTTACAGAAAAAAAGGTCAAAGAAGGAAAACTTGCATATATTGATGTATGCGATTTTAATATCGATATATGGAAACAGCTTATATATCATAAAAACAAATGGATTTCGAATCATTTGAATGCTTTTTTAGAATATGTAATGCAAAACGAATTTGCAAATTAGTTTTTAAATCGCATAAAAATAAAAAACGAGTGTTCATTTATGAACACTCGATATGGTCGGGATGACAAGATTTAAACCTGCGGCCCCTTCGTCCCGAACACGCTCTAAAGCCTGATATATAGCGGTTTTTGCTTTTTTAGCCCTTTTGGCTACATTCAACATACTCTTTGGACCTCTTATTTCCACTGTTTCCGCCTGTTACATTTCTAACTGTGGGATAACATGTGGTCAAAAAAGCTCTTTCGTATAAGACTAATTAAAATTTCCCATAAGGCTTTAATCTTAACATTTTGCTCTTATAAAGCTTTTATAAAAAATTATAAAACTAACGACGGAGCTGTATAAACTCGTGCTGCAAGTTCCTGATTGAGCATATAAAGACTTTTTGGATCCGAACCAAAAAGTTCCATCTTTGTAATCAAATCATTTGCATTTGTTTCCTCTTCACCTTGTTCCTTAACAAACCAATCAAGGAACTGCATTGTGCGAAAATCTTTAACATTGTATGCTGCTGCATAAATGTCATTTATAAGTGATGTTACATATTCTTCGTGTTCAAGTCCTGCCTTTAAAACATCCATATGGCTAGAAAATGTCTTGTCAGGTTTTGCAATAGCCTCAAGTGTTACTTTTTGATTCTCGTTTTGGAGATACTGATAGAAAAGCATTGCATGGTCACGCTCTTCCTGTGCCTGAATCTTATACCAGTTGGCAAATCCGTCAAGACCTACCTCTTCAAAATAATTCGAGAAATCAAGGTAGAGATACGCAGAATAGAACTCTTTGTTGATCTGTTGATTTAAAAGTTCATGTACTTTTTCGTTCATCATAATATTATACCTCCGTTTTTTATCTTTATTATATCATGTATGTATGAAAAAAACAACAAAAAAACCACAGATGGAGAAATTTTGAAGCTCCGTCTGTGTTTTTGTCTATCTACGATTTAATTTGTCTGACAAATCTCCATATACAGGTGTCGCCAAACCAAAACCGCCTGATACCGTCAGTATTTGCCCCGTGGTATAAGCAGAATCATCTGATGCAAAGTAAACTGCTGCTGTGGCAATTTCTTCAGGTGCGCCCATTCTTTTAAACGGAATATGGCGCATAAATAGTTCTCTGAATCCCTCCGTAAGATTTTTCTCTACTGCATCGGTTGCAGTCATTCCCGGTAAGATTGCATTACAGCGAATATTATTTTTTGCTTCGTGTACGGCTATCAGTTTAGTCAGATAATTAATAGCAGCCTTACTTGTCCCATATGCTACTTGTGAAATATCCGGAATAAGTCCGCCTACAGAGGATATGTTTATAATACTTCCGCCACCGTTTTTCGCCATATGTTTAGCTGCTTCTTTGCTAGCCATAAATACACTTCTTAAATTGATATTTACAATATCAAAGAAAACCTCTGTATCGGTATTTGAAAAGTCAAGGTCTTTTCCTGGATTTGAAGTGCCGAAGTTGTTAACCAAAACATCAATACGCCCTGCATCTTTTATTACTTCATCAGTCATAGAAATATAAGATTCGCTCTTACTTGCATCGTTATAAACATATCTTACTATACAGCCCTCGGAATTTAGCTTGTCAGCCTCCTGCTTTGCAAGTTCTAAATTTCTTGCTGCCATATAAACTATAGCACCTTCTTTAGCAAAGGATTTAGTAATGGCAAGACCTATTCCTCGGGTTGAGGCAGTTATTAAAACTACTTTGTCTTTTAATTTCATGCTTTTTCTCCTTTTTTATTATAAATTTTAGGCAAGAACAACACTATCGCAATTCCCGCAATAACACAAATAATTTCCGCTACAGCAAGAAACTTTATAGAATTTACTGCGGCGACTATTTCACCCTTCCCGCTACTTATAATATTTGTTACTCTATTTGTAAAAAGAGGAACAAAAATCGCTACACCAAAGGGTGCTGCAAGGTCACGGAATAAGCCATAAGTTCCGGTTCCTGCTCCTGCAGTTTTGCTGGGCACACCTGACAGTACAACCTTCATAAAAATTGCAGCATTTCCGCCAAGCCCAAAGCCTAAGATGCCAAGAGAAGCAGCAAGTATAATCACGGAAATTTGAGCAGTAAATAAAAGCATAATAGCGCATCCAACCCCTGTAAGAGTCAGAGAGGCAGCCAAAACCTTTTTAGGCTCTATGCGGTCTGCCAATGGCCCTAAAACAACTGAACCGAGTGACATTCCGATATACATAATTGAAATCGCATAACTGGATATAATAGTATTATCAGGCTGTGTGTAGTTGATAAATACAATTATATTTGTCATATTCGCCTGCATAAGTCCCTGAGTTAAAAAGAGAGCCAGAACTGAGAGAAAAAACTTTTTTCTCTTCATAAACTTCCAACTAAGAATTGGATTTATTGCCTTTTTTTCTGCATAAAACAAACCGATAAATGAAATTACCGATGTAATAAAAATAATTAAAAACCATATTGACCTAATGCCGAAATTCTGACCAAAGGACGGTAGGCACAACATAAGAGTAAAGAAAATCAGTACCCATACAGAACCAATACCGTCGAAATCTGTCAGTGGTTTCAATGCTATACTATCTTTTCTATGTGTTACAATGCAAAGTAAAAATATGATGGCTGAAATTGCAACGCATACCCACATCATTGCTCGCCAACCATAAAACTCAATAAGCAATCCGCCGAGCGTAGGTCCAAAAACTACTGCACTGCTTGAGATAAGCATATATAATGAAAAACCCTTTGCAATTTTCTCAGGCGGAAATTCTGTAACAATATACGACATTACCACCGGTGCAATAGCTGCACTTCCAATTCCTACTATAAAACGGGCAACAATCATAAAAAATAGCGATGGGGCTATTGCCGTAAGAATATTACCCAAAGTAAAAATCGCTATACCAATCAATAATGTTGCTTTCCTGCCTATTACATCACCCAGCTTGCCGAGAATGGGTGCAAACGCTGCTGTTGAAGCTGCCATCGCTAAAGCGGTCCATGTTGTGTTATTATACGGCAAGTTCAAGTCACTCACAAATGCAGGGCCAAGCACGGCAGTAAATCCGCCCACAGCACCTACTAAAAACGCCGCGAGTGCATACGGCATAAAACCTCTTAAATAAGGTTTTGAAGAAATAATTTCCATAAGTTATCACTCCAATCTAACCATAGTATAACCTATATTTGCGTATTTATTTAGAATATTTGGTTATACTTTTGTGTAGAAAGGATATATGCCTTTTGCAATCAGCATAGCCTTTGGAAAGCATAAAATTAAAAAGTAAAGGAGAATAAAATTATGTCATTAATTAACAAAGAAATTTCAGATTTTAAAGCTTACGCATTTCACGGAGACGATTTTAAGATGGTTTCCAAAGAAGAGATTTTAGGTAAATGGAGCGTGTTCTTTTTCTATCCTGCAGATTTTACCTTTGTATGCCCAACGGAGTTGGAAGATTTAGCAAATAAGTATGAAGATTTTAAAAATGTGGGATGTGAGATATACTCTGTATCTACCGACACTCATTTTGTTCATAAAGCATGGCACGATGCATCTGAAAGAATTAAAAAAATCAATTATCCTATGCTTGCCGATCCTACTCATGAAATTTCAAGAGATTTTGAGGTTTTAATCGAATCTGATGGTCTTGCAGAACGCGGTACCTTTATCATAAATCCTGAAGGTAAAATTGTAGGCTACGAGGTTACTGCCGGAAATGTAGGAAGAAACGCAGAAGAACTCTTCCGTAAGGTTCAGGCATGTCAGTTTGTTCACGCACACGGCGATCAGGTTTGTCCTGCTAACTGGCAGCCGGGTGCTGAAACATTAAAACCGAGTCTTGATCTCGTAGGACAGTTATAATGAGTAATATACAAAATATTAACCAAGATAATTTATATGATGTTGTAGTGATAGGCGGCGGTCCGGCAGGACTTACCGCCGCCATTTATCTTGCCCGTGCAAGATACCGTGTGTTAGTTCTTGAAAAAGAACAGTTTGGCGGTCAGATTACCATTACACATGAGGTTGTAAATTATCCGGGCTTAGGAAAAATAAGCGGAAAAGAGCTTACCGAAACTATGCGCCGTCAGGCAGAAACCTTTGGAGCAGAATTTTTAATGGCGGAAGCAGAAAGCCTCAAAATGGATGATATTGTTAAAACCGTTCACACAAGCCGTGGGGATTTTCAATGTTTAGGAGTTCTGCTTGCTACCGGTGCACATCCGAGAACTATAGGATTTAAAGGAGAACAAGAACACAAAGGCCGAGGAGTTGCTTATTGTGCTACATGTGACGGAGAATTTTTTACAGGGAAAGAGGTTTATGTAGTCGGCGGAGGCTTTGCTGCGGCAGAAGAAAGTGTATTCTTAACTAAATTTGCCCGCCATGTAACAATTCTTGTTCGGGATGATGATTTCACATGTGCTATGGCTGTTGCAGAACCGGCGAAAAAACACGAAAAAATTACTGTTATTTATAACACAGTTGTTGAAGAAGTAAGCGGTGAAAACGGTCTTAATTATATTAGATATAAAAATACCAAAACTGGAGATGTTACCGAATATCAAGCAGAAGACGGAGATAACTTCGGAGTATTTGTGTTTGCCGGATATTCTCCTGATACGGAGCTTGTTAAAGATATTGCAGAGTTAAATGAATACGGCTATGTTATAACTGACTCAAGTCAAAAAACGACTATTGATGGATTGTATGCAGCAGGCGATGTATGTATCAAACCTCTCCGTCAGGTGGTTACTGCTACCGGCGATGGTGCTATTTCTGCTACGGAATTAGAAAAATATGTTGCCGAGATGCAGAGGAAAACAGGTCTTCATCCAAAACCGCCCGTCACAAGAACGACAGATTTGCAAAGTAAATCCGAAACTATTAAATCGCACGATGATTCGGATGATATATTTACAGCAGAAATGAAAGCACAGTTAGAGGGAGTATTTTCAAAAATGGAACGCAAGCTTATCCTTAAGCTGTATCTTGATAATCGCCCTGTGTCTTTAGAATTGAAAAATTATATAACAAATCTTGCAGACCTTACGGACAAGCTTACAGTCATAGTAGCTGATAAAAATGACCAATCAAATCTTGCTCCATGTGTGCGAGTCTTTTCAGAGGATGGAATTGACTTGGGAATTGCATTTCACGGTGTGCCGGGAGGACATGAGTTTACCTCTTTTGTACTTGGGCTTTACAATGCGGCCGGTCCTGGACAGACAATAGATGAAGATACATTAAAGGAACTTGAAGAAATTCAAAAAAGCACAGATATGAAGATTTTAGTATCTTTGTCTTGTACAATGTGTCCTGATTTGGTAATTGCCTGTCAGCGTATTGCAACAAAAAACAAAAACATTAAAGCAGAAGTGTACGACCTCCAGCATTTTGAAGAGTTAAAGAAAAAATATAATGTTATGAGTGTTCCATGTCTTGTTATAAACGATGAACACGTATCTTTTGGAAAGAAGAATATAAATCAGGTTATTGATATAGTAAAACAAGTATAATGATGTTTTGGTTTTGTTCATATAATCCAAAATATGATACACCTTAAACAAAGAAATGCAGAATCGAGAAATCGAAAGAAATCTCGCTTCCGCTTGTTTCATTTTACGGCAAAAATTCAGGGCTTACCTTGTAGCGTGATGTGCCGCCACCTGCCTTTCATCTCGGGTTATAATATTGCCATTATTACGGCATGGTTGAAAGATGACTGCAAAAAAAGTATTAAAGAAATTTCAAATGTAATTCGTTACTGTATTTTCGGGAGAGAATGAATAACTCCAATTTAACTATTTAAAACTTAGAGTCTTGAATTTTTAGGTTTAGGAGTCTTTGTTCATATTTAAGGATAAAAAATAATTAAAAAACCTGAAAAGCCTTGCTATGACTGCGTTTGAGGCGCAAAATGTGGCTGACATGTGGTCAAAGCCGAAAAAACAAGCTTTTCAAGCAAAACAAAAACCTCAGAAACCACTTGGTTACTGAGGTTTTGTTGGTCGGGATGACAGGATTTGAACCTGCGGCCCCTACGTCCCGAACGTAGTGCGCTACCAAACTGCGCTACATCCCGATATGCAAAACATTATATTACAAAAACGCATAATTGTCAAGATAAAAAAACTAAAAACAAAATATTTTTTAGTTCTTGCTTTTATTGTTTATTTGCTATATAATCTATGTATCAAAGTATATAGTTTTGCAAAAAAATATGATGTAGAAGGGGCTAAATATGATAATTAAAGAAAACGAAAGAAATGTAGTTGAAGAAAGAAATGCAGAAAATGGATATGGTATGTTATATCTTGAGCATTTTTTGTTGCCACCTGATGCGCCGGCAAAACAGAAAATGTATGCAAAAGCAACATTAGAACCAGGTGCAATGGTAGGTTTTCACAAACATACCGGTGAAAGTGAAAGCTATTATATTTTGTCCGGAACAGGAGAATATAATGATGAGGGCAAAATATCGACAGTCAGCGCAGGTATGGTCACATTCACCCCAAGCGGATATGGCCACTCTATTAAAAATATCGGCACAGAGCCGCTCGTATTTATTGCTCTCATTATTCGTGAAGATTTGTAATAAAATTATTGCAGGGAAAAGTTGAAAATGTTTTCAACTTTTCCTTGACTTTGTATAAACAATATGCTAAAATATCATAAGTGACCGAAGTTGTGTATACGGAGAGGTGTCCGAGTGGTTTAAGGAGCTGGTCTTGAAAACCAGTGACACGCAAGTGCCAAGAGTTCGAATCTCTTCCTCTCCGCCACTTTTTTAATTTAATATGTTTTTATATTCGACACGGAGAAGTACTCAAGTAGGCCGAAGAGGTGCCCCTGCTAAGGGTATAGGTCGTTAACGCGGCGCGAGGGTTCGAATCCCTCCTTCTCCGCCACATCTGGGCGTAACATCTGTTACGCCCAGATTATTTTTTTGCCCGTTTTCTAATAACTCTTCTTTGGTCGGTGGGTCGAAATTATAGTCTTTTGTCTTGGCAAAGGTAAATTTGATTTGTATGTAATCCTCGTATATGATAACTCTGTCTACCAGTGACTCAATCAGTTGCTTTGTGTTGGACAGAGTTTTTTCTTTCAGCATCTTTTGTGCATGCCATAAAGTGTACTCAATATCACTTCGGGATACAGGCGAGGTTTTTTGTGTCTGTTCCAACTTTCTAAGTTCACTTTGCAGATTTGCCTTTTCTTCTTCCATTTTTTCTAACTTCTCAAACAAGGCTTCTGTACGCTTCTTAATCATCATGGTTATCAAGTACTCCATATCTCCCTCGAGATTTTTAATTTTCTTCTCCAAGGCTGCTTTTTTCCCGTTTAACTCCTCACTACACATTTCTTTGAATCCGTTGTAATATTCTGTAAGCTTTTCCAACAGTGTATCATCGAAAACATTTTCCGCTATCTTATCAAGTATAATTTTTTCAAGAACATCCCGATGCACATCTCTTGCATCACAACCATTTTTGCCTTTTCTCTTTTTTAGATTACAAACATACTTTACCAATACATTTGACCGTCTTTTATCCGCTCGTCTGTCACCTACATAGGGACTACCACATTTTCCACAGAAGATTTTCCCTGAGAGCAGATATTCCTCAATATGCTTATGCCCATGGAATTTCTTTTTGTTTGTGGCAAGTTTTTGTTGGATATATAAGAAATCGTCTTTACTCACAATCGGCGGGACACCGTTCTCAATCTTAATCCATTCCTCTTCTGGCTTATAGGCATGTCCATTTCTTGTTCCGTCTGTACTTTTCTCTGCCGACTTATTATAAACATAAGTCCCCACATACTTTTCATTGGAAAGTATTGACACAAATGAATTGGTCGAGAAGGTATTTCCTTTTTTAGTACGATAACCCTTTGAATTCAGTTCATTGGCTATTTGCAAATATCCGTAGCCTTCAATATACCTTTGAAATATAATCTTTACCGCCTCTGCTTCATGTTCGTTAATCACAAGCAATTTCGTTTCCGGATCTACATCATATCCAAGAGGAGGTTGTCCACCCGTGTGTTTACACTTGTAAGCATTTTCTTTTTTGCCTTTCTCAACCTCTCTTGCAAGGTTGAGTGAATAATATTCAGCCATTGCATCTAGCACCGATTCGGTGATAATGCTTTCTGGTGAATCGAAATCCAACTGTTCTGTCACACTGAACAGCGATACTCCATACTTTTTTAGTTCCATCTTATATCCCAAACTATCAATACGATTTCTTGCAAACCTGTCCAGCTTGTGCACAAGCACAAGCTGGAATTCTCTTTTGCGGGCATCCGCTATCATTCGTTGAAATTCCGGTCTTTTATCTGTCGTTGCAGATTTTGCCCTATCTGCATATTCTCTGAGGATAACGATGCCGTTACGGTCTGCAAATTCTTTTGTTGCTCTCATTTGAGCATCAATACTTTCCTCCCTTTGAAGGTCAGAACTAAATCTCGCATAAATTACCGCCTTTACCACACCGCATTTCACCCTTAATTTTTCAATAAGATTCATTTGCATTCATCCTTTCTCTATAGTAAATTGATTTATGTGAAATTTGCGGTAAACATTTTGTTGCCTCAAAACGTTTATACAGTTCTCCTATGCTCTGTATTACTAATTTAATCGGTACACCGCTGAAAAGGTTATGTTTACCATATTCCACTACTATTTTCATAGTACCACTCCAATCATACCTTAATTATTTTATAAGTCTATTCATCAATACTAACAAAAATTTCTTGATATTTTTTACAACCATCCTTTCTTATACAAATGATAGGAGCCACCAAAGTGTTACAATGACAGCCGGTGCACATAGGATAATCGCGCCTGATATTTGAAATACTCTCAGCAAAATCTGTTTCATATGCTTGTCTGCTTCTTCATAAATCTTATCATCGATTCGAGAAACAGTTGTTTTAACATAACTGATGGTTTCATCAATCTTGCTGGTTTTATCGTAGGCAAGGGTGTCAATCTTGCCTTCGATAACTGCTAATCTGCCGAGTATTTCATCAAGCGTATCAGATTTCCTTTTGTGGTTAAGATCCTTGGTTTCTCTGATATCTATACTCATTAGTCGTATCTCCTTTCTTCATTCCATAATTTCACTGATGGAATTTTCTTGGCTTCTTCGACAGCATATCCATACATTTCGTCTATGTATTCCTGAGACCAATTGTTTTCATTGGCCAGCAATAAAAACAATTGCGTTCCGGTTACA
>JAZUQZ010000008.1:0-3099 GCA_045626925.1 Candidatus Aphodoplasma sp. | reverse complement strand
CCCCTCTCCCTTTGACACTAATAGTATACCACATCTGCGCCAATTTGTCAAGGGGTTTCGGGATAAAATATTGCACAAAGTTTATATAATTTTCAATCAACTAATTGTGCAACATATACAATCATCTGGAAAAAGGCGCGCGGACGACCGCTCGCGCGCCTGCGAAAAAGAAAAGGGTACATATTACTGCACCCTATATAGTAGCGCGCTCGCCCCCCGACAAGCGCGCCTGTTTGTTATGATATGACAACTCCATTGGTATTATCTCTCTTGAACACATCGGTGATGTCTATGATGCCATTGGCTTCGTCATATATCTCAACTCTTGCGTGTTCATCATACTCTTGCAGTATGGCAATCAATTCTCCAACACTCATACTATTTTCTCCTTGGTATAAAATTCTACTTTTATTTGGTTATATCCATATTCGCGCAAGTCTCTTGCTGTCATATGTCGGCTTTTGCATAGGCGCAATATTGCGCCCTCTTGTATTTCCGCCTTATGCTCTATGAAATACTTTAAGTTAGTAACCTCTACTCTACGAGTAAGGGGCTGACGCCCTTTATTACTTATCAATATAAAATTAGCATATAGCACTATGTTCTCTCCTCTCTTTAGGGGCGCGCTTATTGCGCCCCTATTATAAACATCTTATATATAACCTCGTCTCTTGCAAGGCTCTCTTGATACATCGCCTCAATATCTTCCTCGGTGGGTTCGTATGTATCAAATCCGTCCTCGTCTATTTCATCGTCGCACATTTCAAGGTCGTCGCCAACTGCGTTACATATTGGGCACATATCCAAATCGTCCGCAGTAAAAAAGTTATCACAAGCGTAGCAGTAACATCTATTCATCATAGTTTTATCCCCCTTTAGTCAGTATATACTTTTACATAGTCGCCTATTATCATACCGCCCCAATTATTGCGGTCACACGCGTCAAGAATTTCCTCTTTTGTCATTCCCTCGGTATTGGTGACTTTATATTCGTCATATCCATAGCCGCGACCTATACAAGTTTTTTCAAAGTTTGCGTTTTTCATTTTTTTACTCCCCTTTATATTCTTTATTTGAGAGGGGCTTAAAGCCCCTCAATTACTTCGCCTATTGTGGTATCTATAACCATTACCACTACTTGATTTTTGTATGCTCTACGATATTCGTTTGCTTTGCTAACTGCACAAAATAGTAATTTGAAAGTATTTACATAAATGGGGTCGAGCCCTTCCCATACCATAACTTTATACTTTGCTTTTTTCTTGAACATAATCAAAACCCCCTTAATCCTCAATAAATGTTGAATAGGTCGCGCCGTTCATCTGCCAATAGAGCTTTTCTTCCATAAGGTCATACCAAACTTTAGTGATAATAGGTTTGTTTTCTTCGCACCAAACTGCGAAAACAACTTCGAAAAAAGTTCTTCCAAACTGCGCCTTGATGTTTGCCAATGCTTTTAATGTTTTTTCCATTTTCTTTACCTCTTTTTAATTTTTCGGGGCTGTCTTGCTCCGTTGTGATAATTATAGCACACTTGTTTTTGTTTGTCAATAGTTTTTTGAAAATTTTTTTATTTTTTTTCAAAAATTTTTTTTAAGGGTTGGGGGGGTGCTTTTTTTCTTTCTCTTTTTAATAATAAAAAAGTCAGCAATACTTTTTTTGGAGAGGGGGGTGTTTTTGGGAAATTTTGGAAATGCACCCCATTTTTTCATTTTCTCACGGCAACTCTGTCATAAAAAGTTTTTTTAATTTCAGAAAACGAATAGGGAAAAAATAAAACACCCTTCTTTTTTCTAAATCCATTCCAAAAATTACGCACACCCATATCCGCCCTTCAACTCGACCCTCTACGTTGACATTTGTAAAAATTTTCCATATAATAGAAATAGAGATAAAAATACCCGAAAGGAGCCTCCATTGATGGAATTATATGAAGATGATACCCTCTTGCCCATGCAGGAGGCGGAAATAATAGAAGAAAAAATATTAACTGAAGATATAACGCCGCCACCCATTAAGCTTGATTATAAATTAAAATCATCCGAAGAGCGCGCTTAGCTGGTTCAGCGCATCGTAGAAGCAACTCCTCCTGAGTAGCTCTCAAATCGCTATCTTGAAATACTTGGTGATTATATAATGGGCGCGCTAACAAAAGAAGAAAAGCGCAGCAAACAATATCTTACAGATAACCGCCTAATTACAATTAATAAGCGCGAAACTTCTTTTGAAGGACTAATAAGCAAATTTGAAAATGGCGAAGATGGCATTTATAATTTAATTGCGGACAATCGTCATATCCTTCTTTGCCCTAAGGCGTCAATAACAGAAGAAGACGCGCGCGATATACCGGGCTTAAGCGCACTTCAAGCCGCAATTCGCGACATTGAGGCTGAAGCCAAAGCCGCCACTGGTAAGCGCAAATATCTTCTTAAAAAACAACTTATTGAAATGAGGCGCGATTAGTATGCGCTCAAAAGTATTTTTAAGCCTACTTTAACACCTGCGCCAAGCGCGGTTCGTGGCAGCAACAAAGTGAGTCTTGAAGGGCGCCAATGGTTAGACCGTGATAACGAGCCGTAGAGCGATGCACTTATTTCATTTTTTATACCAGAACATATTTCAGCTTTATTATGTAATTATAATTATTTAGATATAGAGTTGCGCCAAAAATTTCAAAATGATTTTTATTATCTTTTTGAAGACTTTAAGGCGCTGCTCCGTCGCAGCGAACAGCAGCTGCCTGATTACTACTCAGATATAATAAAATTAAAAATTGATGGCAAATCAAATTAGGAGATATAGGACTTTCTTGTTAAAGAACATGAGGTATTTCACACCGTTGAATATTTATCTTAGCTTTGGCGCCAAAGAATCCCTGCAGCAATAGCAGATATAGCCAAAGAAGAATTTATTGAGTGGTATTATGCGCAGCACCGCCCTTCACATTTTAAAACATGCTCCCGTTGTAAAACCCTTAAACCTGCGCATCAACGCTTTTTCTCAGTAGATGCCGCATCTAAAGATGGATTTTATTCAATGTGTAAAAAATGTAGAAATGCTCGGATTAAAGACTTAAAGAAAAAGGAGAAAAAATAATGG
>JAZUQZ010000007.1:0-4733 GCA_045626925.1 Candidatus Aphodoplasma sp. | reverse complement strand
CGTTCCAAATCAATCTTTGCGTCAGCAAGATTTTTTTCGATTTCTCCGTCTATATTAAGTGAACCGAGGTTTTCTTCTTTAGATGCATATGTATCATCTTTTTTCCAGTTAATCGGGTTAATGGAAATAGCGCCATCAGTTACAACCGCATTGTGCTGATCCTTGTTTGCAGGACCTTCTGTATTGTAAGAAATGATAACTCCTGTATCGTCAGCACCTTCTGCAAACTTAAGATGCGGATTTTCTGCAAGATATTTATCTGTTACAGAATAGCCGATTACATATGCAGCAATCATATTTTCGTAGTGCTCAGGATGTTCTTTCATGTAGTCAGAAAGAATCATAGTCAAAATCTGAGAACCCTGAGAATGTCCCGCGAGAATGAAGGGTTTACCGTTGTTATAGTTTTCAAAGTAGTAATCAAGTGCAGCGGACGGATCCTGTGATGCGGAATAACGGAGCAGATCGTCAGCTTCTTCATCACTGAGAGTGAGTGCATAGGCTGCATTTACCTGTCTGTAAAAAGGTGCATAGATATTGCAATCCTCTATAAATACCGAAGCCTGATTTTTAAGTTCTCTCTGTGCTCCGCTACGCATAGATTCATCTGTAATATCTGCTACATCAGGAGCATCGTCAGATACCTTTGAAAAGGTTGTTGGATAAAAATATACAACGTCAACATCCTTACCTGTGTCTTCTGCACTAAGCCAGTTATCTGCATTGGCATAGTCTATTTTTGTTTCCCACTTTTCGCCGCCGTTAGTCTTTGCAATGACTGTCGGAACATTGCTTACTTCAGTTTCTACATTTGTATCAGTATTGTTTACCGTGCATCCTGTAAACAATGCCATTACCATAGCAAAAATTAAAATGGTTTGAAAGATTTTTTTACTTTTCATAAAATTTCCTCCTAAAATACACTTTTAATTAAAAATACACACTATAATTTTATCAAATTTATATAATAAATAGGTAGCGTTGTCGTAATTTGTATGTTTTCTATCGTAATTTGCAAAAAAACTCTCTTGACAAAGCAAGAGAGTTTTATGAATTGATTAAATTTTTACCTATGCATCCATGATAACGATACACTCAAACTGTCCGGTGCTCGCCACAAATCGACAGTTACCATTATGTTTTTCAACCACAGAACATATACTTTTGATGCCTGTGCTTCGCATTTGCTCGGGCATATCATCAAAGTCAAGGTCTAAATCACAGGAATTTGAACATTTAAGAACGATTTTCTTCCCCTTGTGGAATATATCAAGTTTTATATATCTTCCGTTTTTAGGTGCCAGTTCCGCACCGTTCAAAGCATTTTCGATGACATTGGCAAACACCGTTACAATATCAGGGGGAGCAATGCTAAGCGTTTTGCGTGTTGATGCCTGCACCTCGAAATCTATACCTTTATTTTTTGCTTTTTCCTGATAAACACCCAAAATACTGTTGATTGTATGGTTTTCGCAAAATGTTTTTGGTGCATAAGAAGCAGTTTGTTCCATGTATTGTTTAATGTAGTCAATTATTCTTTCCGTTTCTCCGGCAGAAGCATAAGACATAAGTGCATCGTAGTGATGATGCATATCATGCTTAAACTGCCTTGCATATTCGATTTCCTTTTCCTGTGCCTCCACCTGCAAAATAAGTAGTTCAGAGTGGAGCTGTCTGCGTCGTTCTTTTTCATAATTGACCGCATCCTGCAAACTTGCAAATAGCGAAGCATACACCACAAAGAAGGATACAACTGTAAGCATAAAATAGATAAACTGTGTATTTGAAAGTGCAAGCTCATCCGGTAAGTATATGGACTGTGCCGCAATCATAATAAAGAAAGCTATTACAATGGCATAATATTTTGCCCATCCACCATTTATATATGTACTAAATCGCTTAAACTTGGGCAAAAGCACATAGTAAAGTAAAAGCTGAAGCACAACCATAGTCAGAATTACGAATGTGATTTTAGCTGCAAGTGGTATTTGCCTTGCCGCTACATAAGTAACCATTGTAGAAAAGCAGGTGTATATACATACATAACTTAAAAACAGAAAGCCTTTTACCGACGGCTTTCCCTTCGTTGTGAAAAAGAACAAAACACCGTTAAGCACAAGCGAGATAATGAAATTCTCACGGGGATGCTGTGCCGGCAAACCTAAAAACACAATACTGAATACAAGCCATATAAGTGCAGTTACAACTCTGTTAAAGCGTGGCCTAGCAAGGAAAATCGACATTCCAACGTGAGAAAGCACAGATAAAACCAAAAGTAGAATTTCAACAACGCCTATCTCTCTCATATCCGCTTACCTCCTCCCGAAATAATCAAAATATGCAGTCTGCAAGCCCTTGAACGCAGTCCTCGGAATAACTAAATTATCGCCGCTTGTCAACGCTGCAGAATTTGACGACAGTTTATCAATATAATCAAGGTTTATGATATATGTTTTTCCGCATTGATAGAAGCATCCGAAAGGAGAGAGTTTATCTGCAAGCTCGGTTGCAGAAATTCTGACAGAAAGTTTTTCACCATTTAACAGAGATATTATCTGATAATGGTCGTTTGATTCGCTCCACACAATATTGTAAACAAGAATGGTTTTGTATCCGCCCTCAATTTTTAGCTTTATGGTTTTTGGTGAATTGATGTTAATAGCCGCAAGTGCTTTATCTACACCTTTGAAGAATTCTTCTTTTGTGTAAGGTTTTACGATATAGTGTGTTGCGTTCACACCAAACGCCTGTACCGCGTAATCGGAATATGAAGTTAAAAACACTATCGGACTTTCAATACGCTTTGCACGAAGCTCCGTTGCCAAACTCATACCCGTGATACCAGGCATACAAACATCAAGCAAATAAATATCATATTCCACAGTTTCATCAAGCAAATCCGATGGATTTGAAAATTCAGTTATATCAAAAGGAACATCCTTTTCTGCTCCGTACTGGGTAATCAGATTTTTTGCAGTATCCAAATATTCTTTTTGGTCGTCACAGATTGCTATTTTAATCATTTTGTATTCACCTTACTTTCCCATTGAGTTCACCTTAAAGCTTTTCTTTTAAGCATCATGGTAAACAGGTCTAATTTAAGTGCTAAATCAGAACGGAAGTTTTTTGCCTTGTTTCTGCCATTCGCGGAATTCTGCAGTTGCACAGAAGATTACATCGCCTGATGAATTTATTGCAGTTTCAAGCGAATCCTGAATAACACCGATTATAAAGCCTACTCCGACTACCTGCATTGCAATATCCTGACCTACACCAAGAAGCGAACATGCCATCGGGATAAGAAGAAGTGAGCCACCTGCAACACCTGATGCACCGCAAGCACCAAGCGTTGCCACAAAACTTAATAGTATTGCAAGAAAAATATTTACCTCTATACCCTGTGAAAAAGCTGCAGCAAGAGACATAACAGTGATAGTGATTGCAGCACCATCCATATTAATAGTAGCACCAAGAGGAATGGAAACACTGTAATATTCTTTGTCGAGTCCAAGTTTTTCACATAAGTTCATATTTACCGGAATATTTGCAGCAGAACTTCTTGTAAAGAATGCTGTTACACCAGATTCCTTGAAACACTTAAATACGAGAGGGTATGGGTTTTTCTTTAATGCCAAAGCAACAATCAAGGGATCAATCACAAGTGCCATCAAAATCATACATCCTACAAGAACTGCAAGAACTTTTCCGTAATCAGTGAAAATTTCAAGGCCGTATTCACTTACAGAACTATATACAAGCCCCATAATACCAAAGGGTGCAAGTTGGATTACCCATGCTACCGACCTTGATACAGCATTTGAAATATCAGTAAGTACTTCTTTTGTCTTTTCGCCGGCAACAATTCGAAGTGCAAGACCAAGAATGATAGACCAAGTGAGAATTCCCACATAGTTTGCGTTGATAAGTGCACTTACAGGATTCATAACCATATTTCCCATAAGTGTGCGGAAGACTTCGCCAAGTCCTGTCGGAGCGGTCTGCTCTACAGCCTGAGCAAGAGGGATTGTTGTGCGGAAAATAAAACTTAAAACAACTGCAATTACTGCAGCAAGGAAAGTACTTAGCATATAGAAAAATATTACAGATTTAAATCTGTTTCCTATGCCCTTGCCCGCACTTGCCAAAGATGCCACTACAAGTACAAATACAAGTATTGGTGCGATTGCTTTAAGTGCACCGACAAATATATCTCCCAAAACAGTTACAAAACCTGCTTCAGGAACCCAAAGTCCAAGGCATATACCTATAACAAGGCCTATCGCAATCCTCAAAATTAATGGGGTTTTTGTGTAAAAACCAAAAAACTTTTTCATACTTTTTCCTCCGTATAAATTCCATAAAAATATATTAATTAAAATCATTATCTATATACAGCAAATATATCACATAGTGTTGTCACAACAACATCTCCAAAGTTATAACAATTCACTAAATTCCATTTTTATTATAACAGAAAAAAGTGATTTTGTAAATATGTTTAGTATTTTTTTGATTTGATGAGATTTTTTTCTTTTACCAAAGAGTATCAAAGCATTAGCATTAATTATTTTTTGCAAAACAAAATGCAATACCTGTCTGCATCTATGATTTATACACTTTAAATTATAAATCAAACAAGTATTGCATTTCACTTTACAATTGAGGTCGTGTGGAGTTTTGTATATTATTTTCTAACTATTCTAAACATTCAAATTCAACGATTTCTTTTTCAA
>JAZUQZ010000006.1:0-33187 GCA_045626925.1 Candidatus Aphodoplasma sp. | reverse complement strand
ACCATTGCATCTGCTGCCTCGATTGCTGCTACAAGACCTCTTGTTTCTACCATACCTAATGCTTCCTGTGACATTTTTCTTACCTCCTGGATTGGTTTATTATTTATTTTTGTTTCAACGGGAGCTTCTACGCTCTCTTTTACAACTTTTTCTTCCACCGTTACAGGTTTTTGCTCTGCAGGCTGTGTTACCTTTTTTTCTTCCATTTTATCCACCACCTATTATAGCTTTGGCAAAATCATTTCAACATCGCCATGTGGTCTTGGAATTACATGAGTAGCGATTATTTCACCAAGCTTTGTTGCCGCTGCGCCGCCTGCTTCTACTGCTGACTTTACTGCGCCAACATCGCCGCGTACCATTACACTTACAAGTCCGCTACCGATTTTCTCTGTACCGATAAGTACTACATTTGCAGCCTTTACCATTGCATCTGCTGCCTCGATTGCTGCTACAAGACCTCTTGTTTCTACCATACCTAATGCTTCCTGTGACATTTTTCTTACCTCCTATTTAATTATTCATTTATAATTGCTATTTTTAATCCTTCCATCTTCAGATTTGTAACATGTGCTTCGTTAATCTGAGATAGTGGGAATTTGTGTGTAATAAGTTTTTCCATTGGAAGACCAATGCCCTTTGCTCTCTTTAAGAAATCAAATGTTGTTGCATAATCTCTTAATGTATAAACCCATGAGCCAACCGTTGTTATTTCCTTTGAACATATATCAAAGTGCGGATTTATTGTTGCATCGCCGCCATTGATAAAGAAACCAAGCTCGCAAAGACCACCACCATTGCGGATAAACTTATAAATATTACTATGCGCAATAGGAGAACCTGTGCATTGGAATGCAAAATCTGCAAGATAACCGCCAAATGCGTCCTTTACTGCATCTGTAAGTACCTCAATGCCCTTATGGTCTTTAAAGTTAACCGATGCGCTTGCTCCCATTTGCTTTGCAAAATCAAGTCGCTTTTGCTCACCATCAACTGCAACAATATTTTCAACACCCATTGTGCGCAAAATTGCTATACAAATCAAACCAATCGGTCCGCATCCCTGAACAACAACGCGACTGTTGAAACGAAGAATGCCTGTTGTTTTAGCGCGCTCAACTGCATGAATTAAAACTGCACATGGCTCAATCAAAATTCTTTCATCCAAACCCAAGTCGCTAACATTGAACACTGTTGAACCACCACGGATTACCATATAGTCTGCAAACCAGCCGTTTAGGTGAATATCATCATCCGGAAGCAAGCCATATACACTTGCTGCACCAACATTCTGCTTGTTCAAATCATACATTGTGATATCAGGGTCATCATTAAAAATCATACAAGTTACAACCTTGTCACCAATGTTTAGCGGCTTGCCTGCACTGTCTTTCTTTACATTCTTGCCCATTTTTACGATTTCGCCTGTACCCTCGTGGCCGAGCACAACGGGGATAAGACCAAATGGGTCACGCTTAAACTCATGTGCATCTGTACCGCATACGCCACAGCCCTCTACTTTAACGAGAATATCATCATCGCCAAGCTCAGGAATCGGGAACTCTTTGATTTCATACTTTTCTAAAGCAGTCAACATTGCTGCACGACTCTTTGCAGGAATCGCACCGCCTGATGACTTTGGTGCTTGATTACCCATTTCACTAAGAACTTTTTTAACTATTTGTTCTAAATTTTGTGAATTGATGTCCATTATCACCACTCCTATTCATATATTTTTATTTATTTATTGATTAAGGTAATTTATAAGTTCATTTACCCCATATCCTGTTACAGAATCAATCTTAAAGACCTTTTTGCACCCGCTCAGCCGCAACCAATTTTCTGCCCGTTCGGGATTGGCACCTTCTTGTTCGGACTTTGTCACGATGCCGATAACCTCACGATTTACCATACAAGTTATGCATGGCGGAAACAGTGAATACGGCTCGGTTGCACTGATTAAAAGTCCCACAATATCCGCCTCGTACGAATATAGTGCAAGCGCCCTGCCCAAATGGTGTGTCTGGGCATATTCTCCAGGAGTGTCTATAAGATTGTTTTCAAATTTTATGTACTGGGTTTTATCATAACTGATATTTTCGCCCCGTAACACCTGTGAAAGTGTTGTTTTGCCACTCTCACTTCTACCCATTAAAATTAAGTTTTTCATTATGTTTTGGTTATCGGGCATACTGTAAAGCCCAAAACCTCCTTGCAATATTCAACAAGCGCCTCAAGCGATGCGTTTACATCTGCAACCAAGCCCGTTACAATAAGCGTACCGCTGAATCTGTCAACAAATCCAAGCTCTATACCCGATGACTTGATTGCGATATCACCTGCTATAATTGCAGTTTCGCTCGGCGACATTGTTACGATTCCTATGGCAGATTTTCTATAATCTACTGCAGGGTCAAGACCAAGCTTTTTATATAAAATCTCATCCGGATTTGCAATTATATGTGCAAGTGTAATCTGTTTGCCCGGTACAAGCTCTTGTACTATGCGCAGTTTTTCCTGAAGATTTAATTCATCTTGCATTGTCTTAACCTCCTATCTTGCAGCATAGGCCATACTTTTCAGCAACAGCCTTTAATTTTTCCATATGTTCATTCGTTGGCGTTTCCAAATCTCCCATCAGATATTCTCTCTTGAGGCCATCATATTTGTCCTTTCCAAATTTATGATACGGCAAAAGATTTATCTCCTTTACACCCTCAAGTGTCGATGCAAATTTTGCAATCGCAGCAATTTCCTCCTCAGTATCATTAAAAGTCGGAATTGTTGGAACGCGAATAATAAGGTTTTTCGCATTCTTTGCAATTTTTACAGCATTTTCAAGAATTCTTTCATTCGACTGGGTTGTAAATGCTTTATGCTTTGCACTGTCTATATGTTTTATATCCATCAGCACAGTGTCAATATATGGAAGCATTTTCTCAATCTTTTCCCAAGCTGCAAAACCCGTTGTTTCAACAGCGGTATTTATCGCTGCCTCTTTTGCACACCTTAAAAGTGCATATGCAAAATCACTCTGGCAAAGCATCTCTCCTCCCGAAAGAGTCATACCCCCACCTGACCTTCTATAATATGGAAGGTCTTGCTTTACAATTTCTAAAACTTCAGCTACTGTTGTATCACGGCCGATTATCTTTTCTTTTCCGTTTTGTAGCATAGTTTGAATTCCAAACTCTTGGGACTCGGGATTACAACACCATTTGCACCTTAGTGCACATCCCTTTAAAAATACAATCGTTCTAATTCCCGGCCCATCATGCACGGAGAACTTTTGGATATCGAAAATCCTGCCTGATACATTTTGATAATCAGTCATATTTTCTTAAAATCCTCCCTGCTCGGTTCTGTTTATAATATCATCTTGTAATGACCTTGAAAGCGTTGTAAACAATGCACTATATCCCGCAACACGAACAACAAGGCCTTTATAGTTTTCAGGATGAAGCTGTGCATCGCGCAAGGTTTCGCGGCTTACAACATTAAACTGCATATGCATGCCCTTTTGGTCAAAGAATGCCCGAATAAGTGAAATAAATCCTTCAATACCGGATGCTCCTTTGAGTGCTGACGGATGGAATTTCATATTAAATAGTGTTCCATTTGATGCAATTCCGTGGTCAAGCTTTGCAACAGAGTTTGCTGATGCGGTCGGGCCATTCACATCACAGCCTGCGCTCGGCGATACACCATCGGCGATCGGTGTTCCTGCCAATCTGCCATCAGGTGTTGCGCCTGTCTGTGCGCCAAGCGGCACATTTGCAGATACAGGATACAATCCGGCGTGATATTTGCCCCCTCTAAAGTTTGTATACTTTTCAACCGGCTTTGTATATGTATATGCAACCTCTCTGCCATACAAATCAACATCGTCAATGTCATTACCAAACTTTGGCAAAGCTTTTATTGCATCATAAAGCTTTTTATATTCCTCTTTCTTTGATGCATCAACATTGTTAGCTTTAATTTGATTATATATTTCTGTAATTTGCGAATCTGTCACACTTTGACCTTGTTTGTAGATTTCTTTTACAACTTCTACTGTAAGGCTCTTTGCGTATGGCTCGTTATAAGGCATACCAAAGTTGTTCTTTAGTGCGTCAGCATACTGACTTAGCGTAACGACTTTCTTCTTATATACTAATTCATCAATCGCATACAAAGCATCAGCAACATTTGCTATACCAAAGCCCTGTGGTCCTGTAAAGTTATAAACTGTTCCGCCCTCTTGTGCCGACTTTCCTTTTTTAATACAATCATCAAGCATTGATGATAAATACGGAAGCGGACATCTTTGTGCGTGTGCCGCATCAATTGCGTTATCCGCATTAACCATAAGCTGAATTGTGTATTCCATCTGTTTTTTATATGCATCAAAAAACTTTTCAAATGTATCAAGCTCATTTATTGTGCCTGTTTTCAAACCAACCTGTACACCCTTGTCGACACCGTTTGAGAACACAAGCTCTAACGGACGGCACATATTAAAGAACGCCGCATCATGCCAACCATCTGTCTTGCCACCTTTTTGTGGCTCAACACATCCTATAATACAATAATCTCTTGCATCCTCAAGGCTCAATCCCCTTGAAATCAATGCAGGAATAATAATTTCGTCATTATAATATGCAGGCAAACCTATGCCGGTCTTTGTAAGCTCTGCAGCTTTTACCATCAATTCATGTGGTGTGCCATTCCATACACGCATCGAAAGTGATGGTTGTGGAAGATTAACATGCATCGAAGCGCTTATACACATATATGACAAGTCATTCGTTGCATCAAGGCCCTGTGTGTCCTGTCCACCAACTATAAGGTTTTGGAACATACTATAACCAGCAAAGCCTTCTGCAGACAAAGCATCACGAACCTTGTTAAGACTGTTTAGCTTTACCCATACACAGTCGACAAGTTCTTGTGCCTCTTCGCGTGTAATCTTTCCTGATTCAATATCGCTTATATAATAAGGATACATATATTGGTCAAAGCGTCCCGGTGAAATCGAGTGTCCGCTCGACTCTGTCTGAATCAAAAGCTGAACAAACCAGAATGTCTGACAAGCCTCATAAAAGCTTGTTGCTCCATTTGCAGGAACTTTTTTACAAACATCAGCTATTTTTAGAAGTTCCGCTTTTCTTTTACTATCAGCACAAGTCTGTGCCATTTCGCGAGCCTTCTCAGAATAACGAAGAGCAAAAATCACTGCTGCTTCACAGCATTCCATAACTGATGTCAAGAACGAATAGCGTGTTGCATAATCTCCGTCATATGTGTTACATTTGTCGCGTTCTGCCTTTGCCTGTGCATAAATACCATTATAACCAATTTTTAGCACCTTTGCGTAATCAACACTTACATGTCCAATACCATTGTAAAAATAGTTGCCGGCTGTGAATATATTGTGTTCAATCGCAGTAAGCGTTTCAGGAGCCATATATGATGTTGCAAGCTCGCTCGTAGTTCTTCCCTGCCAATATTTATGTACTTCTTTAAGTTCTTCTGCAGTTTCCTTTGAAATGTAGAACGGGTCGGCACTTCTTGTTGCAACTGTATCAAACTCATCCTCTAACCATTTGTTTGAAAACTCCGGAAAAGTTGGACATCCTCTCGGCGTAACACAGTTACAACCTACTATAAGCTCATCATCAAAAATGACAACCGGGAGTTTTTGAGCCATAGCCTTGAATGCACGAGACTTTCTAATATATAATGGCAATCCCTCTGTGCTTTTATAACTTTCTGTAATAATCTTTGCACGAGTCGACTCAATAGTCGGTGTGCCCGAATATAAATCATCAATAAGCTTTTGTATACGGCTTGATTTTGGAATTTCTGTTGTGTAAATGTTTTTCATTTTAAAAACCTCCCACTCTAATTATCTGTATTATACACCTAAAAAAAATAAAAAGCAATAGTTTTCAAAGAAAAAATAACAAAAACACAGAAAAAGTCGGCAAATTATCACAAAAAGCCAAAAAATTATCTGTGTTTTTTAAGTTTTGCACCACAAAATCAAACTTTTTTATGCAAATTGACAAAAACGATGTTGTTTTTGTGTTTATTTATTTTTGTTTTACTCTTTATATATTCTTCTCATTTTTTTGATGCACTTTCAATAATAAATATAATAGTCGGAATCAAAACAATCTGCAATATAATCCCCGGCACCGCATCAACAAAACCCTGGGTAATGAACATCTTTAATGCAAAGCTTTTACCACTTATCCCAAGCAAAACTGTCTTTGCAATACCCCATACAATTCTGCCCGCTATCATTGAGCTTATCAACGAGATAATAACGCGCCAAATTTTATGCACTCTAAGCTTTGAATATACATACCCAGACACAACTCCATATGTACCAATTTCAAGTGCCATCCATATCGCATTTGGATATAATGGCGGCATATTAAAGAACGCACCCCTTATTATTGGCAAAATCAATCCTACAATTGCTCCATATTTCCACCCACATATAAGTCCGCAGAGCATCACGACAAAGTGCATAGGCAATAAAGAGTCACCAATTTCTTTTATCTGTGCCGTAAGAAAAGGAAGGACTATGCCTATTGCTAAAAACATTGCTGATAAAACCAATTTTTTCGTTTTATTCATTATTTGTTCTCCAATCATATATCAATAATCCTCGCTTATATATTCCGGTGGCTCTAACAAAAGCTCAGGCTTTTTTAGCAAGCGTTTTACATTTTTTATCGCGGATGCATAATAAAAACCGTCGCATATACGCTCGTCCAGCACAAAAGAAAGATTTATCACATTTTTGTCGATTACATTACCATCGCTATCAAGTACACGAACAACCTCTTTTTTCCCAATTGCAAGAAATACCGATGTTGTACCAAACTCATACAAATGATGATATATAGAGTTTAATCCTATTGAACCAACATTTGTAACAAAAAAGCTTGAATGAAACGGGCTCACACGATGTATAATCTTTGGCATTTTACCAATTGCATCAAGGTTTCGTATAACCCATACCACAAACTTTGTCATAAAGCCGGGCAAAATATTTAATAATTTAACTGTAAACTCGGTTCCATTAGTCTCTTGCTCTGTTTTCGTTTTTTCAATCTCTTCATTAAATTTCTGCGCAACATCGTAAAGAGTATCAGTCGGCTCAAACTCCGGCATAACAAGCGATTCCGGCGCATTTTCGTTCATTCCTTTTTTTATTGCAAGCGAAACACGCAAATAATTTCGCGCATAAATTTTTCTACCGCTTACAAAGCGATTAAGGCGCGGCTTTTGTGCCATTGTCCTCAAAACCGCCGCAATAAATACATGATAGAGCGAAAGATTTGGGATTTCTTTTCTATACTTTTGCACAAACTCGCGTATCTGTGTAATTTCAATTTGCTCCCTAAAAAACACCTGGCTGTCGAGTCTTGAGCGCATTATATGCGGTATTACATAAAATAATGGGTCGCTTTCCTTTACCTTGTAGCCATCATATCTGTCCCCAAAACGACGCTTCCTGCTTTTTAGTTGTTGCATATTTTCCCCTCCAATTATAAACCAAAAAATTTGCCATGCTTTAAAATGTTTGTAAATCAAACTATTATATTAAATGATTTGTTTTTCATTTTTCAAGCGGTGTATATCCTGACATTTCTATAATTTTCTGTCCTTGCTTTCCTGTAATCCATTCAAGTAGCTTTAATACATTTTCATCAGCATCACTTCTTGTAACTGCATAAAAATATGAGGCAATCGGATACGAACCATTTTCAATATTTTCAAGATTTGGATAAACTCCGTTTACGCTTAATAACTTTATTTTATTGTTTTTTACCATTTCGGTTGAATAGAATCTGAACGAATATCCAATTGCATTTTTAAAGTTTTTATAGTCAGCCGTTCGTTTAATAATTCCACCCATTCCATCAATCACATCTTGCTTTGGCGGTATCATCAAATTTTGTCCCGCCATTAGTTTTTCAAGTGTTGACTGACTTCCGCTGCCTTTATCTCTTTGAAACGCCTTTATCTCTCCAAATCCTTTTACGCCCAATTCTTCCCACTGTGTTATCTTGCCGGAATACACTTTTTGGATTTCATCAATAGTAATATCCTCTATTGGATTTTTTGAATTAACGAAAAATACAAAAGCTTCCTTGCCAATGGGAGTATAGACCAGCTCTACCCCATTTTCTTTAGCAAACTGTTTTTGCTCTTCTGACGGTAAAGCAACAAAAATGATATCAGCATCACCGGTAACAATGTTATAATACGCTTCTGTTGTAGTTCTGCATTTTAAATAATCATTTTCCTTTATTTGTGTTGCTTTTCCATTCTTGCCAACAATGTTATCAATCACTTCTTTTGGATATACCGCTTTTGCAAAGCTTGAATAAATTGGATACAGAGCCGTTGCACCATCCATAACAGGTATATTTTCTTCAATTATAAGTTGGCTCTCTTCATCAAGTGTTACCGCTTTTGAATCTTCTGCATATGGTGCGTAGAAAGCAAGCAGATTATTGCTTTCGCCAACCGTAGGTATATTGTCCAAATAACTCTGATACCCAAAAAGAGCAATACAAACTACAACACAAACAACCAAGCCAATAGATATCAGAACATAAAATAATTTTTTCTTTAAAAACCCCCATAATGCTCCAATAACAATCATTTCTATAAAAATAGCCAAAGCCAAAAAAACACAAGAATATATGCCTCCATTTACATTACTAAACGCCAATACAAGTGAAGAAATTATAAATATGAAAAATAAAACAAAAGCAGATATAGCGGCAATAAATATTTTCCCTGCATTTTTCAAAATGGATTTCCAATTCATAAAATTGCTCCTTTCTATAGCATTTATAATAAGTATATAATATAAATGGCCACTCTAAAGTTTCTTAGTATTTTTTATAATAGCAGTCCAAAAATAATCGGCAATGTTACAACAGCCATCAAATGAGAAACCAGTGCCATACCCGCTCCTGCTGTAGCATCTCCGCCATAAGCTTCAGGAAATACAATGGTATTCAATCCAAATGGCAACGCTGTTGCACAAAGGGCCGCTCTTACAATCTCAGGATTTGTGTTAACAGCTCTTAACCCTAACACAAATAAAACAGGCATTACAATCAAACGAATTAGTGATGCTATGTATGTTTTGGGATTACTTGTGAGTTTTTTAAATGAATACTCTCCAATAACACATCCTGCGATAATCATTGCAAGAGGTGACATGCATGAAGCTGCTCCTGCAACAGCAGTATTTAAAACTGCAGGTATCTTAATCTCAGCAATTCCACAAATTGCCCCAAGTAAAATTGCTACAATAGTTGGATTTATAAGCTTTTTTAAGGTAAATTTGCTATCACTGTCTCTTGGAATCAAAGAATATAATCCATAAGTGTAAATATAGATTTGAAATGGAAGATAAAACATCATATATTGAAACAATACCTCTTCTCCAAACACACCCAACACCAAAGCATTTCCCATAAAGCCAAGATTTGGGATAGTGAATGAATACACATATACATTTTTTTTATATTTGTCCTTTGTAAAAAAGCCTGATATTAAAATTGCCACCAAGAATGAAATCAGCAAAAGCACTGTTCCGCAAATCAAATATTTGCTTGTCGCCACAAAATTTTCAGATGTACAATTTTTATAAAAAGTCTGAAAGGAAAGACACGGAATTAAAAGATAGGTTTCAAGCTTTGATAAAACCTTTGAGGTTTCTTTTGGCAAAATCTTTTTTTGGCTAAGGAAAAACCCCACTGCCATAAAAGCAAAAAGAACCAACATTTGATTTAGTGTAATATTAAAAACCTTCATTTTTTCCCCTCATTTCAAATAACACATTGATTATATAATCAGTACTATACTATAGCTGCCATATGTTTTTAGAACAATTCAGGTCCGGAAATTGTCATTCTACCTTATTTTTTTAAATTGCCAAATGTTTCATTAACATCTCCCTCAAAAGAAAAGGTTTTTAAGCTACAGATATATGTAATCCATGAAAATTTTGATTTTGCAATTCATGCGGGCAGCAAACCTTTTAAAAACATTTTAAAATCAGTGAACGATTTAGATGCCAAGTTATTGCTCTGATTTTTTATCTACTTGTATAGATAAAACCCGTTTCCTTTAATTCGCTGCGACTCTGAAAAAACAATAAAAGCTTTTTCGTCAATTGCAAGAATTTTCTTTTGAAATTCCTCACTTTCACTTTCTTTTAATGCACAAAAAAGCATCTTCTTTTCACTATCTGTATATACACCTTTAACATCAATTAAAGTAACTCCTCTCGGAGATGTTGAAACAAGTGTTTTTGATATTTCTTCTCCTTTATCAGTTATAACAAACGCAATTCTTGAAACATTTAATTTGCTTATAATAAAGTCAATGGAATAGCTTGAAACAAACAGTGTAAAAATACCAAATAGAGTAAGTTCTATATTTTTAAATATCGCAAATGAAATAACAATTATAATTCCGTCAACAAACAGAAGCATTTTCCCGATAGGCACAAAACTGAATTTTGTCTGAATAATTCTTCCTATAATATCTGTTCCTCCGGTCGAAGCCCCCGCCGCAAAACTCATTCCAATGCCAAATCCATATAATACTCCGCCAAAAATCGCTGACAATATAAGACTTTCAGTGTATATCGGGAATAAGCTGAAAATTTGTGTAAACAAAGACAAAAGAGTAATTCCAATCAATGTTTTAAGTATAAACTGTCTGCCTAAAATTGTGAGCCCAATAAGCAAAAACAGTATATTTATTATAAAGAAACTCACGCCCGGCTGTATGCCAAAAGTGTGAAATAATATGGTTGATATTCCAGACGCCCCTCCGCCTACAATCATATTCGGGGTCAAAAATGCGCCAATCGCAAAACCGGTTATCATCGTACCTATTATGGTGAATAAGAATGCTGTTGTTTTTTTCATTTTACAGTGCCTCATTTTCAAAATATATTTTTCACTTTCGTAAGAGTTTTGTATAACAAAAACTGTATATGTCAATTATATCACAATAATCGTATTTTTTCAACAAAAAATATTATACATAAAAAACAAGCGATCATTTATAAATCGCTTATTTAAATAAATTCTATCAGATTATATCAAAAAAATAATTGCTCTGTATATTATTGGAATTAAAAGCGCAGGAAGCATGTTTGCGCATTTTACTTTTTTGCCAAAGAAAAGATTTATTCCTATGGCAAAGATTAAAACAGAACCAATATACGATAAATCCGGCACAACGCCTGTCATTTGCAAAAAAGGCTCAATAAATTTTGCAAAAAGTGTAATAAAGCCTTGGTAAATAAATAGCGGTATGGCTGCAAACAACGCACCAACGCCTAATGTCGATGCAAAAATTATCGAGCTTACAAAATCTAATATCGACTTTGCAAGCAGCGTCGAATAATCGCCCGATATACCATCCTCAAGCGCACCGACAATCGCCATAGCACCTACACAAATTACAATAGTTTCTGTAACAAAACCCTCAACAAACGATGAGCTTTTTTCGTTTTTATAAAACTTCTTAAGCTTTTCCCCTATTTTTTCAAGTCTTTCTTCAATACAACAAAGCTCGCCTATAAATGTACCTATAACCAAGGATATAATCATAAGCATCGTTCCTTGTGTATCAAGCACATTCCCGTCTATCTTCAACAAGCCGACAAGTGCGCCCGAAAGACCAATAAACATTGTCGAAAGACCGAGAGCTTTTACAATCGAACTTTGTATTCGTTCACTTATTCCCTTTTTCAATAGCAGGCCTATAAAACCGCCTATAAGTACAGTAGCCACATTGATAATTGTTCCAAGTCCTATCATATATCTTCTCCCCAAATATTGCCCAAATTCAGACATCCGTGTCCCAAGCTCGTATAAAACAAGGGATTGAACAGGCTCAATCCCTTGTTTTATCAATATTTATTTAATTTTTATTAGCCAAAATATCTCTTTAAAAGTCCTTCAAAGGCTTTTCCATGTCGAGCTTCATCGCGCGCCATCTCATGAACTGTATCATGAATAGCATCAAGATTTGCCTCCTTTGCGCGCTTTGCCAAATCTGTCTTGCCTGCTGTTGCGCCATTTTCAGCAGCAACGCGTAGCTCAAGATTTTTCTTTGTTGAATCTGTTACAACTTCACCAAGAAGCTCTGCAAATTTTGCAGCATGTTCTGCTTCTTCATAAGCTGCCTTTTCCCAATAAAGACCTATCTCCGGATAGCCCTCTCTATGCGCAACGCGTGCCATGGCAAGATACATACCAACCTCACAGCACTCACCCTCAAAGTTTGCACGCAAATCAGCAATAATATCCTCGCTTACACCTTTTGCAACACCTACTACATGCTCAGCAGCCCAACTAAGCTCGCCTACTTGCTCCTTAAATTTATCAGCAGCAGCCTTGCAAACCGGACACGCATCCGGTGCGCTATTGCCCTCGTGTACATATCCGCACACGCTACATACAAATTTTTTCATAACAAACTCCTCCTTATTTAGTTATAACCCCCACATATTGTGGTGTGTTGTGAATGTATTATACCAAAAAGCACCATATATGTCAATATTTTTTATCAAAACATTTTCTTATTTCTCATAATAATCGCAGTTATGCCGGACAGGCAAACGCATATTCCTACAACAATCCAAAAGCCCAGCGGATGACTGCCAAACGGCACCGCTACATTCATTCCCCACAAGCTTGCTATAATTGTCGGTATTGTCATAATGATTGTAATAAGGGTAAGCACCTTCATAACGACATTCAGATTATTTGATATAACAGACGCAAAGGCATTCATCGTTCCCGATAAAATGTCACGATAGATTGTACACATTTCAATCGCCTGTTTATTCTCGATAATAACATCTTCGAGCAAATCCATATCATCAGGATACTGTCTTATAAAACTCATTCTCAACAATCTTTCAAGCACTGCCTCGTTCCCTTTTAGCGATGTAGAAAAATATACAAGACTCTTCTCAAGCTTAAACATTGCAATAAGTTCTTTGTTTTTCATCGACTTTTTAAGCTCATCCTCAACAGCATCGCTTTTTTTATCGATTTTTCTAAGATAATACAAGAAACGCACTGCATTTCTATACAGTACCTGCAATATAAATCTATTTCTCTTTTTTGTAGAAAAACCTCTTACGCGCCCTTTGACAAAATCTTTTAAAAGTGGTGCATCTTTTAAACACACCGTAATTATACAATCCTCCAAAAGCACTATGCCCATAGGAATCGTAACATATTCTTTCGTTTCATCATCCATTTCAACAAATGGAGTGTCAACAAGAATAAGCGTCTGGTTGTTTTCCGTTTCAATACGCGAGCGTTCCTCTTCATCAAGTGGGGCGCGCAAAAAATCAAGCTCCGCTCCCGTTTGTTCAATAATTTGTGAAAGTTCTTGGTTTGTCGGTCCAACAAGATGAATCCAACAATCCTTTTCATATTCCTCCAATTCGTTAATCTGCTCATCATCTGTGCGATAAATTTTAAGCATTGCTTCACCTGCTTTCTGTAAGATTTTATAATCCCACACCAAAACATCCTTTATGTAATCGGCAGAGCAACAATAAAACCTATTGCTTTATATCTTTAGACACAAAAAAGGCTGTATGGGATTATTCAGTTTTAAAATGTTTCTACTGGCATAAGGGTCCGCGCCCATAAATAACAGCCTCCTTTTATCTTTTATATTATTTGTTTTTCGTTATAAATTTATATAAATTGCTTCTATAAAGCGAAAAACCCAAATTATGTTATATCATATCTATTATACTCTTTTTTTGTGCTTTTTGTCAATCAAAATATGTCCATAGTTTGTTTTTTCCATTATATGATTATGTAAAAGGATATAAACTGTCAAAATGTTTTTCGAGATTGAAAAATTTTTAACAAAAGGCTTGTATTTTTTCATTTTAGTGGTATAATTTTAAGGTAATATTATGATTATGAGGAGTGATATAAATGCCATTAGTAAACACAAAGGAAATGTTTAAAAAAGCATATGAGGGCGGTTATGCCATCGGCGCTTTTAATGTAAACAATATGGAAATCATCCAAGGTATTACAGAAGCTGCTAAAGAAGCAAACGCACCTCTTATTCTTCAGGTTTCTGCCGGTGCAAGAAAATATGCAAATCACACATACCTGGTAAAGCTTGTTGAGGCTGCTATAATCGAAACAGGCCTTCCGATTGCGCTTCATCTTGACCATGGTGATTCTTTTGAGCTTTGTAAATCATGTATTGACGGTGGTTTTACATCTGTCATGATTGATGGTTCGCATCTTCCATACGAAGAAAACATTACTCTTACAAAAAAGGTTGTTGAATATGCACACGCAAGAGGTGTTGTTGTCGAAGGTGAGCTTGGAAGACTTGCAGGCGTCGAAGACGATGTAAATGTTTCTGCTGAAGATGCTTCATACACAAGACCTGAAGAGGTTATTGATTTTGTTACTCGCACAGGCGTTGATTCGCTTGCTATTGCAATCGGCACAAGTCACGGTGCATATAAGTTTAAGCCGGGCCAAAAGCCGCAGCTTAGATTTGATATACTTGAAGAAGTGTCAAAGAAGCTCCCGGGCTTCCCTATCGTTTTGCACGGTGCTTCATCGGTTATTCCTGAATATGTTAAGATGATAAATGAAAACGGCGGAGAGATGCCTGATGCAATCGGCATTCCAGAAGATATGCTTCGACAAGCCGCAAGCTCTGCTGTATGTAAGATTAACATCGATTCGGATTTGCGTCTTGCAATGACTGCATCAATCAGAAAGTATCTTGCTGAAAATCCGACACACTTTGACCCAAGACAATATCTAAAGCCTGCAAGAGAATCAATCAAAGATTTGGTTAAAAAGAAGATTGTGAATGTATTGGGTTGTGACAACAAGGCTTAAAATTTTATGAAATTGTATAAGATGACTGATATTTTTAAATCGGTCATCTTTTTTTATTTATGTGTAATAATTAAAAACACATCTGCAAATAATACTAATGAAAAAAATTTTTTCAATTTCTATAAAAGAATAGGAGATTAGTATGGCAGTTGATTTTAAAACAAGTGAAACCGCAAAAAACCTTATGCGTGCTTTTGCCGGCGAAAGCCAGGCGCGAAACCGCTACACTTTTGCTGCATCAACAGCAAAAAAACATGGCCTTCATGTAATTGAGGCAATTTTTACATTTACTGCAGGTCAGGAAAAAGAACATGCCGAGATATATTATAACCACCTTACAGAGCTTCTCGGCGAAACAATCCACATCGACGGCGGATATCCTGTCGATGCATATGACGATGTACTAAAGCTTTTACGATCTGCAACACACAATGAGTACGAAGAGCATGACCCTGTATATAAAAATTTTGCAAACATCGCATCGCAAGAAGGCTTTAGCAAGGTTGCTGCATCATTTAGTATGATTGCCGAAATCGAAAAAACGCACGGCGACCGCTTTAAAAAATTTGCTGATATGCTCGAAAATAACAAACTTTTTGTATCTGATGTCGAAACAGGTTGGATGTGTCTGAACTGTGGCTATGTTCACAACGGCACAAAAGCACCATCGATTTGCCCTGTATGTAACCACGATCAAGGCTATTTTATAAGACTATCACTTGCACCATACCAAGAATAATATTTCGAAACGGAGATTGTTATGTTTAAGAAAAATAAAGAACCAATATTTTTTTCATCAAATCATTGTGAACACATTGCCCAAATAATACGCGGTGGCTCAAAAGATACAACGCTTTCGTGTTGCAACGAGCCTATGTCAAAGTTGATTGCAAAGGATAGCGAGCAACTTCGGGAAAAGCATCTACCTGTAATAAAAAAAGACAACAATAAAATTATTGTCGCTGTAGGCAGTATATATCATCCTATGGAGGAAAAGCATAGCATTGGTTTTGTTTATTTGCAAACAAAACGCGGTGGTCAAAGGGTCGACCTTTCGCATACAGATGAGCCTGTAGTTGAGTTTTTGATTGCTGAAGGCGATGAAGCGATTGCAGCATATGCCTTTTGCAATTTGCACGGATTTTGGATGAGCAAGGTCGATTAAGTTTATCATAACAAATCGAAAGGAAGATATTCATGGCAGAAAAGCACCTTGGCAAAGCAAGTATAGCATTAAAAAACCCACCCTCAATTATAGCAAGTGCCGCAATTGCAGGCGTAAAAGAGGGCGAAGGCCCACTTGCAAAATATTATGACGAAATATTAAGTGATGATTTGTATGATGAACAAACATGGGAAAAGGCAGAGAGCAAACTTCAAAAATCTGCTCTTCAGACCGTAATTTCGAAATCAAATCTATCAACAAGTGATATCGACTATGTTTTTGCAGGAGATTTATTAAACCAATGCAGTGGCTCTCACTATGCAATGAAGGATAACTCTCTTCCCTTTTTTGGACTTTATGGTGCGTGCTCAACTATGGCAGAAAGCAGCTCGCTTGCAGCTATGGCAATCGACGGTGGCTATGCAGACAATTGTATAGCCCTGACCTCGAGCCATTTTTGCTCATCCGAAAAACAATACAGATTTCCATTAGAGTACGGCGGTCAACGGCCACCAACGGCCCAATGGACAGTTACCGGTTCGGGCGCGCTCATGCTAAGCAAGAACGGGGACGGTCCGTATATAACTCATATTACAACAGGAAAAATCATCGACATGGGCATAAACGATGCAAACAATATGGGCGCAGCGATGGCGCCCGCTGCCGTTGACACAATAGTGACGCATTTTGAAGATACAGGCTTTAAGCCAAGCGATTATGATTTAATCGTAACGGGCGATTTGGCATCTGTGGGAACAGATATTGCGCGCGAGCTTATATGTGCGTCAGGCTATGATGTATCAAAAAACTTCAATGACTGTGGCAATATGGTTTTTAACACTTCTGCGCAGGATGTACACGCAGGCGGCAGCGGTTGTGGTTGTAGTGCAATTGTGTTTTGTGGCTATCTTCTTGAAATGATTAAAAACGGCACATTAAACCGCGTCATGCTTGTCGGCACAGGCGCTCTTATGAGCCCTTTGAATCTTTTGCAAGGCGAAAATATTCCCGGAATTGCGCACGCAATAACTGTGCAAAGGAGGATAGGCTAATGTGGATAATGTATTTGAAGGCATTTGTTGTCGGCGGCTTGTTTTGTGCAATTGCACAAGTTTTTATCGACAAAACAAAGCTTACACCCGCACGCATTCTTGTTTCATATGTATGTATTGGTGTTGTGCTGACGGTAGTCGGACTATATGAGCCTCTTGTAAAATTTGCCGGTGCAGGCGCAACCGTGCCAATCATTGGCTTTGGATATACACTTGGCAAAGGTGTGCTCAAGGGCATTGGCGAAAGTGGCCTTTTGGGCGCGCTTACGGGCGGCGTAGCTGCATCTGCCGGTGGAATTGCCGCATCAGTATTTTTTGGATATCTTATTGCGCTTGTCTTTAAGCCAAAAGCAAAGTAAACTATAAAAATAAAAAAGCGGACACAAATCGGTGTCCGCTTTAGTTTTTATAGTTTATAACAAATCCTTGCGTGAAAGGTTTATTCTGCCCTGCTTATCGATTTCAACAACCTTTACAGTAATTTCATCTCCAATATTAACAACATCTTCAACCTTCTCAACGCGGTTTTTATCAAGCTTTGAAATGTGCACAAGGCCATCCTTGCCGGGAAGAATTTCAACAAATGCACCAAACTGCATTATGCGCACAACCTTACCTGTATAAATCTCCCCTACCTCAGGCTCTTTTACTATGCCCTCAATGGTTTTTTGTGCTGCGTTACCACTTGCCTGATTTGGTGAGAATATAAGCACTCTGCCATCGTCCTCAATATCAATCTTTGCGCCTGTATCAGCAACAATCTTTTGAATTACTTTGCCGCCTGTACCGATAACATCACGGATTTTTTCAGGGTCAATGTGCATAATGATAACCTTTGGAGCATATTCTGAAAGCTCTGCCTTTGGCTCTGCAATTTCTTTAAGCATTACTTCATCAAGAATATAATAACGCGCATCGCGTGTCTTTCTAAGTGCTTCCTGGATTATTTCGTATGTCAAACCATCTGTCTTAAGGTCCATCTGGATTGCTGTGATACCCTTTTTGCTACCTGCAACCTTAAAGTCCATATCGCCAAAGAAATCCTCAAGTCCCTGGATATCAACCATTGTGATATAACGATCGCCCTCTGTTACAAGACCGCACGAAATACCGGCAATCGGTGTCTTTATCGGCACACCTGCGTCCATAAGCGCAAGTGTACTGCCACAGATGCTGCCCTGTGATGTTGAACCATTAGAGCTCAATACTTCTGAAACAAGTCTTATTGCATATGGGAATTCTTCCTCTGACGGAATTACCGGTTCAAGAGCACGCTCTGCAAGAGCACCGTGACCAATCTCACGACGGCCGGGGCCGCGCGACGGGCGCGTCTCGCCAACGCTGTATGATGGGAAGTTATAATGATGCATATAGCGCTTTGCTTCTTCTTCATCAATACCATCAAGCTTCTGCACATCTCCCAAAGGTCCAAGTGTAGCAGCTGTAAGTACCTGTGTCTGTCCTCTTGTAAACATACCTGAACCGTGTACGCGTGGCAAAAGTCCAATCTCTGCCGAAAGCGGTCTGATTTCATCAAGCTGGCGACCATCTACGCGCTTGCCATCATCAAGTATCCATCTTCTAACAACATATTTTTGCAATTTATAAAGCACTTCTCCGATTGCAGCCTCGCTATCAGGATACTTCTCCTCAAATTGTGCCACAACCTCATCAGTAACGACCTTCATACGAGCGTCACGCACTGTTTTGTCATCTGTATCAAGTGCTGCTCTAACTTTTTCGATTGCAAACTCTTTAACATCTTCATAAAGCTCAGGATCTACTACGATATGCTCATATTCAAACTTTGGCTTACCAATTTCTGCAACAATACCATCAATAAACTCACAAATCTTTATAATTTCTTCGTGTGCAAATTTGATTGCGTTAAACATTGTCTCCTCGTCAACCTCTTTTGCGCCCGCCTCAATCATAACAACCTTTTGTTTTGTACCTGCAACAGTAAGTTGCATCTCACTCTTTTCGCGTTGCTCTGCGGTAGGATTGATGACAAATTCGCCGTCAACCAAACCAACCCATACACCACCGATAGGACCGTTAAACGGAATATCAGAAATAGATATAGCAACAGATGCGCCAATCATGGCCGCAATTTCAGGTGCATTATCCTGCTCAACACTCATTACTGTTGTAATAACAGAAACATCATTTCTCAAATCAGATGGGAAAAGCGGGCGTATTGGTCTGTCAATAACGCGTGATGTAAGAATTGCCTTCTCACTCGGCTTGCCCTCACGCTTCATAAAGCTTCCCGGGATTTTACCAACCGAATAAAGTCTTTCCTCAAAGTCAACACTTAGAGGGAAAAAGTCAATTCCGTCACGCGGTTTTGCCGACGCTGTAGCGGTACACAATACCGCTGTATCGCCATAACGAACAAGACACGAGCCATTTGCAAGCTGTGCCATTTTGCCAGTTTCAATCACAAGCGGTCTGCCTGCAAGTGTTGTTTCAAATGTTTTAAACATAATTTTTACCTCTTTCTTTTGATTTCTGTGTGGCAAAAACTGATGTTTAGCACTTAGATTTACCCTTAAAAATTCATATTTCAAGCGCAAATCTAACTGCTAATCGTCAATTTTTCTCCACGCAGATGAATTATAAATACAATAAATGAGCGGAATTAGTCTTTTCCGCTCATTTACATATAAAACTACTTTCTCAAGTTCAATTTGTTTACGATTGCACGATATCTTTCAATATCTGTCTTCATAAGATAATCCAAAAGACCGCGTCTCTTACCAACCATCTTCAAAAGACCGCGTCTTGAATGGTGGTCCTTCTGATGAGTCTTAAGATGGTCGTTGAGATGGTTAATTCTCTCTGTAAGCATAGCAATCTGAACCTCAGGCGAGCCTGTATCTGTTTCATGTACACGATATTGTTCAATTATTGATGTTTTTACCTCTTTAATCATGTTTTTTCACCTCCTGATATTTTTAAAACAGCACCATTCTCCCAGAAAAGGCTGGAGAACCAAAATCCGCGAGAAGGTTTCACTTAGCATGTCAATTTAAATTATGACACAAATTACTTGTCCAAACCAAAACGCTTTTTAAACTTCTCAACGCGTCCGCCAGTATCAACAAGCTTCTGCTTACCTGTAAAGAACGGATGACATTTTGAACAAATTTCTACTTTGATATCCTCTTTTGTTGAAGATGTCTCAATTACCTCTCCACAAGCACATGTAATCGTTGTCGGTTTATAATCTGGATGGATTCCCTCTTTCATGTGAGCGCGCTCCTTTCTCTATATATTAACCACAGTTTTACCTATAGCGTATCAATTATAACACAAGTTTTTATACTTTGCAAGATAAATTTTACATTTTACAATGATTTTTTTATCTAAGCTCTGCCCCAAGGTTGTTTTTAAGATTTTTAAGGATTTTTTCCATAACTTTTGTAATTTCATCCTCTGTAAGAGTTCTGTCATCTGCGCGCAAAACCGCTGAATATGCCATACTCTTCTTCCCTGCGGGGATTTGTGCACCCTTATACGCATCAAAAAACTCAACATGGTCTAATAGCTTGCCACCCGCATGCTTGATTGTATCTACAATGTCGCCCGAAAGCACACTGTCATCAACTAAAATTGCTATATCACGCGATACCGCCGGATATTTTGGAAGCTTTTTATATGTTTGTTTATGATTAGTTGCATCAAACAATGTGTCAAAATCAATCTCTGCAAGATAACATTCAACATCCATATTATAAAGTTTTGCTACCTTTGGATGTGCTTGACCAATACATCCTGCAAGTTTGCCGTCAATATAGATTTCTGCACATCTGCCCGGGTGGTATGTTGGGTTTTCTTTTTGCGGTACAAACTTATAGCCATCTACGCCAAGTGCATCAAACATACCCTCTACCATGCCCTTTATTGCATAAAAATCAACCTTTTCGCCGTACATGCCAAGAGTGATTATATCGCTTTCTTTTGGAAGCATTTCATCCTCTATCGGCATATATACCTTTCCAATCTCAAACAAAGGAGCATATATGTTTCTTTGTTTATAGTTTTTCTCCATAATCTCAAGCATTGACGCAAGAGTCGTTGTACGCATAATCGAATTTTCTTCCCCAAGAGGATTTGTAATTGTAACCACATTTCTAAGCGGGGAATCCTTTGCAATAGACAACTTGTCAAATATGTTAGGATTTGTAAACGAATATGTCAAAATCTCATACATACCCTGTGCGGTCAAAATCTTCTTTACAGAATCTTCAAAGCTTTGCTTTGCATTTTTGCCACCTGTTGTAATATTGCCTGACATAAGCGTTGATTCGATTTTGTTATAACCATATATTCTTACAATTTCCTCGGCAATATCGGCCTCTGATTCAACATCTGCACGATATGTCGGCGCTTTTATTGTCATTTTTTCTGTATCAACCTCAAAATCAAGCTTGCGAAGTGTATCAATCATGAATTCCGTGCTAATGTTTGCACCTAAAAATGCATTGATTTTGTCAGGTCTTAATGCAAGCTCGCGCTTTTGTGGGAGCTCATTATAAATATCAATTACTCCGCCGACAACCTCGCCTGCGCCAAGCATTTCCACAAGCTCGCATGCACGATTTACAGCATCAAGAGTCATATTCGGGTCAAGTCCCTTTTCATATTTTGCACTCGCTTCTGTACGCATGCCAAGCTTTTTAGCCGTAACGCGTACCGACGCACCATCAAAGTTTGCACTTTCAAAAAGTACCGTAGTCGTATCGTCTTTAACCTCAGAATTTAGCGCACCCATAACGCCTGCAACGGCAACGGCACGCTCCTCATCTGCGATAACAAGCATCGACGAGTCAAGAGTATGCTCATTTTCATCAAGTGTTGTAATTTTCTCGCCATCTTTAGCGCGACGAACAATAACATGCGAGCCACTAAGATCTCGCAAATCAAATGCATGCATCGGCTGACCATATTCTAAAAGCAAATAATTTGTAATATCAACAATGTTGTTTATAGAGCGGATACCGCTTGCCTGCAAACGCTTTACCATCCAAGCAGGTGACGGACCGATTTTAACATTTTTGATCATTCTTGCACAATATCGTGGACAATAATCGCTATCCAAAACATCTACCTTTGCAAAATCGTTGACATTTTCATCGTTGCCTTTTATAACAGGCTTGTGAAGATTAAATTCTCTGTCAAATGTAACTGCCGTTTCGCGCGCAAGACCGATTACGCTCTGGCAATCCGGACGATTTGATGTAATTTCAAACTCGATAACACTTTCATCAAGTCCAAATACCTCTTTAATGTCAATGCCAACAGGTGTATCCGGCTTTAAAATCAATATTCCATATTCAGGTTCATAACCCAAATCATCAGTCGTAAGCCCAAGCTCCTCATGTGAGCAAAGCATACCGTTTGATACAACACCACGAAGCTTTCCCTTTTTGATGCTGACTCCCCCTGCAAGCTTTGCGCCATGAAGCGCCACGGGTACAACCTGGCCCACTTTTACATTTGTAGCGCCTGTAACAATCTGAAGCAACTCGCCACTTCCTGTATCAAGCATACATACCTGTAGGCTGTCTGCATTTTCGTGCTTTTGTATATCAACAATTTTTCCCGTAACTACATTTACTAACTCAGCACCAAGCTCCTCTACACCTTCGACCATCGTGCCCGACATTGTAAGTGCATCGGCATATTCCTTCGGGGTTATATCTGAAATATCTGTAAATTCATTAAACCAACTTTTTGCAACTTTCATTTTTTACACTCTCCTTTTTTGCGTATATCACTTTAGAACTGCTTTAAAAATCTCATATCGTTATCAAAGAACAATCGCAAATCATCGATGTCATAACGACGCATTGCTATACGCTCAAGTCCAAGTCCAAACGCAAAGCCACTATACTCTTCAGGGTCAATACCACAATTTGATAAAACTCTTGGATGTACCATGCCTGCGCCAAGTATTTCAATCCAGCCCTCGCCCTTGCATACATTACACCCTTTTCCGTTGCATACAAAGCACGATACATCAACCTCTGCACTTGGCTCTGTAAACGGGAAATGATGCGGACGAAAACGCACTTTTGCCTCATCGCCATATAGTGCACGCACAAATGTTTCAAGTGTACCCTTTAAATCGCCCATAGTGATACCCTTATCAACAACAAGTCCCTCAATCTGATGGAAAAGCGGTGAGTGCGTCGCATCAACTGCGTCACTTCTATAAACTCTTCCTGGGGCAATAATTCTGATAGGTGGCTTTGTATTTTCCATAACACGCACCTGTACAGGCGATGTTTGTGAACGCAGTACAACATTTTCATTGATATAAAATGTGTCCTGGGAATCACGCGCCGGATGATTCTTTGGTATGTTTAATGCCTCAAAATTATAATAATCAAGCTCCACCTCGGGTCCTTCTGCAATCGAAAAGCCCATGCCAATAAAAATATCTTTAATTCTATCAAGCACCGTCGAAAGTGGGTGCAAACGCCCAACCTCCGGCTTTTTACCTTGAATTGTTACATCAATTTCTTCTGATACAAGCTTTTCATCCTGCATTTTTGCCGAAAGCTCATCAATTTTTGACTGAAGACTTTCTTCAATCTGCTCACGCACTTTATTTGCCAGTGCACCAACTATTGGTCTTTCCTCCGCGCTGAGCGCACCCATGCCACGAAGCACACCCGTAAGCTCGCCCTTTTTACCAAGATATTTTACTCTGATTTCATCGGCAAGCTTTAGGTCAGATACATTTTTTATAGCTTCAATCGCTTGAAATCTTATATTTTCAAGTTTTTCCTTCATAATAACACAACCATTCCTTTAAATTATTTTATACACCAAGTGTATCAAACGCTTTGAGCCATTCTCTTTTTATAATTTCGTGTCCTGCGCCTGTCGGATGAACGCCATCCAATGTCCAATGGTCAACAGGTGCAATCTTGCACGCTTCATCAAATTTTTCCTGCAACGGTACAAATGTCAAATCATATTTTTTTGCAATTTCTTTTGCCTTTTCGGCTCTTTTTTCTACTTCTGCTCTGAAAACATCCCAATATTTTTCAATATCTGCGCCCTTCATCAAAAACGGCTCCAAAATCATTATCTTTATATCGGGAAGTGCCGATTTGATTTCTTCAATAAGCATCGAGTAAATCTTAAAATATTTATCAGCATCAACGCCGTTTTCACGCTCAATCTCATGCCACACATCATTTACACCGATTAAAATACTCATAACATCAGGCTTTAAATTGATTATTCCATTTTTAACCCTTGCATACAAGTCTGTCACGCGATTTCCGCTTATGCCTCTGTTATAAAACACAAAATCGTTTGGTCTCTCAAAGCCAAGATGGTTTGTAACAAGTGCAGAATATCCCATGCCAAACGAATAATAATTTGTTGCAAGTTTTTTATCTTCCACGGAAGGTATTTTTTCATCCAAATCTCTTATTCTGCCTACATCTGTTATTGAATCGCCCTGAAATAAAATTCTTTTCATATTATCTCCCCCCTAAATTATTTATTAAGTTTCTAATACAACATAAAAATGCTCCGCCCCTATAAACAGGGACGAAGCATAACTCTCCGTGGTACCACCCATATTCCCGCATTTGCGAGCACTCATATGCGTTATTACGGTCGCCACCGGCAACGCCTACTCTTGCTACAAAATAGCTGTTCAACGCGCAACTCCAAAGCGAAATTTCAAACATATCCGTTTCCGAAAACGCTCCCAGCCAACGACGCTTTCTCTCTTTGGGCGTATATATGCTCTACAAAACTTTTTCATCGTTTTTAATATACTCGTTTATTATACCACTTAATAAATAAAAATGCAACTGTTTTTTATGAATAACTTATGTTTTTTTAATCCAAGATTTGCTGCAACAAGAATTGCATATCCTCGTCTAAAACTAATCAATTCAATTCCATTACCTTTTGTGCCGCTACCATTATACCGATTTTTGCCGATTCATAAGTGAGTCCGCCCTGAATATATGCAATATATGGCGGTTTTATTGGCGCATCAGCGCTAAGCTCTATGGACGATCCCTGAACAAACGCGCCCGCTGCCATAATTACCTTGTCTGCATATCCGGGCATATCCCATGGTTGCGGTTCTACAAACGAATCAACCGGCGCTCCCTTTTGTATGCCTTGGCAAAACGCAACTACAAGTTCCTCGCTGCCGAGCTTTATCGATGTTATAATATCGCCCATCTGCTCGTTCGGCTTTGGTCTTACTACAAAGCCAAGCTTGTCAAATACTGCTCCACAAAGGCACGCGCTTTTAAGTGCCTGCGAGACAATATGAGGCGCCATAAAAAATCCTTGCAGCATCGCTCTATTCTGACCAAGCGTTGCGCCACACTCCTTACCAATGCCAACCGATGTAAGTCTATACGCTGCAAGCTCTACAAGGCGTTGCTTGCCTGCAATATATCCGCCCGTCTGTGCAATGCCGCCGCCGGGGTTTTTTATAAGTGAACCTACTATCAAGTCTCCTCTCGGCTCACTCGTTTCTGCAAATTCGCCATAACAATTATCAACTATGCAAACGATATCTTTGCGTATAGAGTGAACAAAATCTATAATTTCATTAAGCGCGTCAACCGAAAATGTATCGCGCCACTCATACCCTTTTGAGCGTTGCAAAATTACTGCCTTAACACTTTCATCAAGTGCAGCCTTTATTCCGTCAAAATCCGCTTTGCCGTCAGGCAATAAATCGACCTGCTTATATTTCACTCCAAAATCTGCAAGAGAGCCATCATTTTGCTCGCCACGAATACCAATAACCTCTTCAAGTGTATCGTATGGCTTGCCCGTAACAGCAACAAGCGTATCGCCCGGGCGCAAAACAGAATATAATGCGGTCGAAATTGCATGTGTGCCGGATATTATGTTGTGACGAACAAGAGCATCCTCGCATCCAAACACCTGGGCATATACACGGTCAATCGCCTCGCGCCCTATATCATTATATCCATAACCCGTTGTCGACACAAAGTGCGCCTCGCCAATCATATTGTCTGAAAAAGCCTTCATAACACGCGCTTGATTTATAAGGGCATTTTCTTCGATTTTTGCAAACGAAGATGACGCTTCCGCCTCTGCCTCGGCAACTAAATCAATTATTTTTTTTGATATTCCAAACTTTTCTTGTATATATAAATCCAACTCCATTTTTTTACCCAACCTTTACAGACTGCACACCTCGTGGTCAGAAACAACCGTTATCCCTGCTTCTTTAAGCACTTTCACAGCTTTATTGATTTCCTCAACGCGTAATGTAACAAGTGCTTCTTTTGTCCTTTCGCCCACAAAGGCATACATATATTCTATGCTTATATGTTCCTCATCAAGTTTTTCAAGTGCTATTGAAAGTCCGCCCGGCTTATTTTCGACGCTTATAGCAATAACCTCTGTAGCTTTTACGGCAAAGCCTTTTTCTTTTAACACTTTTTCAGCAAGCTCCGGTTTGTTTACAATGAGACGCAAAATGCCAAACTCTGTCGTATCTGCAATCGAAAGGGCGCTTATGTCGATATTATTTTGTGCCAAAGTTTTTGTAATTTCTGCAAGTCTGCCCTTTTTGTTTTCAACAAATATCGAAATCTGTTTAATATTCATAAAAGTTCCTCCCTTTTATATAACATAAACTTATAAAGCGATACCGGGTGTGCTATCAATATCAGGCATTATACCCAAGCTCAAACGCCTTTAAATTAACCTCTAAAAATTTTGCCGGCACAGTTGCTTTTACTGCATCAATCCATTTGTCCTTGTTTATACCACTATTTTTTGCCAAAACGCCAAGCAACACGACATTTACTGCCTTGCTATTGCCAGCTTCATTAGCTTTTGCAAGCGCATCAACAGAAATTATCCCATCAGTTTTAGCCTCAATCTTATTTACAATATTTTCGGGATATTTTTCCGCTCCTATGATAACAGGCATAGGCTCGATTTGTTGTGTATTTACAATAAGTGTACCGTCCTTTTTTAAATACGAAAGCCATCTGTATGCCTCAAGCTCCTCAAACGAAACAATTATATCAGCCTCGCCCTCGGATATAATCGGTGAATGAACCTTGTCGCCATATTTTACATATGTAACAACACTGCCACCGCGTTGTGCCATGCCGTGCACCTCGCTCATTTTTACATCATAGCCTTCATTTATAGCAACATTTCCCAAAATACGACTTGCAAGCAATGTCCCCTGGCCACCTACGCCAACAATCATAACACTCTTAACATTATTCATCGTCTCCACCCACTTTCTCGATTGCACCAAATTTGCATATATTTTTGCAAAGTCCACAACCGTTACAAAGCTCTTTGTTTATCAAAATTTTGCCATCTTTGAGTGATATTGCAGGACATCCAAGCTTTAAACACATTTTGCAGTTTTTGCACTTGTCTGTAATTTCATAGCATCCGCTATATTTAGCGGTTTTCAAAAGTGCGCACGGCCTTTGTGAAATGATTACCGATGGCTCATCAACTGATGTTTCTTCTTTTACTACCTTTTCAAAATTGTCCAAATCAAACGGGTCCGCAATTCTTATTCTGTCTGCACTTATGCCGATTGCCTGTGCAAGCGCAACAAGATTAACCTGTTTTGTCGGCTCGCCTTTAATTGTAAAGCCTGTTGTCGGGTTTGGTTGATGTCCTGTCATACCTGTGATTGAATTATCAAGAATGATTACTGTGCTGTTGCCCTTGTTGTAAACAACATCAATAAGTCCCGTAATGCCTGAATGTATAAATGTCGAGTCACCTATTACAGCGACTGTTTTCTTTCTAAAATCAGCGCCTGCGGCCTTTTCCATGCCGTGCGCCATGCCGATACTTGCACCCATACATACACAAGTATCAAGACTTTGAAGTGGTGCAAGCGCACCAAGTGTATAGCAACCGATATCGCCACTTACTGTAAGTCCAAGCTTTTTAAGCACATAAAACATTCCTCTGTGTGGGCAACCGGGGCACATTACCGGTGGTCTTATCGGAGCTTTTTCGTCGACAGATATAATTTCCGGCGCGTCAATATCAAGAATTGCCTTTGCAATCATTGGAGCGGTGTATTCACCTAAAAGTGTAAAGACTTCCTTGCCGATTACATCTATACCAAGAGCTTTGCAATGCGTCTCTATTACAGGCTCAAGTTCTTCAATAACATATACCTTTTTATGCTTTTTTGCAAAGCTTAAAAGCACCTTTGTCGGAAGCGGATTTACCATATTTATTTTCAGATATGATGCTTTATCCCCAAGCGCCTCTTTTGCATATTGATACGCAACGCCACATGTTATAACACCAATTTTTTTGTTGTTTATCTCTTCTGTTGCAAGTGTCTCGCTGAGCGCTTCAAGCTTTTTCATTCTCTCTTCAACAACGATATGTCTTGCTTTTGCCATAGCAGGCATCATAACATATTTTCCGGGATTTTTTTCATATGCTTTAATTTCCTTTTCATCGCGCTCGCACTCTTCTACAATGCTTTGTGAATGTGATACACGCGTAGAAAGACGAATCATTACAGGAGTATCATATTCCTCGCTTATATCAAATGCCTTTTTGACAAAATCTTTGCACTCTGCACTATCAGACGGTTCAAGCATAGCAAGCTTTGATGCTATGGCAAGTCTTCTCGAATCTTGTTCGTTTTGTGACGAGTGCATCCCCTGGTCATCTGCCGCACAAATTACAAGACCGCCATTGACACCTGTGTAGCTTGCCGTAAACAATGGATCCGCCGCAACATTTACACCAACATGCTTCATACATGTCATAGCCCTTGCACCTGCAATAGATGCACCAATTGCAACCTCTGCTGCAACCTTTTCGTTTGGTGCCCATTCGCTGTAAATCTCATCATATTTTGCAATATTTTCTGTTATTTCAGTACTCGGTGTGCCTGGATATGACGCAACAACTCTTACGCCTGCTTCATATGCCCCCCTTGCAACTGCCTCGTTACCAAGCATTAACTTTTTCATCAAACTCACTCCCGCGCATTATTTATAATTATTTATTTTTTTACTTTTGTTCATTTCTAAGGTCGAGCACCCTTTTTGCTTTGCCGACAAAACGCTCGATACTCTTTGGCTCTACAAGGCGAACCTTTGCATCAACACCAAGAACAGTATGTATCTTTTGTTTAACACTTCTTTCGAGCTGTTCAAGCGCGCTAAACTTGTCCAAAAGTGACTCATCTGCAAGCTCTACTTGTACTTCGAGTGCATCCGTATAACCCTTCTTCGTGACAACTAATAAATAGTGTGGGCTGATATGGTCCATACCGACCAGTACGCTCTCCACTTGTGACGGAAATACATTTACACCTTTTATGATAAGCATATCATCACTTCTGCCTTGTATTTTTGCAAGGCGCTTTGTTGTTCTTCCACATTTGCATTTTTCTGCAATAATATATGATATATCGCGTGTACGGTAACGAAGCATTGGTATTCCTTGCTTTGTAAGTGTTGTTATTACAACCTCTCCCACTTCTCCATCTTTCAGCACGCGCCCTGTATCCGGATCAATTATTTCGATAAGAAAATGGTCCTCATTTATATGCATACCATCTTGATACTCACACTCTCCGCACACTCCCGGACCCATAACCTCGCTCAAGCCATAGTTTTCTGTAACCTTTATACCAAGTCGCGTTTCAATTTCGCGGCGCATCTGTTCGGTGTGTCCTTCTCCACCAAACATTCCTATACGAAGGTTAAAATCTTCTTTTTTATAGCCGTTTTCTGCCATAACCTCTGCAATATAAAGTGCATACGAAGGTGTACTTACAAGAAGTGTTGTACCAAGATCCTTCATAATCATAATCTGCTTTTCTGTATTGCCGGTCGACATTGGTATAACTGTTGCACCGACCTTTTCAAGCCCTTGGTGCAAACCAAAAGCACCCGTGAACAAACCATATCCAAAACATATTTGTGCAATATCATCTTCACTTCCGCCTGCCATGCCTATAAGTCGCGAGATACATTCCGACCACATATCAATATCGTCCTTTGTATATCCAACGACAATCGGCTTGCCTGTCGTTCCTGACGAGCCATGTATTCGAACTATATCTTTCATAGGAACTGCAAACAAATCGTATGGATAGTTATCACGAAGGTCTGTTTTTACCGTAAACGGTATTTTTTGAAAATCCTCTATCGACTTGATGTCTTCAGGTTTTAGACCGACACTATCAAGCGCATTTTTATAAAATTTTACATTATCGTATGCGTGTTTTACCTCTTTTTTTATTGCCTCAAGTGTATTTTTTTCAAAAAAGCTCCTGTCAGCACATTCTATTTTTTCATTCCATATCATAACTATCTCTCCTATATCTAAAACGAAATTTATATTTTCATCGCAGTTATACTCCAAGCGTAAGATATGGTGCGGTAACAAATGCATCTTTAATACCCCAAATCGTGTGCTTTGCACACCAATTTTTCAATCATGTATGCCGGCATATCCTATAAATACTACTGCAGAAAAATAGGAAGTCCCGCAAGCGAAAGCAGAAACCTATGGTCCCATATTCCTTCCGCCTAACAAAAAGCCTTCCATTGTTTAGGTTTTGCGCACGCTTAAAATGCCAATCATCAACATTTGCAACGCAAAGAAAGCTTGCGCAATCATTGAAAATTATGTATGTCATTTTTACTATTTTCCTTCTATTCTACAGCATATATAATACTATATAATTCATAAAAAGTAAATACTTTTATTGTATTTTTTAAGAGAGCCTTCTGCAATTTTTTTGCATTTTTTTCTTTATTCTCTTGACACAGTCTCAAGTCGTGTGATATATTATTATAAGTAATCATTTGGACAGGTATCGAAGTGGTCATAACGGGGCTGACTCGAAATCAGTTTGTCGGTATTCAATCCGGCACGTGGGTTCGAATCCCACCCTGTCCGCCAAAAAGCGTGATGATTTTAATGTCATCACGCTTTTTTATATTGTTCTATATTTAGTTGTTTCAAATAATGTTCTCACATGCCCTTTAACAGCCTTTGTAACTCGGTCTCAAAATCGATTTTAAATGCTATCCAGTACATTCATTACACGAATGCCTGTTCTCTTTGCGTAATCAACAGTATTTTTCGTCCCACTCTTCTGACCATTGAAAACCGCAATCACAATGTTTGACCTGTCAACCATCCATTCATTTCTCACCTGATAACATCCGGTGAAATAGTGGCCATTAATTTCTTTTACAAGGTCAGCATTTTTGATTATCTTATTAAACCTCATCTTTTCTATCATACTCCGTTGTCTTATCCCCAAGTCTTACCATATACGGAGAGTAAGTCATATAGGAGTATCCGGAAAAACCTATTGATGTAAAACCACGAAGCATTGCTTCTTTAACAATTTCTTCCGGGGTATCCTTGCCGTCACAGTAAGTTTAATATGTATGAAGATTCTGTTTAATCAAGGCACTTTTGCCTCCTTTTAGATGCTTAAAATTATTTTTTCAGGTATTTGTCGGCAAAGTCCATAAACATCGACCAGTCATTTGCATTCAGGTCGTGGTCGCCGGGCGCTCTGTGATATGCAATTGTGCCCTTGTGATAGGGTTTATTAATCTTGATTATTTCATCATCAATAACAACACCCAAAAGCCCGTAAAGCTTATATACCGGTGAAGCTAGCTTACATGAGCGAAGTTCTTCATCCGGTCCTGCCCATTCATCTTCTTCGTTACTCTTAACATAAAGCGGTCTTGGAGCGATGGCACAAAGCAACATATGCTGGTCACAAGGAAGCATTTCCTCCCTGTCATCAAACTTATGATAATTGCCGCAGAACCAGTTGGTAACGTTTATATCCTTGATACGTTCTACTCCCTTGCTGTCACCTCTTGTAAAGGCGGCACCTGCACAACCCGAGTCGTTAGAGATTGAAAGAGCAAATCTTGTATCTGTAGCAGCTGCCCACAATGCCGTTTTTCCGGCTCTGGAGTGACCTGCAATACCTACTCTTGTATGCTCTACATCTATATCTGTTTCAAGATAATCCATAATTCTTGAAGCACCATATGACCATCCCGAAATTGTAGCCCAGGAACGGTCGTCACGGGCAGATACATCAGGCTGCACCGCAGCGAAAACACCCTTTTTGAATTCGGGGTAATGTGCCCAGTCCGGAGCAACATTCAAAGTCGGCATTACTGCACAACCGTATCCTCTTTTTGCCATATCAACAATTGGCAAAAATGTATTATCAGGATTATTTACAGGGTCATATTTAAACATACTTGACTCGTTAAGTACGTGCAAAAACAAAGGAACGGGCTTCATTCTGTACGTTTCTTTAGGTACAAACAAATAGAAAAGCATTGAAAAGCCCAGAAAAGATATTGTAACATCCTTTTTTACAAGAGGATATCCCATATAATTTTCTTCAATTTTATCAACGCTAAAGGAAATGTCAGCAGGTCTTTCCATCGGTCTTACTCCATAGATAAAGTTAGAGAGCAAAACCATAATTTCTTCTCTTCTGAAAGTTTCCCAGTCACTTACATTTTCAATTTTTTCACCGCTTATGGATATAAGTGGATCAATACGTGAATAATCCATTTTTAATTCTCCTTTTTTACTTTTAAGCATTATATTCAGGCAATCCTGCAATTTTACTAATTATACCACAGCAGCAAAGAAAAGTCAAGGAAAAATTCCTTGCCCAAGTGTTTTATATACCCTTTGATTTAAGAAATTCACTGCTAATTTTTGCGCATTCCATGCTGTCATCGTCGTACCAGTCATCCTGCTCGACGATAATAATCTGTGTACCAACTTCATTTGTTGCTTCAATGACTTCGTCCCAGTTCTGTCTGCCAAGACCCAAAGGTCTGTACTTAAAGCCGTTATCTTCTCTTTTCTGCGCTCTGCTTACATCAATAAGCTCGTAAACAGGACCTGCACAAATTTCCTTACAGTCAAAATCCTTGTAGTGCACAACATCAACATTTCCACTG
>JAZUQZ010000005.1:0-88885 GCA_045626925.1 Candidatus Aphodoplasma sp. | reverse complement strand
CAACGAGATATAAACCTTTTGAGAATGCTTCAGGGTTATAATCCGGGCATGGATTTTGCAACCAAGGTTACATATCTAATTGGTATGGTAGATAAAGGCCCTTGGGATTACAAACTCCACTCAGAAGAGTGGCGAGTGCCTTATGATAGCTATAATGGAAATGACATGGATGAAGAGGGAGTTAATAACAGAAACTGGAGAGAATGGATATATTTTGATGGCATGATTATGGGTGCTGATAAATTGGGAAATATGAATATGGCTTATGTCGGTGTCAAATTAGGTCTGCCGCATTATGTATACCAAAACTTTACCACAAATGATAAAGACGATCCTTTTTGGGTACAATATGGTATTGATATGGCCGAGCAAGGAAGGTGATAAGATGTTAAGAAAAATCAGATTCATACTTTTTTCTGTTCTTATATTGCTATTATGCACATCTTGTGCACAAACTGAGCACGAACCAACACATCCAAATAAAGTTTCTTTTGGAAATATTCAACATGGCGGTTACTTTGTGGAATGTAAAAATGGTTATATTTTTGATGGAGACGGAAACTTGTGCAAAAAAGATATGCAGACAAATGCCGTAGAAATTATTGCAAAAGGCCCCTTCTTCTATAATTTGAATCTATATAACGATTATATATATTATATCCATGGTTCTCCGGGTGCTATATGGAAAATATCCGTAGACGGAAAGCGTCGAAAAATGTTGACATGGAAAAGTGCGGAACATCTTATTGTATATGATGACCACATATACTTTCGCCACGGCAAGGATTACACTCGGGGTAAGCTATATCGCACGGATTTAAATGGAAGAAAAGCAAAATTATTAGCTCGGTGCGTAGGAGACTTTTGCATAGTTGATGACCGAATTTATTATTCGAATATTGAAACAGAGCCAAAGCTTTGCAGTATGAAGACAGACGGGACGGATGCAACGATTATTAATCAAGCATATCCACTCCGCCTTTTGCCACTGGGAAATAAATTGATTTATGCAGACCGCAACAGAGAAGACAAAATGTTTATCTATGATTTGAACACCGATACTGAAACTTGTATTTGCGAAGACCGTTGCTGGGAATTAAATGCGAGCGAAGAATGGATTTTTTTCCGAAACCAAAGTGAAATGGGAGATTTATATCGAATTCGTCCTGATGGAAGTGAGAAAGAAAAACTTGCCGATGGAAATATAATAAATATTCATGTAATAGGAAACAGCGTGTTTTACAAAGAGTTTTCGAATATGCATGAGTTTAAACGCATTGATATTGAGTAACTACAACAACGTTCGTTTTGCTTGAATTTACAGCCTGCAGTTTTTTTACTGCAGGCGGTATTGTTTTTATTATATATGACAGTGAAATTATATCGTACTTTCACATAAGAAGCGTAATTTTATACAAAATTACGCTTCTTTTTTGGCCTAAACACTTATAATATTTGCATTTTTCAAATAATATAAAACCAATTGGAAATAATTTTAATTAAGCAAAAATTGTGTAAAATATTCTATGACTTTCATGCTAACACTTTAAAAAGTAGTTGCATAGCAAGCTAAAATAAGGTAAAATTATAAGAAAAGTTTATATAAATGTCAGGAGGGAAATTTTATGAATAATATCAGCTTTGACTATTCAAAATCAAAAGATTTCATCGACACAAACGAGTTTGAAACCCTTTGCAAAATGGCAAAGGCATCACACGATTTAATCGAATCAAAATCAGGAGAAGGAAGCGACTTTCTCGGTTGGGTTGAGCTTCCGAAAAATTATGACACAGAAGAGTTTGAACGCATAAAAAAAGCAGCAGAAAAAATCAAATCAAACTCTGATGTGCTTGTTGTTATAGGCATCGGCGGCTCGTATCTTGGTGCGCGTGCCGTTATCGAGGCACTTCGTCACAGTTTTTATAACTCTGTCAATAAAGACATACGCAAAACACCGGAGATTTACTTTGCGGGAAATTCGATTAGTCCGACATATCTTAGCGACCTTATTGATGTTATTGGCGAGCGCGATTTTTCTCTTAATATCATATCAAAATCGGGTACAACAACAGAGCCGGCAGTTGCTTTTCGCGTATTAAAAGAGCTGTGCGAGAAAAAATATGGCAAAGAGGGTGCAAAAAACAGAATTTTTGCAACGACTGATAAAGCTCGTGGTGCACTTAAAGCATTATGTGACAAAGAGGGTTATGAAACCTTTGTTATACCCGATGATGTTGGTGGCCGTTTTTCAGTTTTGACTGCCGTTGGTCTTTTGCCAATAGCGGTAAGCGGTGCAGATATTGACATGCTCATTAAGGGTGCCTCTGACGGTTATGATGAATACAAAACAGATGATATCAGCAAAAATGCATGCTATACATACGCAGTTGTAAGAAACGCACTGCATCGTGGGGGCAGAAATATTGAAATGATAGTAAATTATGAACCATCGCTTCACTATTTTTCAGAATGGTTCAAACAGCTTTTTGGCGAAAGCGAAGGCAAAGACGGCAAGGGCATTTTCCCCGCAGCAGCAGATTTTTCGACAGATTTGCATTCTATGGGACAATATATCCAGGATGGCCAGCGTCTAATGTTTGAAACGGTTTTGAGTATCGAAAAACCACGCCGTGACATAGAAATAAAAAACGATAAAGCAAATGTCGACGGATTAAACTTTTTAACCGGCAAAAGTATGGATTTTGTAAACAAAAAAGCATGCGAGGGCACAATTCTTGCCCACACGGACGGAAATGTCCCAAACCTTGTTATAAATATCGAGCGCCTTGATGAGTACAATCTTGGCAAGCTTATATATTTCTTTGAAAAAGCATGTGCAATAAGCGGCTATATTCTTGGTGTAAATCCATTTAATCAACCCGGCGTAGAAGCATATAAGAAAAATATGTTTGCACTTCTTGGAAAGCCCGGTTATGAAGAAGAAAAAGCCATTCTTGAAAAAAGACTCGGCAAATAATTTTTCTTTACAATAAATTTGAAATATTTACTTGCATATTTTGATTAAATATAGTATGCTTATTATATAGCAGTATATTTTTTAAAGGAGGCAGATTAAAATGATAAAGGTACTTATTGGCAAAAAGGGTACAGGCAAAACAAAAACTTTAATTGATAGCGTTAACTCGGCTGTGGATAATGCTAGTGGTGATATCGTTTTTATCAGTTGTGATACAAAAAGACATATGTATGATATATCACACAAGATTCGTATGGTTGATACATCAGATTTCTCATTAAAATCCTATGAAGCATTTTATGGATTCTTATGCGGTCTTATCTCGAACAATTATGATATGTCTAATATTTATATTGACAGTATATTTAAAATTGTTGGTACAGATCTTGATGGATTTGAAAAGTTTTTTAACGATATTGAAACGCTTAGTGCAAATCACAACCTATCATTCTTGTTCACAATAAGCATGGATGCAGCTGATGCACCGGACTATGTAAAGAAATATATCTAATACATTAAACGCAAAATTGTATTTAATTCCTGCGTCGGCGGAAAGCTTTGTGCTTTCCGCCCGTAGTGTATTTTTGACACTTATAATTAGCCATTGTTGCTAGTTTGTTTGGAGGGTAATATATGCTTTATAGCAGCACAAGAGACAAATCTATAAAAATTAAATCCGCAGAGGCGATAAAAACGGGGCTTTCGAAAGATGGTGGACTTTTTGTTCCTGAAACACTTCCCGTATTAAGTGCAAGCGAAATCGAAAGTCTTGTAACAATGTCATATAATGACAGAGCAATATCTATTTTGTCAAAATTCTTAACTGATTTTGATTTGTTTGAAATCAAAGAATGTGTTGACCTTGCATACAATAAAGAACGATTTGAAACAGAAAACATCGCTCCTGTATACAAGCTCAACGATAGTGTATACTTTCTTGAATTGTGGCACGGACCTACATGTGCATTCAAGGATATGGCACTACAAATTCTTCCCCATCTGCTTACTAAATCGATGCAAAAATGCGGCAGCGACAAAGAATGTGTGATTTTGGTTGCTACATCAGGCGACACAGGCAAGGCAGCTCTTGAGGGTTTTAAGGATGTTGACAAGACTCGTATTTTTGTTTTTTATCCCGAACGCGGTGTAAGCGAAATGCAAAAACTTCAGATGATTACGCAGGAGGGCAATAATGTTGGCGTCGCTGCCGTAGTCGGCAATTTTGACGATGCACAAACAGGTGTAAAAAAGATTTTTACAAACAAAGACTATGCACAAACTCTTGCCCTAAACGGTTTTGAACTTTCAAGTGCGAACTCGATAAACTGGGGGCGTCTTGTGCCGCAGATTGTATATTATTTCTCCGCTTATGCAGACCTTGTAAAAAGTGGTGAAATAAAACTTGGTGATAAAATTAACTTTGCCGTTCCGACGGGCAATTTCGGAAATATTTTAGCAGGCTATTATGCTAAAAAAATGGGTCTTTATGTTAATAAATTTATCTGTGCGTCAAACGAGAATAATGTTTTGACAGAGTTTATCAACACAGGCGTATATGACCGCGAAAGGAAGTTTCATACAACGATTTCGCCATCAATGGATATCCTTGTTTCAAGCAATCTTGAGCGTTTGCTCTATGACCTTACAGATGGCAACGACGAGCTTGTTAAAGAATATATGACATCACTTTCAACAGACGGAAAATATAGTGTAAGTGCTGATATACTCGAAAAAATACAGGATAATTTTTATGCGCAGTGCTGCGATGATGACGCTACAATGCAAACTATAAAGGCCGTAAATGATGAGTATAGCTATGTTATGGATACACATACTGCAGTCGGTAAAAATGTATATGACAAATATGCAGAGGCTACGGGCGACAACACAAAAACAGTAATTGCATCAACGGCAAGTCCTTTCAAATTTAATCAAAGCGTACTAATCGCGCTTGAAGGGCTTTCCAGCGTAGCAGGCAAAAATGAGTTTGAGCTTTTGGAGCTTCTTGCACAAAAGAGCAACATGCGTATTCCAAAATCACTTGCAGAGCTTAGAACAAAGGCACACTTATTCGATATAAGCTGTGATAAAAAACAAATGCAACAGGTTGTAAGTGAGTTTTTGAAGGTAGAATAAAGAGTTTTTTCCGAATCCAAAAATTTATTTGAGGGTAAGGATATAAAAAATTTTATAAAAACAGCTTTCTGATGCCGAGGTTTTTTCCAAAGTCACAAGAGATGCGGTTTGTATGTGCAATACAACACATAAAACAGTCAGCCACGCGTATCGGAAATATGCGTGGCTTTTTATATTGTAATGGAGGTAATTATGGAAAAAAGAGTCGCACTTATAGGTATTATAGTTGAAAAAGCTGAATCAACTGAAAAGCTTAATAATATCTTGCACGAATTTGCGGATACTATCATTGCGCGTCTCGGCGTACCGCATCGCGAGCGAAATATATGCATTATAAGTATCGTCGTCGATGCACCACAAGATGTTATAAGCACACTATCGGGCAAACTTGGACGCCTTGATGGAGTAAGTGTTAAAACTATGTATACAAAGGAAAAATAATATAAACAGAAAGGATTGATAACATGTATAATAGCAAATCAAAAAATGCGGTCGAATTTATAGATGATGGCGAGATACTCGACACCATTGCATATGCCGCAAAGCATAAAAATGACGAGGCTTTGATTGAAGAAATTCTTAAAAAAGCAGGCCAATATCACGGTCTTAATCATAGAGAAGCAGCTGTACTTTTAGAGTGTGACGACCCAAAACTGCTTGAAAAAATATTTACACTTGCAGAAGAGGTAAAGGAAAAAATTTATGGAAAGCGAATTGTTATGTTTGCGCCTTTGTATTTGTCAAATTATTGTGTAAACGAATGTCGCTATTGTCCATATCATCATTCGAACACTCATATATGTCGCAAAAAGCTTTCTCAAGAAGAAATTGCAGCGGAGGTTGTTGCTCTTCAAAATATGGGCCACAAGCGTCTTGCACTTGAAACAGGAGAAGACCCCGTTAACAGTCCAATCGAATATGTGCTCGAAAGTATAAAGACAATTTATAGTATAAAGCATAAAAATGGTGCCATCCGCCGTGTAAATGTGAATATTGCCGCTACTACGGTCGAAAATTATGCAAAGCTTAAAGAGGCCGGCATAGGCACATATATACTATTTCAGGAAACATATCACAAGCCAACATATGAGTATCTTCATCCAAAGGGACCAAAGCACAACTATGCATATCATACCGAAGCTATGGATAGAGCAATGGAGGGTGGCATAGACGATGTAGGCATCGGCGTTTTGTTCGGTCTTTACGAGTATCGTTATGACTTTATCGGACTTTTGTTGCACGCACAACATCTTGAGGATGCAAATGGTGTCGGCCCACATACAATAAGTGTGCCACGCATACGCCCTGCAGATGATATTGATGTTACAAAATTCCCGAACGCAATCACTGATGCTCTATTTAAAAAAATTGTTGCAATACTTCGCCTTGCTGTCCCCTATACCGGAATTATCATCTCTACACGCGAGAGCAAACAGTGTCGTGCAGAGGTACTAAAAGTTGGCGTATCACAAATCAGTGGTGCTTCACGCACAAGCGTAGGTGGTTATATTAAAGATGAGCCCGAGGAAGATACAGAACAATTTGAAGTAAATGATACGCGCCCGCTCGACGAAGTGGTTCGGTGGCTTTGCACTCTTGGATATATTCCAAGCTTTTGTACCGCATGCTATCGCGAGGGACGCACAGGTGACCGCTTTATGCGCCTTGCCAAATCAGGACAGATTGTAAATGTGTGCCAACCAAATGCACTTATGACATTTAAAGAATATCTCGAAGATTATGCAAGTGAAGAAACAAAAAAAGTCGGTGAAGCAATGATTTTAAGCGAGCTTGCACGCATACCTCACAAGGATGTAAGAGAACAAGCACAAAAATATATCGACGAGCTTGCAGACGGTAAACGCGATTTCAGATTTTAGTATACAGGGCAAAATTTGAAAGAAAGGTTTGAAAAAACATGTCTATTGAAAATACAAACAACCAAAATCAAACGCCACGCTCTGACAGATTACACATCGCTTTTTTCGGCAAGCGCAACTCTGGTAAATCGTCACTTATAAACGCCATTACAAACCAAAACACAGCCATTGTATCTGATACGGCGGGCACGACCGCTGACCCTGTATATAAAGCAATGGAGATACATCCGCTCGGCGCATGTGTTCTTATCGATACAGCAGGTTTTGATGATGTGGGTGAGCTTGGGCGTCTTCGAGTAGAAAAGACAGAAATCGTCACAAAATCGACCGACATTGCCGTTATGGTTTTTTGCGACCTTGATTTTGAATATGAAAAAATATGGATAAACAAACTTAAAAAGCTTGGTATAAACATCCTTGCTGTTATAAACAAAATCGACAAAATTACAAACACTGACGAAATCGATGCAAAAATCCGCGAAGAATTTTCGCTTGTGCCCATAAAGGTAAGCGCCCTTACATATGACGGCGTTGATATGATAAAAGACGAGCTTGTGCGCCTTGTGCCAGAAGCGTTTTCGTCATCATCAATAGCAAGACATCTTGTTGGAAAAGACGATGTCGTGTTGCTTGTTATGCCCCAGGATATCCAAGCGCCAAAAGGGCGTCTCATACTGCCACAAGTGCAAACTATTCGCGACCTTCTTGATGGCAAATCGATTGTAATTTCGTGCACAACCGACTGTATGGAAAGTGCGCTTGCATCTCTTAAAAATCCGCCAAAGCTAATCATTACAGACTCGCAGGTGTTCGATACGGTTTACAAACTCAAGCCCCAAGAGAGTCTTCTTACTTCGTTTTCGGTGCTTTTTGCACGGCACAAAGGTGATATCGACGAATTTGTGCGTGGTAGCGCAGCAATTGATGCTCTCAAAGAAGGCGATTGTGTCCTTATTGCCGAAGCATGTACGCACGCCCCTCTTGAAGAAGATATTGGTCGGGTAAAACTGCCACGAATGCTTAAAAACCGCGTCGGCGAAGGCCTTTGTGTCGATGTTGTATCCGGAAACAACTTTCCTCATGATTTGTCGAAATACGCACTTATTATTCACTGCGGTGCATGTATGTTTAATAAGCGTTATGTTATGTCAAGGATTGAAAGTGCGCGCGAATTTGGCGTGCCGATTACAAATTATGGCGTTGCAATTGCAAAAATAAGCGGTATACTCGATAAAATCGAAACATATTGATATATTAAAAAGCCACTCAATTGAGTGGCTTTTTTTACATATCATCTACCCTATTTCTTTTTTCGCCATTATAAAACGCAGTTATATTTTTTACAATTTCATCCATAAGTCGAACCCTTGCTTCATATGCGCCCCATGCCATATGCGGCGTAAAAATAACATTATCAAAAGTGCGAAGACGATTGTACGCAGATGCCTTTGTCATCGGTTCTATGCTATACACATCCGTTGCAAAGCCCGCGATTTGTCCTCTTTCAACCGCATTTGTAATCGCTTCCTCATCAAGCACCGCACCACGCGCCGCATTTACTATTATTGCGTTTTGTTTTGCAAGAGAAAGAATCTTTTCATCTACCGAATGCAGTGTATCTTTATTCAATGGTGTGTGTATCGATATCACATCAGAACGCCTAAAAAGCTCCTCAAGGCTTACACACTCAACATCCTCATCAGGTGTTCTTTTGCACACAATAACATTACACCCCAAAGATTTTGCAATTTCTCCGACCTTTTTGCCTATATTGCCGTACCCATAAAGTCCCCATGTTTTGCCGGTCAACTCATAAAATACCGGCGCAAGACAGTTTTGCACTCCGCTATCGGTATATTTTCCGCTTTTACAATAAGAATCAAATTCGTTTAAATGGCACGAAAGCGAAAGCGCAAGACTTGCTGTAAGCTGTGCCACAGAGTCGGTCGAATATCCCTTAACATTACACACCGCAATATTGTGACTCTTTGCATAGGCTATATCGACATTATCAAAACCCGTCGCCGTAAGGCAAATAAGCTTTAATTTTTTTGCATCGCAAAGATTTTGCTCATTAAGCTTAACCTTATTAAGTATTGCAACATCAATATCATATAGTCTTTGTGCTACAAGCTCTTGAGGTGTCGAATCATATATAACTACTTCCCCAAACACTTCATAAATGCTTAAATCTATATCATCGCCAAGTGTCTTTGCATCAAGTATCGCAATCTTCATAAAAATTCAGCCTTTCTTTACGCTCTGTTTTTTCTCTTTGCTGCAACAACTACCACCATTGTAAGAAAAGCTGCTACAATCGCTTCCGGCACACCATTTATTAGTATTACCGAACCAATTACAGAATATAATGCGTCGGAGGCAATATTTTTTGCAGCACCATAGCTTTCCCCAAAAAATAAATAAATCATATTCATTACCAACAGCGTATTGGTAAGTGAACCGCAAAGTCCTGCAATTGCGTAGTTAATCTTGTCGTTTATTTTTGTGTTTTTTAACACTTTGCAAACATAATACGGAACAACGCCGACCAAAATTCTTGGTACAAAGCAGATTACAAGGCTTAACCAATTCCCCATCGTCGCTCCGTCAAGCGTATAAAACGGTGTAAATACAAATGATGTTATCGTAGGATTTACTGTGTTTGTATAAAGACTTGTCAAGCCGAAAACAAAGCCTAAAAAAGCACCGCAACGCGGTCCTAATATAAGCGCGCCTATTATAACAGGAATATGTACAATCGTTGCACGCGTAAATCCGAGTGGTATGTATCCAATAAACGGAGTAAAAGCAAGTATAAGCTGTATTGCAAGTATTATTGCCAAGCGTGTAAGTTCCTTTGTTTTGTCTTTTGCATTACTCATTTTTAAACTGCCTCTTTTCTTTATTTTATGTGTTTTCTTCGAATAATTATAGCATATATATACAAACAAATCAAGAATTTTGTACTTTTCATACATTAAAGTATAATTTCTGACTTGTTTTTTGTTCGATATAGCATATATTTTTGATAATCTGCTTGACTTTTTTGATATATTTGATATAATTTACATAATAGCAGTATTTATAAAACTGTTATTATTAGTCAAGTTTGTAATGCGATGATGGTTTTATTTATGGGAGGCGAAGTAAAGATGCAAATTACAAAACCTTGTGAGGCATCTTATGCTTCACTTTCTGATGAAAAGTTGGCTATTATGGCGCAAAACGGCGATGTGGGTGCTACAGAATATATCCTTAATAAATACAAAGGACTTGTAAAGGCACGGGCGCGAGCATATTTTTTAATAGGCGCTGACCATGAGGATATTGTCCAGGAAGGCATGATTGGACTTTATAAGGCAATCCGCGATTTTAAAGAGGACAAGCAATCGAGTTTTGCAGCGTTTGCCGATTTGTGCGCAACACGCCAGATTGTAACAGCAATTAAAACTGCAACCCGCTTAAAACATATACCGCTCAATAATTATATTTCGCTTAATAAGCCTATATATGATGATGAATCGGAAAAGACGATGATTGAGCTTGTATCTGAAACGCTTGTATCAGACCCGGAGCAAATTGTTATTAACGAAGAATCTTTTAAACATGTTAGCGCTGAAATTTTTAAGCATTTAAGCAAATTTGAAAAAAGTGTGCTCGGCCTTTATTTAGATGGCAAAAGCTATCAGGAGATTTCAGTTGTGTTAAAAAGAACTGCAAAATCTATTGATAATGCACTTCAGCGTATAAAAAGAAAACTTGAGGGACAGCTTGAGACGCCGGCAAAATAACATTTATCAGATAAAAAACATTCGAGAATACTCTTCTCGTCTGTTATAAATAAAAAAATTTGCCCGAAGGGCTTATTTATCTCTACATGGTTTCATTATAACACGGCGTAACTTCGCTTTGTGTACATGGGCGATTGTAGAAACACCAATTATTCAAAGTGAGGGGATTAAAATGTACGAAGACAAGACACTAATCTGCAAAGATTGTGGAAACGAATTTGTTTTCACAGCAGGCGAGCAGGAATTTTATGCTGAGAAAGGCTTTGAGAATGAGCCACAGCGTTGTAAGGATTGCCGTGTTGCAAGAAAGAACGCTATTAAACAGTCAAGAGAAATGCACGATGTTATCTGTGCTGATTGTGGTGCTGCTACACAAGTACCATTTAAGCCAAAGGATGACAGACCGGTGTATTGCAGCAGCTGTTTTGAAAATCACAGATAAATAAATTATCTAATGGCGTAAAACACACTATAAGCATTTTATAGTGTGTTTTTTATGAAAATCACAGCTTAAAAAGCATTTAAAATATAACTGTGCAAGGTGATATAATGTATAATATAACAAGCACATCAAACAAAACATATAAATTTATAAAATCATTATCGCAAAAAAAGGCGCGTGTTGAACATAAGTGTTTTATCGTAGAGGGCATCAAGAGCGTATACGAAACGATTATATCCGACTCTGTCGTGCGTATGATAGCGATAAATAAATCATCTTTGGAAAAATGTGGCGACATTATCCGGTGTGCAGAAAGTAAAAATGTAGAAATATATGTAATAGACAGCAAAATCTTTGACGCTCTCTGTGACACCAAAACACCGGAGGGTGCAATTTGTGTAACGAATATGCGCACAAACGATATAAAAAGCTATAAAGACGGATTGTATTTATATTGCGATAAAGTATCAGACCCCGGCAACGCAGGCACACTTATACGATGTGCAGATGCCGTCGGTGCGGCCGGAGTGTTTTTTTCATCCGGCAGTGTCGACATATATAACCCAAAAACTGTACGCGCGACTATGGGCTCACTTTTTCACATTCCCGTATATGATAACATCGACAAAACCGTTTTGACCGACATGAAAAATAAAGGATTTAGTATTCTGGTCGGTGCGCTCGACAACGATGCGCTCGATTATCGCGATGTGCCATACAAAAATAATACAGTTATAATCGTCGGAAACGAGGCAAATGGTGTATCAGACAATGTCATAGCCATCGCCGACAAATCGGTTATAATCCCTATCACAGGGCGGGCAGAATCGTTAAATGTTTCTGTCGCAGGGGCAATTCTTATGTATGAATGGAAAAGAAATAACTAATTTTTGGGAGTAAAGCCAATGAGTTTTGATAAGGACAGATTTGAAAAACAGTTAAATTTTTTAATTGAAATTGATAAGATGAAAAGTGTTTTTCGTCGCACTATGCTTATTGATAAATCGCGTCGCGAAAACGATGCCGAGCATTCGTGGCACTTTGCAATGTGTGCGCTTGTTTTGTTAGAATATGCACCAAGTGGCACAGATATAAACAAGGTGATAAAGCTTGCGCTCGTTCACGATTTGGTCGAAGTATATGCAGGCGATACATTTGCATATGACGAGCAAGGCTATAGCGACAAAGAAGAACGCGAGCTTATGGCGGCGGATAAAATATTTGGTCTGTTACCTGATGACCAGAGACGCGAGTTGCGTGCGTTTTGGGACGAGTTCGAAGAATTTAAAACAAGAGAGTCATGTTATGCCAATGCTATAGACCGTCTGCAACCACTTATAAACAATTATAAAACAGAGGGACACACATGGCGCGAAGGCAGTGTTTCTTGCGACAAGGTTTACAAGCGCATGGAGCCGATACAGCTTTATGCACCAGAACTTTGGCCGTTTATCAAATGGGTAGTAAACGATGCTATGAAAAAAGGATACATTAAATCGTGATGTAACTGCACCACGATTTTTTCTTTAAAACGCACAGTAGTAATGTTTGTAAAATTGTTTATAGCTATTGCCACAATAGCGGTTTTGTAGTATAATGTAAAAAAGAGGTGTTTGTTATGATTAAAAAAGGTTTTAAATCCATTTGCGTGCTACTTATTGTTTGCATGATGTGTTTGTCACTTGGAGTTTTTGCACAAACTGGTCAGCCACACATTTATGCTGACTCCATGGTAAATGCAAATATCGGTGAAACATTTGAACTAAATTTTTATATAGAAAACAATCCCGGCATCTTAGGTTTTATGCTATCTATATCATATGACGACACCCTTGTCGAGCCTGTTGCAGGCTCAGATGTTGTGGACGAATCGTTTGTGCCTACTATTGTGATAAATCCGCGCTATATGAATAAGCCGGAGGCACGCGTTGCTGCGATGCATCACGAAAATTTTGGCCACAACGGGAAAATGTTTTCGTACAAATTTATGGTAAAATCTCAAGAGGCAACTACAACAAATATTGGTATATCACTTGTAAACAATTCTCTGCAAAGTCTTGTAAATGAATCTATCGCAAATATCGATTGTGCAGTTTCATCGACTGTTGTACAAATCAACTCACAGGCCGATGTGCCGACGAGCACGCCTACACCTCCCCCATCAAACAGTGGCGCAGGCGGACCGATTCTGCCCAATACAAAGGCGCCAAGTGCAAGCTTTAAAGAAAATGCAAAAAGCATTCGATACATCGCACCTATAAGTGCATCGTCGTTCGAGCCTGACAGAGCTGCAACCCGTTATGAAGTTGCGCTTGCGCTTCATCCGCTGTTAAAATTTGAAAACCTTAAAAATGATGGCATAGCATTTTCAGATGTGTCAATAGAATATAACAATATGATAGGTGACCTTGCACAAACGCCTATTATAAGCGGATATCCCGACGGCACATTTAAAGGCGAAAACAGCATTACGCGCGCAGAATTTGTAAAAATGGTCGCGTCTGCTATTGGTCTTGAAAAAAATATAGCATCAAAAACAAAGCTTAGTGACATAAGCGGTCATTGGGCACAACAATACATTGAAGCGTTTGTTGATGCCGGCTATGTGTACGGTTATCCCGACGGGTCATTTAGACCGGAAGATAATATCACACGCGCAGAGGTCGTTGCAATAATAAACAGAGTAATCAACAAGGCAGACAAAACACTTGCAGAGCCTGTGTTTGAGGATTTATCTTCAGAGCATTGGGCATATGATGCTATTATGGAAGCAGTAGTAATAAAATAAAACTTTTGGAGTGTAGCCAAATGACTACACTCCTTATAATAATGTGAAGCGGTGAATGGCTTTGATACTGTTAAATGCGTCAAAACTTAATAAGTCCTTTATCGAAGATACTGTTTTTTCAAATGTATCGTTTAATATTTCGGACAAAGACAAAGTCGGATTTGTAGGCATAAATGGTGCGGGAAAGACAACTCTTTTTCGTGCGCTCTTAAATCCATCGTATGCCGACAGCGGAGAAGTATTTATAAACAAGGACACCCGCATAGGCTATATGCAGCAGCACGCAGACATTCATTCAGACAACACCGTATTTGAAGAGGTTATGAGTGTCTATAGTGATATGCTTGATATGGAGAGTGAGCTTGATTTTATTTCGCGTGCTATTGAAAATAATGATGATAATTTAACAGAGCTTGTAGACAGACAGTCAAAGCTTATGGCCCGTTTTGAATCGCGCGGAGGCTATATGTATAAAAATATTGCTCGCTCAAGCCTTATCGGACTCGGTTTTGATGAAAGCGAGCTTGATAAACCTTTTGAAACGCTGAGCGGTGGTCAAAAAACGCGTGTACTTCTTTGCAAAATTCTTCTTAGCGATGCCAATCTATTGCTTTTAGATGAGCCGACTAACCACCTTGATATCGCATCGGTAGAATGGCTCGAAAATTTTTTGATAAATTATAACGGCGCATTTATGATTATATCGCATGACAGATATTTTTTAGACCGTGTATGCAACAAAACCTTTGAACTTGAAAATAATACACTTACTACATATGATGGAAACTATTCACGCTACCTTGTATTAAAAGAAGAGGCAAAGCTTGCAAAGCAAAGAAAATATGATAATACTATGCGTGAAATCAACAGACTCGAGGGTATTGTTGAACAACAAAAACGATGGAATCGTGAAAAAAACATCAAAACCGCCGAAAGCAAACAAAAAGTTATTGACAAGCTTGTAGATGGGCTTGAGGCATGCGAGCGTGAACCGGAAAAGCTTCATTTTAGCTTTTATACAAAACCCAGCACAGCAAATGATGTAATTAGCGCGCACTCGTTATCAATGGCATACGGTATTGAGAAACTTTTTTCAAATGTAAATATAGAAATAAAGAAAGGCGAGCATGTGTTTCTTCTTGGCGAAAACGGCTGTGGCAAGACCACACTATTTAAAATACTTATGGGTATGCTTGTGCCACTTGAGGGTGAGGTTTTATTTGGACCGAATATTGAGGTCGGCTATTATGACCAGACTCAAGAAAACCTTTGTTATGACAAAACCGTGCTTGATGAGATATATGACACATATCCCAAAAAGAACCTTACCGAAATACGAAACGCCTTGGCGGCATTTTTGTTCAAGGGCGATGATGTGTTTAAACCGATAAGCGCACTTTCGGGTGGCGAAAGAGCCCGTGTATCACTTGCAAAGCTTATGCTTTCAGGTGCAAATCTGCTTCTTCTTGACGAGCCGACTAACCATCTTGATATAAACTCACGCGAGGCACTTGAGAAGGCACTTTTGACCTATGATGGTACAATGTTTATCGTCTCGCATGACAGATATTTTATAAACAAGCTTGCAAACAAAATTATGTATATGCGCACAGGCGGACTCGAAAATTATGTTGGAAATTATGATTATTTTTTAGAAAAATTTAAACAAAGTCCCGATAAAAAAGAAGTTGTTCGCGTATCAAATAAAGAAAACTATCTCGAGCAAAAGCGTATGGAGTCTGAAAAAAGAAAAAACGCTTCAAAGATTGAACGACTTGAAAAAAAGATAGGCGAAATAGAAGAACAAATCAAGCAGAAAAACACGCTTCTTTCAAGCGACGAATATGCTACCGATTATGTAAAAGCCGGCGAGTTGTCGCTGCAAATTGATGAGCTTGAGCATGAGCTTGAAGAATGCTACAACGAATGGGAAACGCTTAGTAATATAATATAAAAAAAGCTACAGAGCTCTGTAGCTTTTTTATATGTATAAACCATATTTATAAATTTCTTCAGAAAGTGTGTGCTTATCCTCTTCCGGCAAAAACGATGCGTATACCGAATTTAACAAAAGCATTTTTTCTTCTTCAGCAGTAAGCGATAACGACTTTTTAAGAAGTGCATACTCTTTTTTAATATCTGTATCAGACACCGTCATATTGTCGGTATTGACCGTCACAATCGCGCCCATCTTCAAAAGACGGCGAATGGGGTATTCTTTTATCTTTCCAACCACACCCGTTTGCAAATTGCTCGTTGGACACATTTCAAATGCTATATTACGCTCAATAAGCATTTCTAACACTTTTTCATCCTCACATGCACGGATACCATGCCCAATTCTTTGTGCGCCCATTTCAATCGCTGCGCGAACGCTTTCCGGTCCACCTGATTCACCGGCGTGAATTGTAAATGGTATATCGTACTTTTGCGCAAGGTCAAACACCTTTTTAAAACTTCTTGTTTGATATATTCCCTCTGCTCCGGCGAGGTCAACCGCCACAACAGGATCGTTTAAAAAGCTTTTTGCACAATTTATGGTTTCTATATTTTCTTTTTCGTTTCCATCTGCACGCATACAACAAAGTATAACCCTTGCCTTCATGCGCTTGCACGAATCAAGCGCCTTCCCAATTCCCTTTGAAACCGCTTCTACAGCATCTGCTTGTGAAAGCGAGCCCATTGTATGAAGCTGTGGTGCAAAGCGTATCTCCGCATAATTCATCTTCATATCATCAAGTCTTTTTACAAGGTCATACGCCGCATACTCAAGTGCCGACGATGTTTGCAATACGGATAATGGAATCTCAAAATATTTAAGATATTCGTTTAAATCGTTACATTTTTTTGGTGCACATATATAAGGTTTTAGCGTTTTTACGCTATCACCGGGCAAGCTGATATTGTTTTCTTCAGCAAGCTTTATTAGCGTTTGCACACTGAGCGAACCGTCCAAATGCAAATGCAAATCAATCATTTTCTTACTTCTCTCCCCTTTTTATTTCCCGAACAAAGTAGCCACTTTGCACTATAACTAAGCACGACTACTTTTGCAAAAACTCATTATTCAGTTCTTTAAATATCCTGAGCAGTAACCTCTGAAAGCTTGCCGCCGCATTTGATGCGGTCTGTTGTACCTCGCTGTGTGATAATGCCGTTTTTGAAATACCTGCTGCCATATTTGAAATACAGCTTATTGCGCCGACACGCATCCCCGCATGATGTGCCGCAATCGCTTCGCATGCCGTGCTCATACCTACGGCATCAGCTCCCCATGCTTTAAACATTTGTATTTCTTTTGGTGTTTCATAGTTTGGTCCCGTCGTTTGAAGATATACGCCCTCTTTAAGTGCGATATGCTCGTCGCATGCAGCAGCTTTTATAAGCTGTCTGAATGAATAATCATATACCTCACTCATATCTAAAAAGCGCTCTCCCAAGCCGGAAATGTTTTGTCCTATAAGCGGTGAAGGAACAAGCGACGATATGTGGTCGTTAATCATCATAAAATCGCCCGCTTTAAATGTGTCGTTAATGCCGCCTGCAGCATTTGTAAGTAAAATACTCTTTGCGCCAAGCAGGCTCATCAATCTTATTGGAAGAACTACATCGCTCATTTCATACCCTTCATAATAATGAACGCGTCCTTGCATTATAACCGTATCTACTCCACAAACCTTTGCAAACACGAAGCGTCCTTTGTGTCCCTCTACGCTCGAAATCGGAAACCCTTCAATTTCACTATATGAAAGCTCGTCATATATATCAGTGCAATCAACAAATCCGCCAAGCCCCGACCCAAGCACAAGTGCCGCCACCGGTTTATAATTTATTTTATTTTTCACTATCTCGGCACATTTGTAGAGCTTGCCAGACACCATATCCAACCGTACTTCCTCCGTTTTTTAATTCAAAAAACACCCGTAAAAGTTATTATACTATTAAAATTTCATAAAGTCTACATTTTTCGATAAATTTTTTTGCAATCATAAAAAATGTTACTAAATGCGCCACTTTTCGTAAATTATTCAAATAATAACCCCTCAAACATCGTTGTTAAAACAATAAAAAGCCCACATGCCGAGTAAATCAGCATATGGGCTTTGGTTTTACAATAGTGTATTACTTGTGGTCAACGCTTGCCATATGGCAGATTAGGTCAACAACCTTGTTTGAATAGCCCCACTCGTTATCATACCATGATACAACCTTTACGAATGTATCTGTAAGAGCGATACCTGCTTTTGCATCAAAGATTGATGTTCTTGGGTCGCCAAGAATATCCGATGAAACAATATCATCTTCTGTATAACCAAGAATACCCTTAAGCTCACCCTCAGAAGCTTTCTTCATAGCTGCACAAATTGCATCATACGAAGCAGGCTTTGCAAGGTTAACTGTAAGGTCAACTACAGAACCGTCAAGTGTTGGAACTCTCATTGACATACCTGTCAATTTGCCATTAAGCTCAGGAATAACCTTGCCAACAGCTTTAGCAGCACCTGTGCTTGAAGGAATGATATTACCTGCAGCAGCGCGTCCGCCTCTCCAATCCTTCTTTGAAGGACCGTCAACTGTCTTCTGTGTAGCAGTTGTAGCGTGAACAGTTGTCATAAGACCATCAACAAGACCAAAATTATCATTCAAAACCTTAGCTATAGGAGCTAAACAGTTTGTTGTACACGAAGCATTTGATACAAAGTTCATATCTGATGTGTACTTGTCGTTGTTAACACCCATTACAAACATAGGTGTGTCATCCTTTGAAGGAGCGGACATAACAACTTTCTTTGCACCAGCGTCAATATGACCCTGTGCCTTCTCTTTTGTAAGGAATACGCCTGTAGACTCTACAACATATTCAGCACCACACTCGCTCCAACCGATTTCAGAAGGATTCATAGCAGCATAAACTGCAATCTTCTTACCATCAACGATAAGGTCCTTACCATCTGTTGAAACATCATGCTTAAACTGACCATGTACTGTATCATACTTAGCCATATAAACCATGTAATCAAGGTCAATAAATGGGTCGTTAATACCTACGATTTCAACCTTGCCTGTTTCGATAGCCGCACGGAAAACAAGTCTGCCGATACGACCAAAACCATTGATACCTACTTTAATTGCCATAACAATTAAACCTCCTAAAAAATATATTTTTATTCAAATTGGTCACAGCTAATATTTTACAATATTTTTCCTCTTTTTACAAGAGTTTTTTTGTTAAAATTTTAATTATCTCAATTTTGTCCTATTTTACAACATAAACGCGATTTATTTTTGGTTGGTTTGCAGGTAATACCGTTCCATTTGCGTCTACTACTTTGGCACTTTTTACAATTTCATCCACAACCTCTATTCCCTCTACTACCATACCAAAAGCAGCATACTGCCCATCAAGGTGCGGTGCATCATCGTGCATAATGAAAAATTGGCTGCTTGCAGAGTTTGGGTTCATGCTTCTTGCCATTGAAAGCACTCCGCGCTCGTGTTTTAAATTATTTATCACGCCATTTGATTTGAACTCGCCTTTGATTTTTTCATCGGAGCCACCCATGCCGTTACCCAGCGGGTCGCCACCCTGAATCATAAAACCGTCAATAATTCTGTGAAATGTCAAACCATCATAAAAGCCCTTTTCAACAAGCTTTACAAAATTTTCTACTGTAATCGGCGCAACCTGTGGATAAAGTTCTGCCTTGATATTTCCTTTTTCTGTTTCAAACATTATAACTTTGTTGCTCATTTTTTGTTTTCCTTTCGTTTATATATTATGTTCATAAATGCTTTTTTCATACAAATGCTATTTTTTTATTTGAATTTTATTGATATAATTTTTGGCTGATTTTCAGGTAGCACTGTGCCGTTTGAATCCTCAACCTTTGTATCTTTTGCAATCTTATCAACAATCTCTATTCCCTTTGTTACCTTTCCAAAAGCCGCATACTGTCCATCAAGATGCGGTGCATCATCGTGCATAATGAAAAATTGGCTACTTGCTGAATTTTTCGCGTTACTTCTCGCCATCGAAAGCACACCACGCTCGTGCTTTATATCGTTTTCTACTCCGTTTGCAGAAAACTCGCCCTTAATCTTCTTTTCAGAGCCACCCGTTCCATTACCTTTTGGGTCGCCACCCTGAATCATAAAACCGTCAATAACTCTATGAAATGTTAAACCATCATAAAAACCCTCTGATATAAGCTCCTGAATATTTGCAACCGTAATCGGCGCAACCTGTGGATAAAGCTCTGCCTCAATTTTGCCCTCGCTTGTTTCAATAACAATATTCGTCTTTTCCATATCAGGCGTTGCAAATGATATAGGAGTCGTGGTCGGTTTTGCCGAAGGCGTTGGAGATGATGTAGAGCTCGTATATGTTTGCGAGCCACACGCACAAAGTGCAAAAGCCAAGACCAATACCAAAAGTACACACAAAACTTGTTTTTTCATTTTCTTTTTCCTCCATTTATAAATGATTTAATTTTTTTCACTTTCGAGCGCACTAATCGCATCCATAATTTCTTGTTCTGACACTGTTGTCATAAATGAACGCGTACACGATTGCGCCTTTTTAAAGTGCTCAAGAGCCTTCTGCTTATCACCAAGGCCAAGATATGCTTGCCCTGCATGATAGAAAATTTCTACTCCTTTATTATTCGCATTGATACTTTTTTCCGAAAGTTCTTTTGCCTTTTTATAATCACCATTATTTATTGCAATAATAACTGCATTGTCAATAATAACCTTGTCATCGGGATTGTATTCATATGCTTCACGATTAAACTCTTCCGCATCAGGTGCTTTTGATAATATTTTATAATATCCCAGCGCACCATATACGCTCGAGTTTTTATACCCTTCAAATACCATCTCCATAAGGCGCGTTGCCTCTGCAAAATCGCCCTGGCGATAGCGTACGAGCGATAAAATCTGTCTTGCTTGGAGTTTTTCCTCTTTTTTAAGCTTTTGATTTAGTAATACATAATTTAATACATTCGCCGCTTCTTGTGCCTGACCTAATCTTAAAAGTATGTATGCATATGTCGTCGAATTTGATACACGCGAGTTAGGCAACTCATGCGCCCTTTTAAGAAGTGAAAGAGCCTTTGTGTTGTTACCATCTGCATATGCAGCCTGGCCTTTTAATGTCAAAATGTTTGGCCATTGCCAAATAACAACACCAACAATCATAACAAATGTTACACCAAATACCCAAAGATAATTGCCCATAGTGATTAAAAAACCTATAATTGCAATTACTGCTATAAAAAATATAACCTTTGGCGAAGTTTTATTATTTTTCACTCTAAACCCATCCTCACTTTTTAATTTGTTGCGCAAAATTGCACCATTAAATAAAATTAAAGCATGTTTTTTGTCGCTTGTCCATCGGAGAAGCAAAAATTTTACAATATGTTAAAAAAGTGTTCTATAAATCTGTTCACCAATATCTTCAATGCTGCGCATTTTGCCATTTGGCGCACATTCTATAATCTCCCAATTATATTTTTTAGCAACATATTTTGCATTGTCATAGCTTTTTTGAATATGTTCGCTATCTCTTTCGTGAATATCCTTGTTTTCTGCACCCGTAGCCTTGTTTTTGCGCTCGCGTGTAAGCTCCGCTCCAACCTCTGGCGGAACATTTAAAAATATTACCTTGTCGGGTTTTGGAAGTGCATATATGCCATACTCAAACTCAAAAAGCCACTCTAAAAAGCTATCCTTTTCACTATTATCATCAAGCTTTGATGCCTGATGTATCATATTCGATGTTACATATCGGTCGGCTATTATTGTATGGCCCTCTTTGTATAGCTTCTCCCACTTTGTTTTGTATGATATGTAGCGGTCAAGCGCAAAAAATGACGATGCTGCCTTTGCATTTACATCATTTGCATTTTGGCCAAATTGTCCATCAAGATATAACTTTACGGCATATGATGACGCACTTTCATAGTCGGGAAAGCTTATGCGGATTGGATTTTTGCCTTCACTTTTGAGTCTTTCATACAAAAGCTTTGTCTGTGTTTCCTTACCCGAACCGTCGACGCCCTCTATTACAAATAACTGGCCCATTTTCACTCCCCCTTATAGCGTTTACCTTTAAATAATACTGTAAGACCAAATCGCGGCAAAGCCATCATGCGTCCTATGCGTGTCGGCTCCTTTACAAGACGATATGCCCACTCAAGCCCAAGCTTTTGCCAAATTTCCGGTGCGCGTTGTGTTACGCCCGTAAGAGTGTCAAGGCTTCCTCCAAGGCCCATCATAATTCCTTTGTTGATTTTATCTTTATTTGTATAAATCCATTTTTCCTGTTTTGGTGCACCAAGACACACAAGCACGATGTCAGGGTTTGAATCGTTAATCATATTTATAATTTCATCTGTCTGTTCATCTTTAAAATATCCGTCGCGCGTACCGCAAATAACAAGTCCGCTATACTTTTCGCAAAGTATTTTTCCAGCATTTTCCGCCACGCCCGGCTTTGAACCAAACAAAAATACCCTTGCACCTTTTTGTGCGGCATATTTTAAAAACGCATGCATCAAATCATACCCCGCAACACGCTCTGATAAAGGCTTTTTTAATATTTTTGATGCATATACAACACCTATTCCGTCGGGCGTTTTTATATCGGCCGAGTTTAGTACCTTTTTAAACTCATCATCCTTGTACGCCATGTATATAATCTCCGAATTTGGTGTATATACTGTATGTACTTTTCCATCGCCAAGATATTCTGCAAGCTTTTTTACCGTTTCATCCATGGTCATAGTCGACATTTTGACACCAAGGACATTGATGCTTTGGTCCATATTTTCACCCCAATTGATAAAAAATACTATCTAAATATACATTATACCTCTTTTTTATTACAAAAACAAGATGTCATATCACTTATACTAATATTTTTTATACTTTTTTCTTCATCAATTATGGTGCCAATACAAAACTGCTCGTCAACATAAAGCGCTGGATTTGTTGAATAAAGGCGTTCAATTCGTCTTTTGCCGTTTTCCAACATGCTTACCTCCATTATAACGCCGCTATATTCAGTCATAACACGCCCCTTTGGTGCATTATCGACGCTTTGTTTTGTTGCAAAAACGCAGCAATAAGGTATTACGCTATGAAAAATCATGTCCTATTCTCCCCTTTTTTCTTTTCAATAAGCTCACGAAGCTTTGAAATTGCATCACCTAATGTGCCAACACTGTCAATCAATCCACATTCTACCGCTTTTTCTCCAAATACAATACTGCCGACATCGTTTGCAATTTCGCCCGTTTTGAGCATCAATGTATTGAAGTTTTCTTTGGAAATATTACTATGCTCTGTTATAAAGCTTACAATCCTGTCCTGGATTTTATTTAAATAGTCAAAGGTTTGCATTACACCTATTACCATACCATTCATACGAAGCGGATGAAGCGTCATCGCCGCAGAACGCGCAATAAATGAATAGTCTGCCGACACTGCCAATGGTACACCAATACTGTGACCGCCACCAAGCACAAGCGATACCGTCGGCTTTGTCATGCCGGCAATCATCTCCGCTATTGCAAGTCCTGCTTCGACATCACCACCAGCAGTATTCAAAAGCACCAAAAGTCCTTCCACGCTCTCGTCCTGCTCAATCGCAGCAAGCTGTGGCAAGATATATTCATACTTTGTTGTTTTGTCTTGTGGTGGCAACACCATATGACCTTCAATCTGGCCTATTATAGTAAGGCAATGAAGCTTTAAACTTTTTCCGTTTGCAGGTGTTATCGCGCTTTTTGTATCTGTCTGTTTTTCCAAAATAATCATACTCCCTTTTTTATTATAGTATTTATTTATTATGTGAAGTTTATGCTACAAAAAATTTCAAAATTTTTTCAAAAAATGGTTGACATTTATATCTTTTTAAGATATACTTTTTTTGGTTAGCCGTGACTAACCGCAGAGTGGCAAGAAGGGAGATACATTATCATGACTTTATCAGAGCTTAAAATTGGTTCATGTGCAATAATAACGGATGTTGGCGGCGACGGAGCTTTGAGACGGCGCCTTCTTGATATGGGGCTTACACCAAAAACAAAGGTAATGGTGCGAAAGGTTGCGCCACTTGGTGACCCGATTGAGCTTTATTTGCGCGGTTATGAACTTACAATAAGAAAAGACGATGCAAAAAACATAGAGATTAGGGAGGTGGATTAGTTGGCGATTACATTTGCACTTATAGGCAATCAAAATTCAGGCAAAACTACTCTTTTTAATCAGCTTACCGGCTCGAACCAGCATGTAGGAAATTTCCCCGGTGTTACGGTCGAAAAAAAAGAAGGCATAATCAGAAAGCATAAGGATGTATCTGTTGTTGATTTGCCGGGCATATACTCGCTTTCGCCATATACTGCCGAGGAGGTTGTGACGCGCGATTTTGCTTTAAATCAAAAGCCCGACGGAATTATAAACATTGTTGATGCAACAAATATAGAAAGAAATCTTTACCTTACACTCCAGCTTACAGAACTCCAAATCCCGATGGTTTTGGCGCTTAATATGATGGATGAGGTAACTGCAAGCGGAAATTATATTGATATATCAAAGCTTTCAGAGGGGCTTGGCATTCCTGTTGTTCCGATTTCAGCAAGTAAAAACGATGGTATAGACGAGCTTATAGTTCGTGCAATATCTACAGCAAAAAATAACATTAAACCACAAAAAACTGATTTTTGCAGTGCCGGCAGTGAGCTTCATAAAGCAATCCACTCAATTGCGCATATAATTGAGGACCACGCACATACGGCAGATATTCCTACGCGTTTTGCATCAACAAAGCTTGTCGAAGGTGACGAACCCATGGCAAAACGGCTCGCACTTCATAAAAATGAAATTGATTTGATTTCTATTATTGTTAAGGATATGGAAACATCACTTTCTACATATCGCGATGCCGCACTTGCGGACATGCGTTACGATTTTATTGAAAAGCTTTGTGAGGTTTGTGTAGAAAAAAAACACACCCAAACAAAAGCCCAGGAACGCTCTATCAAAATCGATGCCATACTTACACACAAGATTTTTGCATTGCCGATTTTCCTATGCATAATGCTTTTCGTTTTTTGGATTACTTTTGGCGTTGTCGGCAGTGCACTAAGCGATTTGTTTTCATTTGGAATAGATTATGTTACCGCGCTTGTTGAAGATGCGCTTATAAATCTTCTGGTAAGCGATTGGCTCCGCTCGCTCATAATTGATGGTATATTTGCTGGTGTAGGAAGTGTCCTTTCGTTTTTGCCGACTATTGTAATACTGTTTTTTATGCTATCAATCCTTGAAGATAGCGGCTATATGGCTCGTGTGGCTTTTGTTATGGACAAACTTTTGCGCAAAATTGGTCTGTCCGGACGCTCGTTCGTGCCTATGCTTATCGGGTTTGGATGCTCTGTGCCTGCAATTATGGCAACACGCACGCTCTCGAGCGAACGCGACAGGCGACTCACGATTTTGCTTATACCTTTTATGTCCTGTAGTGCAAAACTACCGATTTATGCGGTGTTTACTGCGGCGTTTTTCCCACAAAATGGTGCAATTGTGATGACCGGATTGTATGTTTTTGGAATACTAATGGGTATTTTATCAGCACTTCTTTTGAAAAATACATTATTTAAAGGAAAACCGGTGCCTTTTGTGATGGAGCTTCCTTCCTATAGATTTCCATCAGCAAAAAGCGTGTCACTTCATATGTGGGACAAGGCCAAAGACTTTTTAGTAAAAGCATTTACAATAATTTTTGTTGCAACGATAGTTGTCTGGCTTTTACAAAGCTTTGACTTGCGATTTGAAATGGTTTCTGACAGCTCACAAAGTATACTTGCCTCTATTGGCAGACTGCTCTGTCCCATTTTTGCCCCACTCGGCTTTGGCGGTTGGGAAACTGTAACGGCGCTTATAACAGGACTTACTGCAAAGGAAGCCGTTGTAAGTACATTTGCAGTGCTTACCGGCGCGGGCGATTCGTCGTCTCTTATCCCTATTTTATCGACTATGTTTACTCCACTACAAGCCATTTCATTTCTTGTGTTTACGCTTTTATATATGCCATGTGTTGCCGCAATGGCAGCCGTAAAGCGCGAGCTTGGTGGATATAGAAAAGCAATAGCTGCAATGGCATATCAAACAGCTTTTGCGTGGATTGTGGCATTTGTTGTATATAGTTTTGGGTTGTTGTTTGTATAAAAGGAGGATAATACATTGAAGCTTGTGGATTGTATAATTTTACTTATTCTTCTTCTACTTGTTTGTTTTGTGTGGCGTTATGTTAAAAGAAAAAAGGCGCATGGCAACGGATGCTCTTGTAATTGTAGTAGCTGTTCATATCAAAACAAAGAAAAATGTGACAGAAACAAATAAAAAAATGCCTCGTATATACGAGGCATTTTTATTATATTATGTTGTTTTCATCATCCTGGTAATATAAAAAGCATTTGTCAAGATATATCTTTGTGGCAATAGCTGTAATCGTTGTACGCATCAAAGCTTTAAGCTCGGGATATTTTGTCTTGCTATCATTTATATCTAATATTTCAGCATCAAAACCAAATGTCAATTTTAACATATTTTCAAGCTCATCGCAAAAATAATTATACGCCGTTTTTGATGGATATGTTTTGCGCTGGATAAGAAGTAGCGTATTTATATTATCCATAGATATAACAATTTTTGCAGCAACAATAAATATAAGTCCTGCAATTTGCTCACGAGAATATTGTTTTTTTATTGGATTTTTTATAAGCCCTTTTTTTACATAGTTACTAATCATTGATGAAGTAACGCTTATTTCCTGAACAGGAGCATATATTTGCGATATATACTTTGCCGTTTGTTCAAGATATAACCCCACATCGGGAATCTCTTCATATTTTGGCATTCTGAAAGCTTTGATATCTTCAGAGATTTTTTTTTTCATTTTTTCATTCATACCAATCACCTAAAAATATTATATACTATAATATAATTTCTGTCAAGCTATTGACAAGTCTATGATGCGGTGGTATAATACCTTTATACAGGTTATTCAAAAACCGATGTAAAGATTTTTGTTGCGAGGTGTAAATATGAGTTTTAAAATCGTATCCGATTCATCATCAAATGTTTGTTGTGTAGATGGTATCAGTTATAAAGCTGTTCCTCTTAAAATATATATGGGAGATACAGAATATGTTGACTCCCCCGAACTTGATGCAATTAAAATGATGGAACAAATCAATCAAAGTAGTGAAAAAACATCTACATCGTGTCCTAATATATATGATTGGATAGAGGCTTTTGGTGATGCGAAGGAGATTTTTGCTATAACAATTTCATCAAATCTGTCGGGCTCATATATATCGGCAAAAAATGCAGCAAATGAGTATTTGGCATTGCATCCGGATGCAAAGGTATGTGTGATTGACTCTTTATCTGCCGGACCTGAAATGCACCTTATAATCGACAAAATTAAAGAACTCCACAATGAAAGGAAAAGCTTTGATGAAATAAAAACTGAGATTGATAAATACAGGCAAAATATATCCCTGTTCTTTTGTCTGTCATCTTTAGACAACCTTGCCAAAAACGGACGAATCAATATGGCCATCGCAAAAATTTCTAAAATTATAGGCATTTGGGTTATTGGTAAAGCAAGCGATGACGGCAGGTTGCAGCTTTTACACAAATGCAGAGGCAAAATTAAATCACTTAATAAAATAGTAGACGAAATGTCAAATCATGGGTTTAAAAACAAAAAAGTCATCATTTCACATTCTGACAATATAGCGGATGCAACCGAGCTTAAAGACAAAATCGAAAAACAATTTGTTGGAGCAGAAGTTTTTATCGAAAAAAATGGTGGCTTATGCAGTTATTATGCCGAACTTGGTGGAATGATAATCGGATTTGTTTGCAATTAAAAAGGGCTATATCAAAGCCCTTTTTTCTATACTCTAAGCTTTTGTGCTATCTCTTCATCAGGTGCTACATAAAGCGTTTTATAATGCTCATATATAACCATGCCCGGCTTTGCGCCGGCAGGCTTCTTTACATTTTTTATATGAGTATAATCGACCTCTACCTTTGGAGAGTTTTTTGCTGAGCTATAATACGCCGCAAGCGTTGCCGCCTCAAAAATCGTCCTGTCAGGCACATCCTTGTCGACTCCAAGCTTTATAATCGTATGTGAGCCTGCAAATGTCTTTGTATGAAACCACAAATCCAAACTGTTTGCAAAGCGTAGCGTAACATAATCGTTTTGGGTATTGTTTTTGCCAACATATATATCAAATCCATCACTGCTTATAAAATGCATAGGCTTTGACGGTGTTTGATTTTTCTTTTTATCACGCGACTGTCTGTTGACATAGCCTTGGGCAAAAAGTTCTTCTCTTATAGCACTTATATCTTCTTCATCTGTTGCAAGCGCAATATTTTGCATTACACTTTCAAGATATAAAAGCTCCTCCCTTGCTATTACAAGTTGCTTTTCGGCTTGTTCTTGTGCAATCTTTGCCTTGTTATATTTTTTATAATAGCGCTGGGCATTTTGTTGAGGTGTGACAGAATTGTCAAGCGGTATCGTAACATCTTCACATTCTTCCGAATAAAAATTCTGCACCAGAGCAACCTTGTCCCCTTCTTTTATGCGATAAAGATTTGCAGTAATCAGGTCGGCATAAAGCTTGTGCTTGTCACGATCGCGCGCAGCATCAATCGTCTGCCCAAGCAAGACAATCTTTTTTGCGCAGCGGTCAATATTGTTTGATATAAGCTTTGTAAGTGATGCGCTCTTCTGCTTTTTGCGTTCCTCACCGTCGCGTGTGGCATAATATATCATAACCGCATCACTTATTGAATTGCACATCTCAACACGCGCCATATCCTCATACTGCGTTATTTCAAGAGCACAAAAATCGAGCGGTTTTCCGCTTGATTTATCATATATTACACAAGGTTTAAAGCGCTCATTTTTTATATCATCAAACACCTTTAAAATAGTATCACACAACACTTTTTTCATGTCGGGCGAAAGCGATAATATAACTGCATCTGTATTGTCAAACGCTCTGTAACAAATTTCACGCGCAACAAGCGGACTTATGCCCTCAAAGCTTTGAAGTATAAGTTTGTCCGCTTTTATTTTTTCGTCCGCTCCAAAAATAATATCCGATATATCATCATAGCTGCATAATAGCGGGTTAATTTTATCTTGTGGCGGCGGTGGCATATAATTAAGCCCGGGCAAAATCTGGCGCAAGCTGCTTAATGTAATATCGATATGTTTTATACTATCAAGAATTTTCCCCGCATCATCAGTCAATATAATGTTTGAGTATTTGCCCATAATTTCTACAATTAGATGCTTTGATGTAAGGTCCCCAAGCTCTGTATATGATTCTATGCAAAAATCAATGCTGCGTTCAAGCGCATTTTGACGCACGCTTATAAGCTTGCCCGAGCACAAATGCTTTCTTAAAAGCATACAAAACATAGGTGCTGATAAAGGATTTTTCTTTGATGCATCACTAAAATGTGCGCGCGGATTCGAGGAGCTTGCTGACAAAAGAAGCTTTTGTGTACCATTTGGTGTACGAAGCGATATCGTAATTTCATCACGCTCAGGCTGATATATCTTGTCCACCTTTGTGCCTATGATTTCCCTATTAAATTGTGCAACAAGCGCGCGTACCGCGATACCATCAAGTGCCATAGCTCATTATCCTCGTTTCGTAAAAGGTTTTTATGTTATTTAATATATCTATTTTAACACAATATGCTAAAAAATACAATATAGCTATAAAAACATCCCCAAAAGCAGATGCCTTTGGGGATGTTTATTTGTTTTATAATTAACATTCGACTGTCTTTGCCGCAAACAGTTTTTATTTTTTTGTTCTTAATTTCATCTGCATAACATATAAAATTACTAAAACGATTGTGTATAATCAAATAGCTTTAAGGAGGGTTTGTTTTGAACAGATACATCGAACAAAGAGTTGTAGATTTTGCAAATTTTATAATAGATAACGAGGCAACCGTACGCTCGACTGCAAAGCATTTTAATATCTCAAAATCTACCGTACACAAAGATGTCACACAAAGACTAAAGCACATAAACCTTTCACTTTATAGCGAGGTTAAAAAAATCCTTGACAAAAACAAGGCACAACGACATATACGCGGCGGACTTGCAACAAAGAAAAAATATCTTCAAAAATCTGCCATGTCCAATACATAAAATTATATCATACGATAAATAAGCATTCCAACAAAGCCTGATGCAAGTATTACATATATCGGATTAAGTTTCTTTTTAAATCTGCGAAGCGCTATAAATGATAATACAAAAAGTATAACTGCTACATAATCGAGCGTATTTAATGATATAGCACTGCTGTTAAAAAACGCCATTATCAATATTCCGACGCCTGCTGATGCAATAAGCGACACAACCGCAGGTCTTATGCCATACAAAAGCCCATCAATCACAGACAACGAACGATATTTATAATACATATACGCAACAAATAAAACTATTACAAAAGACGGAAATACACATCCTGCCGTAGCAGCTATTGAACCAAACAAAGAGCCAAGAGCACCTGCTGATTCACCCACAACACGCAAACCAATAAATGTAGCTGCATTCAGCGCAATAGGTCCCGGTGTCATCTGAGAAATAGTAATAATATCTGAAAATTCCGTCATACTAATCCATCCGTTTTGCTCGACCATAACCTGTTGTATAAGCGGTAAAACAGCATATCCACCACCAATACTGAAAAGACCGATTTTGCAAAAGTTCCAAAAAAGTTGTAAATAAATCATACTTTTTTATTCCCCCTTCCAAAAACAAGTCCGACTGTCGCGCAAAGTATAAGTACAAGCATTACGCTTATATCAAAGAAATATGCCGCAACAAATGATGCAAGCATTATAATTATCTGTATTGCTTTTTTGTTTTTTATGACACTTTTTGCCATTGTATACACAACATCAGCAATTACGGCTGCAACACCCGCCTGCATGCCACGCAAGGCATAACCTACATACACATTTGTGCGAAATGCTTCGTAAAAAAATGATATTACACTAAGTATTATAAGTGGTGGAAGACTTGTACCAAGAACACATATAAACGCACCAAGCACACCTGCCACTCTATAGCCGACCAATACCGACGCATTTATCGCAATTGCGCCCGGACACGATTGGGAAATTGCGACCAAATCGAGCATTTCCTCTTCATCAATCCATCCATACTCATCCACAAAACGCTTGCGCATAAGTGGCACTATAACATAGCCGCCGCCAAAAGTAAATGCACTCAATACAAAGGTCGCCATAAAAAGCTTTATATATGTTTTTATTCCAAAATTTTTCACACTGTCACCTCATATATCATCTTCGTCATCATTTGATTTAATAATAGAAAAATTTCTCATAACCTCTTTGCGCGCACGATTACTATATTGTGCATAAAACTTGTGTGTAACCTCTATATTCTTGTGCCCCATAAGCTCTGCCACCATTTTTATATCTATTCCATCTTCAAGCATACGACATGCAAATGTCCGACGCAGTGCATGCGGACGCGTTTTATCGTTGCCCGTAACGCCAACCGTCATACAATATCTTTTAAGATTTTTTTCAACAGCAGCAATCCCCATCCGGCGACCATTCCGGCTTATAAAAAGCGCGTTTTTATCCTCTGCATTTATTTTCATACGCTCGTCAAGATATGCCAAAAGCTCCTGCTCGACCTGTGGCGGCATAAATATTTCCTGTTGTTCTCCACCCTTTCGCGTAACTATAAATGACGAGGTTTCAAAACTTATGTCATCAACATCCAAATTTACAAGCTCGCTTACACGCACGCCTGTACCAAGATATGTGGTAAAAATGGCAATATCGCGCAGCTTGCGTTTTTTATATTCTGTCAAATCGCGTCCCGTATAATACTTTTCACCGTTAAATATCGCATCAAGTATCATAACTGTTTCCTGGGTTGTAAGCGGTTTTTTCATCTTGTGCTTTATATTTGTAAATGTAATCTTGTCGGTAATATTTTGCGATATTTTATCCGTTTTATATAAATAAGAATAAAGTCCACGAATTGCAGACAGTTTTCTGTTAATTCCATAGTTTGAATTTGTAACAACACGCGTCTTTTCATTCCCATCAACATCGACCGTATGTATCTCATACTCGCGCAAATATGCTTTAAAATTTAATAAATCGTCGGCACTTACCTTGTCAAGTATTTCGGGAGTAAAATCCTCAATTTTTTCAATTTGTGTAAAACGAAAAACGCGCAAAAAATCAAGGAATATTTTTATGTCTATACTATATGCAAGCTGGGTATTTATACTTTCGCCGTCATAATAGCTTTGAATATATGAAAAAACAAAGTCAGGCAATTGTGCAAGTCGTTGCTTCAAATATGACCGTTTTGACATATCAAGACACTTCCTTTCAGCGCGTTTTATTGCTAAAATATTTATTTTTCTATTCTATATCTATTTTCTGTATTCTCTTCGTCCGCTCTCGTAAAGATTATTTCCCTCTGCATCAATTACAACCGTAACTGCAAAATCTTCAACATATAGCTTTACAATAGCTTCTGCCCCCAAATCATCATACGCAACGGGCTCGACCTTTTTTACATAACGCGATATAAGTGCTCCCGCACCACCTATCGCGGCAAAATACACCGCACCGTTTTTCTTCATAGATTCTATTACGGCGTCACTTCGCTCACCTTTGCCAATCATACCAACAAGTCCCAAATCAAGCATTGTCGGCGTATATGCATCGACTCTGCCACTTGTCGTCGGTCCGCACGAGCCAATCACATCACCGGGTTTTGCGGGTGCAGGGCCCGCATAATATATTATTTGATTTTTAACATCAAACGGAAGCTTTTCCCCATTTGAAAGTGCCTTACACATACGCTTATGTGCAGCATCGCGCGCAGTATAAATCTCTCCTGTTATATACACTCGCTCGCCAGCCTTGAGTGTGCGCGCGACCTCCCTTGTTAGCGGAGTTTTTATGTGCTTTTCCACCCGTATGCACCTCCATAAAACATTTGTGCTCATTCATCTTCAATCATGTCGCATATAGACGAAAGAATATAATTCGCTTTTTGTTCTTCAAAATACGCTCTTGCGCCCTCACCCATAACGCCCGTAAGCACTGCCAAAAAATCCATTTTGCCGTTGCGTGCGGCAAACATATCCGCTCCCGCATCGCCAACAACAAGCGTCTTTTTTAATATTTCTTTATCAAAATCGCCACAAAGTAGCTTCTCAATCGGATAATCGCATCCATATGCTCCCTTTAAAAATACAAACGGATGCGGTTTTGTAAGCAATGTATCAAATTTGCTGTTTGCAATTTGTCTTTCGCCCTCTTCAACATCGTCATAAGTGATTATTCTGTTTTTGTCAAATAAATCAAGCATATTCCACTTTTTAAGTGGCGTTTCAATTTCAAACTTTGGCCTGCCCGTACCTATGCCAAGCGTTTTTCCACTTTGCTTTAATACACTCATAATATGGCGTGTGCAATCGACTCCAAAAAGTGGCTGCTCATATTGCATAATGCCACCCACTCCGTCAACACCGACATAGTTTTTCTGAAAAAGCTCTTGCACCTGCCGCCAAAGCTCTCCATACCTGCCACAATATTGTGCGTCTTTTCCAAGCTTTTGTGAAAGCTTTTTTGATATTTGATCATACAGCTCAAATATATCGTCACTGTATGTGCTTGCATGTTCGCATATATAGTTAAAATCATGTGTGTCGCATATAATACCACCTGCAATAATCACATATGCCAAATCCCAATTACTGTTTATGCCCTTGTTTTTAAGAATTGAAATGAGTTTATCATCACAAAACACCATTTGGCGTATCTTTGCAACATTTGTATGCAAATAGGAATAATCAATCTTTTCAAAACCATAATATTCATCTGACATAAGCATTTGGTATGCAGTTATTGCAGCACATGTCCAATATGCATTCTCACTTGTAACAACGCCATCCATATCAAACAGAATTGTATCATATTTATTTAAAAAATCCTTGATTTTTGCCATTTTTATAGCATCCTACTCTATGATAAAATCAATTTTGCCTGCAACGCCGCTCGTTCTGCCGCACTTGTCAGCGTTATAGCTTAACGCTTCGCCAAGCGCAATACCAAACGCACGATAAACCGCCTCCCATATATGATGCGAATTTACTCCCTTTTCAACATCTATATGAAGTGTCGCGCGTGCCCCCTGTGCAAAGCCGTCTAAAAATGTTACAAGGTCCTCTGAGTGCATATCTTCTGCTTCCGATGGGAGCGACACCTTTGTTGTGAAATCAAAATACGAGCGCGATTCAAAGCTCATAACACACTGTGCCTTTGCTTCATCAATTATCCCCACACCCGTGCCATAAGAATTTATGCCCTTATCAATGCCGCGCGAAACATACTCTGCCACTGCACGACCAAGTGCAATGCCCAAATCCTCACAAACAACATGTGTAAGATAAAATTTATCAAGCTTTACATCTGTTTCAATGTTAAAGCCACTGCGCCATGCAATATGCTCTATCATATGGTTTAAAAATATAATTGGAGTATCAATTTTTTTCCGATAATCCTGTGCAAGCGGTGGTGGTGTAAGCTTTAATACCATCTCCGACTCCGTTGTTTTGCGAGTAACAGTTATTGTATTCACTTCTATCTCTCCTCGTATTTTAATCTACTTTTCTTTCACGAACTGCAAGTGCGTGCGTATCAAATCCTTCAACTGTTGCCATTGTGTCCGCATAACCACGCACTCTCTTAAAGCCTTCCTTTGTAACATATCCAATCGATGAGCGTTTTAAAAAGTCAAATACGGATACGCTGCTATATGTCTTTGCAAAGCCACCCGTCGGAAGAATTGCATTTGGTCCTAAAACAAAGTTGCATAGCGTAATAGGCGAATACTCGCCCAAAAGAATTTCGCCTGCATTTTTAATTTTGGGCAATATATCAAATGGATTTTCACACATAACCTCCATATGCTCGGGGGCATAGTCGTTTACAAAATCAATCGACTCCTCAAGTGAATCTGTGATAATAATTCCGCCATATGTCGAATAGTTTGTCTTTATAAATTCACGGCGTTTTTTACTTATTTTTTCAAGCTGAGCCTCCATAATCGGTACAACAGCCTTTGCAAGTTCCTCACTGTGTGTAACAAGAAGTGCCGCCGAGTCGGGACCGTGCTCTGCCTCAATCATCCAATCGAGTGCAACCTTGTGTGCATCTGCCTTTTCATCTGCAAGAATAATCGACTCACTAGGCCCTGCAGGAAGACCCGCATCTATATAGTTTGCCAAAACGCGCTTTGCGGCAGTAGCATAACTATTGCCGGGTCCGATAATCTTGTGACACTTTGGAATTGTTTGTGTACCGTATGCAACAGATGCAACCGCCTGTATGCCGCCGACCTTATATATTTCCTTTATACCAATAATTTTTGCTGCAGCCAAAATCGCATCATCGACGCCACCCTTTTCGTTTGGCGGTGTAACTACAACAACTCTTGGTACACCTGCAACGATAGCCGGTACACCAAGCATAAGAAGCACCGACGGGAAGCTACCCTTGCCACGCGGCACATATAGACACACATCGACAATCGGGGTTGTCTTTTCACCAACCATCAAGCCCTCGTCGACATTTGTAAACCAAATCTCCTCCGGAAGCTGTTTTTCATGAAAATCATGGATATTTTTTGCAGCATATTCAATCGCCTCGCGTGTTTTTGCATCACACGCATTATATCCACGCTCAATTTCCTCTTCTGTTACTTTCATCTGTGATGGAGTAAGTGAAACCTTATCAAATTTTTCAGTATATTCTACAACGGCCTCGTCACCACGCACGCGAATATCATCAGATACCTCTTTTGCAATTTTCATCTGCTCAGAAATATCAAGCTCAGCACGCTTCATTATAAATTGCTTTTTCTCCTCACTCATTTGTGAAAGCTTAAAAATATTCATTATGTATCATTCCCCTTTAAGTATATATTTTTGTTGTATTACTTTGTTAAAAGCATATCATTTTCAATAACTTATATATTATAGCATTTTTTGCACAAAACTGCAATAGCAAATGTATGATTTCTACTATTCTTTTTTGCATTTTTATGCATTATATCTCAATCGATGATTTTCGATAGCTTAGCGGTGCTTGTCCTGTAATTTTTTTAAATACTCTTCTAAAATATGTACTCGACTCAAAACCAAGCATGGCGCTTATTTCTTCAATCGTTTTATCGCTTCCGATTAAAAGCAGCATCGCTCTGTTTATACGAAGTTTGAGCTTATATTCAATCGGAGTCTGATGAATTTCTTTTTTAAAGCGCGAGTAAAAATATGACTCGCCCATATTGCATATTTTTGCAAGCTCCTTGTTTGAAAATTCCATTGTATAATTTCTGTTTATATACTCAACCGCCTTTTGTATGCGTTCGTCGACCTTTTGCACTTTTGCAAAGCTTATATGACTATATATGTCGCCCAAAATTTCATAAAAAACACCAAGTGCGTGAAGTTGTTGGGTGCTGCTGCCCTGATAATTTTCAAATACATACCAAAACTTTTTTTCAATATCATCAAAATCCGGCAAGACAATCTTTTGTATTTCGTTTATTTTTTGCGACGAAAATAGGCTCCCCGGCAAAAACGAAAAATGTATGCTTACATATAAGATATCTTCTCCCTCCCACGAGGAGATATATTTTGTCGTTTCGGGCACAAAAATAATATCGCCGCGGTGCACGCTGATAGTTTTATCATCAAAACAAAAGTCTGCCTTGCCCCTTATAATAAGTCCCATACAAAAGTGCGGTCTTGGACAATTTGAAAAATCAAATATGTGCTTTGTTTTAAATTCATATTTGTCCACGCTAAAATATACAAGATTTGACATTCCTGATAATTTGTTCAAAGTGCATTCCCCCCGTTCTTTTTGTGTATGCAAAAATATTTATAAGAGAATAGTTTCGTTTTTTGATAGTATATCACTTGAACACAATAATGTCAATATGCTATACTTACGATAGAATGGTGTGATCAAAATTCTATTACATATTAAGGAGGATATTAAAATGGGTTTTGAAGGTAAAACAGTAATTATTACGGGTGCTGCTTCCGGCATAGGCCTGTTGTGCTCTAAATGCTTTGCACGCGAAGGTGCAAACATATTGCTTTCAGATATCAACGAGGACGCACTTATAGAAAAATGTGCCGAAATCAACAGCGAAAACAAAGGCAAAGCAGATTATGCCGTTACTGATGTGCGCGACTATTCTCAAGTATGTGCCGCAAAGGACAAGGCTATTGAGGTTTTCGGTTCTATCGATATTTTAATAAACTGTGCCGGCGGATATGAACAGCGTATGTTAAACTGCTACATGGACTTTGCAGACACTCCTATTGAGGTTTTTGATTGGGGTATTGATGTAAATTTAAAAGGGCCTTTCTATTTTTCGCACGCAGTTATGAAACAAATGGTAAAACAGCACAGTGGCGTTATAATAAATCTCGGTTCAATCACTGGTGAAGAGGGCTCGCCTGCGGGAATGGCATATCCATCATCAAAGGCAGCGCTTATGTACGGACTTACAAAGTCGCTTGCACAATACGGCGGACAGCACAATATAAGAGCCGTGTGCGTATCGCCTGGACCCGTGCTTACCCGTCCGGGCATGGCAGCTATGAAAACACTCGTTGGAAGAGCAGCCGAAACACAAGAAATTGTAGATTTTATAATGTATCTTGCATCAGAAAAGGCATCGTTTATCACGGGCACAAACCACTTTATTGATGGTGGTCGTTCTGCAATGCCTCATGTGCAATAATTGCACCAAATTTTTAAGAGGAGAGATGTAAAAATGAAACCAAGTTTTTTAAACCATCCAAGACCGCTTATAACTTGTATGATTATAAAAGAAAACCCTGATGAAGTGCGTTATACCGTTAAAAATTCGATTTATGACGGTGCAGACGCCCTTGGAATCCAGCTCGAAAAAATAGCTCCTCAATACCGAACAGAGGAAAACTATCAAAAGATGTTTGCCGCTGCAGCAGGAAGACCGATTTATATTACAAGTTATCGCAGTCAGAACAACGAATCTCTTACAGATGACGAAAGAGTTGAAAATCTTCTTATGGGTCTTCGTTGTGGGGCGACGCTCGGCGATGTTATGGGCGATGTGTATGACCCGTCAGATATGGAGCTTACAAGAAATCCTGTTGCAATAGACAAGCAGATGCGCCTTATTGACAAAATTCACGAAATGGGCAAAGAAGTTCTTATGTCATCGCACATTTTAAAATTCACCCCTGCTGAAACTGTGCTTGAGGTTGCATATGAACAGCAAAAACGCGGTGCAGACATTGTAAAAATTGTTACTGCGGGCGACTCTGTTGAGGAGGAAATGGAAAACCTTAGAATAACGACGCTGCTAAAAAAAGAGCTTGATGTGCCGTTTTTGTTTTTGTCGGGCGGCACGCACACAAAAATTCATAGAATGATTGGGCCACAACTTGGCTGTGTGTCATATTTGTGTGTCCAGGAGCACTACGAGTTTGCAGTGCCGACTCAACCAACAATAAAAGCGGCAAAGGCAGTGCGTGACAATCTTGATTATATGCCTGATATAATTTATTAGTATTATTTGAACCAAACATGGAAGGAGAATACAAAAATATGAAAGCAGTATTAGTAAACAAAGACCAAAGCCTATCATGGAGCGAGGTTGAAAACCCGATTATGAAATCGGAAGAAGTATTGGTAAAAATTGAGTACGCAGCACTTAACCGTGCAGACCTTATGCAACGCGAGGGTGACTATCCCCCGCCTCCGGGATGTCCGGATTGGATGGGACTTGAAATTTCGGGAGAAATTGTCGAAATCGGTGACGAAGCAAAAGAAAAATCAAACTGGAAACTTGGGGACAAGGTTTGTGCGCTATTAGGCGGCGGCGGTTATGCTGAATATGTAACAGTCAAATATGATATGCTTATGCCTGTGCCAAAGAACTGTTCGATGGCAGAAGCAGCAGCAATTCCGGAAGCATTTGCAACGGCATACCTTAACCTATTTATCGAAGGCAAAATCAAAGAGGGCGACACTCTTTTAATGAACGCAGGAGCAAGTGGTCTTGCAAGCGTTGTAATCCCAATGGCAAAAGCATTTGGTGTAAGAGTTATCACAACAGTTTTGTCTGACGAAATTGCAAACTCTATAAAACACCTTAATGCAGACCTTGTTGTAAACACTTCAAAAGAGGATATATCAGAAGTATTAAAACAACAGCTTGCAGAAGGTCACAGCGTCGATGTTGCAATTGACTGTCTTGGTGGCGAAATAATGGGCAAATGCATCCATTATTTAACTCATGGCGCGCGTTGGATTATGATTGCTGCACTTGCAGGTCAAAAAACCGAAATCGACCTTAAGAATATATATGTAAGAAATGTAAGAATTATCGGCAGCACACTTCGTTCGAGAACGCCTGCTGTAAAGGCGCAGATTTTGGCAGAGCTTGTTGAAAATGTTTGGCCAAAGGTTGAAACCGGAGAAGTTAAACCAACAATATATAAAATACTTCCTATTACAGAGGCCGAGGCTGCACACGATATTTTATACAAGGGCCAAAATGTCGGCAAGGTTGTTCTGGAGGTAAAATAACTGTGGGCCGCATTTTAATTACAGCAATTAAATATGGTGAATCCACATTTGGCGAGGACAATTTGTTTTATGGTGGCGACCCAAATAAAAGTCAGCCGATTTCATTTGTGGCATATCTTTTGAGAACAAAAGAGCGTCTTATAATGGTCGATACGGGTTGCGTGACCATGCCCGGATGGAATATGGAGCATTTTTGCGGCCCCATAAACATTTTAAGCCAGCTCAATATTAGTCCTTTAGATATAACCGATGTTGTTATAACACATGCACACCATGACCATATCGAGCTTGTTAGCGAATATAAAAATGCCGTTGTACATATTCAAGAAGACGAATATGAGCTCGGCAAGAAATATATTGATAACAATATGAAAGTAAATATATTTGATAGCGAGTGCGATGTGTGCGAGGGTGTAAAGGCTATCAAAATCGGCGGCCATTCTGTCGGTTCATGTATAGTTTGCGTAAATACTGATGGCAAAGAATATGTAATCGCCGGCGACGAATGTTATGTGCCGGATTGTATAATAAATCAGGTGCCAACAGGATGCTTTGTCTGTCTTGAGAAAAGCCGAGCGTTTGTAAAAGATTATAAGGATGCAAACCTTCTCTTTTGTCACGATGGCGCATATTTGCCCGGACAGAGCGGATTTTTTGATGTTAATTAGTAACAAGTAAAATAACCTGCAGCAAATCGCTGCAGGTTATTTATTATATAGTCTATTTTGCGCGCCGTTTAAGCATGTCTTTAAACTCCTCGCGGCTCATTTTGTCGACATTTTCTATGATATCAATTCCCATATCACGCGCCCTTTGAAGTATGTATTTTCGCTTTTCATCGTTCGTGCTCAAATACGATGTCAAAAGTATTTTTTTTACATATTGCCCACCAAAGCGTTCTGCCACAGTAAAAAGCTCATAGAGAGCCTCTTTGTTAACCTCGCCATTTTTGCACGAAATAAATATCGGTACCAAATCGCGCATTAAAATGATGTCAACCTCGTTTCTTGTATCATACTCTTCCCTTGTGCCATTGTTTATTATTCCGTCCCAATCGACAACCACACCAATATCAATATCGTCGTAAAAGCCTGGCTCGTCAAGGGCAATTTCCTTAGTTATTATGTATGTATATAGCTCTAATACATTCCCCGCTTTTGTAAGGCACTTGCGCACTTGTTTGTTTTTATATCTATATGTCAGAAAGTTGTTTTCAAGCGAATAGTCACTTATGAGATTGTTCTCTACAAGATTATCTATAATCCCTTTATCAATAAATACCTCAAACCTGTTATCCTTTATTTTTTTAAGGTCAACACAGACTCTAAGTCCATCAACCCTTCCATTAAACTCAAATCCGCCAAATGCATTACACTGTCTGTTCCATATTCCACAGTTTTGTCTGCAAATGTGCCACATATTTTCTACATCGCTTTTTAAATCATCGGCAAACGACCACTGATAATCAATATCCGAATTTTGAACGATACTGCCACCATTTAATGTCACATTTTCAAGAATTGACATATGCGATTTTGGGCGGTCGAATATTTTTTCACAATTTTTTACCCTTATCAGCTCGCTTGTGCGCACATTAAATTGAAACATGGGCACTGCTTTTTTCGAACTAATCTCTCCCATTGCGGCAAGCACAAGCTCTTTGCCGCCCGTAAGGTCAAAACAACAATCATCGTTTTTTTCAACAATACTATTTAATTTTTCGACAATAGCTTCATAATTATATCGCCCGACTATCTCATATTCAAGCACTGTGTCAAGCTTTCGCATCTTGAAAAAACGCTCCAATGCATTTTTTTGTGCACTTGTCATTGTATCTTTAAAGCCAACAAAAACAATCTTTTCAGGTACAAACCGTAGCCCTGCTATTACATTTTTAATTTGGCAGCTATCAAATAACTCAATTAGTGTTTTTATGGCGAACACCCCCTATGTTTTACCATATATATTTTATCATATTATGCAGTTTTTTGCAATGTTTTATATAAACGCAAAAAGACCACCGACTAAAAATCGGTGGTCTTATCATTATTTTGCTGTTTATTCTTTAGTTAGCTTTCTTTTTAATATTAACAACAAGGTTTACTATAATTCCAAGTATCAACGAGCAAGCAATTGCAGTCAATGTTACCTTGCCGATAACGATTGCCATTCCGCCAACACCTGAAATTAGGATAGTCGATGCAGTAAAAAGATTTCCATTGTCTTCAAAATCAACCTTTTGAAGCATCTTAAGACCACTTACGGCAATAAAACCATAAAGTGTGATACATACGCCACCCATTACACAACCCGGAATAGAATCAAGAAATGCCACAAATGGTGAAATGAACGAAATAAGCATAGCTATAATTGCTGTTGTTGTAATAGTAACAACAGATGCATTCTTTGTGATAGCAACACAACCAACAGCCTCACCATATGTAGTGTTCGGGCAACCGCCAAATATCGAGCCTACGATAGAACCAACACCATCACCAAGTAGTGTTCTTGATAAACCTGGGTCATCAAGCAAATCCTGCTCAATAATTGATGAGAGGTTTTTGTGGTCTGCAATATGCTCTGCAAATACAACAAAAGCAACAGGAACATAAGCAACTGCAATAGTAGCTATATAATTTGCATCAAGCTTGCTGATTGCTTGTGCAGCAGTTATAAATGTAAACTCAGGAACAGCAAAAATTTGCAAATTGCTAAACAAACTAAAATCAATAAGCACAAGGTCCGGATTTCCTGTTTTAAGACCGATAACTGTAAATATAACAGCTACAACATAGCCGGCAAGAATACCAACAATGAATGGGATAAGCTTTAATAGCTTCTTGCCATAAACAGAGCTTATTATAACAACTATAAGTGTTACCATAGCGCAAATCATAGATACCCACGCATTTGCTCCCATAACAAATGAGCCGTTTGCATCAACAGGGCCGTATGAAAATACATCCTTAACAGCTGCTCCTGCAAGTGAAAGTCCGATAAGAGCAACTGTCGAACCGATAACAACCGCAGGCATAAGCTTGTTAATCCACTTCACGCCAACTAATTTTACAACTATTGCAATAAGAACATATACCAAGCCGGCAAATATTGCGCCAAGGATAAGACCAACATATCCAAGTGCTACAAATGAACCCGCTCCGGCAAACGCTGCAACCATAGAACCGATAAATGCAAACGATGAACCAAGGAACGCCGGACTTTTAAACTTTGTGAACAACTGATAAATGATAGTTCCTGCACCAGCACCAAAAAGTGCTGCCGAAACGGACATACCGTTGCCTACAATCATAGGAACAGTAATTGTTGCTGCAAGAATCGCCAACAACTGTTGTAGTGCAAAAATAATCATTTGGTGAAATTTGGGTTTGTCTTTTACGCCATAAATTAACTGCATAGCTAAAACTCTCCTTTAATAAAAAATTTTTACTTATTTATTTTATCATATAATGTCGAAAAATGCAATATTTTATTTTTTGTTTTCCAGCTTATTTCAAAGCCCATCCAACGCCTGTTACTTATTGTAAAAATTCTATAGCTAGTTAAAGTGAAACCAGCAAAATAAAATTCCACAAAAATCCAAAATTTAACTTACATAAAAACTCCTTTATTACAAACAATAGCTATTGTAAACTATCAGCAAAAAAGGAGTTTTTTATATGAAAGCTACAGGAATAGTAAGAAGAATTGATGATTTAGGGCGTGTGGTGATACCCAAAGAAATCCGCAGAACTATGCGCATACGCGAGGGCGACCCGTTGGAGATTTTTACCAATAAGGATGGCGAGGTGATTTTTAAAAAATATTCGCCCATAGGTGAACTTGGTGAATTTGCAAGCCAATATGCAGAAGCGCTTGCAAAGGCAAGCGGTCTGCCGATTTGTATTACTGACCGCGACTCTGTCATTGCTGTCGCAGGCATTGCAAAGCGCGATTTTCTTGAAAAAAGAGTCAGTGAAGAGCTCGAAAAAATTATGAGTAACAAATCGCCATATAACACAAACACCTCGCACTCAAGCAATCTTCCACTTTTAGACGGCAACGAAAAGCATCACCTTTTGCTTGCACAGCCAATCATTGCTGAAGGTGACAGCATTGGCAGTGTTGCGTTTTTTTCTGACGGCAACGAAAAGGTCAGCGCAGCCGAGGAAAAGCTTGTCAGCGCGGCAGCGGGTTTTCTCGGTCGTCATATGGAAAATTAGACACTATGCACACTTAAAATGCAGACTTTGTAAAAAAGTCTGCATTTTTTTATTAAAAAGCCTTGTTTTCATTGACAATTATGACCCTGTAATGATATAATGTTTAAAGTTTATTTGTATACGAAAGGATGTTTCTAATATGTTGATGAGTCGTCTTTTGGGCGAGCGTTTTAAAGAAAAGCCTGCTGATGCAGCAATGCCGAGTCATATTTTTCTTTTGCGCGGAGGATATATGCGTCAGGTCGCAAATGGTATATATTCACTTTTGCCCCCTGCAAAAAAAATTGTTGAAAAAATTGAAAACATTATACGCGAAGAAATGGATGCTATCGACGGCCAGGAAGTGCTTATGCCTGTTGTTCTCCCCTCTGACCTTTGGAAAGAGTCTGGCAGATGGGATAGTGTCGGCAGCGAGCTTATGCGCATAAAAGACCGCACAGGTATGGATATGCTTCTTGGTATGACACATGAGGAGGCCGCTGTTCACATTGCACGCAGCGAAGCGCTTTCGTATGCTAAGTATCCATTTATGATTTATCAAATACAGACAAAGTTTCGCGATGAGCCACGAAGTCGTGGCGGCCTTATTCGTGTGCGCGAATTTACTATGAAAGATGCATATTCATTCCATACATCACAAGAAGACCTTGAAAAATATTATATGCGTTGTCACGAAGCGTATGAAAAGATTTATGCTCGTGCAGGTCTTAAAAATGTGATTTCCGTGTTTTCTGATTCGGGCATGATGGGCGGCAATATTGCCCACGAATTTATGCTGATAAACGATTTTGGTGAGGATTCGCTCGTAATATGTAAAAGCTGTAATTACAGCGCCAACATGGAAATAGCAAAGAGTGTACACAAAAACAGAGGCAAAGCGGAAAGCACTATAGAAGAAGTGTTCACTCCTGATATGAAGGATATTGATGCGATTGCTAAAAAGTTTGATACAGATGCATCAAACACAATAAAGGCAACTGTTTTCGCAACCGATAACTCGACCAAACCGCTCGTTGTATTTATTCGTGGCGACCTTGAAGTAAATGAGGCAAAGCTTAAACGCGTTATAAATTCAAATGTATACCCATACACAGACTATGAAAACACCGATATCAATTTTGGATTTATCGGACCATATAATCTTACAAGTGATTGTGATGTCATTTATGACGAGTCCTTGCGTGACGAAAACGATATGATTTGCGGTGCAAACAAGGAAAACTATCACCTTTCGGGTGTATGTATAGGCCGCGATGTAAAACCGGCAGAGTATTTTGATGTTGCAAAGGTAGTCGATGGTGGCATTTGTCCAAAATGCGGCAAGCCGATTTCGCTCGAGCGCGGTATCGAGGTGGGAAATATATTCCAGCTTGGCGTAAAATATTCAAAAAGTATGCATATGGAATACATTGACGCAAACGGCGAGCGTCAAACACCGATTATGGGATGCTATGGTATCGGTGTGGGCAGATTGCTTGCAAGTATAATAGAGGACAATCACGACGAATATGGACCTATTTGGCCGATGAGTGTTGCTCCTTGGCAGGTACACATTTGCTCGCTTAACAATCAAAAAGAAGATGTCAAAGAAGAGTCGCAAACACTTTATAACGAACTTATTAAAAACAATATTTCGGTTATGTTAGATGACCGCAACGCCGCTGCAGGTATACAGTTTGCAGATGCAGACCTGCTTGGTATTCCTGTGCGGGTTGTTATAAGCCAAAGAGGACTTGGAAATGGAGAAATTGAAATTTCTACCCGTGACAAGAGTGTAAAGATGAGCGTCAAAAAAGAAGATGCATGTCAAGAAGTTATAAAACTTGTAAAAAGTCTTATGTAAAATTTTTAAAGTGCCGCCGATATGGCGGCACTTTTTGTATATAAAATTTTTAACATTCACAGAAATACACTCATTTTTTAAAATTTTTAAAATTATACTGTAATTTTTATTTTTTGTATGTTATAATCATATTATATAAATTTTATTTTGTGGCGAGGTACAAAAAATGGCGTACACAAGCGATAAGGGTGTTTTTCTTGCAGAAGATTTCCTTCTCAATACAATGCCGGGAATTAAAGACGAATACATAAAAATATATATTTTTTCAAAGTATCTTGCCGAGAAAAACAATGGCAAAACTGATATTGTAACAATTAGTGATGCGTTAAGTCTTGATATGGCCATTGTTCGCGATGCGGCGCATGCCTTGGCACAGATATCTCTCATACGCCTTGGTGCAAATGGTGTAATATCATTTGATAAAATTACAGATAGCATAGGTTTGCAATATGAAAAGAAAAGCTATATGCCCGGCGAAGTAAGCAAGCTCATCGCATCGAACAAGGAGCTTTCCGATATGCTTATTATTGCTCAAAAAATACTTGGCAGACTTTTGTCATATCAGGCAATCGAAAAGCTTTATAGTTTGTACGACTGGCTTGGCATGTCGCCCGAGTTGATACTTCGTTTGTTGGAATATTGTGCCGAGATTGGTAAAAAAGATATACGATACATTGAAAAAGTTGCGATTTCGTGGCAGGAAATGGGAATTGTGACAACAGAAGCGGCAGACGAATATATAAAGATTCAAAATTATAAGAGAAGTTATTGTTATAAAATACAAAAGCTTTTTGGTATTGATACACGCGCTCTTACACAAAGCGAACAAAAGTATATTGACTCGTGGTATGCGCACAAAATCTCGCCCGAGCTTGTATGCTTTGCATACGATTATGCAGTGTCAAAAACGGGCAAGCTTGCGATGGCGTACATAAATACGGTGCTTATGTCGTGGAACAAATCCGGCATAACGACCGTTGAGCAAGCACAGGAAAGCATAAAGTGTTTTGGCGACCAAAACAGTGTAAAAAGAGATAGGCGTCCGCCAAATACCAATCGAAAAGATTTGGAAGTTTACAATTCCGGAAGATATGATTATAATGAAATCGATGCTCTTGCACGCAAAAAACTTAAAGAGCGTCTTGGAAAGGAATGATATGTTATGGCATATGAACAGGAAGTTTATAAAAAGATTTTGTCTGAATATGAGGCGCTTCGTCTTACAAATGTAAGTGAGCGCAAGAAACGGCTTTTTGAAGTATATGAAAAGTGCGACAAGGTAAGAGAAATAGATGAACAAATTTCTACAGTTGGCAGTAATGCCGCACTCGAAATACTTAACAATCCACAAAAAAGCGATGAAATATCGCGTGACCTGAAAGAAAGTATGCAAATGTTATCCGAGCTTCGTGCACGCGCGCTTGTAGAGGCGGGCTTTGACGCGCACTATACAGACATGAAATATCGATGCGAAATGTGCAAGGATGAGGGCTATGTTGGTACAAAACAGTGCGAATGTTTTAAAACACGCGTTAAAAATGAAGTATATAAAAAATCGAACCTATTTAATCTTTTTGAAACGCAAGGCTTTGACAAGTTTGATATAACTCTTTTTAGTGACGAAACGGACAAGCAATCAGGCATTACTCAAAAGCAAGCGATGAACGAGGCTTTTGAGATTTGCAAAAGCTTTACAAAAAACTTTGCTTCATCAAAGGATAGTCTTTTGTTTTATGGCGGAGTCGGTCTTGGCAAAACATTTTTGTCAACATGTATAGCAAAAGAACTAATCGACAAGGGATATAGTGTAATATATCATAGCAGTGCAAAGCTTTTTTCATTTTACTCGGATTATATGTTTGGGCGCATTGATGCTGCTGAAGGCAGAAACGAGCTTGATAAGCTTGATAAATGTGACCTTCTTATAATAGACGATTTAGGAAGCGAAGCAGTCAATTCCCAATCAGTATCTTTCCTTTTTGAGCTTGTAAACGACAGAATATTATCAGGCAAAAAAATGGTCATAAGCACAAACTATTCTATAGGCGAAATTGCAAAGGTATATTCGGAAAGGCTTCACTCGCGCTTGTTGGAACACTTTGTTCCCATACGCTTTTTCGGCTCTGATATAAGACTTAAAAAAATGTTTAAATAAAAAGCAGGCACAGTCAGTTTTGACCGTGCCTGCTTTTTATCTGCGACGCTTTTTTGATTTAGTATTTATTCCAAATATTCCCCCTATCATACCGCAAACAATGCCTATTATCATCATTACAAAAGTTCTTGCTGAGAAGTTAAATTCTTTTATCGCCCCAAGCGCACTTATATATACAATTATATAATATACAAATCCGCATATGCCACCCCATAGCCAACCGTTTTTACCAATGCTTTTTGATGCAATATATGCACCGGCAAATATGGCGCAAAGACTTATTACAACCGTAATCGGTCCCACAAGCGAGTCAGAAACTGTACCAAAAAGCAATATAAGTGCCAAAAGTAAAAACGCGGCAAAACTTATTGCAAGCGAGACCACACTCCCCTTTGCAACCGCAATCGCATTATTTTTTTTATCGTTTTCTGCGTTTATAGATGAAGAATTCATAAATCACAACCCTCCGTTTTTAGAAATTTATAAATAAAAAACCCGAATAATGCATCTGTTATACATTATTCGAGTCATCTTATTTTTATTCAATAATTTTAATTTTCTTCAGTTGTATTTTCTTCTTTTTCTTCAACCTCTGTCGGTGCAACATCAAGCTTTTCATTTTCTGCCTTTTTAACTACATCACGAACTGCCCACTTTGAGAAGCGCAATGTTGAACGCTCGGCCGGGTTGCCGGTCATACCTGTTGAAATTAAAAGCTCGTCATCCTTAATCTTTGTAATTTTGCCTACAATACCACCAATAGTAGTGATTGTATCCCCAACACCAAGTGCTGCAATCATTTCTTTGGTCTGCTTTTCCTTTTTCTTTTGCGGACGAATAATTAGAAAATACATAATAGCAAACATAACAACAATCATCAAAATACTCGAAAAACCACCACCCGCAGTTACCGCAGTCGGTGCTGTTCCTGCAGCCGGTGCTGTTTCTGTAGCTTTTGCAATAATATCAAACATAATAATCTCCGTTTCCGCTGTTCCGCAACAGCATAAATATTTTATTAAAACATATCCTTGTGTGGTCGCACAAAGGCTTTGCATATAGCTTTTATGTCTTTATGCATGTTTTAATATATTAGATATTATACCCTATTCTTCTTTTTTTTGCAAGTACATTTTAATCAAAATTTATATATTTTTCATAAATACAAAATTGTTCCAGCTTTATCGTTCAAAGTTTGTGCTATTTCGTTGACATTCTCCATATACTGTGTTAGAATAAATGACAGTAAGGGGGCCGGATATTCGTGCGAAAATTATGCATTATTTTTTTACTTTTACTTGTTTTGTGCACACTATGCACTAATATAATATTTGCTCAAAGCTATACATATTTTGATATTTTAAACACCGAATATCCACACGAAAAAGTCAGCGCCGATAATGTTGTTTATGTTAATAAGGTCTATTATATGAGCGATAAAGATGGCGGGCTTTATTATTCGCATAATGCAAAAAGCTGGAACTTTATAGATGGTTCTGACGGAGCGAGAGTTATTTCGGACAAAAAGAAGATTTCTGATGCTTTGATTGTTTTTTATAATGGCTACCTTGTAGAATCTTATGATGGTGCAAATTTCAATCAGCTCTACAAGTTTTTGCCCGATACGGTAGTGCGTTTTGAAAACGGAATATATACGGCATTTGAAAAAACAATTTCAAGTGACAGCAGTGGTTTTGTATATTTGTCATTTGACGCGCACAAATGGTTCAAACTTACAAATGAAAAAGTTTTGGATGGACATTTTACAATAGACAAATACGCTGATATGATAATTGTAAACGGTATAAATACTCAAAAGGGCAAGATTTGTGCAGTTGTTGATTATAATGCGAAGGTGACCCTTCTTTCATATGATTCGCTTTTCTATGATAATATAAACAATATTTTTGCGGCAACAAAAAAAGATAACAATACTCTTAAGCTATACTATTCAAACGCACTCGGCAATGTTTTTAAACAGCTATCTTTGCCGGATGCGTTGCCGACGCATGCATCATATTACGACGGCAGCTTTTATATCGCAACTGTTTATGAGGACAACTTCTTTGATGTATATAAATGCTCTGATACATCAAAATGGAACGAATCTGATAGATTTTATATGCCACTTTATAAAACAAGTGACGGCAAAGATGCGTGCGAGGCATATTTGTGGCACACCACATCATCAAATGCAGTAGGCTTGGCGCTAATAAAAACGGACGGCAACGGCGAAAAAGAGTATTCAAGCGTATTTCTTTCAAGCGCTTTAAAACCAAGCATATATGGCGATATTTTTGCAATTACATCGAGCGAAAAACCGATGAACCTTATCTGTGCCGATAATGCTTTATGGCATCAGATTGATGATGAAGTTGCATTTTCTGTTTTAAACTTGCACAATATGCGTGGCGATTATCTCTTCGTTGATAGCCTTGATAATTCACTTGTTTTCCCAAAAGGTGATGTGTTTGAAAAAATCGGACAAAAAGGTATCGAGGTACAGATAAATGGCGAGTATATTGCTTTTGACTCTCCACCAACAATTATAAATAGCAGAACATTGGTGCCTTTGCGTGCAATTGCAGAAGCAATCGGGGCGTCTGTTAACTACGAAGAAAGCTCGAAAAAAATAACAATAGAATATAAAGGTAATACAATTTTGATGACCGTCGGTGCAAACACAGCACAAATCACATATTATGACGGCGCTATTTATGAACCAACGCTTGATTGTCCTTCACAAATTATAAATGACCGCACTCTTGTGCCAGTTCGCTTTATAGGTGAAAGCTTCGGGCTTGATGTTGGGTGGAAAGAAGATACTAAAACAGTTTTAATCACAAGTAAATAATCAAAGCATATGCTTTGAAAAGATAAAGGAGTGGAAAACAAATGAAAATTTTAGTTACAATGCCTCAAGGATTTTTTCATGAGAACTTTTTCTATCCTGAAACTATTGAGCGCATAAAAAGTTTTGGTGATGAGGTTGTTTTTAATGAAACAACAGAACAATTCACACACGAAGAAATCTGTGAAAAAATCAAGGGTGTTGATATTGCAATAATCGGTTGGGGCACACCTCGTTTTGATGAGGAAATTATCGCAAATGCAGACAAACTAAAGTACATAGCACACACAGCAGGTTCGATTGCTCCTTATGTTTGCGAAGAAGCATTCAAGCGTGGCATTCGTGTGTTGAGCGGTAATGAACTCTTTGCAGAGTCTGTTGCAGAGGGCGTTATGGCATATATTCTTGCATCATCGCGTTCGCTTTTATTCTTCTCACACGAGCTTAGTGCAAACGGAAATTGGATTAACAGAAGCATCTGTGAGGACATCGGCAGCTGTTTTTATCGCGGTATAATGAACAAAACAGTTGGTATCGTAAGCTATGGTACAATTTCAAAATACTTGCTTCCTATGCTTAAACCGTTCCATATAAAAATAAAAATTTATTCAAGAAAACCTCTCCCACAAGAGCTTCTTGATGAATATGATGCTGAGCAGGTTTCTCTTGAGGAGCTTTTTGCAACATCGGATATCGTCACTATCCAAACAGCAAGAAACCCACATACAATCGGCATGATTAACAAATCTCATCTCTCGCTTATGAAAGACAATTCAATCTTTGTAAACACATCAAGAGGTGAAATCGTAAACGAGGAGGACCTTCTTGAAGAAGTTAAAAAAGACCGTTTATTCTTTGTACTTGATGTATTTCACAAAGAGCCGTTGCCAAAGGACAGCGCGCTTATCGGTAACAAGAGAGTAATGCTTATTCCGCACATGGGTGGTCCGACATTTGATAGATATGATGTAATTACAAATACACTTCTTACAAATATTGAAGAGCATATGGCAACCGGAAAAGAAATGAGCCTTGAAATTCCGTGGGAGCTTGCAAAAAATATGACACAATGATATTTTGATTATAAAAAAAGGGCTATAGCAACGCTATAGCCCTTTTTGTGTTAATATTTACCTATTTTTCTTTTTATATCATCTAAAATATCAAGCTCTATATACCTTGCATCATTTGCCTGACCAATATGAACACCGGGCGAATTTGCTCCATGAAAATCTGACCCGCCACAAATCATAAGTGAGCGATTTTTGCAAATGCTTTCATAAAACTCACTAAGTTCATATGTGTGTTTACTATGATAGCACTCAATTCCATCAAGCCCATATGAAACAAGCTCATCAACAAGCGCCTCAAGCTTATCAGGGTCCTTTTGGGAACAGATTGGGTGTGCTAAAAACGCATAACCGCCAGAGTTTTTTATAATTTCAATACATTTTTTAGGAGAGAAACGCTCTCTTTCAACATATGCACCGGCATCCTTTGCAAGATATTTTTCAAATGCCTCACCAATGCTTGACACTATCCCTTTTTCAATAAGTGCAAGCGCAATGTGAACACGCCCCACCTCTGCCATATTACCATCGGCCTTTTTTAATAAAACATCATCACGCGTAATACTTAATCCCATATCGTTAAGACGCTTTATAAGCTTTTCATTTCGTGCAACACGCTTGTCTTTCATCTCATGCATCGCCCCTTGAAGCATGGCAGCATACGGGTCAATATACAAGCCTAAAATATGCAGTTCATTTTCATACTGTGCGCTAAACTCTATCCCATCTATGACCTCTATATCAAGTCCTTGTGCCGCTTCATGCGCCTCACAAAGCCCGTCAACTGAATCATGGTCAGTTATTGCAATTGCACATAATCCGCTTTCTTCTGCATATCGTACAAGCTCTGACGGAGTCATCGAACCGTCAGATTTTGTTGTATGTGTGTGTAAATCGATAAAGCTCGGCATAAAACACTCCCTTCTGTTTTTATAAACAGAATTTTATTCATTGCCAAGTAGCTTATTAAGCTCTTTTCTAAATGTATCAACATCCTGGAACTTTCTATAAACCGATGCAAAACGCACATATGCCACTTCATCAAGGTCTTTAAGGCGTTCCATAGCCATTTCTCCTATTTCTTTTGTCTCAAATTCGCGTCTTAAAGAATTCGACATTGTTGTTTCGATATCATCAACAATCCTTTCAAGATCTGCCACGGACACGGGGCGCTTTACACATGCGTGCATAAGGCCCTTCAAAAGCTTGTGTCTGTCAAAAGGCTCTCTTGAGCTGTCATTTTTTATAACAATAAGTGGCACAGTTTCAATCTTTTCATATGTTGTAAACCTTCCACCACATTTAATACACTCGCGTCTGCGTCTGATAGATGAACCCTCTTCTGTAGGCCTTGAGTCGATTACCTTGCTATCTTCATAGCCACAAAATGGACATTTCATGTTATTTCCTCCTCTGCATTTTATAAAATCCTATGCATATACAAACATTATACACCTTTTTATAAAATATTGCAAGCTATCTCAGTTTTTTATTTGTAAGTCCGGGCATATCAACCAAAATTATATCGTCGCCAACTCGTATAATGTCATTCCACGGTATAATATACTCCTCATTTTTGCCGAAAAAGAAAAAAAATCTATTTTGAATAGGCACAACTATCGATTCTATACGGCCATCTCCAAAATTTATCTCTACATCACCTACAAATCCAAGCCTCATCCCTGTCGCAATATTTATTACTTCTTTTTGTCTAAGATTTCCCGCCCGCAACACATCATCGCCTCCCATATTATAATTATAGCTATAAATACTCCGGCTATGACTTTTGTGCTTTATTTTGCAGCTAAAATACAAAAAAGCGGACACAAAGGTGTCCGCCCATGTAGGCAAATATATAAGTACTACTCAGCCTTCTTAAGAACCTCTCTGCCATTATAAAAGCCACAATTACCACATACTCTGTGTGGCATCTTTAACTCTTGACAATTAGGACACTTAACAAGATTTGGAGCCTCAAGCTTCCAGTTTGCGCGTCTTTTATCTCTTCTTGCCTTGGATACTTTTCCCTTTGGTACTGCCATGAGATACACCTCCTATTATATAAATCAATTTATTTATCACATAATTTTGATAACACTTCAAACCGAGGGTCAATATAGTCACTTTTACAGTTGCACTGCGCAACATTTAAATTTGTACCGCATACCGAGCACAAGCCTTTGCAATCATCAGTGCAAAGATACTTCACATCCATACTTACCAATATGCTGTTTAATACAATTTCATCAATTGGCAAAGAATAACCGGAAAATACGATAACATCACTTTCACCAATATTTTGCACATCGGCATTTTCTGCATCCTCTTGCAACAGCGTTTCATCAACAACTGCGCAAAACTCTTTTTCAATCGACTCAAGGCAGCGCGCACACTGTGTCGCAAGCCTCCCCTTTGCCTCAGCCTTAAGCTCAAGCACGCCGCTTACATTTTTAACGCTTCCGCTCAAAGATACATCTCCGTTAAAAGACACCTCAAAACCGGAGTACTTTACCGGCTCAATTTTTATCTGTTCGCAAAAACTTTTTTTGCTTCCTTCATTCTTTACAATGTCAGATAAATTAAGTTCCATAATTACACCTCATAAAAGCCGCAACTAATATTATACTGATTTTTTTTGCTATTGTCAAGTGTTTTTGAATTTTTTTGTAACGATTTATATTTTTTGTTTAAACGGTCACGCTCACTCTTGCACAGATGAGTCATCTGCACTTGGCGTTTGAATCGGTTCCGGTGGCACAAGTGTCGCCTCAAGCTCTTTTTTTTGCTCTTCAAGCTGTATAATCTGCTCTTTTAGTGCATTTATTTGAGCATCCTTTTCCTCAAGCTGAATTTTCATTGCGCTTACATCATGCACCGCACTCTCATATATGCCACTATCAGAATACATAAACGCACACCATACTATAAAAACAACTAAAAGCACAACAATAATTCCAAAAGCAACTGCAACAGTCTTTGTTTTGTCTTTTGGCGCGCGACTAACATCTTTAAATATAGTTTTTGAAGCCATTTTGGCACCCCCAATAAAACAGCCAATCTTATATGCTAATATTGTATCACACTTTTTGAGGAAAATAAATACAAATTTTTCTCCTTGACGCGTTTGTTTGTAATTTGTTCCAAAGCATATGCATAAAGCTCAAGCTGTACTTCATATCTTTGTTTTATTTTTGCTATGTCATCTTCATTACGCACAAAATCCGTCTTGTAATCCACCAAAACAATTTCATCGTTTTCGTAAAAATAACAATCAATTATACCTTGAAGCAAGACCTGTTCGCCACAAGCACTATCGCCAATAATTTTTGATGCATCTATTGCAATTTCAAACGGCGATTCTCTTACAACATTTTTTGATGCAACCATTCGTCTGCCAAGCTCGCTATCAAAAAAGTCCGCTATTTTCTTTGCATTTGCAACCTCGGCATATTCTTTTGTGATTACCTTGCCCAAAAGCATACTCTCTATTTGCTCACGAATTCCATTTTCATCAAGCATCTTTGATAAGTCAAGATTTTGCATCACAAAATGGAGCGCACTTCCTTTTTGAGCGGCACTCATCTGTGTCTTTTGACTCAAAAAGTTCGGCATCGATATCATATGCTCGCCACAAAGTCGCATCTGTTCTGTATCAAGCTCGTTATCAACCAGGCGTTTCATCTCTGTAACAGAAATTTTTGTCGGCACTTTGCGTGCGTTTTCATATGGATATTTATAACCTAGTTTTTCCTCCACAAGCGCCGTATAATTATTGTTTGATGGCTTTATACTCAGCTTTTCATATGTATCACTTGGTGAACATAAACGCTCGCGTTCAACATAAAGCTCGATTTGTGCCTCGTTTTCTGCACACGATATATATTCGCCCGCATAATTTCGGCATGCTTTATGACGCATAAGCGCACCCATAATCCAATCTCCGATTCCTTGTGCCGAGGATGTATAATATAGCGGCAAATGCTCATTATCAAGCGATTTTGCGCCCGATATCCAACGCTTCTTTTTTGCATCAACATCCGTGGGCGCAAGCGTCAAGATAAGCTTGTCCCGCGCACGCGTCAACGCCACATACAACACCCGTATTTCCTCTGACAAAAGCTCATATCTAAGTTTTTCTTTTATTGCGCGCTTTATAAGTGTCGAGAATTTGTACCTGTTATCAATATCAATATAATCTACACCAAGACCAAACTCGCCATGCATAAGCAAGCTATTGCTCAAATCGCGCGTGTTAAACTTTTTTGCAAGTCGCGTCACAAACACAACCCCAAATTCGAGTCCTTTGCTTTTATGTATGCTCATAATTCGCACTACATCCTGATTTTCACCAAGGATTTTTGCACTGCCAAAATCATTTCTTGAGCCTTTTACGCGCTCGACATAGCTTATAAAGTTAAACAGTCCCTTAAAGCTTGTTTTTTCATAGCTTCGTGCGTATTCCAAAAGCAAATTCAAATTTGCCTGCCTTTGTGTTCCCAAATCGCCTGCTCCGGCAATATCAAAATATCCCGTATCGCTATATAAATATTGTATAAATTCGTGCACACTCATATATAATGCCTTTTTTCGCCAGTCATTTATGCGAGCTATAAAGGCAGCACATTTTACACCAAGCATTGTGCTTTCTTCCGCACAAGCACAAAGTGCACTGTAAATATCCGACTTTGTGTCGCACAAGCGTATGTCCATAAGCTCTACATCATTAAAATTGCCTATTGGAGAACGCATAAGTGCAAGAAGATTTATGTCTTGTTGCGGATTGTCGACAACAGATAGCGTCGACAACATAAGCTCAATTTCATCTGTATTAAAGTATCCGCCGCCAACATCAGAAAAGGTCGGTATTCCATAACTTGTTAAAACATCTGAAAAAATCTGTGCATCTACGCTTGGCGAACGCATCAAAATAACTATATCTTTATATTGCAGCGGACGCATCCCTTCTTTTTTGTCATACACCTCAAAGCCATCGCGCTTTAGTTGCAAAATTCGTTTTGCAACACAAACTGCCTCTGCTTCTGCGCCAAAAATCGAATCATCGTTATCACTTTCGGTGTCTTTTCTGTCTCCATCGTCTATAATATGTACTTCGACCGCTTTATCACAAGCAACATCGTCCGGATATGATGCCTCATAACACAAAGACTCTGTATCATCATACTCCATTTCGCCCACAAGCGGGGACGCCGCCTGACTCATAACAAAGTTTACAAAATCTATGACGGGCTTTCTGCTTCTGAAATTTTTCGACATTATAACCCTTTGGTTAATGCCGGAATCGTCACTATATGTATCCTTTTTGTTTTTAAACAAAAGTGGGTTTGTATGTCTAAAACGATATATACTCTGCTTTAAATCGCCCACCATAAATATATTATCCTCACGAGCAATGCGCGAAAATATTGTTTCCTGAAGCTCGTTCGAATCCTGATACTCATCTATAAGTATCATTTTATACTTGTTTTTAAGCTCAAGTGCCACCGCACTTGGTGCAGTGTTCCCGTTATCATCCGTTTTTGTAAGCACCTTTAATGTAAGGTGTTCAAGGTCAGAAAAATCAAGTATGCCACGCTTGTTTTTCATTTCAAAGAATCGTTTTTCGAGCATACAAACAACATTACACAAGGTTTTAACCTGTGAGCTTGTGTATTCTATCTCTTTTTTTATTCCCTCTTCATCATCATAAAAAAACTCTGCCGCAAGGTTTTTCATACCATCTGCTGCATATTTGCGCTTACTTATCAATGGTTCTTTTATCTCATCGGGAGTCTTGTTTTTTGCGCGGCCACCCGTTGCAAGCGAAAACGAATTTATCCTGTGTGCGATTTCATCAAAACTTGCATCTTTTAATATGCTTTTTATTTCGGTAAGCTCGCGCAAATCAATTTCCAACGGTACAACATAGCTGTTCATTTGCTCCGTTTGCCTTGCATAATCAAGCGCATCCCGCACACTCATAATATATCCGTCTATTTTTGTTTGGGTACTTTGTAATATTATCTTACCCCAAATTGTGTCAAAAATATTTTCTCCAAAGCTGTTATACATATCAGCACAATCCAAAAGCCACTGCTCATAATTTGGTATAGTGCGCACAAAGCTATGAAACGACAAAACAATCTCCATAAGCGCATCATCGCCCCGCTGGGACGCATAAGCTTCGAGCAAATTGTAAAAATCATCATCATTTTGTTCATACAACTCGCCAAAAAGCTCTTCTGTCACTTGTGTGCGCAAAAGCTCCGCCTCGTTTGGGTCTGCAATTTTAAAATCGGGCTCTATGTCAAGAAGATGAAAATTTGATCGTACAATTTTCATACAAAACGAGTCAATCGTGCATATATCAGCACGCCCAATCAGAACAAGCTGGCGTGCAAGATGTGAGTTTTTCCTGTCATTTACAAGTCGTCTTTTAATTTCATCACAAATTTCCTGTCGCATCTTTTTTGCAGCCGCTTCAGTAAAAGTAGTTATAAGCAACGAATCAATATCCGTCCCGCTTTCAATTATATTCACAATTTTTTCTACTAAAACAGCCGTCTTACCCGAGCCCGCAGCCGCCGCAACAATCAAATTGCACCCATCTTTGTCGATTGCTTTTTTTTGCTCATCTGTCCAGCTTATTGCCATACGCTCACCCCCTATCCTCACGAATCATATCCCATACAGTTGATGCCGTTGTTTTTTCACACATTCTGTAGCCTTTTTTGCTCTTTGATATATCAAACTTGCATACGGGCTTGTACGCACAATATGAGCATGACGAACTATCATTATTTTTATATGGCATAATATCAATATTTCCGTTTATTATTTTGTTGCCGATTTGCTTTAATGCCTTTTTTACATAATCAGATAAAAGCTTAAATTGGCTCATTGTTGCAAGGGTGCTTGTTATACGCATTTCGCCGCCATTATTCATCGTTATCGGCAAAAACTCCGACCCTTGCTCAAAATTTCTATCCATATCGCGCATTATCTCAACATCGTTTAACAAAAGTCCGTTCAGCTTCATACTGTCTTTTAATGATTTTGCCGCTTCTTCATCGCTCATTAGCGATGATGCTTTTATCATAGGCTCGCGCACATTAAAATATAACATTCCCGCAGGCTTTGCATCCTTTTTATTATTCATAGCCGCATCAAGATATACAACAAGCTGCAAATCAAGCTTATTATATATATTTCCAAGGCTAAAGGTTTTGCTGCCCGATTTATAATCAACTACTCTGTAATATGTGCCATCACTTGTTTCACACTTATCAATTCGGTCAATTTTGCCATGAATTTTTAGTTTTTTGCCGCTTGTAAGGTCTACTATAACTGCACTTATTTCGCCATTGTCACCAAATTCTACCTCACTGCCTGCAGGTTCAAATCTGCCCGATGCAATATGCATAATCAAAAGCTTTACACAACGCACAAGATTTCGTCTTATTCTTTGAAGAATGTACTGGGTTGACCTGTTTGCAAGAGCAGAAGAATTTAGCATTTTTTCGCTCATATCATCCATGATTGATGAAACCGTTGCCTCGACATATTCTTCGCTTATTTCTGTCCATTTTACATTATCCTGTGCAATAATTTTTGTAAATCGTTCAAGCACCAGATGTATTATGCTTCCTATATCCGGCGCACCAATTTTTAGGATTTTTCGTTCCTTTGCTTTAAGCGTGTACTCTATAAAATACGAAAATGGGCATTTGCTGTAGCGCTCAAGTCTGCTTACACTTGAGTTAATACCGTTTTTGTATATTGTTTCTGTTTGGCGTGGCAAAAGCGTCATAGCCTCACTACTGTACAATAGCGCATTTTCAAGTCTGTCAAGCTTTTCTCCATATTTCTCATTCGATTTATACCACAAATAAACTTGTTCTACAAGGCCTTTTTCTTTGTTGTAATTGTCTCCCAGACGCCTTATAAGCTCACCAAAAGTCGACTCCGGTGAACCAAGAAAGAACTCATCATCTGTTTGATTAAAATCATCTTCGATATGTATCGACGAAAAAATATTTTTTATATCGCGGCACAATTGGGACTCTGCAAGTGCAGAGCCATCCATTTTTGAAAGCGGATAACTCAAAAACAGTTTTTTTGCTGGGCGTGTAAGTGCCTTATAAATCAAAAAGTCCGCATCAAACAGTGACATGCGCACCGTCGGTGCAAGCGTCATCCCCATCTGTTCAAGCACTTCGCGTTCAGCATCTGTGAGTATTCCCTCCATCGATGTGCCAAGGGCAAACGCACCCGTATTTGTGCCAAGGGCAAAAAGATATTCGCACTCTTGTGCACGCATATTCGGCACATCAACAACCGATACTGCATCTGCCAATTGTGGAATTATGCCCATTTGTTCTTTTAAAAATCCTGTTTCGAGCAAATTTCGAAGCTGTTCCATACCTATTTTTTTATCGCCGGTCGTAAGCATAATTTGGTCAAGTATGCCAATTATACTGTTCCATATGCGCGTATACATATTTGCACGCACAAGCTCGCCTGAGTCTTTAAACTCGTCTATAAGCTTTTGCGTTTTTTTATCCATGCCAAGCTCGCACACAAAGTTATAAATCGCCTCGCATGCATGCGCGGCCGTATGCTTGCTGCCTATATTTTCGCGCAATTTCATAATAGGTGCAATAACGCGGCGTCGTATTTCATCGACCCCTGCATTTTCGCCCGACTCATCATCTAACATACTGTTTTTATAGCTCCAGACCTTTTCATCGAGCCATGCACGCTTTGTTGCACCTGTGGCAAGCACATAGTTTTCTAAAATATCACACTCGTCCATAGTTATGTTTGCAAAGCCTGTTTTTAAATATGTAAAAACACTCTCATAGCTAAAGCCACTGATTAAAACATCCAAGGCAGAAAGAATTGTAAGCACGAGCGGATGTGATGAAATATCGCTTTTTTCTGCTAAAAAGCACGGTATTTCATAGCGTGCAAATATCGTTTTTATAGGTTCAAAATACATCTCACTATCGCCACAACACACCGAAATATCTCTCCATCTTGCACCGTTGTCGCGCACAAGTACCAAAATTCTTTTTGCTGCGGCTTCAATTTCCGAATATACATTAAGTGACTCAAAAACCAATATATCCTTTGTTTTATCATCATATATTTCAGGGCTTATTTTTGTATAATTTTTTTCAAGATGCACAAGCTCTTTTGATTGTATATGTGGTGCGCTCTGCTCTATATAATTTGCAGAAAACGGCACATTTATATCGTTGCACATAGCCTTTATCTTGTGATATGTCCTTGTAGCAGGCGCAAAGGTGCCACTTGTAGAAAGTGTTTTATCTGTGCAAAGACACAAGGTCATGTCGCTTGCACGCATGCATAGCGACTCAATCATTTTATAATGCTGTGGCAAAAAGTCTGTAAATTCATCGATAAAAATATGAACATTTTTCAAATAATCCCCCTGCCCCAAAAGCTCGGCAGCTATGTATAAATTATCCTCAAAATCACTATAACTATCTAAAAACAAGTCCTCATATTTCTTATATATCAAGGCCAAATCACAAAGCTTTGCCGCAAGGTTTGGCTTTGTAATTTCATTGCTTATTTTTTCTACATCTTCGGGCAATATTCCATAGCGTTTAAACTCCGAAATCATCGTCATAACTTTGTCCGCAAAGCCGCTTTTTTCCGCCGCGAGCGAATATGCTCTAAGGTTGCTTTTTGATGACAAAATTGCACGATACATAAGCATATTTTTGCCGGCAGCCGACAACGGAAGCTTTACAGCGCCGCTATTTTGGGCAAAAATTCTCCCTGCAAGCCTCGTAAATGTAAGCACCTCGGCCGTTTGGGCGCTTATCGCTCCTATTTGTGATATGAGCAGTTTTTCCGTCCTATAACAAAACTGCTCGGGCACAATCATAACACATTTTTCACCCATGGCTATAAGCTTTTTTATTTTTTCTATACATTCGTGCGTTTTGCCGCTCCCTGCGCGACCATACAATATATCAAGACGCATTATTTTGCCCTCCTATATAAAGAAAAAAGGACGCACATATCCTATATGCTTATGCGCCCGTCTTTTCAGATGTTGTTTAGTTTGTTGTATTCATCAATTTTTTTATCAAGTGCAATACTGCTTTCAAGTATTTGCTCTTCACTCACGCCCTCGACATAAAGCTTGTTAAGATTTTTTCTCATTGTTTTGATTTCTTCTTTCAATGTATCAATCTCATTCATATTATCTTTTCCCCCTATAGAACCTTTGTCCATACCTGTCTTTTGGTTTTTTTTCAAATTGTTCTTTTTACGAAGATATATATAAAGTACAAGTGCAACCAAAAAGGCGATTATTGCAACATTCTGTGACATCGGCATACCCCATATTTGAAGGATATATTCCTCTTGGCGAAATGTTTCAAGCACACTTCTGCCAACGCCATACCACATTATGTAAATCAAAAATATCTCTCCGTTTATATGCTTGTGCTTTTGATATATCAAAAGCATAATAAGTCCAATCATCATCCATATTGATTCATATAAAAACAATGGTTGGACGCACGCTCGGCCATTGATTGACATACCAAACAGCGACTCCGTCACACCGCCATATACTTCAGCATTTACAAAATTGCCCCATCTGCCTATTATTTGTCCAAGCATAATTGCAGGCGCACACACATCAAAAAGAAGCCCGGTATCAATTTTTTTTGCTTTGCTATATACAAACCCGACAATTATTGCACCAATAATTGCACCAAAAATTGCAATGCCACCTTCCCATACGGCAAAAACCTTCCACCATGCGCCTTCAAGCACGCTTGGGTCGCCTATTACATAGAAAAGCCTTGCGCAAACTATGCATGTCGGCAGTCCCCACAAAACAATATCCAAAATCGCGTCATAATCAATGCCCGCCTTTTTTGCACGAACAAGCGCAAGCCACACGCCAAGTGCAAACCCTATTGCGATTATTATACCATACCAATATATCGGCTTGCCAAAAATGCTGAACGCGATACGGTTTATTTCAAAACTTATATTAAGTTTTGGAAACGAAATTATGTTTGTACTCAAGCATCAAGCCCTCCCTTTATATTATCAACCACCGACAAAGCACTTTTTTTGATATCAAGATTTCTTTCTTTTCTTGCTTTTATATCATCAAAACTTATAGTTTCGTATACTTCTTTAAAATCGAAATAGTTTATTTTTGTCAAAAGGTGTAAAACAAATACATAACCAATCGACTCTGTAGAGTTGTATGTGCGGATATAATTGCCCCATACGACTTTTCTTGCCCTTTCATAGTCCTCCGTTGAAAGTTCAACTTTTGAAAGCTTGTCTATTATTATGTCGCGCACCTTTGACGGATTTTTCGACTCGCCGGTTATACATGTAAACGCATACTCCTCATGGCACTCATAATCAGCATCAAAGCTATCATTTATAAGGCTCTGCTCATATAATGTCTTATAAATATCAGAGCTTTTTGAAAATAGCATCTCAAGCAGTATATCCATTTCGATTTCTTTTTTTAATAATGCCTTGCCCGACAAATCTGTTTGAGTATCTTTAAAACCAAGCGTAAAAAGCGGAACAGCTACATCAAGTGTGCGATGCACATAATCGCACGCAATCTCTTCTTTTTCTATAGGATAAATCCTTTTTACAGGCGAAGTTTGTGGCTGTATTTTTTTAAGATGCTTTTCTATACACTCGCTCACATCATTTATGTCTACATCGCCTGCTATAAACAAAACCATATTGGATGGATGATAAAACACAGAGTATATATCATATAAAATGTCTTTGTCAATAGTTGCAATGCTTTCCACTGTGCCGGCAATATCATACTTCACATAACATTCGTTATAAAGGCATCCCAACACATTAAAATACACTTGCCAATTCGGGTCATCATCATACATTTTAATTTCCTGACCGATAATGCCCTGCTCTTTGTCAACACTCTGCTTTGTAAAATACGGATTTTGGACAAAATTTATAAGTACACCAAGACTTTCATAAAAGTTTGAGGTCGCACTGAAATGATACGCAGTCGATGTAAAATTTGTAAATGCATTTGCACTTGCACCAAGGACGGCAAATTTGTCAAAAACATTCCCATCCTCCTCTTCAAACAGCTTGTGCTCCAAAAAATGCGCCGTTCCGTCAGGAATGTTTATAATCTCTCCGTCTTTTTCAAATTTGCTCTCTATGCTTCCATAACGCGTCGCAAACATTGCGTGGCATTTGTCATAACCTTTTTTAGGCATAACATATACATTTACACCGCTTTCGTGCACGCCATGATAAAGCACCTCATCTATAAATTTATCTTCTCTTTTTTCAAATTTCATCATAATCATTCTCCATCCCAAGTTATAGCCACAAATTATGCATTTTTATTCTCTGCCTTTAAGAAAATACTCTGTATCAAGCACAATCGCCTTTGCTACAGAGGCAATCTGCTCGGCTGTAACATCATTTATGCGTTCGCATAACTCGTCAATATCATATTCTACGCCACCAATAAGCATACCAAGATGAAAGCTTATCATTGCATATTGGCTATCTCTTTGCGAGCGGAAAAGGTTTATCAAAAATGCTTTTGCACTCACAAGCTCGTTTTCAGCAAAATCGCCCTCGCAAACATTTTTAAGTTGCAGCATCGTTTCATCAAATGCTTTTTGATAATTCTTCGTTTCAATACCCATACCTACCAAAATGGTGTTTTTATGCTTGTCAAAACGCGAAAATGCATAATATGCAAGGCTATATTTTTCACGCACATTATTGAACAGCTTCGAATGCGGACCACTTCCCCATATCGAATTTGCAACAAGCATATGCACATAATCAACATCGCGTGTCACGCGAAAACCGAGCGAGAGTTTTGCCTGGTTTGTATCAAATTCCTCAACAACTTTTTTAACCTCGCCAACGGTCGATATTTTTTGTGTAGAAGGGTATGTCGCATCTGATGTTTTTATTGTTTTAAATATAGCACAAACCTTTTTTTCAAAAGCATCTATGTTCGTTTTGCCACATACAAATATGTCGATTTTGCTTTCGCTTATAAGCTTATTATAATGCTCAAAAAGCGACTTTGGTGTAATACTTATAACGCTTTGCTTTGTGCCATATTCATGTATGCCATATCTTTCTTTACTGCACATAATTTCATAAAGACGCCAAAGTGCATATGACTGTTTGTCATTCACGAGCGCATCAATCATATCGCAAAGGTTTTCCTTTTCGCCTGATACATACTCATCACAAAATGCCTCGTTCTCCGTTTTCGGCTTTAAAATTATGTCAAATAGCAGGTCTGCACAAGAAAACAGTATATTTTCGTCTTCTATATAATACTTATCAGAAATAGTAGATATATCGAAGCATAAAATCTGGTCCTCGCCACGCTTCACAACACCTGTGTTAAGTACCGCACCACACAAATCTGCAAGCCTTTTTTCGATTTGTTCAAAGCTTTGATAGCTTTCACTTCCGCGTCTTAATACCATTGGCAAAAGCGCATTTAATGATGCGTTCTCGCGCGATAATGGCGTGTGTATATATACCCCGAGCGTAGTTGTCTTAAATTTTGTATCCTCAATGTAATGTAAATTTACACCGTCTTTTATCTTTATATTTCTCACTTTATCCACCACTTTCGATAATAATGCCGTTTTTATCTGCTCTGTATATATTTTATAACAATTAACAACCACTGTCAATTTTATTTTGCACTTTACGACATAGTTTTCATTGACATTTTTCGCTATAAAATTGCATAAAATCTTCTTTTATAACGCAAAGCTTTCTATTTCGTCAAAAGTCATGTTTTTTTGTAAAAATTTGTTTATTGCTCCTGCAATAATTTTTGAAATTTTATTCATTGACATATCGACTTCTTTCACCGTCAAAACCATATCGCCTATTGTAGGTGCAAGCACCCTTTGTATAAGCGAGTATTTTTCCTCACTACTCATTTTTTCTATAAGCGAAAGTATGCCTTCGTCTTCTTTTCCGCTTGCTCTTATTGCATCAAGTGTCATATCAAGAGTATCGTTTGACATGGTAATTGCATCAACAACTGTCGGCACACCGATTGAAATAACATCTACCCCAAGAGTATTACGATTTATGGCTTTGCGGTTATTGCCTACACCGGAGCCGGGATTTATGCCCGTATCAGAAATCTGAAGCGTGGTATTTATTCGTTCCAATTTGCGCGCCGCAAGTGCATCGACCGCTATAACAAGGCCAGGACTCACTTTGTTTACGACACCTTTTACAATTTCCATCGTTTCTATGCCCGTTATTCCAAGCACCCCCGGCGCTATAGCACACACAGATGTTGTTTCTTCTCCGACAAGTTCGGGCATTTGCTCAAACAAATGCCGCGTCACAAAAAGTTGTTCGACTGTTTTTGGGCCGAGCGAATCGGCGGTAATATTTCTGTTTCCAAGTCCCACAACAAGCACCGGCTTTGATAAATCTATGCGTACAAGCGCTTCAAGCTCATTTTTTAAAGCAAGGCAAATATCTTCATAGCTTTCCTTTGTCATATAATTCAAGGTTTGTGCTTCGAGTGTTATATAGCTTCCGACAGGTTTTGAAATAAGTCGTTCGCCATTTTCATCAAGTACCTTTACTCGTGTTATTTTTATATCGTTTTTTGTTTCTTCATCAATTTCTACACCATCTATATCGGCTTTTTCAGGTGTACTTTCCTTATACAATTCCGTTTGTTCAAGTGCAAGGTCTGTTCGTTTATAAGTCATATTATCATTCCTTACCATATTTATATTTTTGCTTGTAATATTGTGTGCATATAGCAAAAATATATACAATATCAAAAAGCTCGATTTTACATTAAAAATGTATGAGTGACAAAATTTTTTGACAATAATGCTTATTTATAGTAAAATAATATGTATAAACTTATAGTTTTTTATTGTACAAAAAGGAGAAAAAACATGAGTAAAACGATAGCCATTATCGGCGGCGGTGCATCAGGGCTTATGTGCGCTATAAGTACAAAAAGACACCTTGAAAAAATAAACAAAAGCGCTCGTGTGCTTGTTTTGGAAAAAAACGCACGCGTAGGCAAAAAGCTTCTTGCAACCGGCAACGGAAAGTGCAACCTTGCAAACACAAATGAAAATACAGACGCATATCACTCAAATGATACAAGCGCTGTCGCTTCTGTTTTAAAGGCTTTCGATGTACGCGCCATATCAGACTTTTTTTCAGAGCTTGGGCTTTGTCTTGTAACGGCAAACGGCACATGTGTATATCCGCGCAGTATGCAAGCCGCATCGGTGCTTGATGTACTTCGTTTTGAGGCCCAGCGACTTGGTGTTGAGTTTTTGTGTGATTTTGATGTGTCATCAATAAAAAAATCGGATAAATTTTATAATATAATATCAAAAGAAAAAACGATTAGTGCAGACAGTATCGTTATCGCATCAGGAAGCTTGGCAAGTGGCGGCAGCGATAGCGGACTTGCTCTTTTAAAAGCGTTTGGACATAAAATTCATCAAACATTTCCCGCACTTTGTGCGCTAAAATGTGATAGTGAGTATATTAAAATCGCAAAAGGTATGAGAAGCGATGCGGCGATGTCGCTCGTTGTGGATGATATGCTTATACGCAAAGAAAAAGGCGAGGTGCTTTTTTGTGATTATGGCCTTTCCGGCATAGCTATAATGCAGCTTTCGGGCTATGTTTCGCGTTTGTGTTGTGACGGCAAACGGCATAATATGTATATAACGCTTGACCTTGCAGATGAATATGATGCAGACGAGCTTTATGCAATGCTTAAAAAACGCAAGGAAAAACTTTTGCACATAGAGCTTGAAAACTTTTTGTGCGGCTTTTTAAATAAACGCATTGCAATGGCGGTTATAAAATATGCAAATATCGGAGCTTTTTCGGATACTGCTTTATCACTTACTGATGAAAAACTTAAAAAGCTTTGCAACGCATTAAAAAACTTTAAACTTGATGTCACTGGTACAAAGGGTACGCAAAATGCCCAGGTTATGGGTGGCGGTGCATCGCTATCAGACTTTTACACCGACACGCTTGAATCAAAAAAATCTGGCGGGCTTTTTGCTTGTGGCGAGGTGCTTGATGTATATGGTGACTGTGGCGGCTACAATCTTACATGGGCATGGGCAAGTGGCTTTGTATGCGGATGCGGAGTAGCAGAATCAATTTCTTGAAAATGCAAAGGAGAATATAAAATGACAAAAAAAGCTATGGAAGCAAAAAAACTTTTTGAAAATGGATACAACTGTGCCCAGGCTGTACTTTGCAGCTTTTGTAACGAGATTGGCATGGATGAAAAAACCGCCTACAAGCTTGCATCATCTTTTGGTGGCGGCTTGGGCAGGCTGCGCGAAGTATGCGGTGCCGTTTCCGGAATGGCCATGGTTGCAGGGCTTTTGTATGGATATGATGTTGAAAATGAAGACTCAAAAAAAGCAGAGCATTACGCTCTTATCCAAGAGCTTGTAAATAAATTCAAAAGTGAAAACGGTTCTATCATTTGTCGCGAGTTGCTTGATAAAAATAGCGCTGCATCTACAGCGCCTACCCCGGAAAAAAGAACGAACGAATATTATAAAAAACGACCATGTGGCGAGCTTGTTGCTCTTGCAACGGATATTATGCAAAATTATATAAACTCAAAAAATAACAACAATTGATTGAAATTTCTTTTAAAAACTGATATAATGAACTAAATGGTGTTTAAAGGAGGTTTTTTTATGGAAAAAACCGTATCTATCTTAAAATGTGAAAAGTATGAATATGACATTGTAAGAGAAAAAATTAAAAAATCACTGGATAATATCGGCGGTATTGAAAAGTTTATAAAACCTAATGATAAGGTACTTTTAAAAATAAATCTTCTTATGAAAAAGCACCCCGACAACGCTGTTACTACTCATCCGGTATTTGTAAAAGCACTTGCGTCTTTAGTTATGGAGGCCGGCGGCGTTGTTACAATCGCTGATAGTCCAGGCGGATTATATAACGAGACAGCTCTGCGCTCGGTGTACGGCGGTTGTATGATAGATGATGTTGCCAAAGATCTTGGGGTAGGACTTAATTATGATACAAGCTTTGAAGCGGTAAGTTATCCTGCCGGCAAAAAGGTGAAAACCTTTCAAATAATAAAGCCTGTGCTTGATGCAGATGTGATAATTGATGTGCCAAAGCTTAAAACGCATATGATGACATTTTATACCGGCGCTGTAAAAAATATGTTTGGCGCTGTGCCGGGTGCATACAAAGCAGAGTATCATTCATTGTTTCCAAAATGCAAGGACTTTTGCTCGATGCTTGTTGATTTGTGTTGCCTTACAAAACCAACACTTACAGTAATGGATGCGATTGATATTATGGAGGGCGAAGGCCCTTCAAGCGGACAGAAACGCCATCTTGGCGCAGTGCTTGCAAGTGCAAGTCCTTATGCGCTTGACCTTGCGGCGACCGCACTTGTTGGGATGACTCCAAAACAGGTCTACACCTTGTCAGAATGTATCAAACGCGGTCTTTGTCCGGCGTCTGTTGATGAGCTTGAACTTGTTGGGGACAGTTTTGATGAAATAAAAATTGATGACCTTGTGATGCCAAAAATCAACTCGACAGATTTGCTTGACAGAAAGTTTATTCCAAAGCGTGTTGCAAAGGCAATAAACTCATTTATTGCACCAAAACCACACTTCAAAAAAGATGTTTGTGTAGGTTGTGGCGAATGTATGAGGCGTTGTCCGGAAAAAGCAATCGAAATGAAAGATAACTTTCCTGTAGTTGATGAAAAGAAATGCATTCACTGTTTCTGTTGTCAGGAGCTTTGTCCTAAAAAGGCAATCATATCAAAACGCCACAAAATTATAGAATTCATACTAAAACATTGATGCTTGTGTGGAAAGGACGATAATTTTTGAGCTTTAATATTGTTTTATGTGAGCCCCAGATACCTCAAAATACGGGCAACATTGCGCGCACCTGTGCCGCTACCGGCAGCAGACTTCATATAATAAAACCGACCGGCTTTGAAATTACTGATAAAAACCTTAAGCGCGCGGGGCTTGATTATTGGTATTTGTTAGATATTACATATTATGAAAATCTTGATGATTTTTTTGAAAAAAACCCTGATGCAAATTGCTTTTTTTCAAGCACAAAAGCACCACAAAGCTATTCGGACGCTACATTTAAGGATAATGACTACATTATGTTTGGAAAAGAAACTGCCGGTTTGCCGGAGGAGCTTTTATACAAAAACAAACAAAAGTGTATACGAATTCCAATGATTGATGAAGCACGAAGTTTGAATCTTGCAAACTCTGTAGCGATAGTTTTATACGAAGCGTTGCGCCAGACGGAATTTGCATCGCTTTTACAAAATGGAAATCTCACCAAATTTTCATGGTGATTTTATAAAATATTAGGAGGGTACAAAATGCTTAACATTAAATTTATTGTTGATTCTGCATCGGATATTTCAAGAGATTATGCAAAGAAGCACGATATTGATGTGATTGGTATGCCACTCATTTGGGAAAATGGCGAAACCGTTCTTGATTGGGTAGAAATTGGTTCTGAAGAGTTTTATGAAAAACTTTCAAAATCAAAACAAATCCCTACCACATCACAGGTTCCTATTTCTACAATGGAGGACCATCTTCGTGCAGCTCTTAAAGACCATGATGCTGTAATCTATTTTACTCTTTCATCAAATGGTAGTGGTACTTTTAATTCGGCGCGTCTTGCAAAGGAGAATATACTCGAAGATATGCCGGATGCAAAAATTGAAATTGTTGATTCTATGGCATATTCACTTTTCATTGTTTTGATGCTTGACAAAGCAATTTCTTTAAACAAAGAGGGTAAATCGCTTGAAGAAATTGTAAAAGGCGCAAAAGACTGTCGTTCTCATACAGATGTTTTAGTAGTTGTTGACTCTCTAAAATATCTCGAAAAAGGCGGCAGAATTAACAAAGCAAGTCTTGTTGCAGGTACGCTTCTTGATTTAAAACCTGTCTTGTCAGTGCGTAGCGGCGTTATGGAAGCTATTGACAAATTTCGCGGAAGCAAAACAATAATTTCCAAAACAATTAAAAAAATTAAAGCATCAGATATTGACCTTGATGACCCATGCTTTGCGATAGTTCATTCACAGGTTCCTGACAAAGCAGATGAACTTTGGAATGCTATAAAAGCAGAGTTTGGCGAGGATAAAGAGCTATTTATGAAGTCAGAAATCGGTGCCGTTGTTGGAACGCACATCGGTCCCGGAACACTTGCAATTTTTTATAAATTAAAAAATCCTATGCAAATTTATGAAGACTAAATTTTATAAAAGCTTTTAACTGCTGTCGGATAGAAAACGCATAAGCATTCGTGCGCACATCGTTAAGTTTTGAAAGATGTGTTGCGAATGCTTCTTTTTTGGAGGGATATAAATTTGAAAATGAGAAAAATTTTTGGATATTTTTCGCTTATAGAAAAAATTTTATGGCTATCATCTGTTTTTTTAATCACCGCATCATTTTTAATGTTCGACAGGTCAAACTATATGACGCTAATCGCATCAATCATCGGCACAACCGCGCTCATTTTTGGCGCAAAAGGCAATCCTGCGGGGCCGTTTTTGATGATAATATTTAGCCTTATATACTGCTATATATCATATACCTTCTCATACTATGGCGAGATGCTTACATATGTTGGTATGAGTATGCCGATGGCTATAATTTCATTTATTGCCTGGCTTCGAAATCCATTTAAAGGCAAAAAATCAGAGGTTAAAATAAACTCTATAACAAAAAACGAAGTTTTGATTATACTTTTGCTCTCAGTTGTTGTTACTGTTGTTTTTTACTATGTTTTAGCATATTTTAACACGGCAAACCTTGTCCCAAGCACCCTTTCTGTAACTACAAGTTTTGCAGCAGTATACCTTACTTTCAGACGCAGTCCCTATTTTTCCTTGGTATATGCCGCAAATGATTTAGTGCTTATTGTGTTGTGGTTATTGGCTGCAAAAGTCGACAGCTCGTATTTATCTGTTATAATTTGCTTTGTAGTATTTTTTGTAAATGATATATACGCATTTTATAACTGGTGCAAAATTAAAAGACTCCAAAAAAGTTCATAAAAAAACATACAAAAAAGCCACAAAGGTCTATCATCCTTTGTGGCTTTTACAGTTTAATTATTATTTAAAATTCACATCATATGTCAAAACGCCCTTTGCAGGAAGGTCTCCTGCAAGAACATCAAGTGTATAATCTACACTATACTTTGATGCACAACCTATGATAATACGCGGAATATGCACAAGGTCTTCAAGTACAAACGGATTACCAAAGTGAACAACCGTCGAAACACGATTTGTTACTTGCAGCGCCTGAATCATTGAAATAACTCGCGATGTCAAGCACTCACGTCCAATATATGCAGCAGCCTCAATAAATGTAACAAATACAACCTCATCATATGGCACAGATTTTCTCAATACATTTTCGGTCTGTAGCGGTGTTGGGAACTGATTTATTGCATATACCTGAGAATTTTTAAATGTTTTTTCAAGCTTTTCAACAATAGCCGGTACATCGTGCCACGAGTGACCCATTGTATCAACATTTACTTTGCCGTTATCATTGATCTCCATTTCGCTCTCAGATAATACAACAAAGAAATACTTTCCGTCTTTATCAAGTGCAGTTTCCAATCCTTCGTCTGTGCGTGCATAAATTACATCACGGTTTGCACCTTCACACTTGTTAAAATCTTCCTCTGTAAGCTCTTTAACCTTTGGCTCAGCAAGTGTCTTTTCCTGTGCGGCAAGCACACGACAAACAGCCTCATCCAAACGCTCATCAGTAATCAAGCCCTTGTCATAACATTCTACTATAGACTCAAAACATTCACGATTAAGCTCCCATGTAAGTGCAAGGTCGTTACCATTTGCAATCGCAAGACCCCTTGCATTTCTTTCGCCAAACTTTGCAGCAATGCCACGCATAACAATCGCATCTGTGATTGCAAAACCATTAAAGCCCTGGTCACGATACAGGCCTATGATTTTCTTTGAAAGACTTGATGGGAACTTAGGGTCAATATTTGGAAGGAAGCTATGTTGTGTCATTATACCATCAAGAAGGCCCTTGTTATTAAGCTGTATGTATGGGTAAAGGTTATAATCCAACAGCTTCTCTTCTGTTTCCATTGATAACACTTCTGCCATATGCGAATCCATAGTATGGTCACCGTTTGCGCCGGGATAATGCTTTGCAACAGTTAAAACACCTGCATCCTTAAGGCCTTGTGCCTCTGCCATAGCAAGTTCTGCCACCTTATATTTGTCGCCACCCATTGAGCGCATATTGTGACCACAAACACCGCGACAATCTATCATATCCAAAACAGGATTACATACAACATTAAAGCCCATTTCACGAGCAAGAACACCTGTAACCTTACCAAATGCATATGCAATCTCCGGGTCACCCGTAGCACCAATCGCATTGTGCGCACCGATGTAGCGTCCTGCGTTTGGCCCTGTCATATTTGTTTTATCAATACCGCACTCAGCATCTCTCATTATCAAAATAGGATAATCAGCAGCCTCTTTTACCTTTTGCATAACTTCATAAAAGCGAGGATGCACCGAATCGACCCAAATAGCACCCAATGAATGATTTCTTATCAATTCAAGCGCAAATTCAAGATTATCTTCGATTTCCTCCGGTGTGTGCAAGCCATAATCAAAGATATGTGCCGTAAATGTCATACCAAGCTTTTGACGCGTTGTAAGTTCTTCAAACTTAAGCTTTTTTAGTTCTTTCATAACCTTTGTCTCCTTTTAAGTCATAAAATTATTCATTGTTTTCGTAAAAATAATTTGAATTCTTTTGGCTTGAATTTTAGTTTAGTTTTGCAATTTTCAGTTTTATAATTTGCATTTTTCATACTCTCCGATGCCTACATAGCTTTATAAGTAACATCGCCACCGACCATAACGCATTTTACATCTATATTGTCGTCAAATATTACCAAATCGGCATCAAATCCTTTTTTAATTTGACCTTTATTAAGGCCAAGATATTCAGCCGGTGTCTTGCTCATCATCTTGATAGCCTCTGTAATCGGCATACCGACCTCCTGTACGCACACGCGCACAAGTCTGTCAGTTGTAGCAATACTACCCGCAAAGGCACTCCTGTCAAGAAGCTTGCATACACCATCTTCTTTTATAAACTTTGTTCCACCAATCTCCCCGGTCACATCATCTGTGCCTGCAACTGCCAAAGAGTCTGTAACCATACATACCTTGTCTGCACCTTTGATTTTATAAATCAATTTGATAAGGTCAGGTGGCAAATGCTTTCCGTCCGCAATAATTTCTACATACAAGTCATCGTACAAAAACGCAGTTTCAATTATGCCAAGCTTTCTAAATCCAAGCTCTCGTATAATTGTAGAAGTTGCAGAATAAAGATGTGTAACACATTTGCATCCATTGTCCATAGCAACACGCATATCTTTTAGCTGCGCTGCACTATGGCCCGCCGATGACAAAATACCATTCTCTGTTATGTATTTACAAAAAGCTCCTGTCGTATCATTTTCAGGTGCATAGCTCCAACGCTTAACCACATCGCCGAATTTTTCAACTATTTCTTTATAATCCTTTTCAATCGGTTCTGTAATAAACTCCGTGTTTTGTGCACCGCACATTTCTTTTGAAAAATACGGTCCTTCAAGATGTGCACCGAGTATATTTGTCTTTGAAAGCTTTAATGTAATACATTTTTTTATCTGCTCCAAAGCGGACAAAATCGTTTCTTTTGCAGAGGATGTAACCGTTGGATAAATCGTCGTCGTACCATGTGACATATGATAATCCGCAGCTTTGGCGATTTCATCTGCCTTAGATAAAGCAAAGTCAAATCCGGCTGCACCGTGCGTATGAATATCGATAAAACCGGGCGAAACATACTTCCCCGCTGCATCAATGACTTCTGCGTCCTTTGCACAGTCACACTCGCCAACGCAACAAATTTTGCCGTTTTCGATGGCCAAATCCGCCTCTATAATCTTGTCATCTAAAATCAACTTGCCGTTTTTAATAATTTGCATAATTTTCCTCCGCACAATCTTAGAAAGGCATTTTAATCTCTATGCGCTTATCCTCTGTATATGCTTTAATAGTTGCATCGATAATATATACAGGTGCAATAATATCTGCATCTGTCATATTTGGCTTGCCAGTTTCAATTAACTCACAAAAATCCTTGAACTCATATGTGTAGAATTTTCCATCAAGGTTAATAGCTTCTGTGCGTGTAAATGCGCCATCATCATATACAGTTATTGAATAGTTTGCACCATAATATGTAGAAACCGTATAATCGTCATAATAGTAAATAGCATGAACTTCATTTCCCTCTCTGAGAGCGCGTACAGCCTTTACATCATTGCCAAATATAAATGTCATCATCTGTACAAGATGCTGTGTGTAGAACCAGAAACCACCATATAGGTTATCAAAATTCACCGGTGCAGTTACATGGCCACCACCGATAGGATACTTGAGCGTTTTAAGATTTTCCTTAAATTCAACAACCGATGGAATGTGAACAAGTCCCGAGCCGCCTGTTAATAAACAGTTATGCTTTTTAGCAAGCTCAACCATCTTGCATACTTCATCAGTGTCGCGTGTAATCGGTTTGTCAATCCACACAGGAATACCCTTTTTGATGTATTCTTCTGCAAACTTTAAATGTTCGGCACCATCTCTTGCTGTAACCATAACAGCATCTGCCTGCTCAACGAAATCATTATAATGCTCTGCAAAACAAGGACAATTTGCTACTTTTTCAATCTCTTCCTTGCCTTTTTTTCCATCTTCTGTTTCATAGTCGCCATAAACACCCAGTAACTCAAAGCCTTCAACAACCTTTTCGCCTTCCTTTGGTGCTAAAAACTTTGCAAAACTCCATGCATGTGAATTATCTATTCCAAGTATTGCTATTTTTTTCATGATGTTTTCCCTCCTAAGCAAACAAACTTTTTATCAATAAACCGTCTCCATAGGATTTTGTGCGTGAACAAGCTCTGCAACTGCAATTTGTTGACGAATCTTCTTCGGATCAATTAGAAGCTTCTCGCCCTTTGTAAGATGGTTATAAATATTCTGATAATATGTTCTTGGTGCAGAATTAAACGCCGTACCTTCTATCTTCTCTTCAAACTCGTGCCACTCGAGTGTCTCACTGCAATATGCAGGAGTAATACCATCCTCTTTGCACAAAGGCTCAAGTACAAGCTCCGGCATCTCTTTTTCATCGTGATACTTCCACTTAATATCTTCCATAGTAGCTACAAGCGAACCCTTGTCAGCAAGCACCTTATATGTATATTCCTTATAGCAATCGTGTGTATTGATCTCAACATCGATAACAGGTCTGCCAGGATATGTCAAAATAATTTTTGCATAGTCCTCTGCATCGCCTGCTGAATGTGTCAAACGAAGAACAGAAAATACATTTGGCATATCATCTGTTCCAAGTAGGTCAAGTGCCTGGTCCATTGGGTGCGGTCCTGTATTTAGAAGGATACCACCACAGAATCTGTTAGAACACTGCCAATCCCATCTTCTAGCAAAACCATTAAAGTTAATGTTAATCTGTTGAATCTCACCAAGAACGCCACTCTCAATAACCTCTTTAACCTTTTGATAATACGGTGCAACTCTTGACTGTTGGAAAACAGTAAGCATAACATTATTATCCTTTGCCGCTTTTATCATCTTGTCACACTCCATTGCTGTTCTTGCAAATGGCTTTTCAACAATAACATTCATCTTATGCTCAAGAAGGTCAAGTGTAATAGGATAGTGCTCGTATGAAAAAGTCGAGTTTACAACAAAATCGATATCATCTCTCTTGTAAAACTCTGTATAATCCTCATACACATCACATCCAAAGGTCTCCTTTGCGCGAGCTCTTCTGTCTGCATTCCAGTCTGCAACTGCAACTACATTAAAGTGCTCTTTGCCATGTTCGGTAAGAAAATATTGGCCATGGATATCTCTACCGCTTCTGCCCTGACCAATAATTGCTACATTTAGTTTTTTCATTTTAACTCGCTCCTTTTTATATATAATTTTATAACCTACAACTTATAGAAGATACTTTCCACTATCTATATCGCAATACATTGTTGCATTTTTATGTTTTCTCATAATTGTTGCAGGACAATGCTCATCAATTTTGTCCGTTGTCATAACCTCTTTTACTGCGTTTGCCTTTGTAGCAGCAGGAACAACACAGAACAAATATCCGCCCGCAAACAATGTCGGCACTGTAAGCGTTATTGCAACCTTTGGCACCTCTGATATATCAGCAAAGCAACCATCATTAACCTGCTGTTGACGACAAATATCATCAAGCTCAACAGGCTTTACCATAAACTTATCATCAAAATCTGCCATATCCGGGTCATTAAATGCTATGTGTCCATTTTCTCCAATGCCAAGACACACAATGTCTGTAGGATACTTCTTTAATAATTCAGAATAACGAGCACACTCTGCATTATAATCCTCGTTTTGACCATTTATGTAATTAACACTTCTAAATGGTACCTTGTCGAAAATGTGGCGTGCTAAAAAGTTCCCAAACCCTTGTGGTGCATCCTTTGCAAGACCAATATACTCATCCATATGAAAGGCGTTAATCCTTGACCAATCGATGTCCTTTTTAATGAGGCACGCAAGCATATCCTGTTGTGAAGGTGCAGCAGCAAATATCATATTGATATATTCCTTTTCCTTCAACAACTCGTTAATTTTGTCTGCAATATCGGCTGCAGCCTTGCAACCCATTTCCTCACGAGTGTCAAAAATCTCTGCTTTTAATAAATCCTTCGTTATTGTTTTCATTTTTCCTCCTAATAATATTAAAAATTTTTAATCAATAACTACTTCTTTTCCTGTTCTTGCAGATTCATAAATCGCAAGAATAAGACCTGCACTACGCTTTGCATCAAGTCCTGTAACCATAGGCTCTGTATCATTTAACACCGCAAGTGCCATATCCTCAACAAACATAATGTGTCCATAATTGCTTGTATGATATCCACAGTTTAGACCACCCAATGTGCCGCTTGTTTCCGGCTTTTCAGAGCCATCCTTCATCTGCCATTCGATAATACCAAGGTCACCGATTTTAACGCTTCCCTCTGTACCGGTAATCGAGAATGTCGTATCGCCACCCGGATATCCCGATGTGCAACACTCAATAGTACCCATCGCACCGTTTTTAAATTTGACAAGTACTACAGCAGTATCTTCAACATCAATGTCCCACACAAGCGTCTTGCAGCATGCAGTAACACTGTGAATACCACCCATAATCCAATCGAGCATATCAACACCGTGCACACCCTGATTCATAAGTGCACCGCCGCCATCAAGCTCCCATGTGCCTCTCCACTCGCCACTATCATAATATTGCTGGTCTCTGTAATAACGAAGCATTGCACTACCCATCGTAACCTTGCCAAATCTTCCATTTTTAACCATATCACGAAGAAGTATAGCCGCGTCAAATGTTCTTCTTTGGAAAATACCCCCAAGCTTTACATTGTTTTCTTTGCAAACATTTACAAGCTTTTCCATATTTTCTTCATTTACATCAAGTGGCTTTTCACAAAGCACATTAACGCCGTGTTTTGCAACGCGAACTGCACACTCAGCATGAAGCCCCGATGGTGTTAAAATACAACAAACATCCGGCTTTTCATTTTCTATCATTTCTTCAATATCCGTATACCACTTATCAAGACCATTTTCAAGTGCCGCTTTTTTTGCTTTTTCTTCAATAATATCGCAAACAGCAACAAGCGTCGCATGAGGTGCATTTTTAATGGCATCTAAATGACTTGCAGATATCCTTCCACATCCTACCAAAGCAAATTTTGCCACATCTCCCATAATGCCTTTTCCTCCAATTCTGCTTTTTTGTATAGGCTATATTGTGTTTATAAACCAACAACAAGCCTATTTATGCACTAATTATACAACAAAAATATTAAATTTAACATAGAAAATCATATGTTTTATATTGCAAATATTATCATTTTGTGTTAGTATATGAGTAAGAAAGTATTATTGCAGAGGTGAATATGCTATGTATAAAAACTTTGAATTTTCTGCTGAAAATTTCACTTTTAAACATCTGGCAGAAGCATGTGCAAATCCCGACGAAAAAATATTTAAAATGCACACGCATATGACCTGCGAAATATATTATTTTATTTCGGGCAAAGGCACATTTAACATTGAGGGTACAAAATACATTTTACAAAGCGGCGACATCCTCATTATGAATGATACTGAGTCGCATTTTATTGAAATAAGCCCCGACTCGACTTATGAGAGATGCGCAATAAACTTTAAAAAGGATTTTGTGCGGTTAATTGATAAAAAGGGGTGCTTACTTGAAGCTTTTGAAAACAGACAGCCCGGCGAACATAATCTATACAGAAGACAAAACTTTAAAAACGAAAATTATTTAGAATTTTTGCAAAATATGATGGATGACTCGCCCGAAAAAGAGCTGCAAATCTCTATAAATCTTCTCTCTCTTTTAGGCGAAATAAGAACGGCATATTATAAAACAAAAGCAATCGAAACGCTACATTTGAAAACAGATATAAATAAAATTATAAGATATATTGTAAAAAATCTCGACTCCTCTCTATCACTTGATATGATTTGTGAGCATTTTTATATAAGCAAGCCACACCTTTGTCGCGTTTTTAAGCAATATATGGGATGCTCGGTATGGAATTATATTACAATAAAGCGTCTTGTAAAGGCAAGGGCTATGATTGATAGCGGTCAACAACCGACAAAGATATTTGCAGAATGCGGATTTTCAGACTATTCAACCTTTTTCAAAGCATACAAAAAGCATTTTGGTACTCCGCCAAAAGAAATCAAAAAATTAAAATAAAAGGTGCAGCAAGATTGCTGCACCTTTTTTATCTATCACACATTATATATTTGCTTGTAAAGACTATCAAAATATTCAAAATCCTGTTTTGCAAACAAAACCCTATCCCCCGGACGCGGAGCCTCGATTCCTATCGGTCCGTCAAATCCAACTTCTTTTAGCTTTATAAGATAAGTGCGGTGGTTAATCACGCCACCATCAAGCGATGTTGGCTGGCGACCGATTGCACCCGGAATGGCAACAGAATTTTTAAGATGTGTATAGAAAAGTTTGTCACCATACATATCAATCGTATCTACAACAGACGGTTGTTTTGGAAAATAAACCGTATTACCATAATCCATATTTATTCCCACAGCAGGGCTGTCAACCATATTCACAAACTTAACCGTAGCTTCCGGTGTGTCATGGATAAAATGCATATGTGTTTCAAGAGCAATTTTTACACCAAGCTTTTGCGCTACCTCACCAAGTCTGCTATATAATTCAGCAGACCATTTCCATTCCTCCGGTGTTGCTGCGATACTGCCATGATATTCGTACGCTGATATCGACGCCGTTTTTATTGGCGATACAATTCCCATCGATGTCGAATTGCAAAGCGTTGTGCCACACAAATCATTTACAATCTCAAGCTTTTCAACAGCGTTCTTTAATGATACATCTCGTGCTTCTTTATCAGGATTTGCTGCTTCCGGCATGCTTATGCAAAAAAGCGTTTCCGAAAGTGAATACTTTTTCATAGCAACCGCAATCTGACCAACATAATCCTTAAACGAAGTACCCTCAAGCTCTTTTGGACAATCGCCACGAAATTCAATGCCATCATAACCTATTTGTGCAGCCATCTTGCACACACCATCAATATACGAATCGCCATATACTTTACCGAAATAATTATATGTACCCTCGCTATAATTTATATGCATAATTTTCTTATTCATAAAAATCCCTCTTTCCCTTTATATATAGGCATATGACCTTTTTCGTTATAATAATACCATAGCAACTATATGGTGTCAATGAATATTATCAAAAAAATAATATATTAAAAAAAGCATCATGCATTATAATACAAGATGCTTTTTTTGTTTATCCATTTATAAATCTCGACAAAAAATCTTTTGTTTCCTGTTTTTGCGGATTTGCAAATATTTGCTCAGGTGTGCCTTCTTCACATATAACACCCTCGTTCATAAACACAACATGATTTGCAACATCGCGTGCAAACGCCATCTCGTGTGTTACGATAATCATCGTAAGTCCTTCGTCAGCAAGTCGGCGTATAACGCTTAAAACCTCGCCCACCATCTGTGGGTCAAGCGCCGATGTTGGCTCGTCAAACAATATTACATCAGGTTTCATCGCAAGCGCTCTTGCTATTGCAACCCTTTGTTTTTGACCGCCGGAAAGCTGTTTCGGTTTTGCGTTGATATATGGGAGCATGCCAACTTTTTCAAGGTAAATCATTGCCTCTTTTTTTGCAGTTTCACTATCAAGCTTTAAAACGCGACGCAAACCAATCGTGCAGTTTTTAAGCACCGACATATTTTCAAACAGATTGAAATTTTGAAACACCATACCAACCTTTGCACGATATGCAGGAATATTCTTTGTTTGAAGAATATTTTCACCATGGTATATAATTTCTCCGTCAGTAGGCTCTTCTAAAAGATTTATGCATCGAAGCATCGTAGATTTGCCCGACCCCGACGCACCTATTATACATGTAACATCGCCCGTATTTACAGAAAAATTTATATCCTTGAGAACAACATTTTCACCAAATATTTTCTTAAGGCCTGTAATTGTTATTATTTTGCTCATTTTTCAGCCTCCTCTACACTTGTGTGATTAAGCTGATAAACAGCCGGCCCATCAAGGCATTGTTCTATATACATAAGAATTCTCGTTATTGTAAATGTCAACACAAAATAAATCACGCACGCAACAACATATGTCTCAAAAATTGCCCAATTCATTTTTGAAATTTTGGCAGTAAAGAAAAATAACTCCGTTACGCCTATAACATTTAAAACAGATGTATCCTTAATGTTTATAACAAACTCATTGCTTATTGCAGGCAAAATATTTCGTATTGCCTGTGGTATCACAACATAAATCATTGCCTGGAAGTGATTCATTCCAATCGAATATGAACCCTCAAACTGTCCTTTATCAATAGATATAATGCCACCGCGAACAATCTCTGCCATATATGCACCCGTATTTATGGACACAATAAAAATACCGGCCGGAATAAGCGGCAATGTTTGTCCGTTATTCATAAAGGCATATCCCCAGAATATAACCATCGACTGCACCATCATTGGTGTTCCGCGAAACACCTCGACATAAATGCTTATTATGGCATTTACAGCCTTTAATATATAGCGAAGCAGTGTGTTTTTCGGCTTTGGTATCGTTCTTATAACACCGGTAATAAGGCCTATAACAAGACCGACAATCGTTCCCGTCAGTGCTATAAGCATAGTATAACCAATACCTTTTAGAAAAAACTCCTTATATTCGACTAATATATTTACTACATCTTTTAAAAAGTTTATCATTTATCGTTTCCTACTTTGCTTTTTATTATTCGTCAGCAGGTGAAATCTTTACCATTTCAAGCATAAGCTCGCGTTGTGCGTTCTCATCAAAAGTAGCAATATACTTATTGATACCATCTAAAAGAGCAGAACCCTTTTTAACGCCTACGGCAATGCTTGAATCCTCTATCGGAATAGAAAAACCTGTTTCATTGTTTACAAAAGGTATATACGAATAGTTCGAGCCCTCTGTGCAAACAGCCATCGCAGTAGGCTCTTCTGAAATATAGCCCGCAACTGTACCTGCATCAAGTGCTATAAGCATAGTTGTAAAATCAGAAAGCTCACTAACCTGTGCTTTTGTCTGCGAAGCAAGTGCCTCAAGATGCGATGTGCCCGATTGTGCTGCAATCTTCTTTCCGTCAAGGCCCGCAATCGTCGTTACACCATCAAGAGCACTGCCCTTTGTAATTGCAACAAGGTTTGATACATAATAAAGCTCCGAAAAATCAATTTTCTCTTTTCTTTCATCTGTCGGGCTCATACCTGCTATAATCATATCAAGATTGCCGGACTGAACTGCAGGAATAAGACTATCCCACTCATATGCATAAACCTCAAGCTCTTTACCCATAGACTCTGCAATTCTTTTTGCAACCTGAACATCGTAGCCGTTCGTATACATATCTTTTACATTTTTAATCGGAACAGCACCATTCGAATCATCTGTCTGAGACCAGTTGTATGGTGCATAGTTACACTCCATACCAACTTTTAAAACATTCGATGAACTATCTGTGTTGTTTGTGCCACCGCATGCAACAAGCGATAGCGCCATAGCCACTGTCAAAAGTAATGTGATTAGTTTTTTCATTTTTATCTTCCTTTCATTTGTTCGTTCTTAAACATAAAATAAAAAACTGCAATCATTTTTTGTAGAACAATCGCAGTTAATATATCTAATAATTACGATAGCTCTCCACATAAGTGACAGTACATAACATATTTTGTTATGTACCAACATATATATTCGGGCAATATATACATTTCGGCGGAATTTCCTTTCATATCGCTCTGACGCCCATCATTAAACGCTACTATTCTTAAAGTCCGCAACCTCTATCAAATATATTCATTTTTTAAGAACAAACAATAATATATTATATTATCACACTAATTAAATAAAAAGTCAACATTTTTGTCGATATTTTTGTTTTATCGTCAAAATGCACCTATTATACGCCTTTTTTGTGTTATTATATACAAAAAACTGTAGCAAAATACATAGGTCTCCCATCAGACAACCCACAGCTTTTGCTACAGTTCCGTTTTGTTTTTTTAGTAATTTATGGATTATTGCAATGTAAGTAATCCAAACACAAGTGTGAACAAAGCAACAGTTTCAACGATACCGATTACGATAAAGTAGTTTGCTGTACCTTTGCCGGTTTCACCAAGTGCATCAGCTGCCGATGCTGCAACTCTGCCCTGAAAAATTGACGATAGTCCTATCGCTATGCCCGCTAAAATACCAACAAGCATGCAAAGTGTCGGCGATGCAGTGCCTGCATTGTAAGCACTTTTTATAAAGTTCATAAGCAAGAAGCCATAAATCGTCTGTGTAAGAGGTGCACCCGAAAATGCAACCATCATAAATGGTGCAGCCTTACCATTTGCATAGCACTTCTTCCACGCACCAACCGACGCAAGCGATGCATACACTACACCAAATGCTGAACCGATAGCAGATAAACCCAAAGCGCAAACAATACCAATAACTTGTAATTCCATAATTTTTTCCTCCTATATGTTATATATTATTTATTTATTTTTTGTTTTTTACGAAACGGCTCGTATGATACGCCCGTCCATTCCATTCCAAGCTGCCCTGAAAACTCTAAAAGATTAAGTCGCACACCATGAACTACTACAGACAAAAAGCCCATAACAATGTTCAAAAGATGACCTATAGCCATAATTAAAAACCCTGCTATCACAAGAATTCCATCAAAGCCCGCCGCCATATCGTTAAAGCTCTGCGCTATAGCAAGCGACGCCATTCCTACGGCAAACAGTCGTATATAGCTCATAAGGTTACCAAATGCGGATATTGTATTTAAAAATACTGTAAACGCATCACCAAGTCCTGCCTTTAGACCTTGTACAAAGTTTTTTTTAGGATCCATCGCTCCAAAAAGGATGACCATTACAAAACCAATACCGACTGCTAATGCAACAATTCCAAAGCTTATAGGCTCACCTATTACAAGGTTTAAAACCATAAAATACAAAGCCGATATCGACATAAGCCAACCAATATCGCCAAGCCAGCCAAAGCATTTTTGAGCGATTTTGCGCCTTATATTCATAATGCACGCAAGCGCAAGCTGGATAAGTCCTATACTAAAACTAAATTTCATGACATTGTTTTGAACTGTATCCGCACTCATATTAAAGTATTGTGGATAATTGGCAAGCGACGGGATTACCAAAGCCTTTAATAGCGGTATATGCATCGCACCCTCAAGTCCAAACCATGTTCCTGTAATAGCGCCCCACGCGATTGTCGTTACCGACAATACATAAAGCAAAAGCATTATGTTTGTAACCTTTTTTGACTTTATATTAAATATGAGTGTGCCAAGTAAAAACAACGCACCATAGCCGGCATCACCAATAATCATTGCAAAAAACAATGCAAAGAACGCCAAAAACCAAAACGAAATATCGTACTCGCGATATCCAGGCACAACACCTAAAATGTCAAAAACCGGTTTTATAAGAGCGGTCAATTTTCCATAACGGATTTTTGTAGGAACATTTGCATCGTCATCTGCAACATCGTTTATAATAAATGCCCATTTTTGCTCTTTTGCCACTTTTATAAAATTTTCCGCTTCCTGCTCGGGCACATATCCGCTTAACCAAACAATTCTTTCATCATATGCAAGAGTTTGTTCTGCAGACGAAAACTGTGCATCGTTTTCAGTTTTTAAAATGTGAGCCGAATAACTTTGCATATGACTTGCCGCATCTTTTAATATCGCATCACAATCCGCCAATTCACCTTCACACACATCAAGCTCTGCTAAAAACTGTGCAGGACCTTTTTCGGGAATAATAAATTCTATCGCGCTTACTGTATTGCCAAGCTCTCCGACAACCGCAATCGTTTCCATCTTTTCTACTGATGCAAGGTGAACAAACCGTATGTTTTCGTCCTTTTCAAGTGTGTTGTACGCCTTTTTATCAAGTCTGTAAAAATGAAGGTCAAATCTGCTCGCAAGCTCTTTTACCATTTGCGAGTCAAAATTTCCCCACATTTTAAGCTTTTCAAGCTCTAATACAAGCTCTGTTTTTGTAGTGGTGAGCGCATTTTTCCTTTCAATTGCTATAAGCGTATTCTGATACATTTTTTCAAACTCCTCGTCTGAAAGAATGTCATCACTAAGCGCATCCGGCGTCGCATAATCCTTAAGCTCAAACAAAAGCTTTGATAATCGTGAAAAGCGATTTATAAATTCAGGAGTTGCGGCCTTTTTCTCCGCGATATGCAATGTGCCAAGCTCGCGTAAACACAAGAGCAGTTCTTCTTTATGGATATCTTGTGTCACAACACAGACGGCTTTCATTTTTTCAATCATACTCTTGCCCCCTGTCTTTTATTTTTTGCAATTTTTCCACGAACGACAGCACTTGTTTGTTGGTCGCCGAGATAAATTTCTATAACTCGTATATTCTCTTTTGTTTCAGGAATTTTTACCTTTTCAAACAGGTTTACTCTTTGAGATGTCAGTCGAAGCTCTCGATTTAAAAGCTCCATCTGTTTATTTAGCGTTTGCAGCAAAACCGTAAGTCGCGATATTTCGCGCATACGAACAAGTGCCTCATCAACCCAAAGCGGATAATCTTCCACATTGTAGGAAATTTCCTTAAAAGTCAGCTCCTCAAAAACAGGAACAATAATACCTGCAATATTTGTATCCGAACATATAACCTTATCGGGCTTGACGAGTTTTTCGATTTTTAATTCGTCCGGAAAACAAGCATTTTCCGCAAATACAGCTATCCAATCATCAAGGCCGTTTATTATTTTTTTATATTCGTCTTGCTTTTGTTCAATCTCGGAAATTACCTTCATAATTACCATTTGAAGCTGTTGTTTTTTAAGTTGCAGCGTCGGAAGATATCTCTCAAACTGTTTCAAATTGTCCTTTTGCTTTTTTAATTCATTTTTCGTTAATTTTACAGTTGCCATAATATCGCCCGTCCATCAATTATTATTAAGCTTTTTAGGCCATCTTTCTTCTATAAGGCTCGTCTTAAGACCTGTTTCATTCGGCTCAAAGCACTCGCAAAGAATTTCCCATCCTAAATCAAGTGCATCTTCAAGCGCGATATTTACACGCAAGTCCATAAACTTTGTTTCAAACAAATCGCCATATTTCAAAAGCTTTTCGTCCCAATCACTCATCAAAAAGCCCATAGTCTTTTTTTCAAGAGTTTCTTTGTATGCACTGTATAGCTTTATCATACAGTCCATCAAAGCACGATGGTCATTTCTTGTTTCACCATTGACATTTTGCTTAAGTCTTGAAAGCGAACCAAATGGTTCTATTCTTCCATTTTTAAGGTAGTACTGTCCCTCTGTTATATAACCTGTATTATCGGGCACCGGATGAGTTACATCATCACCCGGCATAGTTGTAACACCAAGTATTGTAACAGAGCCCAATCCTTCAAATGCGACTGCCTTTTCATAGCGTGCCGCAAGACAGCTATACAAATCGCCGGGATAGCCACGATTTGACGGAACCTGTTCCATAGTGATAGCCGTTTCTTTCTGAGCATCGGCATAGTTTGTCATATCTGTCAAAAGCACAAGTACCTTTTTCCCCTCAAGCGCAAATTGCTCTGCAACGGCAAGTGCCATATCTGGAACAAGTGTGCACTCAACTGTCGGGTCAGATGCAGTATGAACAAACATTACTGTACGCCCCATAGCACCATTTTTTTCAAGAGTATCACGAAAAACCAAATAATCGTCATATTTTAGTCCCATACCGCCAAGCACTATAACATCAACCTCTGTCTGCATTGCTATGCGTGCAAGAAGCTCGTTATATGGTTCGCCTGATGATGAGAAAATCGGCAACTTTTGACTTTCAACAAGCGTGTTAAACATATCAATCATTGGTATTCCTGTTCTAATCATCGTTTTTGGTACAATTCTCTTTGCAGGATTTACCGCCGGTCCACCGATAGGTATCATATTTTCATCAAGTGCAGGACCATTATCTCTCGGCACGCCACTACCCGTAAAAACGCGTCCCAAAAGATTGTCAGAGAACGAAACCATCATAGGCCTTCCTAAAAATTTGACCGAATCTGTTGTGCTTACGCCTTGTGTTCCTGCAAACACTTGCAAATAAACAACATCTTCATCAAGCTTTATTACATTGGCATAGCTTTTACCAACTAAGGCAAGGTCGCCATTGCGGACACCTGTTGCCTTTACGGTAATAACATTACCAACAATCGATTCAATTTTTGTATAAATCTTTTGCATAATACACCCCTCAATCGCAAGATTTTGACATATATAGTTTTCGAATAGCTTGCTCTTGCATATCAAACTTTTCTGTCTCAAATTCTATAGTATGCCAATCAAGCAGCTGTTGGCGCAGCTCGTTGAAAAACATACGGATTTCATTTTTGTCCAACAAAGTATAATTATGTGTAATTATATCATACAAAACATCAAACTCACGAATCTGTCTTTTCGGTTCACACGCCGCATCAATCGGATCAAATGAATTCTGCTGCAAATATGCTGCATCCAAAAGCTCTCCGTTTTGATAAATTGTATAATCTTCGGCCGATGTTCCTTCCTCACCAATAACCATCATCATTTGATTTATCTCTGTACTTCTTACTAAAATATCTCGTGCTTTTTCAACCTTTGCACCATCAACAATACCTGTATATTTAGACCATGAATCAATAGGATGAATTGCAGGGTACTTTCTTGCATCTGAGCGTTCACGAGACAGACCGTGAAATGCACCAACAACCTTGAGTGTTGCTTGTGTTACGGGCTCTTCAAAGTTACCGCCTGCAGGTGATACCGTACCGCCAATCGTTACCGATGCAATATCTCCATTTCGAAGTCTTACCTTGCCGGCTCTTTCATAAAATGATGCGATAACGGATTCAAGATATGCCGGAAACGCCTCATCGCCCGGTATTTCTTCAAGTCTGCCGCTCATCTCACGCATTGCCTGGGCCCAACGAGATGTCGAATCTGCAAGCATCAATACCGAAAGTCCCATTTGTCTGAAATAC
>JAZUQZ010000004.1:0-52323 GCA_045626925.1 Candidatus Aphodoplasma sp. | reverse complement strand
ATAACGGATTCAAGATATGCCGGAAACGCCTCATCGCCCGGTATTTCTTCAAGTCTGCCGCTCATCTCACGCATTGCCTGGGCCCAACGAGATGTCGAATCTGCAAGCATCAATACCGAAAGTCCCATTTGTCTGAAATACTCTGCTATTGTAATGCCTGTATAAACAGACGCTTCACGAGAAGCAACAGGCATCGAAGAAGTGTTGCATATAATAATTGTCCTTTCCATAAGTGTCCTGCCTGTTCTTGGGTCAACAAGCTCAGGAAACTCTTTTAACACTTCAACAACTTCACCTGCGCGCTCTCCACAAGCAGTTATAATTACGATATCAACCTCGCTGTTCTTTGCTTCCATATGCTGAAGCACCGTCTTGCCGGCGCCAAAAGGTCCCGGAACACAAAAAGTACCACCTTTGGCAATAGGAAGAAATGTATCAATACAACGAATCTTTGTTATAAGTGTTTCATCAGGCTTCAAACGCTCTGTATAGCAAGTAATCGGCTTTTTGATAGGCCACGAAAACACCATCGAAAGAGTCTGTTTATTTCCTTTAGAATCTTTTATAACGGCAATCTGGTCACGGACATTGTATGTTCCCTTTTCAACAATGGACTCTACTGTCCAATCCTCGTCCGAAAGACCAAACGGCACCATTATTCTATGCTCAAATATGCCCTCCGGCACAGTACCAAGTGTGTCGCCCGGACGGACAAAATCGCCTGCACAAACGCTTGGTGTAAACTCCCAATCTTTATCAGGGATAGGATTCATATATACACCGCGCTCAAGAAAATAGCCACACTGCTCGGCAAGATTTGGAAGCGGATTTTGAAGTCCGTCATAAATCTGTGTCAAAAGTCCAGGCCCAAGCTCAACACTCATAAGCTCGCCCACAAACTCGACTTTATCACCGGCCTTTATTCCATTAGTCATTTCATATATCTGCATATCGGCGATACCGTCATTTATACGAATGACCTCTCCTTTAAGCTTTTTGTCTTCTACAATAACATATCCAACCTCGTTCTTTTTAATAGAACCATCAACTATAACAGATACAAGGTTGCCGTTTACTCCTTTTACGGTTCCGGTTATATTGTCCATTTATTTCACTCCTGTTCCATACTCATAATTTGCTCTTCTAACTCGTTAATAATGCGATTAAACTCTTTTTTGCCGTCTTCCTTTTTAAACATTGCTTTTCTTTCAAGAAGCTTTAATTTCAAGGCATAACCCATAAGAGCGTAGTCATCAAAAAAATGCAAACCAATAAACTCATCAAGCTTTTCAAATTCAAACGCAAGAAGCATTTTTTCCGCATCAAACGGGTTTTTGTTATTCACTGCAGATGTTATGTGCTTTGATATGGCATCATCCTTTTTATCCGAAGCATCCACTCTGTGACCAAGCTTTCGATTCCGTTGATATGTCATCTCTGTTTTTAAATCATCATAAAACTTTGCCCATTCGTCTACCAAAACCCCTTTATTAGACGCTAATGATAAATTTTCTAAAATTTGATATTTCTTTTCGCTCACACAAGGTTTGCACATCTCAAGAAACTTATCATAACTTATTGCCATTTCTCCGTCATATTTTAACATCGGCAAACTCGATATCAGATAATAATAGTCCATTTTTTATTCCTCACTTAGAATGTGATTTCGGGAAAGTACGGCAAAAGCATTTTTTCAAGTTCTTCATCAGAACAATCAAAATAGCCCGAGCCATCCTTTTGTGCAAGGCGAAATCCCTTGCGCACATTTGGACTTGCTTTTATTTCAAGTCCTGCACTAATCTTTTGAGCAAGCTCTCCCTTTAGACCTTCTGTAACCTCTGCAACCTCTGCTATATAGCTTGATGCATCCTCGCCATTTATAGCAGCTACAATAAGCTTTACAAGTGTTTGTTCATCAACGCTGCGCGAAATATCCGCTCCAAGAAGCTTTTGAAATTCTGTCTGTACAGATTTTTCAAAAAATAATATGGCATCGCGTTTTGCATGCTCTACTGATGTGTTTGCACTTTCTTTCATTGTTTCAATGTCGCGCTCTGCTTTTTTAACAATCGCCTCTGCCTCTTCTTTAGCCTTTGAAACAATAGCATCAGCGGTGCTCTTTGCTTCTGCAATTATTTGTTCAGCCTCTTTTTTAGCAGCATCAACGCCGTCCTTTTTTATAGCAGAAACTAAATCTTGAATTTGCATTTCCATAACCAGTTCTCCCATCTAAATATTAGTAATATTAAAAATTATACATTTGCCTTTTATTGTATCATTATAACAATGATATTGTCAACAAAAATATGGGCTCTATAAGATTTTTTTTATTTCAAAAAAACATAGCCTCCGCTATGCTTTTTATTATTTATTTTGTTTTCCATTTGCCCGAGAAGTAAAAACTCATTCCTATAATAATTGGTACAAAACCTGCAAGTGCATCGCCATACCAAAAACCAAGGCATCCCATATTCATAGCAAAACCAAGTAATGCCGCAATTCCAATACGGCTTATAACACCATCAATAATTGCAACCGCAAGATTAAGCTTTGTATTTCCCGAGCCATTTATAATTGAAAAACTTACGCTTCTCGTTGCTGAACCAAAAAGATTTAGTACAATTGGTGATATAAGTATTGATGCGACTGCCAAAACCTCTGCATCGCTTGTAAATGCAGCAAATACACCATCCGGGAAGCAAACAATCACTGCAGAAATTATCACTGATATAACAGTTCCGCATATTCCAACCGTTTTTAATATCTGAGGTATACGCTCATCCTTTTTTGCCCCAAGGTTTTGCCCTACCATCGCACTTCCTGCAGTTGTGAACGCATTTGAAACAATAGCGCTCATAACATTTATCTTATTATATATTCCTGCAAGTGCAGAAAATACGACGCCCGACATATTTATCCACGCCATAAGCACAACCTTTGATATGCTGACTGCCGCGGCTTGTATTGCCATTGGAACGCCAAGTGCAACAAGATTTGACAGTGCTTCTTTTTCTATTACAAAGCTTTTTAATTTAAAATCAAAACAAAAATTGTCACGGCAACGATAAAGATATACCAGTGATACGATAAAGCTCACTCCTTGAGCAACTACTGTTGCAAGAGCTGCTCCAAAAACTTTCATATCTAAATAAGCAACAAAAATAATGTCAAGCACAAGATTTAATACTGCTGCAATCGCAACAAATGTAAACGGTCTGCGACTGTCACCCATTCCACGAAGAATTGCACTAACTATGTTATACCCATAAATAAACACAAGACCTATGATACAAATAACCATATAATCCATTGTATAATCAAACGATTCGGCAGGTGTGTTAAGCAACTTAAGCATTGGTGTTCGTATACAAAAGCAAATTATTGAAATTGCTACCGACACAATAAACAAAAATGTAAACATCGTACCAATGGTGCAGCGGACTTTGTCAAGTCTTCCTGCTCCAACATCCTTTGCAATTATTACCTGTCCTGCTGATGAAAAGCCCATCGCTACAAATGTCAAAAGGTGCAATATGTCACCACCTATTGAAACTGCAGACATGCCTGCTCCACCTATGTATTGCCCTACCACTATCATGTCTACGATATTATAAATCGCCTGCAACGCATTTGAAAGAAAAAGCGGAAAAGCAAACTTTAAAAGCACCTTTGTCACATTTCCTTTTGTTAAATCATTCACCATTGTACTCATATTATGCTATACTCCCGTTCCTGTCTTTTGTTTTTGTTAATCAAGTGTTCTAAAACCCTTTACCCCATCAAGCTTTATAATCTTTGATAAAAATGGGCTAAAGCTTGCTCTTTTTGCAAATTTTATTTCAAATCCAAGCAATATGCTTTTTGCATCTTGGTCATCTATCTGGATATTGCATATCTCTGTTTCATTTTTTGAAAGTTCATCCAAAATAACCTGTATAGACTCTTTGTTTGCAACTTCTATCTCAAGATGATGCAACTTTGAATTTGTTTCAATTCTTTTCTTTATCGGTTTTAACCCAAGTATAACAATAAGCATGAGAAAAACCGCCGCCGACGCCAAAACATAATAGCCTGCTCCTACTGCAATACCTACGCACGCCGTTGTCCAAAGTCCTGCCGCAGTAGTAATGCCCCTTATTTTGCTTCCATTTGCAATAATGCTTCCTGCACCAAGAAAACCTATACCACTAAGCACCTGAGCGCTCATTCGAAGCATTTCCGTATATATTTCATACTTTTCGCACACGCATACGCTTATGACCATTACAAGCGCAGAACCAAGACACAAAATCATATGGGTTCTAAGTCCTGCCTCGTGATTGTGCCCACCTCTTTCAAGGCCGATTATTCCGCCAAGCAAAACCGCTACCACAAGTCTTATCAACAATGTATAATCAAAATTTATAAAATCCATAACAGACGCTCCTTTATAATTTTTCGGCTACAACTTCTATCTCAACAAGTGCACCCTTTGGCAAGCCTTTTACCGCCACACACGAGCGTGCAGGCTTTGTCTTAAAATATAAAGCATATATTTCATTAAATTCAGCAAAATCATTCATATCGCTTAGATAACACACTGTTTTCATTACCATATCAAGCGAGCTCCCAAACTCAGATAAAACCGCATCAATGTTTTGACAAACCCTATGCGTCTGGACGCCGATTGTATCGCCCTCTATCTCACCTGTTTGCGGATTTATCGGTATTTGACCTGATGTGAATATAAGTCTATCCAAAATTGCTGCGTGCGAATATGGACCAATCGCTGCAGGTGCATTCTTAACATTTATTTTTTCATTCATTTTATTTTCTCCTTTAGACTATATTAGGTCGTATATTTTATTGTTTTTCAAGCCATGTCTTTAAGTATTTGTTAGAGATATTTTCTTCTTTCAGAAAACGAAATACCTCTGCTGCTTTTTCTACCGAATATTGCATCATCGCTTCGGCAATTCTCTCATTCATACCCTCGTGCATATCGCCGCCATATGAATTTGGATAGTTTGCCATCCAAGCAAACGGCGAATTTATTTTACGCTTGCCAAATTCATCAAAAGCGTGTGTCGACTGACCACTTTCTGCATCAAGCTTATCCAAATGCACAAGCTCGGGATGACAAGCATAAATCCAGCCCGTTTCTATAAAACAAGCATGTCCATAGCGTTTTTTTGCATCAACATACGCCTGAAGAATTGCTCTGTCATCTGTTGTAAGATTGCCATAGTTGCCTGACAAAAGCTTGTTTGGCGTTGGAAAATCCGACCCGGGTGCATAGTCAAACACTAAAAAATCGTTTTTTTCATACAACAAGCTCCGTTCCAAAGATGAAATCATTGCTTGATTGCCGCCATGTCCATTAAAAATGAGAATTTTTTGAAAACCATTTCTGTGAATTTCACAACAAAGCTCAGCAAGAAGCCTTTGACGCAATTCTTGTGACAAAATCACCGTGCCCTTAAACTCGCCTGCTCCCGTTTTTTCTCCAAAATGCAATGTCGGAAAAACACAGACCTCTTCTATCTGTGACGCTCGTCGTACAATCTCTGTTGCAAGAATAGAGTCCGTGCCAACGGGCAAGTGCTGGCCATGCTTTTCCATACATCCAATCGGCAAAACACAAACGCCTTTAGATTTTTCAATCGCATCGAAAAATTCTTCTTCTGTAAGATGTTCCCAGTACATTGGCTTTCCTCTCAATCTGTAAAACTCCAAATCTTATTATACAAATATGTTTTATCAATGAAACTTATATCAAATAAAATATAAAAGTTATTATAACATTTTATCACTTAAAAATCAACCACTAATTGAGTTTAAGAGCCAAAAATCGACATTTATAAATTTTTTGTAAATTTAATCATAAAAGGTTTGTAGTTTACAAATTATGTGTTATAATGTAGTGTAATATATTATATATTTTTCATATGGTGCTTTTTAGAACGCTATAATTATAATGATAAATGCTTTTTAGATAAAACGCAGAGTAGAAAGGGAGAATAAATCACTATGTTATGTAGCAGATGCAACAAAAATGTTGCCGTTGTTTTTATAACAAAGCTTGAGGGAGATAAACAAACAAATGAGGGCTTGTGCCTTTCGTGTGCAAAGTCGCTCGGCATAGCTCCGATAGAGCAATTCGTCGGCCAGATGGGCATTGATGATGCAGATATTGATGCGCTCAGTAATGAGCTTAACACCATGATGGAGGGCATTGAAAGCGGCGAAATAAGTGAAGAAATGCTTAATAATCTTGAAAATGCTGATGATGCGTCTCCGCAAACGATGAATCTTTTAAGTAAAATGTTTGGGCAATTTGGTGACAAGCAATTTGCAAAAGCATCATCAAATGACGATAATAGTGCTAATGACAAAGGTGACGGAGCACACACAACAAAAACCGCAACACAAAAACCAAAGAAAAAGAAAAAGAAGATGCTCGAAACATACGGCACAAATCTTAGTCAAAAAGCAGCAGCCGGCCTTGTGGACCGCGTTGTTGGCAGAAATGACGAAATTGACAGGGTTGTGCAAATCTTAAACAGGCGCACAAAAAATAACCCTGTTCTTCTTGGCGAGCCCGGCGTCGGCAAAACCGCTATTGCAGAAGGACTTGCTGTACGAATTTATGAAAAAGATGTACCGCCAAAGCTTTTTGACAAAGAAGTATATTTGCTCGATTTTACTGCACTTGTTGCAGGAACACAATTCCGTGGTCAATTTGAATCGCGCCTTAAAAATGTGGTTGAAGAAGTAAAATCACTCGGCAATATCATACTTGTTATAGACGAGCTTCATAATATTGTTGGTGCTGGAGATGCTGAAGGTGCTATGAGTGCCGCAAACATACTAAAACCCGCCCTTGCACGCGGAGAAATCCAGGTGCTTGGTGCAACTACGCTCAGTGAATACAGAAAGCATATCGAAAAAGATTCTGCACTTGAACGCCGTTTTCAGACAGTAATCGTTGATGAACCATCTATCGAAGACAGTATCGAAATTTTAAAGGGCATACGCGAATATTATGAAAACTATCATAGTGTAAAAATATCTGATGAACTTATTGAAGCTGCTGTAAAGCTTTCAGAAAGATATATTACTGATAGGTTTTTGCCTGATAAGGCAATTGATGTTATAGACGAGGCAGGCTCGCGTGCCAACCTTAAAAACATGGCTCTTGCAGAACTTGTCGTGCTTGAAAACGAGCTTGAGAAGGTGCTTGCACAAAAAGAAGACGCTGCGCGTGCAGACTCGATAGACGATTATCAAAAGGCGGCAGAGCTAAAATTTGCTGAATCAAAGCTTCGTGAAGATATTGAAAAAAAGAAAGCTGAAAGCACAATAAGCGAAATAACCGTCGATGATATAGCAAGCGTTATTGAAGCATGGACAAAAATCCCTGTTCAACGCATTACCGAGCTTGAATCAGAAAAGCTTTTAAGTCTTGACGAGCGTATACACAAGCGTATAATTGGACAAAATAACGCGGTAGAATCCGTTTGCAGAGCAGTCAGACGCCGCCGTGCAGGCATATCAAAAAAGCTGCGTCCTGTTTCGTTTGTTTTTGTTGGCCCGACCGGCGTCGGCAAAACAGAGCTTGTTAAAGCGATGGCGCAAGCACTGTTTGACAACGAGGAGTCAATCATTCGCCTTGATATGAGTGAATATTCCGAAAAACATTCCGTAGCAAAGCTTATTGGAGCACCTCCGGGATATGTGGGTTATGACGATGCAGGTCAGCTTACAGAAAAGGTGCGTCGCAAGCCATATTCGATTATACTTCTTGATGAAATTGAAAAGGCACATCCTGAAATATTCAACATTCTTTTGCAGATTCTTGATGACGGACGCATTACCGATAGCCACGGCAAGCTTGTAAGCTTTGAAAATACAGTTATTGTTATGACATCAAATGCGGGCAGTGACCTTAAAACAGGCAATCTTGGCTTTATAAGCGACGAAGATGATGCAATCGAATCAAAGGTAAGCACCGCTTTAAAATCGATTTTCAGACCTGAATTTTTAAATAGAATTGATGAAACGGTTGTATTTAAACAGCTAAAGAAGGATGAGCTTAAGCAAATTATCGATTTGATGCTTAAAGATATGTTAGATGAACTTGCATCAAAGGGCATTACACTTGTTGTTGATGAAAGCGCAAAAGAGCTTATATTAAGCAAAGGATACGACCCAAAATATGGTGCAAGACCTTTAAGGCGTGTAATCGACCGTTACATTGGGGACGAAATCGCTTATAAACTGATAAAAGCCGAGATAGCAAGCGGCAATACCATAAAAGTTTTTGCAAGTGATGATATTTTTAATTTTAGCATCCAATAATTAAATCTCTAAAATAGAATAAAAATTTGCGTCTTTTTCAAAAAAAGTGTTGACAAATCACTCCAATACTGTTATAATCTTTAAAGTCAGCTATAAAATGGACGCATATTTGCGGGTGTAGTTCAATGGCTAGAATCTCAGCCTTCCAAGCTGATTGTGTGGGTTCGATTCCCATCACCCGCTCCAAAATGTGCCTGTAGCTCAGTTGGATAGAGCAACTGCCTTCTAAGCAGTAGGTCGGGGGTTCGAATCCCTCCAGGCACGCCACTTTTATTTACATTATGGTGGGTATAGCTCAGTTGGTTAGAGCGCCAGATTGTGGCTCTGGAGGTCGTGAGTTCGACTCTCACTATCCACCCCACTATTTTTCCTTTATTTTGAGATGATGGGATGTAGCCAAGTCGGTAAGGCACCAGACTTTGACTCTGGCATTTCGTAGGTTCGAGTCCTGCCATCCCAACCATTACGGGCCATTAGCTCAGTCGGCAGAGCACTTGACTTTTAATCAAGGTGTCCCGCGTTCGAATCGCGGATGGCTCACCAAAAAACCTTACAAACTATATGTTTGTAAGGTTTTCTTTTTTTGTCAATAAGTTCTCTGCACCATATCATTTGCTTGTTCCATACTCATTGATTGGTTAATTTCATCATCTATGAGGCTGTAGTTTGATTGTGTTTCTCTTTTAACTGTCGAAGTTTCTTCACTACTTCTTTCTCTGTATCCGTTGTCGCTACTATCTCTAATGCCCTCAAAAACATTTTCTTGTTGCTCCCGCAACTGGAAATCAGCCGCATAGTATCGTCTGAATACCCCTCTAACCTCTTGCGAAACGCCTCTCCGCTCACATTCATATATATACCCCCTTATTCTATCAAGGTCTGTTTCATTATCTTCGTATATCACAATTACGCTTGTGATAATAGGGTTATCAATAGTTCCTTTTGCAAAAACGAGAATATCGTTTATGCTCCCGCCTCGTTCTTGTCTCTTGAAGAGATTTTCGATGACATTTCTAAAAGCTGGGCTTCCGTTGCGCTGGGATTGTCTCTGCAAAACTCCAGCATCTTTATTGTCTGCTCGGGCTCCCAAACTTGAAAGATTATGTGTACCACCGTTGACATCTTGCATCCAATCTCCTTTAGATACCCTTTGAGCAAAACTTGATTCTCCGTTAATACTCGTGCCATTTTCTACATCCTCCAACAAATCCATTAAAATATTTTGTTCTAACTTTGCTTTTTCCCCTCTTACCTCATACAAAATAGTAGGGTTACTAACGTCTTCTGTGCTATATATAACAAACAAATCTTCTCCGTCAAGTCTGCCTTTATACCAGTTAGCAGTATCGGTAATTCTTGTCGACTCAGGATTGCCAATTTGACGTAGCTCTTTTTCTACCTCTTTAATTTGAGTTCTGTTTAAATCTGTATGCCAGTATTTGTCTTGTAGCGAAAAACTTACTTTACCGCTATTCTCTGTGCCGCTGCTATCAGTTCTTCCTCTGTTGCTTCCTCGTTTTCCATTATAAACTTCGCCATCTTTAGTTTTTGTTCCTCTGTTTCCAAAGTTAGATAAATTATTGCTTGTCTCCCCTTGTCTAATGAGCAAAGACTCAATGCGTCTATTAACACTTGTTCTGTCTCTGATATTGCCATTATTGTTTCCCTCCAAAAATTTTTGAATTCCATCCCTATATGCGTCTGCTTGTTTGCCGCCAACCGCCAAATAAGGCGTTGCGTCTGTTCCATCCCCAATACCATAAATCGAAAACACCTTTACTCCGTTTTTTGACGAAAACAGCCATTTCACAGATTTAGTAATATAATTATCATTATTTCTTAAGCCAATTTCCAAGCTATCGTTTAGTAGCGCCCACTCAGCCTTAGAGAGCTTGGGATAGACATACATAGAATAACTTGTATTTTCATTATAATTCTGATTTGTCTTATTTTCAAGATTTTTGGTAGATTTTTTGTTTTTAGAAACATCTTTCAAACCAAAGCTTGTTCCAACCTTGCCCTTTTCAAATCTCTTTGAATCAAGCATAGACTTTTCTTGAAGCAACTTTGCAAACTCAACATATTGGGCCGTAGTGAATTTATCGTTATAGTTCGAATATTCCTGTGCATAGCTACGCTTGCCATTTGCAACAAGGTCTACCCATTGGACAAATTTGGCTACAAAACGAGCAAACACTTCTTTTCTGTTCATCACGTACGCGCTTTTCATATCAGCCAAGTCTTCTATTTGCTCTATAAACTCATCAAAGTTGGTTACAAATTGTTTTGTGTCAGCATCAACAGGTATGCCTCTGCAAAATCCATCTGTCAACGCACCAGGATAGCTCAAATCTCTTGCCCATTGATAATCAATGAAATGCCCGATTTCGTGAGCCACAGTATGCGGGGCGTCGTATTTCACCTTTATTTTGCGGTCTGAGTCATCATAATATCCGTTGACTTTACCTATAGTTGACTTTACTGTTCCGGCAAACTCAAAATTCAGCTCGCTATAATCTATATGAGTATCGAGTGCAAGCATTGTACGCACAATGTAGCTTCTCTGCCAACCGTTACTATCACCTATAACCTCGTTTACAAGGTTCTCTAATTCCGCTTGGCTTACTGTAGCACGATTTAATATGTTTGAGTTTTCAATGCCTGTCCACTTGTTAAAAAGAGCAACATCTTTGTTGATACGCATAGACACTTCTTTTGCCCTTGCCGTATACCTCGCCCAAGTTGCAAGCTTTTTATTGAGTTCACTCTGAGTAAGTCCTAACGCTTCTGCAGCACCACGATTATGAGCAAACATTATAATATCTGCTCTCGCTTGATGCACTCTATCTCTATTAGTGTTTGTTACTCTTTCAGATGCAACCTTATATACCTCTTGTGCGTTCTCAATTTCCTTTGGGGCAAACACTCTTGTATCTGTTGCTTTTGTCGGTTTTGATGTATCAAGCCTTCTTATAGCATTATGCTTAATATCGCCTGTCAATGTTCCATTTGCATAGGCCTTAATAATGTCTGCTGCATAGAAATCGCCATTAAGTACACCCTGCACCTTATTTAAAAACTTCTGTTGCAAAACCCACTCTTTTTCGACCACCAAAGCAACGGCATCTGCACCCTCGCCCCTTAACCATTCATCACCATTTTTGTACATACCACCAAACAATTCTTCGATGCCACCAAGAATAAAAGCTCTCTGCACCATATCATTTGCTTGTTCCATACTCATTGATTGATTAATCTCATCATCCATAAGAGAGTAGTTTGGGCTTTTGTTTACGCTCTCAGACTTCCTATTCTCGCTGTCATATTCATCACTTCTGCTGATGTCGCCTTGAACTTCCCGTTCTCCATCTTGCTTTCTATCCAATCGCAAAACGTCTCTATCTTCTCTTCCGTATTTAACTGAAGAATTATCAAGACTTTGTCCTCTTCTCTCATCTGAATTTCTTCGCTCATTGCGTTCACTAAGGATATCAGCCATTTTCTTTTTTGATTGTTCTTCTCTGTTTCTTGCATCTTCTTCGAGTTCCCTTCTAATCTTTTTGTAGTCGTTGTAGCTTATTCTTCCTTCTATTAAGTATTTCAAATCCGCACTATCATATTTACCTATAACATAACATCTGCCGTGATAAAAAACCAATGTTTGAGCACCTGATTCAACATCTTCACGATGCGCCCATCTTGTAGACCATTCATTTGCATCGCTTCGACTCTCGTTATATGGTGGGAAGTTTTTAAATTTAACTCTTGTTATAGGTATGCGACCTATAACGTACTTGTCAAGTGCATCATCGCTATTCGCAGTCAGTTTATCGTTGTTGAGAGATTTTATTTCTGATTTATTATGTTTGCTACTTCCTTTAATATCTCTGGCGTTGTCGCTCCCCGATGGTTGCACATCCACTCCATCATTTCGTCCTGTTGTTCTGGCTTTGTGAGTGCTGATGCTATGCCAACTATTGCGTCCTTTTCCACGCCGAAAAGTAGCAAGCCATTTATCAAATGCTTTTGTGCCTCTGTCAATTCCATTTTCTAATTCCTCCGTATAGTTATTTATATCTTGCATATTTGTTTTTGTAATACTGACTTTTGCTAAAATTGTATAGTCCGTATATCACAAATAATCATATATAGCGTTTTATCCACCCAAACAACTTATTAAATAAAGATGCCAAATTTGTAAATCCTCTGAATACAGGTTCGGTCGCAAGCACAAAAACAACAAGCAATACGATTGTGCCCAAAGACAGTGGAACTATTCCAAAAAAGTCTCCTAAAAACACAGTCGAAAAAACAAGACCTATAAGCATCGCACCCCATACGCACCATCGCATTTTGTTCATAGGCTTGCTTATTTTATATAAAAAGAGTGTGCCGACCATCGACATAACAAGCGTCGAAACTGTAGTCATTTCTTCAAATTCGATATCTGATACTTTTGCCAAAATTACAAGCATGGCAATCATAACAAACGCTGTAATAGCGGGTGGTATTGCCGTCCAAATAACATTTTTAAGAAAGTTTCCTTTTATCATTTTATAATTTGGTTCAAACGCAAGAAAAAATGCGGGTATCCCTATAGTAAAAGCACTAACGAGTGATATTTGTGACGGCAAAAGCGGATAATTTAGTACAAATATCATCGAGAACAATGCCATTAGCATCGAAAAAATATTTTTTACAAGAAATAATGATGCCGAACGCTCAATGTTATTTACTACGCGTCTTCCTTCAAGCACTACCGATGGCATACATGAAAAATTTGAATCTAGCAAAACAATTTGTGATACATGCGTTGCCGCCTCGCTACCCGATGCCATCGCAACACTGCAATCAGCTTTTTTGAGTGCTAATACATCATTTACACCATCGCCCGTCATAGCAACAGTTTTGCCCGCCTTTTTCAGCGCAAGCACAAGCTCTTTTTTCTGTTTTGGGCTCACTCGTCCAAATACTGTATATTTTAACGCCGCATCTTCAATCATTTTTTCGTCTGTGAGCATGCGCGCATCAATATAGCTTTCGGCATTTTTAATGCCTGCACGCTTTGCCACTTCTGATACTGTGAGCGGATTATCGCCGGATATAACCTTTATATCAACGCCTTGCTCGTCAAAATATTCAAAGGTCTCCTTTGCATCACAGCGGATTGGATTTGTTATAAGAATAAGGCACAATGCACTCGTTTGCCCTGACAATGCATTTCCGTCAAGCTCACCATCATAGAGCGCAAAAACAAGCACACGATTCCCTTTTTTTGAATATTGTTCTATTTTTTCTTTGTAATCGTCATATCGCTCTCGTAATACACTTTCAGGCGCACCAAGCACATATACATCATCGCCAAAACGCGCCCCACAGTATTTTACAGTAGATGAAAACGGCAAGACCTTGTCCGCACGACGCATACTATTTTCTTTAAAATGCTCCTTTAGCGCCGTCATAGTTATATTATCATCATTCATATTGGCAACAAAATCGCCTATAACTGCTTGCAATGGCAGCTCATCTTCGCCAAAAATATATTCATCAAGACACACAAGCTCATCTACACGCATAGTACTTTCAGTAATTGTGCCCGTCTTATCAACGCACAATACATTGACGCGCGCAAGCGTTTCTATACACGAAAGCTCGTGCACAAGCACGCGTTTTTTTGCAAGGCGAATTATGCCAAGCACCATCGCAACGCTCGCAAGCAGATAAAGCCCCTCTGGGATCATCCCGATAAGTGCTGCGACCATTGATACAACACTTTGTTGTATACTTTCGCCCATTTTAAAATAGTGTTGATAAAACATAACGAGTCCGATTGGAATTATTACAGCGCCCACTATAGCTATAAGGCGATTAAGCGAACGAATCATCTCCGAGCGCTCACCCTTTTTTTCTGCTTTTGCTTCGGCCACAAGCTTTGACACATACGAATCCTCACCAACTGTTGTAAGCTGCGCCACACATTTCCCAGACACTGCAAAGCTGCCCGACATAAGCGTATCGCCACATTTTTTTACAATTTCATCTGCTTCGCCGGTAAGAAGTGACTCATTGACCAAAATCTCGCCATCAACTACTATCGCATCGGCACAAATCTGATTCCCTGCTTCAAAAACAACAACATCATCTATAACAAGTCTTTCCGACTCAATCGTTTGTATTTTTTTGTTTCGTATGACGCGCGATTTTGGTGCGTTTAAGACACAAAGCTTGTCAAGTATGCGTTTCGAGCGGATTTCCTGTATTATACCAACAAGTGTATTTATAATAATTATAGGAAGAAATGTAAGCTCGCGAAAAGAGCCGACCAAAACGAGAAGTAATGCAAAGGTGGCAAATACAAAATTAAAATATGTAAATATATTAGTCGAAATAATCTGTCTTATCGTTTTTGATGTTGTCGGTGGAGGCGTATTTACAAAGCCCGCCTTTTCGCGCTCCAGTACCTCTTCATCAGACAATCCCGTATTTATGTCTGTATACACAAGTTCACATTCTGTATTATTGCTAAGTGTATGGCTTCTTTTCATATGCCTCCTCCTTTCCAAAATTTTTTTCTAATATGTATATCATAATTATTGACAAAATTTTTATATTATATTACCACAAACACTATCTTGGTTCAATAAAATATAAATAAAATTAATACTATGTTAACAAAAAAGCAGCGCGACTTTGCCACGCTGCTGTAATTTATATATCAATTATTTTATTTTTTAACCTTTTTTGTAAACTTGCGAATCAAAACACTGTGATAAACTGCTGTAATTACTAAATAAACAAGCATCGCCCACACAACAACAAAATACTCATAGCGCGTGTTTTTAATAAACATCACAAGCGAACGAAAAGCTGCGGGAGCGGCCTCAACCGGCATCCATCTCGTATAAAACGGCAGATTTACATAAAATACAACTGCACAAATCGCAAGTGACATATGAGCATAGTTTCTAAATTTTACACAATATTTTTCAAGTTTTGGTTCTTTTGAAAAAGAAAGAACATACAACGCTGCAGTAACAACCGCCATAAAAATAAACAATCCAAACATTACATATCTGTATGTCAAAATATTTCCTATGCGCCCCATCGCATAAAGATAGAATATATACAAAACCACATACCCCAAAATCGTATATCCAAAATTTATAAGCATCCTGTTTGTAAGCTTTTCCTCAATTTGTTTTGGACCCATGCCTGCCAAATTTTTAATGCTCATCTAAATACTCCTCCTAAATGTTTATAATAATTAAAGTAATAATTCATAGTTTATCATAGAAAGCACCGCCGTAGATGCCGTTTCTGTACGAAGTATGCGCTTTCCAAGAGTGAGCGTTTTAATATCAAGCGACAAAAGCTTTTTAATTTCTTCGTCCGAAATGCCACCCTCCGGTCCTATTATAAATGCTATGCTTTTTACACCCTTATGTGTTTGTAAAATATCTTTAAGTGTAATATCTTTTTCGTTTTCATATGGCACAAATGCCAAATCGTATTCGCTAAAAGACTTTATCGCATCATCAAAGCGTATCGGCATTTCAATAATTGGTACAATACCCCTGCCGGACTGCTTTGCTGCGCCTTCTGCTATACTTTGGTAGCGGGCGGTCTTTTTTTGTGCATCGCCCTCACTATTTAATTTTACAACACATCTGTCCATAATGCAAGGAATAATTTTATAAATTCCCAATTCTGTGCACTTTTGAATAATATATTCCATTTTTCCGGCTTTTGGGAGAGCTTGAAAAAGAGTTATTTTTATATTCGGCTCTGTTTCGTTATCTTTTTGGGAAACAATATACGCCTCGACACTCGTTTTATCGATAGATTTAATCTGCGCCTCATAATCGCACCCACAACCATCACAAAGCGTAAGCGTCTCGCCCTCTTTCATGCGAAGCACCTTTGATATATGCTTTGCATCTTCTCCTTTAATTGTTATGTATTTATCTGTAATGTCTTTTTTATCTATAAAAAATCGTGGCATATTCTACCTCAATAAAAATATATCAACTCTAATTTTTTAAAACAACTTGCTACCCATATTATTTTATCAAAACATTTATAAAAATTCAATACATTTTTATAAATATCTGTATCAAATTATCTTGCACTAATAGATGCCCACTCACCCTTTTCAGATATATTTAAAATTTCAAATCCTGCTGCATCAAGCGCATTTTTTACATCGTCAACGCGCTCAAGTATAATGCCGGAGCATATAAATACCGCACCATCCTTTAAAACGCCTTTTGCAAATGGTGCAAGAGCAATTATCACATCTGCTACAATATTTGCAAGCACGATATCATATTTTTTTGATGAAATCTGCTCTCTTGCAGCCGTATCAGACAAAACATCTGCCGCAATCGCTTTATATTCCGGCTCGCCAAAGCCATTTTTTGCGGCATTTTCCACCGCAATTTTTGCAGCATTCGGGTCAATATCTACTGCAAATGCTTCCCCTGCCTTTAAAAGAAGCGCAATAATCGACAAAATACCGCTCCCACATCCAAGGTCAAGCACACTATCGCCCGGTTTTATATACTTTTCAAGACTTTCAATGCAAAGCTGTGTGCTTTGATGTGTTCCTGTGCCAAAGCTCATACCCGGATTTATATTAAATACTGTGCGTCCTTCATCGTCATCAAGCGTTTCCCATTCGGGCTTTATAAGAATATGCTTTCCCACCTTCAGCGGCTTATAATATTGCTTCCAGTTTTCTGCCCAATCTTGTTCAGACATATTAGCAAGTGATATTTCAAGTGTGCCGAAAAGTCCATCTTTATCAAGTGTCTTCAGCTCACTGATAGTCTGTTTTATATCAAGTAGCTGCTCGTGACCGCTTTCATTTTCAGTTACATAAATTTTTATAACAGTCGGTGCGCTCTTTTTATACATAAGTGACTCGTCAACATAGTCCCAATATTTTGTGTCATTTTCTAAAAAATCTTTAAAATCGGCTGCATCTTCAATTTCTGTGCCGGTAATCCCAATCGAATACAATCTGCCGCAAACCGCCTCGATGCCATCTGTTGTTGTTTGTATGGATACCTGAACCCATTTCATAGCTATTGCCCCTTTGCCAAAAATTTAAACTGCTGACTATAAAATCATATTAACTATATTATAATGTTTTTTTGCTCTTTGTGCAAGTGTTTTTAAAGATAGCGACCTATAGGCGCAAAATAAGTAAATAAATCATTAACAATTCTAAAAATAATTGATTTTTTTAAAGAATAAGTATAAAATATATGGTAAATAAAACGCTTTTTAAGTTTATGGGAGAGTGAATTTGTGTCAACTGTAGGCAAATATTTAAAACCTTATATACCATATATGTGTCTGGTTCTTATTTTTGTTTTCGGACGCGTTTTAAGCGACCTTGCCCTGCCGGGATATATGGCCGATATAGTCGATAACGGAATTGCAAAAGGCGATGTTGGATATATTGTAAAAGCAGGCGGCGTTATGCTTTTAATATCACTTGTCGGCATATTGTCTGCGATTGCAAACAGCTTTACCGCATCAGGTATAGGCGCAAATGTCGCAAAGAATCTTCGTGATGATGTATTCAAAAAAACAGAGTCTTTTTCACTTGCAGAATTTGATAAGTTTTCAACTGCATCACTTATTACAAGAACGACAAACGATATTGTACAGCTGCAAAACATTATAATAATGGTTTTGCGCTTCATCATAACTGCACCCATAATGGGTATAGGCGGCATCGTGCTTGCTCTGCGCAAAAGCGTGTCAATGTCGTGGACAATAGCTCTTGGCGTAGTTATGATAATTGGTATGGTTACCCTACTTTTTTCACTTACAATGCCACGCTTTAAAATAATACAAAAGCTTATCGACAAACTAAACCTCATAAGCCGCGAGGGGCTTACGGGCGTTATGGTAATACGAGCATTTAAAAATCAACCTCTTTGGCAGGCTCGTTTTGAAGAAGCAAACAATAACCTCACAAATAATACTTTATATACAAGCAGAGTTATGAGCATTATGAATCCTGTTATGATGCTTGTTATGAACTGTATTACAATAGTTATTTTATATATAAGCTCCCGCTATATAGATATGGGTTCATTTGAAGTGGGCGATATGATGGCATTTATACAATATGCAGCAATGATTATGCATGCGTTTTTAATGATGTCGATGATGTCGATACACCTTCCGCGTGCAATCGTATCAGCAAACAGAGTAAAAGAAGTGCTTGAAACAGAGCCGAGTATAAAAGACCCCGATGTACCACAAAACTTTGATAATACAAAACGCGGAACGGTTGAATTTAATAATGTAAGCTTTTCATATCCAAATGCCGACGAGGCTGCACTTAAAAATATTTCATTTACTGCGATGCCCGGCGAAACAACCGCCATAATCGGCAGTACCGGGTCGGGCAAGTCAACACTCATTAACCTTATTATGCGTTTTTATGATGCAACGGAAGGTGAAGTGTTGGTCGATGGCGTAAATATTAAAAATGTACGGCAAAGTGATTTGCGCAGCCGTATAGGTTATGTACCGCAAAAGGGCTTGTTGTTTTCGGGCACAATTGAATCGAATATGAAATATGCAGACAAAAGCGCCTCATGGCAGACAATTTTTGATGCATGCGAAACAGCACAAGCAAAAGAATTTATAGAAGAAAAAGAAGACGGCTATGAAAGCGAAATTTCCCAAGGCGGCACAAATGTATCAGGCGGGCAAAAACAGAGACTTTCTATTGCGCGTGCACTTGTGAAAAATAGTGAAATATACATTTTTGACGACAGTTTTTCTGCACTCGATTTTAAAACCGATGCTGCGCTTCGTATCGCGCTTAATAAAAAAATGAAGGATTCAACGCTTATAATTGTTGCCCAAAGAATCAATACAATTATGAATGCAGATAAAATCATCGTTATGGATGAGGGCAAAATTGTAGGTGTTGGAACGCATCGCGAGCTTCTTAATAGTTGTGAAGTGTATAGATATATTGCATATACCCAGCTTACAGAGGAGGAATTAGCATGAGTCCGCCACCTATGGTAGGGCAAAAGGGAAAAGGCTCTCACGGCGCAAGCGTGGCAGGGCCTATGTCCCGTATGATGCCCGGTGCAAAGGCAAAAAACTTTAAACAAACTGTATCTCAACTTATGAAATATATGGGGCCGTATAAAATCGCGCTTTTTATGACGGTTTTTTTTGCTGTGCTTTCTACAATTTTTGATATATTTGCACCTCTTGTACTCGGCGAAGCAACAACACTTATTTTTAATGGCGTTGTGCGTGACAAAACGGGTGTTGACTTTGTAGGCATAGGTTATATTATCATGAAACTTTTTGTTATATATTTTGCCTGCTCGTTTTTTGCTTTTTTCCAGAGCTACCTTACAGCAGGTATATCACAAAAAATTTCAAAAAGGTTGCGTACAGATATAGCAGAGAAGCTTGACCGCTTACCCGTAAGCACATTTGAGGCGACACCATATGGTGAAATTTTGAGTCGTATTACAAACGATGTCGACACGGTAGCACAAACACTTAACCAAGGCATTGCCCAATCTGTTTCATCTATCGTTACAATTATCGGCATAGTGGCAGTTATGTTTTCAATAAATGTATGGATGAGTCTTGTAACGCTTATAATATTGCCTGTTGTACTTGTTTTCGTACGAATTATTGTTGGTTTATCAAGCAAGTATTATCGTGCACAGCAACGCACTCTTGGAAAAATAAATGGGCATGTTGAGGAAATGTATTCGGGGCACAATGTTGTAAAAGCATTCAACGGCGAACAAAGCTCTGTAAAAACATTTAATGAATACAGTGATACCCTTTGTAAGACGGCATGGACATCGCAGGCACTATCAGGAATTATGATGCCTATGGTAAACTTTGTCGGAAATGTAGGATATGTTATTGTGTGTATAATGGGTGGTCTTTTTGTTCTGAAAGGCACGCTCCAGGTCGGCAATATCCAGTCTTTTATCCAATATGTACGCCAATTTACACGACCGATAAGCGAGGTTTCAAACATTGCAAATGTTTTTCAATCAACGGCTGCGGCTGCTGAGCGTGTATTTGAATTTCTCGAAAGCGAAGAAGAGGTGCCCGAAACACCAACACCGAAAAAAACAGAAAACCTTACCGGCTCGGTACAGTTTGAAAATGTGCGTTTTGGGTATTTAAAGGATAAAATAATTATAAAGGATTTTTCATGCTCTATAAAAGGTGGCATGCAAGTCGCAATTGTCGGGCCTACCGGCGCCGGCAAAACAACGCTTGTAAAGCTTTTAATGCGCTATTATGATGTAAATGACGGTTCTATAAAGCTTGATGGAATTGATATACGCGATTTTAGGAGAGATGATTTGCGTGACCAATTTGCTATGGTGTTGCAAGATACATGGTTATTTAATGATACAGTAATGGAAAACATACGCTATGGAAAGCCGGACGCAACTGATGAAGAAGTTATCGAAGCGGCAAAAACCGCATGTGTTGACCGCTTTATACACCAGCTTGCAGGTGGATATAACATGGTTATAAACGAAGAAGCAAACAATATCTCCCAAGGGCAAAAGCAACTTATTACAATTGCAAGAGCTGTTTTAGCAGATGCGCCAATGCTTATTTTAGATGAAGCGACAAGCTCTGTCGACACAAGAACAGAGGCCCTTATTCAAACGGCAATGAATAATCTTATGAAAGATAGAACAAGCTTTATAATAGCTCACCGTCTATCCACAATTCGCGAATCTGACCTTATTCTTGTTATAAATGACGGTGATATAGTCGAAAAAGGGACGCATAAGGAGCTTATGGAGAAAAACGGTTTTTATGCCGAGCTTTATAACAGCCAATTCAAAAAATAATAAAATGCCTACAGAACTTTGTATTTATTTGCAAGGTTCTGATTTTATTTTTTATATTTTTTCGTTTTTATAAAAAAATCTTTGACAAATGCATAATTTTGTAGTAATGTATTAAATCGTAGGGGATTAAAATTTTATATGTGCAGTTTTAATATTTATAAAGGAGGAAAAGATATGTCTGAGCAAAAATATTGGCTTTGGCTTGTAAATTTGCCAAATATACACTCGGCAAAAATCTCTGTTCTCCTTGAAAAATTTAAAACCCCGCTCGATATATATAATGCAAACGAAAGTGATTTTGACGGCCTTGATAAAATTGGCAAACGCGAAATCTCTGCTCTTTGCAATAAAGACCTTACAAAAGCAAATGAAATTATAAAAAAGCTTGATGAGCTTGGGGCATATGCGCTTTGTTTTGATGATAAATTTTATCCCAGTGCCCTTAAAAGCTGTTATGAGCCGCCATATGTACTCTATGTCCTCGGCGAGAAAATAAACTGGGACGAAATGCTTTGCATTTCTGTTGTTGGTTCAAGAGAATGCACAGATTATGGAATAAATGCAACGAGTGAAATATGTGCAGATCTTGCTGATAGCGGTGTTGTAATCGTGAGCGGAATGGCGCGTGGCATTGATTCTGCTGCGCACAGAAGTGCCCTTGCAGCCGGTGCTAAAACAGTTGCTTTTCTTGGTTGCGGACTCGATATAATATATCCTCCGGAAAACGAAGCACTTATGCAAGCGATTGCTAAAAATGGAGCAGTTATGACTGAATTTGCACCCGGCACACCACCATATGGCAAAAATTTTCCAATAAGGAACAGACTTATTGCCGCATTTTCTCGCGGAGTGCTTATTGCAGAAGCAAAGCGCAAAAGTGGCACGCTTATCACTGCAGATTGGGCAATCGAAAATGGCAAAGATGTTTTTGCTTTGCCAGGCGATTATAATCGTGACAGCTCATCGGGATGCAACTTTCTTATAAAAAATGGTGGGGCAAAGCTTGTAGAATGTGCCGAAGATATTCTAAACGAGTATGTATATGAACTCGGAAACATTGATATGGGGCGTTTTGGTAAAAGTGAACCTGTGTATGTTGAAGAAACTATACGCACAACAAAAGCACGCACGCATAATGAAGAAAAGAAAACAAATAATGATAAGAAGAATGTTGATATAAATAGTCCGAGATATGACACGCTCGATGAAAAACAAAAAAGTATAATTATGCTTTTGGCAGATGGCGACAAGCATATAGATGAAATTTGTCGAAGCGTTGATATGAGTGTATCAGAGGTTGGGGCGGCACTTACGATAATGGAGCTTTTGGGCTTTGTTGTTGCTCTTTCGGGCAAAATGTTTACATTAAATATATAAGAAATATAAATTTTTATGCACCTTATCAGTCCACAGATAAGGCATATAGGATTTTATAAATCTATGTGGACAGAAAGGCATCGGAAAACACAATGTCAAAAAAACTTGTTATTGTTGAGTCACCATCAAAAGCAAAAACAATAAAAAAATATCTTGGGGCAAATTATAGCGTTGAGGCATCTATGGGTCATATTATAGACCTTCCAAAGAGTAATCTCGGCATCGATGTCGACAACGATTTTGAACCGCGTTATATTACTATAAGAGGAAAGGGAAACCTTCTGTCCACGCTTAAAAAGGAAGCAAAAGCGTCAGACAAGGTGTACCTCGCAACTGACCCTGACCGTGAAGGAGAGGCAATAAGTTGGCACTTGGCACATGCACTTGAGCTTGATGAAAAATCCTTGTGTCGCGTTACCTTTAACGAAATTACAAAAACTGCTGTGCAAAAGGCCATCAAAGAGCCAAGAGCCATTGACCAAAGTCTTGTCGATGCACAACAGGCGCGTCGCGTTCTTGATAGAATTGTTGGTTATAAATTGAGTCCGATTTTGTGGAAAAAGGTAAAAAAAGGGCTTAGTGCAGGTCGTGTGCAATCTGTTGCAACACGCCTTATATGCGACCGCGAGGATGAAATTGAAGCATTTATTCCAAAGGAATATTGGACAGTAACTGCCGAGCTTTGTGAGCCAAAGAGCAAAAAAAGCTTTAAGGCAAGCTATTATGGAAGTGCAAACAAAAAGATCGAACTTAAAAGTGAGCAGGAGGCAACGGCGATTTCAAACGCAGTGAAAGAATCACCTTTTGTCGTAAAAGAAGTGAAAATAAGTGACGCAAAGCGCTCCCCTGCCCCGCCGTTTACAACATCTACCATGCAACAAGAAGCGTCAAGAAAAATCAATTTTCAGTCACGCAAGACTATGCAGACTGCCCAGGCGCTTTATGAAGGTATTGATATAAAGGGCATTGGAACAATCGGTCTTATAACATATATGCGTACCGACTCGACACGCATAGCCCAAGAGGCACAACATGCAGCGCACAGCTATATAGTTTCAAATTATGGTGAAAAATATGCGCCAAACAATTTTCGCAATTATAAGAGCCGCAAGGACGCTCAGGATGCACACGAAGCTATCCGTCCGACAGATGTAGCTCTTACGCCTATACGCATAAAGGATTCACTTACAAACGACCAATATAAACTCTATAAGCTTATTTGGGAGCGTTTTGTCGCAAGCCAGATGGAAAGTGCAATAATCGAAACAAATATATGTGATATAGCCTCTGCATCTCACATCTTTAAAGCGACCGGCTCTAAGGTTAAATTTGACGGCTTTATGAAGGTTTATATCGAGGGCAGCGATGTTGAAAAACAAAAGGAGGCTGCACTTCCGCCTATTGAAAAGGGAGAAACACTAAAGCTTATTGATATAGATAATAAACAACACTTTACCCAGCCACCTCCGCGATATACCGAGGCAAGCCTTGTAAAAACGCTTGAAGAGGAAGGCATTGGCAGACCGTCAACATTTGCACCGACAATTACGACGATTCTTGCGCGCGGATATGTTACTCGCGATAAAAAAACACTTATACCAACCGAGCTCGGCAGGGTTACAACTGATTTATTAAAGGATAATTTTACAAATATTGTTGATGTTGATTTTACTGCAAATATGGAAAGCCAGCTCGACAGCATCGAAAGTGGCGACATAGAATGGAAATCGATTATAAAGGACTTTTATTACCCGTTTGATGAAGTGGTAAAAACAGCTGAAAAAGAAATCAGCCATGTAAAGCTTACCGACGAGGTAAGTGATGTCAAATGTGAAAAATGTGGCAGGATGATGGTGTATAAAATGGGCCGTTATGGTAAGTTTTTAGCATGTCCGGGCTTTCCTGCATGCCGAAACGCAAAGCCAATCCGCGAAGAAGCAGGTGTTGCGTGTCCAAAATGTGGCAAGATGATTCTTGTAAAGAAAAGCAAAACAGGAAGAACATATTATGGATGTGAAGATAATCCAAAATGTGACTTTATGACATGGAATACTCCTATCGCAGACAAAAACTGTCCAAAATGCGGCTCGATTCTTGTAAAGAAAAATATGCGTGGACCGAAAAAAATCGTATGCATAAGCGAAAACTGTGATTATGAAACAGGAGCGAAGAAAAGTGATAGTTAATATAATTGGTGCCGGACTCGCCGGTTGCGAAGCTGCATGGCAGCTCGCAAACAGGGGCGTTGATGTGCGTTTATATGAAATGAAACCAATAAAGCACTCCCCCGCTCATCACAGCGATGATTTTGCAGAGCTTGTGTGCAGCAATTCACTTCGTTCTGACCAGATTTTTAATGCAGTTGGCCTTTTGAAAGAAGAAATGAGAAGGCTTGACTCGCTAATTATATCGTGCGCAGATATGACGCGCGTGCCTGCGGGTGGCGCGCTTGCCGTTGACCGTGAGGGTTTTTCGAGTATGATTACACAAAAAATCAGGGAACATAAAAATATAGAAGTGATAAGCGAAGAGGTTTGTCACATTGATACCGAGCAATATACGATAATTGCATCCGGACCTCTTACGAGTGATGCTCTTGCAGATGAGATTGCCGCCCTTACCGGTAGTGAATATTTGCATTTTTTTGATGCGGCAGCACCGCTTGTAACACGCGAAAGCATTGATATGCAAAATGCGTTTTATGCGGCGCGATACGAGCGTGGTGACGCAGATTATATAAATTGTCCCATGGACAAAGAACAATATGAAGCGTTTTACAACGAACTTATAAACGCCCAGAATGCAGAGCTAAAAGATTTTGAAAATAAAAAGGTTTTCGAAGGGTGTATGCCCGTTGAGGTTATGGCATCGCGTGGTATACAAACGCTTTTGTTTGGACCGTTAAAACCGGTAGGCATTATAAATCCAAAAACAGGAAAAGACGATTTTTATGCTGTGGTACAGCTTCGCCAGGATAATGCCGATGCAACGCTTTATAATATGGTAGGGTTTCAGACGCATCTTAAATTTGGTGAACAAAAACGAGTTTTTTCGATGATTCCCGCACTTAAAGATGCAGAATTTGTACGCTATGGCGTGATGCATCGCAACACATTTTTAAATTCACCGGAAATTTTGGATAAGTACTATCGCTTAAAAACCAATAAAAAAATATTTTTTGCAGGCCAGATTACGGGGGTCGAAGGATATGTAGAGTCGGCGTCAAGCGGACTTTTGGCGGCTTTGAATATGCACCGAATAATAAATGATTGTGAGCCTATTGATTTTACATCAAAAACAGCTATTGGTGCACTTTCAAACTATATTGCAAACACTACAATAGCTAACTTTCAACCTATGAATGTAAACTTTGGCATTATGGATTCTCTTGATGAGAAAATAAAAAATAAGCGCGAACGATATGAAAAAATATCTACGCGCGCTCTTGATACAATTGAAAGCATTATTGATTATAATAAAATAAATATCAGTAGTGAAAACTATGAACCCAATAATTTAATACAATAATAAAAAACTCTGATATGAATTCATATCAGAGTTTTTTATACAAACTATCAACACTTGTTATATATATAACGCTTATAAAATTAAATCTTTGGCAAACTTGCAGCAGCAACTGATTGACCAACTCTTCTGGAGTTTTCATCAGGAATATGAAGCTCAATCGTCTTTGCCAATTCAGGAAATTCTGTATCAAGAACTTCTCTTGCTTTTTCAAGTACAATGGCACCACCTGCACCGGAGGTTACTCTTCCCATAATCAATACATGCTTGATATCGTAAAACTCTGTATAAAAGGCAATTGCATGTCCAAAATATGTGCCTATTGTTTCGTAAATGTCAATAGCTCTTTGGTCATTTTGTGCCATAAGACCTTGTACAACCTTTAACTTTTCAGCAGGAGAAAGACTTTCATCAATATCAATACCTGCAAACGGAGCAAGTTTTATCACACCATCTTGTGAAAAATATTTGACACCACAGCCATAATCGCCCGACCACTCATCAATCATAGCATCCTTGCAATAATCAACAGGAACAAACGCAAGCTCGTTTAACCAACCGGTGATATTTCCCTGTGGGTCAACATATCCACCCGCCTCTGATGTGCCCATAGCAACGCCTAGAACAGAATTATCATCAAGATCCATAGCGCCTGCCAAAGCGGTAACATCTCCATCGTTTGCAATCTCAATCGGAATATCTTTACCAATTTCTTTTGCAACATCAAGATACATATTTTTAACCTTTTTATCAAAATCTTCATCGCTAACCTTTAAGAAAAGTGAAGCTACCATTATACGATTGTCAACATATATTCCTGCGCTTGATACACCTATTGCATCAACTCTCGGCATATGAGATGCAGCCGTTTTCATAGCACTCAAAATGCCATCATAATGATACGCCGGGTCCGAATTGATTTTTGGGAACCAAACGACCTCTTCTGAATAAACACTTTTGCCATCGATTACCGCACTAACTTTTCTATCACTTCCACCTGCATCAAAGCCTATTCTGCAACCATCAAGATGTCTGCCTATCGGAGCGGCAGCCGACTTTTCTTTCGGGGCATCTGCTAATGAACAAGCGATAACCTCAAACTTTTCTTCATAAACTCTTTCCATAAAGTGAACATCAAAATCACGGAGCCCGCCATATGAATAAGCCTCCTTGATTTTGCTTGCAATAAGCTCACTTCCTGCAATATAGATTTTATAACCGCCAACAACCCACAAAAGAGCTTTTGTCATTCTTTCTATAAAATTAAAATTCTCTTCATCGTGGCCTGTATTGTCCACAAATACTCTTGTATTATATCTTACAGTATATCCGTTGTTTCTTTCAACTGCAATAATAATATCCTGTCCCTCATTTTTCGTTGCTTCTCGCATATCTTTGCATATAATAGATAAAGGAGCAAACTGTGGGTCTAATTTTGCTTTAATTTTTAGATTCATATCTAACCTCTCCTTTGATTATAGTATTTAATACATTAAATTCATTATCTAATATAACAATATCGGCATCTTTGCCAACAGAAAGCGAACCCTTTTTATCTTGTAGGCCTATTGTGGTAGCAGGATTTAGTGACGCACAGTTTACACATTCCCAAAGCGGTATGTTCGAGTTTGTATACACATTCCACACACCCTTATTAAGCTTTAACACGCTACCCGAAATCGTTCCATCCTCTAAACGACAAACTATATCTCTATAAATAATTTTTTGACCACCAAGTGTATACTCCCCATACGGAAGCCCCCCCGCAGGAAGACAATCCGTAATAAAGCAAAGCTTTCTGCCTTTTAATTTATAAAGCATATCATAAAGACTCGGCGATACATGGAATGTATCTACAATCAATTCACAGCTTACATCAGCATTGAGCGCTGCGCCAACAACACCGGGCGCGCGATGTGCAATAGGCGTCATGGCATTAAAGAGGTGTGTTGTGTGTTTTACGCCTGCACGCGTGCTCTTCATCGCCGTTTCATAATCTGCACCCGTATGTCCCATAGAAACGACAACATTTGTTTGCTTTGTCATTTTTCTTATTTGCTCAAAATCGTTCGAATCCATTTCAGGAGCAAGCGATATAATTTTAATTATATCAGCATACTCTTTAACAAACTCTGCATCCGGTTTTAAGATATACTTTGCATCCTGGGCACCCTTTTTGCTTTCGTTAATAAATGGCCCCTCTGCATGACAACCAAGGATTTCACTTCCTTGCCATGTTTTGCTCTCTTCTTTAAGTCTTCGAAGTACCTCTAAAGACTTTTTAATTACCTTCATATCAACCGTCATAGTCGTTGGAAGATATCCTGTGACACCATTTTCAACAATGCCACCCGAAATCGTTCTTATGCTTTCCTCTTCACCGTCGCATACATCTTTGCCAAGATAACCGTGAATATGTAAATCAATAAATCCCGGCGAAACATAGCCACCCTTTGCATCAATAACTTCTGCATCTTTTGGTACATTATCCACTGCTACAATGCCCTCGATAATATTTGAATACAAAAGCGCTACATCTTCAACTATGCGATCTTGTAGTATAATCTTACCATTGATAATAGCCTTCACATTCATCGCTCCTTAGCTTTTGTTATATTAGTCTACATAATTTTCATTGAAAAATTTTACCCATTCCCGAGCTATAAACTCGTGTCCTATATTTGTTGGATGAACGCCGTCTTTGAAAAAATATGACACAGGTGCGCTCTTTGTCAATTCATCAAGCTTGTCTTGCAACGGTATAAATACAAGGTTGTATTTGTTTGCAAGATGCCTTGCTACTTCTGCACGCTTTTTTACCTCTGCTCTGATTGTATCATATTTATCACTGCCATCGCAAAGCACACCCTGGGTTCCGCTTTCAGGCAAAGCATACGGCTCAAGTATCATAATTTTTATATTTGGTAATTCTTTTCATAACTTCCTCCTGATACAATTAAAACCATTAAGATATTTTTGACATAAGAATATCTGCCAATTCATCAGCCCTGCCGAGCAATCCATGAGGATGATGCCCTTGTGAGTTTCTTGGTATAACGGTCAAAAGCTCCGCATTATCCGAATATGCTTCCTCTAATAGCTTTCCGTTCATATAGTAATTAACTGTCATATCCTCGGTACCATATAGCATAATTACCGGGAACCTTTTTTCAATAAGCTTTGGTACATTGTTTATCGGATTATCCGGCAATGTAAAAATATCAGGTCTTTTTACATTTGGATACGCTGCTTTAAACTCATTCTCCCAAATTTGCTCATATTGATTATATCTGCCCGGAAAATCAAGGAAATTAAGCACCGGCGCATCTATAAGCAAACACGATACCATGTCCGGATAATAGCTTGCAAAATTAACCGCCTGGGCGCCACCGCAACTCATCCCAACAAGAATACACTTTCTGTCAAGTCCATACTTTTGTGATACATATTCTATAAATCTTGCCTTTCTGTCACAATCGCTTTTGTTTGCCAATCTTGTATGGTTTCTTACATGGACAACATGAAAGCCACGCTTTAAAAGCTCTATTTCAAGCTCCGGAAATGCATCCCAATACTCTGTTTTAAACACTATTTGATTTCTCGGCTCTATATCAGGTATTGCAACATATGCAGTTGTTTGTTCAAATTCAAATTCGTCACACTTGAAACCATGAAACAGCTTATTTTCCATAACAAATCCGTTCCTCATTTATATTAAAGTTTTAATTCGTTTTTATATACTAAAAATAGGATAATTTTAATAAAGTTACCCTATTTTTGTTTCAGCTTCAACAGCAATCTCAAGCTTTGCCTCAATTTCATCAATTTTAGCAATGTCTGTAAGTACAAGCTCACTTATTAAAATCTGTTTTGCATTTGACAACATTTTTCGTTCACCGGTCGAAAGCCCTTTTTTCTTGTCGCGACACATCAAATGCTTTACAACATCTAAAACCTCATAAATATCTCCACTTTTGAGCTTTGCCATATTGTCGCGAAAACGCTTGTTCCAATTTGTGTCCTCGTCACACATACGCTCGTAAAAACGAGCCATCACTTCTCTTGCCTTGTCCTTGGTAATGATGTCACGCACACCTATTTCGTCAACATTTTTCATTGGTATCATAACCTTCATATCCCCTGCTGGCAAACGCATCACATAATATGAATGAAGTTCACCAAGTATTTCCTGTTGCTCGATAGCCTCAATCACTCCGGCACCGTGCATAGGATACAAAATTCTGTCACCTATTTTGTAACTCACTATATATCCCCTCCAAGCCTTGCGCAAAAAGAAAAATATGTCTTTTTTATATAGCTATGTATTTCTTCCCTCATGGATATATTATACTATATTGGTGTAAAAAAGTCAAAGATAAAAACAAAAAGATATGCAAATTTTTTCATTTTTTTGCATATCTTGTAAGGTATAATTTTTTGTTTGATGCTATAGCACAATCAAACACCAAAAAGTAAGTCAGCATATGTCGGATATGGCCAATATTTCTCCCCAACAAGCATTTCAATTTCATCTGCAACTGTGCGAAGTTCCTGCATAGTGCTTAAAACATTTTCCTTGTAATAATGTGCAAGCTTTTGCGCGTCTTCATAATCCTTTGTTCCCAAAAGTGCCTCCTCAAGCTCATCCGTCTTTTTATAAAGGCTTGTGTTTAGTGAAGAAAGCTTTGACACAAGCATTTCCTCTGCATCACAACTTATGCTTTGTGAAATCGATTTTTTAGAATTTATTGTGTCTGCCAAATCCTTCACATATGCAATAGAGGCCGGAAGAATATCCTTGCGCGACATATCTATCATTGTAAGCGCCTCAATATTTAACACCTTGTTATAATTATCGAGCATAATTTCACATCTTGAACGCACTTCTGTTTCGGTAAATATGCTGTGTTTTGTAAATAACGCAATGTTTTTATCACTTACAAAGTATGGCAACGCATCGGGGGACGATTTTAGATTTAACAAGCCGCGCCTTTGTGCCTCTATTACCCATTCGTCAGAATAATTATTGCCGTTAAATATTATTCTCTTGTGCTCTTTTACTGTATCTCTTATAATTTCGTTTAATGCTTTCTCAATATCATCAGATTTTTCAAGTACATTTGCAAAATAATCAAGCTCTTCAGCTACAATCGTATTTAGAATAATATTCGGTTCTGCAATTGATGAAGTTGAACCAAGCATTCTGAATTCAAACTTATTACCGGTAAAAGCAAACGGCGATGTGCGGTTTCTATCTGTTGTATCCTTTACAAAGTTTGGAAGTGAATGCACACCCGTTTCCATTATGCTGCGCTCTTTTTTAACATATGTTTTTCCTCTTTCAATTGCATCAAGTATCTCCTCAAGCTCATCGCCCAAAAATAGAGATACAATTGCCGGAGGCGCCTCACTTGAACCAAGTCTGTTATCGTTTCCTGCATTTGCAACAGAAAGCCTTAACAAATCCTGATATTCGTCAACAGCCTTTATAACCGCAGCCAAGAAAAGCAAGAATTGGCCGTTTGTGTGTGGTGCTTTGCCCGGGTCTAATAGATTTTTACCGTCATCTGTTGAAAGCGACCAGTTATTGTGCTTACCACTTCCGTTTACGCCTGCAAACGGTTTTTCGTGCAAAAGACATACAAGATTGTGGCGCAGCGCCACATTTTTCATAGTTTCCATTGTAAGCTGATTGTGGTCCGTTGCAGTGTTTGTAGTTGTATAAATCGGTGCAAGCTCATGTTGGGCTGGTGCTGCCTCGTTATGCTTTGTCTTTGCAAGCACGCCAAGCTTCCACAACTCCTCATCAAGCTCCTTCATATATGCAACAACGCGAGGCTTTATTGCGCCAAAATAATGGTCCTCAAGCTCCTGTCCCTTTGGTGCCTTTGCCCCATAAAGCGTTCTGCCTGTAAAAATAAGGTCCTTGCGCTTTTCATACATATCCTTATCAACCAAAAAATACTCCTGCTCAGCGCCGACCGTCGTAACAACATGCTTTGTAGTTGTATTACCAAGCAGTCTTAATACGCGCACCGCTTGTTTATCAATAACCTCCATCGAACGAAGAAGCGGAGTCTTTTTATCAAGCACCTCGCCGCCATACGAACAAAACACAGTCGGTATACAAAGCGTGCCATTCTTTATAAAAGCATATGATGTAGGGTCCCACGCAGTATAGCCTCTTGCTTCAAATGTTGCCCTAAGTCCGCCCGATGGAAACGATGATGCATCTGGCTCGCCTTTTATAAGCGCTTTCCCCGAAAACTCCATTATAACAGAATCATTATCTATCGGCGTAATAAAGCTATCATGCTTTTCTGCAGTGATGCCTGTCATAGGTTGGAACCAATGGGTATAGTGTGTAACTCCCTTTTCAACTGCCCAATCCTTCATGGCATTTGCAACAATATTTGCAACACCTATCTCAAGGTTTTTACCCTCTTTAATTGTTTTTTGAAGCTCCTTATAAGTAGCCTTTGGCAAGCGTTGTTTCATTATTTTGTCATTAAATACCATGCTGCCGAAAAGTTTTGAAATTGTGTCCACACTACTTCTCCCCTTTTTATATAGTTTGTTATAAAACAAATCATTTCGTCGTATAAAAAACATGGCACTGTGAGAATGTGCCTCACAGCGCCTTTGCTGTCCTGCTTGTAAGTATATACCATTTTTATAGTTTTGTCAACACTTTTTTACTTTTTATTACGATATTTTCAACGCACAAGCCTTTTTTTGAAAATCAAGGTTTACGCAGTCTCTTTTTTGTGATATTATAGTACTAAAAGCACAATATATTCACAAACGAACGGAGCGTTTTAATGGATAAAATTTTACTCAATTCTAATGCAAAAGTAAATCTCAGCCTTGATATACTTGGCACACGCGATGACGGCTATCACGAGGTTTTGATGATTATGCTGAGTTGTGGCCTGTGTGACAGTATAACACTTACTCGTACAGACAGCGACATAACTCTTAAAACAAATCTAAGTTTTTTGCCCTGTGATGAAAAAAATATCGCATACAAAGCAGCGGCAAAATTTTTCGAATACGCCAATATATCGGGCGGCGTCGATATAGATATATTTAAAAGAATTCCCGTCGGTGCAGGTCTTGCAGGCGGAAGTGGCAATGCAGCTGCAGTGCTTTATGGGCTAAATAAAATATATGAGACAAATTTTTCAAAGGAGCAACTTTGTCACATTGGTGTTGAGCTCGGAGCAGATGTGCCATATTGCATATACGGAACTACGATGCTTGCGGGCGGAATTGGTGAAAAGCTTTCACCTCTTACAGATTTTCCAAAGACACCAATAGTGCTTATAAAGCCGAATTTTAGCGTATCTACGCCGACAATTTATAAAAAAATTGACGAATCACCAATCATTCGTCATCCTGATACAAGTGCTCTTTGTGATGCTATAGAAAACGGGGATGTCAACACGGTAGCAGCCGGTATGTATAATGTAATGGAAGAGATAACATCGAGCATGCATCCGGTTATTAAAGATATAAAAGAAGAGCTTTTGAACCGCGGAGCTCTTGGCGCGATTATGAGTGGCAGTGGCCCATCAGTATTTGCACTTTTTGATAATTATGAAACTGCAAAAAATGCAGCGCTACCATTTAAAAACAAATACTTTACTTATGTTGGTTGGACAAAATAATACACTGGGAGAGATTGGTTTGAAAAACATTTCGTGTTGTTTTACGGGACACAGACAAATCGAAGCAGAAGACGAAGTCACAATTAAAAATAAGCTTTTAACGCATTTGCAACGGCTTATAGAGCTTGGTGTAAAATGTTTTTATTGTGGCGGGGCGCTTGGGTTTGATACGCTTGCTGCTATATGTGTTTTAGAAAAAAAGAAGATTTATAATGACATTGCTCTGATAATGGCTTTGCCGTGCAAAAGCCAGTCAAAATACTTTAATAAGTATGAAAAGCAAACATATGAATATATCATCTCACATGCAGACAAGGTAATATATACAAGCGAAAAATATTTGCCCGGTTGTATGCTTGAAAGAAACAAATATATGGTCGACAACTGTAGCTTTTGTGTGTGTTATCTTCGAAAAAATGTGGGTGGTACATATTATACCGAGCGTTATGCAAAAAGTCACGGACTTGATATCTTTTATGTATAAATTAAAACCGATACCAAAACTGGTATCGGTTTTTTACGATTTTTAATCAAGATAATCCTTAAGCTTTTTACTTCTACTTGGATGACGAAGCTTGCGCAGTGCTTTTGCCTCGATTTGGCGTATGCGCTCACGCGTAACATTGAAACGCTTGCCAACCTCTTCAAGTGTACGCGCGCGTCCATCATCAAGTCCAAATCTGAGCTTTAAAACTTTTTCCTCTCGTGGAGTAAGTGTCGAAAGCACATCCAAAAGTTGTTCCTTTAACAAAACAAAACTTGCCGATTCAGACGGTGCCGGCGCATCATCATCAGGAATAAAATCACCAAGGTGGCTATCCTCTTCTTCGCCTATCGGAGTTTCAAGTGATACCGGCTCTTGTGCAATTTTCATTATCTCGCGAACCTTGTCAGTAGGCATATTAAGCTCTTTTGCAATTTCCTCTGCTTGTGGCTCGCGTCCAAGCTCTTGTAATAATTGGCGTGATACTCGAATAAGTTTATTGATTGTTTCAACCATATGAACAGGAATACGAATTGTACGCGCCTGGTCTGCTATGGCACGCGTAATCGCCTGTCTAATCCACCATGTAGCATATGTCGAAAATTTATAACCTTTAGTATAATCAAACTTTTCAACAGCTTTTATAAGACCAAGATTACCCTCTTGGATAAGGTCTAAAAACAACATTCCGCGTCCAACATAGCGCTTTGCAATACTAACGACAAGTCGCAAATTTGCCTCTGCAAGACGACGCTTTGCCGCAGGGTCACCATCTACCATGCGCATTGCAAGCTCTTTCTCCTCTTCCGAATCAAGAAGCGGAACCTTGCCGATTTCTTTTAGGTACATCTTGACATGATCGTCAATATTCACGCCCTCAGGTACAGACAAATCCCCTACTTCTTCGTTTGACATCTCAATTTCTTCAAGCTCTTTGTCTATATCACCAACAATTTCGATGCCTGCCTTTTCAAGTGTTTCATATACCTTGTCAATTTGTTCAGGCCCGATATCAACAGCCTCAAAGGCGTCCATTATCTCTTTAAACGACAGCATACCGCTTTTTTTGCCGCGCTCCAAAAGCTCTTTAGCTATCGCCTTTTTACTGATTTCTACTTCACTCATACCCGCGCTCCTCCTCTCTTTTCTTTAAGTTCTGCCTGTTGTTTTAAAAGTTCTATCAAAACTGTAGGATTAGTTTCTTCTCTTATTTGTTTTCTAAGTTTTTCTTGTTTTATAGTAAGAATCAAATCCCTCGTTGCTGAAAGCTCGTCATCATAAACGGATTTGTCCATCAAAACCTGTGTAATATACCCTGCCATATCGGTTTCAAAGCTTGAAACAATGTGTGCCATATCCGGTGCATTTGATGTATCCCATGCATCGTAGCAAAGCTTTGCAAGCTTTTGGTGAATTTCATTTGAAAAGTCATCCGCCAAAAGCTCCCCCTGGACTATTTTTGCAGCAGGCCTGCTCGAAAACGCCAGCGACAACAAGCTTTTCTCTGCTTTTTCAAGCGGTGACACAGTAGTTTTTGAAAAATTGCCTCGCATCACATTGTTTTGTGGCTTGTCTGCTATATGTACACCGGCCGATGCAGTTTGACGGATTATTCGTCCTGTATCCTGGACCTGTTGCTTGCCCTGAAGTTTTTTGATTTCAGCATAAACCGACTCCTTTTTAATGTCATATTGCTTTGAAAGCATATCGGCATATGCATCGACCTCAACCATGTTGTTTGTCGACAAAAGAATCTTTGCCGCTTCGGATATAAAGCTTATTTTATCGTCTATATTGTTGTCTATGTCATATTGGCGTTTCATGGTATTTATGCGAAACATCGTCGCAGGTATAGCCTTTTTCACAGCATCTAAAAATGCCTCACTTCCACCACCATGTGCCTTTATAAACTCATCCGGGTCCTTTGAGTCCATAAGACTCAATACCTTTACGCGACACTCTGTTTTTGAGAAAATATCAATCGCGCGCATCGTCGCTTTGACTCCGGCTTCGTCAGTATCATAGCACAAAATCACATTTTTCGCATACCGCGATATGAGTCTTGCCTGCTCCTCTGTAAGCGCAGTGCCAAGTGTTGCCACTGTATTATTTATACCCACTTGATGAAGTGATATAACATCCATATATCCTTCAACCAAAATAAGTGTATCGCTTTTTTTATTTTTTGCTAAATTCAAAGCAAAAAGATTTAATCTTTTATTAAATGCCACCGTTTCGGGCGAGTTTAAATATTTTGGTTTCGAATCGTCCATTACGCGCCCGCCAAAACCTATTACATTGCCGCGCACATCAATAATCGGAAACATCACACGATTACGGAATTTATCGATATATTTATTGTCCTTTATAATCGCAAGCCCAAAATCAACAAGCTCATTTTCACTAAAGCCGAGTGGCTTTAAATGCTCAAGCAGCATACTTCTGCTATCGGGCGCAAACCCAAGGCCAAACTGTGACGCAGTTTTCGGCAAAATTGCGCGTGCGCTAAAATAATTCCTTGCCACTTCACCATGTGGAGTGTTTACAAGCGTGTTATAAAAAAACTTTGCCGCATATGTGTTTGCACTGATAAGGCGTTGCTTCTTTTTAAAATGCTTGTCCACACTTTCACTCATATCCGGCTCCGGCAAGGCAATATGCGCCCTATCCGCCAAAAACTTAATCCCCTCGACAAAATCAAGGTTTTGAATCTTCATAACAAATGTAAGCACGCTGCCACCCTCACCACAGCCAAAACAATGATAAAGCTGCTTATCGGGCGAAACACTAAAGGACGGAGTTTTTTCAGAATGAAACGGGCACAATCCAACAAGCCCTCTGCCACTCCTCTTCAAAGTAACATAGGAGGAAATAACATCTACAATATCATTCGCGGATAATATTTCACTGATAAGCTCGTCCGAATAAAGCAATCAAAACTCTCCTTCTTAAAACAGCGTAAGTTGTAAAGTAATTGTGTTTTACAGTGCATCAATAACTTACACAATCATCACTATACTAATTTCGACATTTTTGTACAAAATCCTTTTTTTTAGTGACAATAAATACAAGTTAATATTTCCACATATTGTGACAGTTTATACAATTTTTACATAAATACTGTATAAAAGATCAAAAAATGGTCCACGACTTTGGTACAAAAATATCTGTAAATTTTGTCACTGCATAATCGTCGCTCATGCCCGCAATATAGTCGCACACAACACGGTCAATCTCATACTCGCCTATGAACTGTTTATATTCGTCGGGCAAAACTGACGGATTTTTTGTGAAATGATTAAACATTTGCTCTATTATATACGAACCCTTGCGTTCTTCCTCGCGTTTTGTTTTATTATTATATACTACCTCAAACATAAAATCGCGCAGTGCATACATCGCAGTGCCAATTTCATCCGACATCATAATATCTCTTTTGCCAAGAGAGCTTTTTACCGTGTCAGAAATCATTGTATCAATACGCTTTGAATGGTCATCACCAAGAAGCTCTATAAGCTCTTTCGGTAAATCGTTTGCACTTATTACCCCGCCTCTTATTGCATCATCTATATCGTGGTTGATATATGCAATCTTGTCAGCAAACTTGAGCACCTTTCCCTCAAGTGTTGATGGCTGGTTTTTGCCGGTATGATTTCTTATGCCGTCGCGCACCTCATATGTAAGATTGAGCCCATGACCATCTTCAAGAACATCTACTACACGAAGGCTTTGTTCATAATGCTTAAAGCCTCCTCTGCACAAAGCATCAAGTGTATCCTCGCCCCTGTGTCCAAAAGGCGTATGCCCCAAATCGTGTCCAAGGCTCATCGCTTCGGTCAGGTCCTCATTAAGACGCAACGAGCGCGAAATCGTGCGTGCAATCTGGCTCACTTCAAAAGTATGTGTAAGACGCGTACGATAGTGGTCGCCTTGTGGCGCTATAAAAACCTGTGTCTTGTGCTTTAAGCGTCTAAAAGATTTTGAGTGAACAATTCTGTCACGGTCGCGTTGATATTCTGTCCTGAATTCACACTTTTCTTGTGGTTGCAAGCGTCCTTTTGTATTTGATACAAGCTGAGCATATTCCGAAAGTGTATTTTTTTCATTTTCCTCGATTTGTTCTCTTATAGTTTTCAAAAAATCACCCTCCTGCTATAATTCATTTGCTGTTTTTATAAGCCTCGTTTCTCGACGCTTCAAATATTGCACGCAACGCCATTGATTTGCATCTTCCATCTGCGAACTCGTCATCGCATGCAGGTCTATGTGCCCCGACGCCCATCTGGCCGCCATCTGTAGCAAAATGTCCCGAACCAAAAACGCTCATCCCCGATACAAAAAGACAATCCTGAATTGCGTTTATCGTGGCTTCCTGTCCGCCATATTTCGATCCGCCAACGCTTACAACACCGGCAGGAATACCAAGCCACGCCTTGCGTGCACGAACATCGCGCGTCTTGTCAAAAAACGCTTTGAGTTGTGCGCTCATCGAACCAAAATATACTGGACTTCCAAATATTACTGCATCAGCTGTTTCAATTTTTTTAAAAGCCTCATCAAGAAGAGAACCCTCATAACATACCTTTGAACACGGTGTTGAACAACATACACAAAACGGCGTTTTTGCATCCATAATAGCTTGTGCGGCGTTGATATGTTCTGTCTGTGCCCCTTCACTTTGGCATATTTTTAATATTTTATCAAGCAAATAAAATGTATTTCCATCTTTGTTTACGCTTCCGTTCACAGCAATTATCTTCATATATTATTACCCCTTATATTTTATTTTTCCTACTATAATATTATATACGCCAAAAAGTATAAAAATCCTTTGTTATGATAAATAGATAACATAAAAACTTTTGTTACAAATTTTTTTGAAAAAGTATAGAAAAAATCATTTATATGGGGTATAATTAAGGTGGGTATAATTTAAAACAAGGAGGCTTTTAATTATGAAAATTTGCGTTTCAACACTTGGATGTCCCACATGGGAATGGAATGATATAATAAGCGCCATAAAAGATTTTGGCTATGACGGCGTAGAAATAAGGGGTATTGCAAACGAGCTTTTTGTTCCTCGCGCAAAGGCCTTTGCACCGGATAAAATTGATGCGTGCATCAAGAGACTTTCTGACCTTAATTTAGAGGTTTCGTGTCTTACATCGGGCTGTCTTTTGCACAAGGATGACAAAGATTATGTGGCAGAAGCAAAAGAATACATAGACCTTGCGTCAAAGCTTGGGTGCAAATATATCCGAGTTCTTGGCGATACAAATCCCGAACCGTGTGGCGAAATCGACACAGACAAGGTTGCAGAGCGCCTTGGGCAAATTGCGCGCTATGGAAAAGACAAGGGTGTTATGCCACTTGTAGAAACAAACGGAAAATTTGCATCGTCGGATGAAATATTATCACTCATTGAAAAATCCGGTGAAGAAAATGTCGGAATACTGTGGGATGTTCATCACCCATACAGATATATGAACGAAGCACCGTCATATACATATGAGAAGCTTAAAAAATATATCAAGCATGTGCATGTAAAGGATTCGATTGTTGAAGCAGGCAGCATAAAATATAAAATGATGGGCGACGGCGATATGCCTATAAAAGAATGTACCGCACTTTTGAAAAACGGCGGATTTGAAGGATTTGTGTCACTCGAATGGGTAAAGCGTTGGTATGAAGACTTGAGCGAGCCGGGCATTGTATTTATGCATTTTGCAGATTATATAAAAAGGATTTAAGCAAAAAGTATACTTATAGCTCTTTTAGCTAGCGCAAAAATATTATCACGACAGTAGAAGTGCATTTATCAAATATATACAAGCGCGAGGAGTGTCGTCACGAATTTGCAGCTTTAAAAAGATTGGTTACAAACTCGCACTGTATGCATTATCGGAGGTCTTAAAGGGTGAACAATCGAGCAAGCAGACTTGTCTGTGATATAAAAGAGGATGAAGCTTTTTTAATTACAAGCTATGAAAACATGTTTTATTTGAGCGGTTTTATCGGCGAGGGCGTGCTGTTTATAAGCAAACAATGTCGCATTATCATAACCGATTTTCGTTATATAGAAGCCGCCGAAAAAAACAGTTTTGGTTTTTCGGTAGAAAACATTTCTAAAGGAATCGAAAACATAATACAAAAAGATATAAAAACCATAATGCTTGAAGAAGATTCTATTACGCTGGGACGATTTAGAGAATATCAAAAAAAGCTTTCCCGTATAGAGTTTGTCGACGCATCAGATACGATAAACGCTCTTCGTCTTATAAAAGACGAGCACGAGCTATCACAAATTAAAACAGCGGCACAAATCGCAACAGATGCCTTTAAAAAAATAATAGATAGAATGTGCGTCGGCACAAGCGAGAGACAACTTGCTCTACTTTTTGAACAGCTCGTAAAACAAGCAGGGGCAAGCGCACTTTCTTTTGATACAATTGTTGCATCGGGCGAAAATTCATCTATGCCACACGCAAGTATTACCGACAGAAAGCTCTGCCGCGGTGATTTTGTAACGCTCGATTTTGGGTGTGTGTACAACGGCTATTGTTCAGATATGACGCGCACACTTGCTATAGGCGATGTAAGCTGTGAGCAAAAACGCGTTTATGAAACTGTGCTTTGCGCGCAGAGGCGTGCGCTCGATAGCGTAATCGTAGGAGCACGATGTGCCGATGTGGACAAAGTTGCGCGTGATATTATAACCGATGCCGGTTATGGCAAAAATTTTGGTCATGCGCTTGGGCATGGTGTTGGAATCATCGTGCACGAACAACCAACTCTTTCCCCAAAATCTGACAAAACATTGTTAGACGGCATGGTTGTTACCGTTGAACCGGGGATATATATTAGCGAAAAATTTGGTGTAAGAATCGAAGATTTGGTGATAGTAAATGGTGATTCGCCAATTATTTTGAGCGATTTTTCAAAAGAACTTATAGTTTTATGATAAAGAGAGCGATTAACTATCGCTCTTTTTTATTGAAAATTTCTATCTTAAACAATTCATTTTAGTCTTTATACACCGAGAGTATAGGCTCGACACCAAATCCGCTTTCCCTGTCATAATAATTCTTTGTAATTTTTACAGTTTGGCCGCTTAAAAATAAAACGCACAGGAAAAGCACACATCATAAATGATATTTTGCAATATCAATATATAATAGTATTATAGATACTGATTAAAATGCAATATATCGATATTAAATTTTTTTAATATTGTGCAAAAACAATTTAATATATTTTAAATACAAAAAAAATTTTTAGTGCTATAATAAAGTTAAGCTGAAAACTATACTAAAAATATAAAATAAAGTGAGGTTGATTTATTGTGAAAATCAATTTAAAACGCGAGTTCTTCAGTCAAAAACCATCAGAGCTTATTACTCATGGCGACATTAAAGTTACTGCATTTAGCTATCCATCGGGGATTGAGGCGCTAAAAATCAAAAACCCAAAGGGACATTTTGTCATTTTGCCTTTCCATGGCCAGCAAATTTGGAACTTTACTTTTGGCGGACGCGACCTGACAATGAAAACAACAATAAAAGAACCCGTATATGCCGAGCAATATCTTGGTAACTATGGCGGCTTTTTGTACCACTGTGGCGTGGCAGCTTTTGGTGCACCACAACCAGAGGATACTCACCCACAGCATGGCGAAATACCAAATATTGAATATAATGAGGCATATATTCTCTGTGGCGAGGACGAAAAGGGCAAATATGTCACAGTCGGTGGTGTTTTGGATTATAATATTGCTTTTGTGCGCAATTACAACTTTTCTCCCGAATGCAAGCTTTATGAAAATGCAAGCACAATAAAGGTTGATGTTTCAATTGAAAATATGAAGAATACACCTATGGAATATATGTATCTTTGTCATATTAACTATGCTCCGATTGAAGGGGCAAAGCTTGTATACAGTGCAAAACGCGATGCCGAGCACATTAAGGTACATAAAATCGTAAGTCCCTCCCTTGCGCCGGAGCATGCACAAAAGCTTAAGAGCTTTATGGACAGGGTACAAGATGACCCATCGATTCACGATACAGTAGGAGCAGAGGGCGAGTGCTACAATCCTGAGATATGCTTTGCAATAAAATATGAGGGCGACGAAAACAACCGCGCATATACAATGCAGTATAAAAAGGGCGAGGGCGCATGCTTTGTAAGCCACCCGATTGATGCTTTGCCGGTCGGCGTTCGCTGGATTTCAAAAACTCCGGATGAAAAAGCTATGGGAATGATTTTGCCCGCTACATCGGAGCACCTTGGATACCTTGATTCAAAGAAAAAAGGCTATGTCAAAGAGCTCGGTCCAAAGGAAAAGCTAAGCTTCTATATGGAAATCGGATATCTTGATGAAAACGAAGCACAAAAAATCGAAGAAAAGATAAACAACCTTATAAAATAATCTAACACAAAAGGAGCTGTTTAAATAAACAGCTCCTTTAATATCTACAACTATTTTCTTTTAAATATATATACATGCGCATATATTCTTATTTTTGCACGAAGATGTCGCACATCTTTTAAAAACAGTCCAATCAGGTTGCGCTTTTGTCTATCATATATTATTTTGCCATTTCTCAAAACACTTGTCACAATGCCAACAATTTGATCCTTTTTTACAGGGTATTCGACAAAGCTTTGGGCATCGCCCGCCATAACAAAATCGCTTTTAACAAGTGCACAAACCCTATGAAGCACCGCTGTGCCATCGTTTCTTTTATAAAGCACAACATCATATTTTTTAATATCGTCGCAAAAGGCTTTTAGTATAACAACATCACCGTTTTGTATCGTCGGACTCATACTTATTCCACGCGGAAATATCTCGACGCTTTTCCCTGCGCCAAGCATCTCCTCAATAACCGGCGTCATTTGTGCAATACTTATTGCTTTGTCCACTAATGCCACACGCTCCCCTACACTTACTCTAAAAATCCTTTTTCGCTTATAGTTGCGATAAAATCCTTTATATCCTCACTTGCAGTTTTTTCATCTATTTCGTACTCTTCAAGCATCGCATCCACAAGCTCTTTTTCATCTACATCACGCGCCGAAAGTATACTCCATAAAAAAGCACCGGAGTCATTAAGTGTCATTATGCCGTTAAAATTTACGGTTTCTTCTCCAACAGGAATTACAACATTATTTTCTGCTACCTCACGAAGTATATAACCACTTTTTATTTTCACTACACTCATCTCCTTGTCATATATACTACACATTTAGTTTATCATTAAATTATAATTATTGCAAGCAGTTTTATGTAATTGCAAAAGAGTTTATACCAAATTTTCCTTGACAAATCATTAAATATGTTATATAATGCATTTCGTAAGTTAATATTGGGGTGCTTGCTTGAAGCAGGCTGAGATTAAGCGTATTTCCGCTTTGACCCACATAACCTGTACGGATAATGCCGGCGTAGGGAACATACAAAGCTTTTTTGACCGTTTCTCGCACTGGGGAATGGTTTTTTATTTTGCTTTGTAAATAATTTCGTTCTTATGCGCAAGAAAAAAAGGAGGAGATTTTTATGACAAAAAAACTTACAACAAGTGCACTTATGGTTGCACTCGCTACTGTACTTGCAATAGTATCAAAGCTATTGCCCGCTCCATGGCTCCAAGGTGGTTCAATCACACTTGCAAGCATGGTGCCAATCATCATCGTATCACTCATATTTTCGGTGAAGTGGGGACTTATTGCATCATTATCATACGCAATAATTCAAATTATTACAGGCTTTTACCCACCACCGACACAAACACTTGGCTATTTTGTGTTGGTGGTGCTACTTGATTATGTGTTTGCCTTTGGTGTACTTGGTCTTGCAGGAGCGTTTTATAAAATGCTCGGTAAAAAGGTCTGGGCAATCCCCGTATCCGGTGCCATAACGACTTTGTTGCGTTACATATGTCACATATTATCAGGTATACTAATTTGGGGCGTGTATGCCGATGAAGGTCAAAGCGTTCTTTCATATTCGCTTATATACAACGGAACATACATGATTCCGGAAATTATTATCACTTCTGTTGTACTTGCACTTCTTGGAAAATTTATCAAAAAATATTAAAATTATTTTATAAAATTAAAAGGCGCCGTTTATATAACAGCGTCCTTTTTTATTGCTTTTTTCTTTCCTTTTTCCAAGCCTTTTTACACTTCTCTATAGAAAAAATTTAATAGACAATAAGTTTTTATAACTTCGCGCACAATCTCTGTTTCAAGGTAACACATATCAAAGCATACTCATATATTTATTGTGAGGGAAAGCGTCACATGTTATATAAAAGACATATGGCGCAAAATTATAACGAAAGGTGGTAGATATCTATGGATAATGCGCCTCTCTCGCTCGATAGGGTTTGTATCGGTCAATGCTGTCGTGTTTTGGGTCTTGATGCTATCGGCACTCAAAGAAGACGCATGCTTGACCTTGGACTTGTAAATGGCACAAATGTCGAAGCCCTTCACAAAAGCCCGTCAGGCGACCCTGTGGCATATTTTGTGCGTGGCACCGTCATCGCATTAAGACGCGAAGACGCGGGAAAGATTTTTGTAGAATTATGTGAGTAATATATAAATAAAATTTGTGCCAAGGAGGATGCATATGCTCAAAGATGAGAACAAAAAAATACATAGACGCAAAAATGACGCCACAGAGCAAAGCAAAGCATATCCAACTAAAACAATCGGTCTTGCAGGAAACCCAAATGTTGGAAAGAGCACTGTTTTTAATAATCTTACGGGCCTTAATCAACATACGGGCAACTGGCCGGGAAAAACCGTAACAAACGCGCGTGGCAGTTTTGTTTACAATTCTACAACCTACACACTTGTAGATATGCCGGGCACATATTCGATACTTGCAAGCTCGGTCGAGGAAGAGGTTGCGCGCGACTACATATGCTTTGGCGATTCTGATGTAATTTGCGTCGTGGCAGATGCGACATGCCTTGAACGAAATCTCAATCTCGTTTTGCAGATACTTGAAATTACATCAAATGCTGTTTTGTGCGTAAACCTTGTTGATGAAGCCAAAAAGAAAGCTATTAAGATTGACCTAAAAAAACTTTCCGATATTCTAAACATTCCGGTTATAGCTACCAGCGCACGAAACGGCGCAGGTCTCGACAAACTATGCTTTGAGCTTGAAAAAATGGCATATAGTAAGAGACGGCAACCACGCACAATAGTTTATGACGAAATTATAGAAAATGCAATCAGCAAAATTTGTGATGATGTTGAGCGTATATGTAATAATATAAATACCAAGTGGCTTGCACTTCGTCTTATAGAAGAAGATGATGGTTTTATCAGTTCCTTAAATAGCTTTTTGGGCTACAATATATATGACGATAAACGGTTTAAAAAAAGTCTTTCCGAAGCAAGAAAAATACTTATAGAAAATGGAATTGACCGCGAAAAGCTTCGCGATTTGCTTGTATCAAAAATAGTATATGAAAGTGAAAAAATTTATAAAAGCTGTGTAAACACAGTCGATAATTATAACGCACGCGACAGGCGTATAGACGATTTTTTGACATCGAAAAAGACCGGTATCCCTGTAATGCTTTTGTTGATGTTTGTTATTTTTTGGATTACAATCTGGGGTGCAAATTATCCGTCACAACTCATTTATAATTTTCTTTTCACAATCGAAAAACAGCTTTGTGGACTATTTGCAACAGCGCCACCATTTGTAAAGGGAATGCTTGTGGACGGAATATACCATGTTCTTTCATGGGTCATCTCTGTTATGCTTCCGCCTATGGCGATATTTTTTCCATTATTCACGCTTCTTGAAGATTTGGGATATCTGCCACGCATAGCTTTTAATATGGATAAGTTTTTCAAAAAAGCACATGCGCACGGAAAACAAGCACTCACTATGTGTATGGGCTTTGGGTGCAATGCGTGCGGAGTTTCGGGATGCCGAATTATTGACTCGCCACGAGAGAGGCTCGTTGCAATACTTACGAATTGCTTTGTACCATGCAACGGCAAATTTCCAACCCTTATATCCATTATAAGTATGTTTTTTACGCTATCAATTGCAAATGGCTTTACATCGTCTGTCGTATCAACACTTATCCTCAGTGCAACAATTGTTTTAGGTATTGCCGTTACGCTTATTATCTCGCATCTTTTATCAACAACGATACTTAAGGGAGAGGCATCATCGTTTGCTCTTGAATTGCCCCCCTATCGTATGCCCCAAGTCGGCAAAGTGATTGTACGCTCTGTTTTTGACAGAACTTTGTTTGTGCTTGGGCGCGCAGTTTGCACCGCCGCTCCTGCCGGACTTATAATATGGCTTATGGCAAATACATATATTGACGGCACAACTCTGCTCGGATATTGCAACGCATTTCTTGACCCGTTTGCCCGTGCAATTGGACTTGACGGCGTAATTTTAACAGCGTTCATTCTCGGTCTGCCTGCAAATGAAATTGTGATGCCTATTATAATTATGAGTTATACCATGTCGGGTACAATAACCGAATTAAATAGTGTTTGCGAGCTTCACACTCTTCTTGTTGCAAATGGTTGGAATTGGGTAACGGCCGTATGCACGATGCTTTTTATGCTTATGCATTGGCCTTGTGCAACAACATATATTACAATATACAAGGAAACACGCTCGGTAAAATGGAGCATTGCTTCGTTTATTATTCCGACAATCTGTGGCATAATCCTATGCTTTCTTGTAGCAAGTATTTCAAAAATTTTTGCTCTTATATAAAAAAAATCTGCCAAATATGACTTGGCAGATTTTTTATCGTCCTATATATTTTTTAATTTTTCAATTTCATCATCACTTAAAGGTCGCATTTCACCCTCATCAAGCGTTTCATCAAGCTCTACTCCACCCATCAAAATACGCTTTAGGGTGAGCACCTTTTTACCAACAGCCTCAAACATCCTTTTAACCTGATGAAATTTGCCCTCATATATAGTAAGCAAAATTTCACTTATATCTTCAGATTTAAGAATTTTTAACTCGGCACTTTTACAAACATATCCGTCATCTATGCATACACCATTCAAAAAAAACCTCTACATCATCATTTGTAACAATACCATCTATAGTTGCATAATATGTTTTTGGCGCATGATGCTTTGGCGATGTAAGTCTGTGTGCAAGCGCTCCGTCATTTGTCAGAATCAAAAGTCCCGTAGTATCAATATCAAGTCGCCCAACCGGAAATACATCAAAATGAGTATATTTTTGTGGCACAAGGTCTATCACTGTTGTAAGCTTTTTATCCTCGGTCGCACTTATAACACCTGATGGTTTGTTGAGCATAAGATATATAAAGCGTCTGTATAAAAGTTTTTCGCCATCAAAAAGCACCACATCGCTCGCCTCATTTATATGCTCGCTGCTGCTTTTTATTGTAGTACCATTACACACAACACGCCCATTTTTTATATATTCTTTAATCTCCTTGCGTGTGCCAATGCCACAATCTGCCAGATATTTATCAATCCTCATTTCAACCCTCCGTCATGTGCATTTATAAAAATAGGGCGGAAAATTTCTCCCGCCCCTTTTAATTTTTATAAATTATTCTGAATATGTTGCACCAAACTCATCAATTTTTCCGCTCTCCTTAAGTGTCTTAAGAACTTCATTGATTTTTCCTGCAAGCTCTGTATCGCCCTTAGGAATTGCAATTGCATACTCTTCGTTTTCAAATGCCTCAGCATCCTCAACGATTGCAAGGCCGGCATTCTTTTCTACAAATGCTTTTGCAGGTGCAGAGTCAATTACAACAACATCAAGTCTGTCATTTACAAGGTCCATAACAGCGTCTGCGCCCTTCTTAAATCTTTCAGGCTCAAAACCAAGTGTCTCTGTAACTGTTGTATCTCCTGTATAACCAAGAACAACACCAATCTTCTTGCCCTCTAAATCCTTTGCAGATTTGATATCGCTACCCTCTTTTACAATCATAACCTGTTTTGCGTTGTAGTATGTATCAGAAAAATCAACGCTCTCAAGTCTATCAGGCTTTACTGTCATACCAGCTGCAACAAAGTCAACCTTGCCTGTTGCAAGAGCCATCAAAAGCGACTCAAACTCCATGTTCTCAATCTTTAGTTTTTTACCCATACTGTCAGCAATTTCCTTTGCAATTGCAACATCAATGCCACTAAAATTGTCAACAATGCCATTCTCTGTAACATACTCAAATGGTGGGAACTCTGCATTTGTACCCATTACGATTACATCATCCTCAGATGTAGTTTGGCCACAACCAGCAAACATTCCAACTACCAAGCATAAGCATGCTACAAGTGCTACTACCTTTAATACCTTTTTCATTTTTACCATCCTCCTTAAAATATAACCAAGGTAGGCTGCTATATGCAAGCCTCCTCAATAATTTAAAATTATAAAACCTTGCTCAAAAACGACTGTGTTCTCTCATGCTGCGGATTTGTAAAAAGCTCTGTCGGGTTGTTTTGCTCTACAATTACTCCCTGGTCCATAAACAAAACCCTTGAACCAACCTCTTTCGCAAAGCCCATCTCATGAGTTACTACAACCATGGTCATGCCGTCGCGTGCCAAATCCTTCATAACATCTAAAACTTCACCAACCATCTCCGGGTCAAGTGCCGATGTAGGCTCATCAAAAAGCATTATTTCAGGCTCCATTGCAAGAGCACGCGCAATCGCAACGCGCTGCTTTTGACCGCCGGAGAGCTGAGCCGGATATGCATCTGCCTTATCAAGCAGACCAACCCTGTCCAAAAGCTTCGTCCCAAGGGCAACCGCATCCTGTTTACTCATTTTTTTAATCTGCATCGGTGCAAGTGTAATATTATTCATTATCGTCAAATGCGGAAAAAGATTGAACTGTTGAAAAACCATACCCATTTTTTGACGAATTCTGTTTACATTGACCTTTGGTGCATTTATAAGCTCATCATCAATATAAATTTCACCCTTTGTAGGTGTTTCAAGCAAGTTGAGGCATCTTAAAAATGTCGATTTGCCAGAGCCTGACGGTCCGATTACAACAACAACCTCACCTTTTTTAATATGCTCATCTATTCCACAAAGCACCTCAAGTTTCCCAAAATGCTTATGCAAATTTTTAACTTTAATCATAACAATCTCCTGACTTTACTGTTTTATCTGATTTCGGACTTTCTAAGTCTTTTTTCTATCATTGTAAAGAACTTTGTAAGTAGCTTTATCAATATAAAGTATATAATCGCTGTACCAACAAGAGGCATAAACGCTGAATATGTGCGACTTCTTATAAAGTCACCACCTTTTGCAAGGTCCTCAAGTCCGATAAAGCCTACTATAGCGGTTTCTTTTATAAGTACGATAAACTCATTTACGAGTGCAGGGAATATATTCTTGACTGCTTGTGGAATGATAATCTTTATCATTGTCTGCGATGCTGAAAGTCCAAGCGAGCGCCCTGCCTCAACTTGGCCATGGTCAACGCTTTGTATTCCTGCACGAATAATCTCCGAAACATACGCACCGGAATTTATACCAAAGGCAATACTTGCAATTATCCATTTATCAAGTCTTGATGAACCGAAAATTACAAAGTATACGATAAGCAACTGCGTAACCGACGGCGTGCCGCGTATAATATCTGTATACCAACGCGAAACTGTGTTTAGCGGCTTATTTTTAGAAAGTGCTGCTAATGCTACAAATACACCAATAATTATACCAATCAATACGGACAAAAGTGAAACCTGAATCGTAACACCAAAGCCCGTTACTATATGCATATATCTGTTCTCGGTGATAAAGTTTAAGATAAAATCTTTTTGTATCCCTTCCCACCAAGTCATAAACCACTCTGCCAAAAAACTCACCCCTTTTGTATAATCATAACACACAAATACCTTTTTGGCAACAATAATTTTTATGTTAGTGTATTTTTATGCAAAAATTTTTTCTTTTTTACACAAAAAAGGAGTCGGCATTTATAGCGACCCCTTTTTATTTTTTTATATTACTTTAGTATATCCATTGTTCTTACAAACACTGCTGCAAGCTCTGCTCTTATCGCACTGTTGCGCGGTGCAAATGTGTTATCCGAATTGCCTTTCATTATGCCATGCTGGTTCGCCCATATAACTGCAGAGTTTGCATAATCAGATATTTCACTGCTATCAGCATATCCAACCATACCAACTGCAATAGTTGTATCCATACCCTTATATTCTGCGTATCTGTATAGCATTGTTGCCATTTGCTCACGAGTAATGTGCATATCAACTCCAAACTCTGTTTCGCTTATTCCGGATACAATACCATTTCTCTTCGCCCACGAAACTGCAGAAGCATAATAGCTGTTTGGTAAAACATCGGCAAATGCAATATCCTTTGTATTTTGTGTATCGCCCGACATTCTGTGAAGAACCGTCACAAACATTGCTCTTGTAACATTATCCTTTGGAGCAAATGTCGTATCTGTCATACCAACCATTAGGCCTCTTTCGTATGCTGCCATAACGCTGTCATAGAACCAATCATTTTCGCTTACATCTGTAAAATGTACACCTTGCACATTTTCTATCCATTTTGCATAAAGAGTCATTGATTTTTTAACTACTGTTGCAAAATCATATTTCTGTGTAAGTTTTTCATCTGTGTACCAGCCGCCAAACTCATATCCATCTCTTGTAGGAGCTTCTGGTTCTTCAATTGGAGCACTCTTTAAAATTGTTATTGACTTTATATCGTTTCCACCATTAGAATCAAATTTTACAGTGTATCCTATAGGACCGCCGCCACCGCCGCCATTATTACCTTGCGATATAGGCTCTGCATAAATTACATAATCCGATAAATGCGGAACAGTTAATTTGTATAAGTCGTTTGCTACAAAAGCAATCGATATGCCTGTATGATCGAGTACACCCGAATCGTTAATGTATGCTGCTTTGACTGTGCCACTGTTTGCAGGCTTTGTATAATTTACCATAAAGCTTGCAACTCCACCATTAAAGTTAATCCCTGTGTTGCCAATCGACAAAGCATACACCGTTTTAACAAGTGAATTGATTGAATTATAGGTATTAAGCTGTGCACTTGTAAGGTCCTCATTTGGTGTCAACAACTCTGCTCTAAACGAAACATTTGTATCTGCAAGACCTGCAATTGCAGCAATTGCCGTTGCATCAAACTCCATAGTAGTATTCGAAAGCGTAATCTCAAGCGATGCCGCGTTGCTAAGACTATCTTTTGGTAATGACACTTCGTTTACTGTTTCTCCGCCGTCGTTTGTAAAGTCAAGCTCTACCTCCGCTCCCGGTGTGATTGTAATTGAGCTTACAATTACCTTATCTTCTGCTCCTGCAACCTTATCAACCGTACCAAGTGTTGCCCCCTCTGCAGGCACTGTAATAGTTCCCGCAGATGTTATTGCAATATTCTTGCTTTCTGAATTAACAAGTGTATATTTTTGTACATCTGTGCCTGTTAAAATAAAGTTTGATACAATAAGCTCTGTTGCATCATCATTTAACTTTGTACTAATCTTTGTAAAATCAATTGAAACATCGTCACCTTCAACAACATTACTAAATGTTACCGATGAAGCTTCTAAATCAATTGCTTCTATTTCAATTTCCCTTTTGTTTATAACGATTTGCTTTTCAACTGCAGGAGCGGCATTGTATTTGTAGTTTCCTGCCTGGTTTATTATAACCTTTGCAGTTCCCACGCCTACAATTGTGATCACGCCGTTATCTAATGTAATAACCTTGCCTTCTGTATCGGTTGTTGTATAAGTAAAAGTATCAAGTCCCGAATCAGCAATAGCAACAATACTAAATGCTCTGTCACCATATTTTATATTTTCCGGAATTGTAACAGAAGTTATTGTCTGATTCTCTTTTGCAAGAATTTCAAACTGTGGCGTTGTACCACCTGCAAATGCAAATGTGTAATTATTCAAAAGCTCTTGTGCATTTATTATAAGATTGTATTTTCCTACTGTTTCGCCCGATGCTCTTGTGAT
>JAZUQZ010000003.1:0-102605 GCA_045626925.1 Candidatus Aphodoplasma sp. | reverse complement strand
CAACGAGATATAAACCTTTTGAGAATGCTTCAGGGTTATAATCCGGGCATGGATTTTGCAACCAAGGTTACATATCTAATTGGTATGGTAGATAAAGGCCCTTGGGATTACAAACTCCACTCAGAAGAGTGGCGAGTGCCTGAGAAGTATAAAATCTATAACGGATATGATGTACGAAAAAATAAGGATAATAATAGAAATTGGCAGCCATGGATATATTTTGATGGCATGATTATGGGCGCTGATAAATTGGGAAATATGAATATGGCTTATGTTGGTGTAAAATTAGGTTTGCCGTATTATGTATACCAAAACGATACCACAACAGACAAAGACGATGCCTTCTGGGTACAATATGGTATTGATCTTGCTGAACAAGGAAGGTGATAAGATGTTAAAAAAAATCAGATTCATACTTTTTTCTATTCTTATATTGCTATTATGCACTTCCTGTGCACAAAACGAGTCCGAGCCGACGCATAAAAACAAAGTCAGTTTTGGAAATATTACTCATGGCGGTTACTTTGTGGAATGTGAAAACGGTTATATCTATTTTGATGACGAAAAAGGTACTTTCTACAAAAAAGATTTGCGGACAGATACCATTGAACCTATTGCAGAAAGTCTTATGTGTTCGAGCTTGAACTTGTATAACGATTGTTTATACTATACCTATGGCGACCCCGGCCCCATATGTCAGATGTCTGTGGATGGTAAGAAAAAAAAAATTATTGACGTTTTTTACACAGGGAAAACAATTAGTTGTATATAACGATCATATATATTTCTGCCGTTACTCTGCATACGACGATGAGCCGTTAGTTCGGATGGATTTGAACGGAAGAAATAAACAGGTGTTAGTACAAAAAGTGGGTAGCTATTGCATAATTAATGACCGTGTTTATTATAATGATCTGAAGACAGAGCCAAAACTTTGCAGTATGAAAACAGACGGAACAGATGTGAAGATTATTAAGCAAGCATATGCGACTGATTTGATGCCTATGGGAAATAAGCTGTTTTATTCGGATTACTACAGAGAAGACAAAATGTTTATCTATGATTTAGACACGGATACCGAAATTTGTATTTGCGAAGATCGTTGCTGGGGTATAAATGCAAATGAAAACTGGATTTTTTACACTAATAAAAGTGATAATGGAAATTTGTATAAAATCCGCCCGGATGGAAGCGATCGCCAAAAAATTCTTGATGTGGAGGTATCTTATATTCACGTTATAGGAAACAGACTTTTTTACAAAGATTCCTATTGGAATAGACCATCGGATGGCACATGGGATTTTAAATGCATTGAAATTGAGTAACTAAAACTAACAACGTTCGTTTTGCTTGAATTTACCGCCTGCAGTTTTTTACTGCAGGCGGTATTGTTGTTATTATATATGACAGTAAATTTATATCGTTCTTACACCATTGTTTTGCTGATATTTTGTTCAAGCATATTTTCTGTCAAAATATGCTTTGCAAGCATAGATGCAAGATTTGCAACGCTTTTGACCTTATCAATGTCAACACATTCAAGTCCTTCATAATATTGCTTCATATTTTTCATATCAACATCATATTTTTTTAGCTTTTGCGCTGCAATTTCAAAATTTGGTTCCATTTTCATCTGGCCCAAAACAAGATATCCCAAAATAATATCATTCTTTATTATTGGAACAGCAACATCAACAAGCCCTACATAACAAACCTGCATTTGCGTTTCTTTGGTTTGGCGGCATTTCTCTAATATAATCTGCAACAAAATTCATGTTGATTCCTGTAGCGTTATAAAAATCTTGCATAACAAGGTCAAGCTTATGTGTATCAACCTTAAAATCCATATTCTCACCTCAAAAAAATTTTATCATATTCAATATCTCCAGCCAATTGTTTTATGCCAAAAAAGAAAATAGTTCACTTTTTTGATAAATAAAACCTCATAGCCAATCGGCTATGAGGTTTTTTATGTTTTTTAAAACTTCATCATTACAAAATTTGCAACGATTTTTGCAAAATTCAAAAACTTATCACACTCAATAAATTCATTTGGTTGATGCGCACCACCAATGTCATTAAATTGTCTGCCCGCACCAAAAGCAAATGCGCGCGTGCTCCCATATTTTAGAAAAATTGAAAGGTCAGACAAACATGATGAAACTCGTTTAATCTCAGTGTTTGAGACATCTTTTCCCGCTTGCACAAGTGCATCCATGGCAGGATTTGGATTTTCGCTTATTCCAAAATGGAAAAAGCGCGTCGTCATCTCAATTTTCACAAATTCGAGTCCTATCGGCTCAAGCTTTTTCGAAAGCTCCCTGCCCATTTGGTCAAACTCTGCAAAAATCTCTTCTTTATTTTTTGAAGTATAAAAGCACACCTTTATAACTCCGCGGTCAAGGTCAAACCCCTCATTTCCTGACCGAATTTCCATAAGGCGCATCGAAGTATCAGGAATAATTGTTCCACGACATTCTTCAAGAAGATTTAGCTCTTCTCTGCGACGCTTTTTAAACTCATCAAGCTCTGACTTTACAATATTTAAACCCTCAAACATCGGTGCACAATCGCTAATCGGACTTTTGCTTTTTATATGTACCTTAAACTCTCCACCGCCCGATGCAAGATTCCAGATTTCATTTTTACAATCCAAAACGACATACTCATCACAAGGATATCTCAAACATGCTGCAAGGGCTCCGTTGCTGCCGCCTTGTTCTTCATCACAAAAAGCTGTAAAAACGAGGTCATATTCCGGCACAATGCTTTCTTCTTTGAAAATCTTTAATAAAAGCATCATAACAGCGATGCCATATTTGTCATCGCATGCCCCTCTGCCATATATTTTGCCATCTTTTATCTCTCCACCCAATGGGTCCACTGTCCAATTCGAAATATCAGCAATCGGCACCGTATCGTTATGCGCCGCCAACATTATGCGCTTTGAAGAGTCCTTTCCCTTTACAGCGACGCTTACATTATATCGATTTTCAAGTCCTCTGTTTGGCCAATAGTCAACATGCTCCTTAAAACCATCGATGTCAAACGGACTATACATATCTGCGCTATATCCCATCTTGTTTATTTCATCGCGTATAAACTCCGCAATTTCTTTTTCATTTCCATATGCGCCAAAGCTTTGAGAATCAATCTTTATAAGACTTGATAATATTTCATAAAGCTCTTGTTTTCTGCTTTCAACTATATTAACGATATTCTCCATTTTTACTTCTCCTTTATATTTTGTTTTACCAGCTTAGTATACCATATAAAAAGAAAGTTTTCAACACTTCTGTGCGTAAAAAAACAGAGTACAACAATGCACTCTGTTTTTTTATCTGGTTGCGGAAGAAGGATTCGAACCCTCACAAAACGAGTCAGAGTCGTTTGTGCTACCTTTACACAATTCCGCATTATTTATGTCACTCAAATATAATATAACTTTTCAGCCATTTTGTCAAGTATTTTTTCATATTTTATTGATTTATTTTTGACAAAAAACATAGGGGCTATGCAAAAAATGCACGCCCCCTTTGCTTTTAATTATTAAAGCGCAGCCTTTGCCTTTTCAACCAAAGCTGTAAAAGCAGCCGGATCTGCAATTGCAATCTCTGAAAGCATCTTTCTGTTAATATCAATTTCTGCTTTCTTAAGACCGTTCATAAGTCTTGAATAGTTAATTCCATTCATCTTTGCAGCTGCACTAATTCTTGCAATCCACAAACGACGGAACTCTCTCTTCTTCTGCTTTCTGCCGATATATGCATATACAAGCGACTTCATAACAGCCTCGTTAGCTGTTCTGAAAAGCTTGCTCTTCGCTCCACGGTAACCCTTTGCGAGCTTTAAAACCTTTTTATGTCTTTTTCTGGTGGTCAATGCACCTTTTACTCTTGCCATTGGCTATTTCCCTTCTTTCCGAATTGTAATTTTATTTGTATGGAATAAGTTTTTTAATCGTCGCTTCGTTTGCAGAGCTTGCATATGCAGGCATACGCAGACCTCTCTTTCTCTTAGTCGACTTCTTGGTCAAAATGTGGCTTCTGAAAGCACTTCCTCTTTTAACCTTACCGGACTTTGTCAAAGAAAATCTCTTTGCCGCTCCCCTATGTGTCTTTATTTTAGGCATTAAAATACACTCCTTCCAATTTGTAAATTTATTATAGTCATTTCCTCTCTGCGAGGTAATGTGTAACTATCGAATTATGCTTTTGGCGCCATAAACATAGCCATATTTTTCCCCTCAAGCTTGGCATTTTTGTCTACGCTGCCATACTCTGATGCAGCATCTGCAAACTTTTGCAAAAGCTCTGCACCGATAGCAGAATGATGAATCTCTCTACCACGAAAACGCACCGTAACCTTTACCTTATTTCCGCTTTTTAAAAACTTTATCGCAGAATTAAGCTTTGTTTCAAAATCGTGCGTATCAATCGACGGCGAAAGTCGAACCTCTTTTACCTCAATAACCTTTTGGTTTTTGCGGTTTTCCTTTTCGCGCTTTGCCACCTCAAACTTATATTTACCATAGTCCATAATCTTGCACACAGGTGGTTTTGCCGTAGGCGCAATCTTAACTAAGTCAAGATTTGCATCAATAGCCATCTGTTGTGCCTTGGCAATTTCAACAATACCGAGCTGGGTCCCGTCCTCTCCAATAAGTCGAACCTCTTTGTCACGGATTTCTTCATTGATTTGCTGTTCCTTGTTACTGATAAATATCACCATCCACTTTTTATTTCAAGGCCCTTGTGCCTTGTTTTTACAAAACAAAACGAGCAAGCAACAAAGCTTACTCGTAAATATACATACACAACCAGCATAAAGCTGTGCGATACATATTTAACCGAATAGGCCCTGCCGTACGGTGAGAGTACGAATACTCTGCTTTGTTTTCTAAAATAGTATAACACTCTATTTTATGTTTGTCAAGCATTTATTTTAATTTTTCTTTAACTATTTGCCCGATGCCATACATTTTGCCAAAAAATTTTCTATAGCAATCCATTCGTCTATTTTGCCCTGCTTTATATCATAGTCTATTTTTGCAATACTTTTTAATGCAAATCGTAAAAACTTTTTATCAAAGCCGGTAGCTGCACTAATATAATCGCGCACAAAATACGGTGAAACCTTTATTTTTGATGCTATAATATTCGGTGCCTCGCCTTTGTTTGCTAAAAGCTTTGTGTGATAAATACGCTCAAAATTTGTAAACAGCATTGCAAGCACCATAAATGCCGATTCCTTTAAAACCTTCAGCTCATCAAGACGAGAAAATACAGTAACGCTATCTTTTTTAAGCATTGCATTTACCATATCAAATATACGGCTTTGTGGCATTTTTGTAACTATTTTATCAATATCGCCACGCGTGATTGTGTCATCGCAATAAGCAAAAAGCTTTTCAAGCTCGCGCTTAATGTTGTTCATCCCGCCATCACAGTTTCGTATCAGATATTCGACCTCCGCTTTGCCAATGTTTTTCCCTGCCTCGCGGCATCCGCGTCCAACCCAATTTATAAGCTCAACACCTTCAAGATATACGCACTCGACGCTTATACCCGACTTTTCAACAGCTTTATATAACACAGAACGCTTGTCGACATCATCTTCATAAAACACAAGCAATGTACAATCATTCACATTGCCAATCGCATCGGTCCAATATTCCCTCTCTTCTTCGGTTGCTTTTGTAAATATGCCACTATATTTTATAAGAACAAGCTTTTTTTGTGCCATCATAGGCGGTGTTTCAAGTGCATTTGTAACCTCGCTCAAGTCTTGAATCGCACCTTCAAAAACAATATAATTAAAATCAGCAAAGTCATCGTCGACAATATTTTGTTTTAGCATACCAAAATAATAGCTCTTTAAAAAGTCCTCTTCGCCAAAAAACAGATATACATTATTATATTCGCCACTTGAAAGCTGTTTTTTAAGCGTCCCAAGTCCGTCCGACACATTTTTCTTTGCCATATCTATCTTTCCTCCACTTTTTTAATAAAAAGTATCAATCCATTTTATCTTTTGTTTGTTTACATAAAAGCTTATTGTACCACTCTTATCTGTGCGAAATGTCGTTATTCTCTCCCGTTCAAGCAAATCAAGGGTTGTATCTGTCGGCAACGAATAAACATTGTCTGCGCCGACGCTTATCACAGCATATTTTGGTGCAATTGTTCTGATAAATTTTGTAAGATTCGACTCTGCTGAGCCATGATGCGCCACCTTTAACACATCCGAGCGCAGCTCGTCGCCATAATGAACAAGCTTTCCTATTGCAGCTTTTTCAACATCGCCGGTAAACAAAAAGCTCGTCTTGCCATATTGCATTCTTGTCACAAGTGATTTATTGTTCTCACTCATAGCACGATTTGTAGCGTTTTGTTCGTCGGGTGCAAGCATCTCAAAGCTTGCAGAACCAAGATTAAAACAATCTCCCTCTTTAAAGTATAACACATTTATTTGCTTTTGTGTAGCAAGTTCTTCAATAATTTTTCTATATTCTTTAAAATCTTTTTCATCCCTGTATGGAAGTACAAGGTTTTTAACCTTCATAAGCCTTATTGCAGCAGCTACTCCTTGGGCGTGGTCTTTATCATAATGCGACAAAATCACATAATCTATCGTATTTACTCCATTTCGACGAAGGTATGGTACAAGAATCCTCTCCCCAAGGTCTGTTTTACTTTTTGGCGAACTTCCACCACCATCAATCAAAACAGTCTTGCCATAAGGAATTTTTATAACAGCGGCATCACCTTGACCGACATTTATAAAGCTTACCCTCAAAAACATACTCGTGTATATCGTATTTAATAGCACAAAAAAGATAAGCACGCCGCACGATAATGCAGGTATAAAGTTATATTTTCTTATTCCCTTTGTATAATAGCAATAAATCGCCATCAATGCAAGATAATATATTATAATCGTCGAAAGCTTCATCGAAAATATATCAATATGTGAAAACGGCAATGCTGTTGTAATGCGTATTACCCCGTTTATATATTTTAAAAATATGCCTAATACAAACGCTATACACGATGGCAAAACATTCCCAAATGTGCCAATACATAAAAGTATAAGTCCAAGCACAAGAACAATTGTAAGAATAGGCACTATAACCAGGTTTGCTAACAACGAATAGACAGATACTTTATTAAAATAATACGCAAGCAACGGAAAAAGCAAAATCTGTACCGAAAGGCTTACGCTTATGAGCGAAGAAAGTCTTCTTATGCCCACAACACTTATTATATGCTCGTCAATAATATCCTTAAATATTGCAATTCCAAGCACAGATGCAAAAGAAAGTATAAAACCTACATCATAAATCATATATGGATTTATAAACAACATCAAAAACGCAGTTATGTATAAAATATGCTCCTTGTCATAATCGCGGCTTACAAGCTCGGAGAGCATATAAAAACAAAGCATTGTCGCCGCGCGCATAATTGATGGTGTCATTCCTTGTAAAAATGAATACGCAAACAAACAGAGCGCCGCTATTGTGTATGTATATTTTTTCCTTATACGAAGCGCAAAACAAAGCCATGTAATCATCGCAAAAACACACCCTGCATGAAGACCCGACGCAACCGTAATATGCATCATTCCGCTATCAGACAGCCTATTATAATACTCATCGTTATAGCTTTTTTCACTAAGCAATATACCCTTTAGCAATGCCGCATCATCAGTTTTAAAATGTTTATCAATAATGCCTATAAAATGTCCGCGCGCTATTTGAGCAAGGTCACGCAAATCATAATAATTTATATCATATGAGATATGTTTGCTATTGTCATACTCGCCTGTAAGCTCATAAAATATCTTGTCTGCATACGCAATCTTTGCATAATTTGCCTCGCCCTCATTATATGGCTTATCAAGCAAAGATACCGTGCCGTCTACTTCTATAATGTCGCCATACTTGTATGGTGTTATTTTTCTTCTTTGGTCATATTTTTTTAGTGAGAGACGCACCTTCTCTCTTTGGGTTAACTGCTTTGTATCATCTTTAACTTTGAGTGTATGCACCTCAGCTTCATATGAATCATAAAATTCGTTATCTTTATCAATAACGCCAATAATACGACAAATCATTTTTGTGCGTTCACAATCCACTTTGCGAATAGCATCGGTATTATATGAATGAACAAACGATGTATATACCGCTCCCAAAATAAAAAATCCGCAAAGTAAAGGCGCAAAGCCACTTACTTTTGCGGAAAATATAACTCGCTTTGTTGCGATAGCCAAAAGCATAACAATGCATACAAAACCAAGCGTCGATGCATCAAGCACACCAAACGCTAAAATCCCTGATATATATGATATTAAGCATAGTATTATTGCCTTGCTCACATTGAATCACCACAAAAACTTACCCTTATCTTAACGAAGTATTAAAGTGAATATAGCCTCATATCACTAATCATCAATTTTTCCATTCTCTTTTTCAAACTCTGCAATTCTCTTTTTTATCATTTGCTCAAGCTCTTTATTTTTAGTTCTCCCCTCATATTCTGCAATATATCCCAATTTGTCAAGCATATGTTTGTCGATTCGAAGTGTATATCTTGATAAATTATCCCGCATAATAATGCCCCTTTCACAAAAGCTTACGACATTATTATAGCGTCAATTTTAAGTCAATATTCATTTTGACGCACTTTTGACGCACACATGCGTCAAAAAAAGAACAGGCAACGCCTGTCCTTAATTCATCATAGACTAAAAAATTCTTCTTGCACCAACATATCTTTCAGCATAATACCCCGACTCAATCGTTTCAACAGATACTGTTCTACCCGAATACGGCGCATGAATCATATTGCCATCTCCAACATAGATACCAACATGGCCTATTCCTCGTCCATATGTATTAAATAACACAAGATCGCCGGGCAAAAGCTCACTCTTGCTGACCGAGGTACCATTGGATGCCTGACCGGCTGCCGTACGATTAAGAGTTACGCCAAGTTGTCTATACACATACGATGTAAAGCCCGAACAATCAAACCCCTTTGGCGATGATCCGCCATATACATATCGTGTGCCAATATACTTCATAGCCTCTTCAATAACGCCAAGCGCTCCTGTTGGCTTTTGATTATATTCTTCTTCACTTATAAAATCAACATATTCTTTACAAATATAGCGCTCGATATCGCCCTCTTTTACAACGAAAAAGCCATTCTCCTCACCATATATGACATACTTTTTACCCTTTGGCACTGTGTTTACAATAGTACAATCAAATGTTGCACCATTTCTGACATTTAGACCACTGACATTTGTCTGTCCATAAAGCTCGTGATTAAAATAAACCTTTTCAGGTGATGAATAATTGTCCTGTGATGAAAGCTTGATAAACTCATTTGCAACATATGCATAGCCACCATTATAATTGATTATGTACCAATCCTGCTCTTCACAATCGTACGCATTTACCATTGTGTTCTCACTAATTTGACCTATAACCTTACTATTATATGATGGATTTTCTCTTACATTTAATACGCTTGCAGTAACAATACCGTCGCGTGCAAAAGTCGCAAGTGTAAATATTGTACATGAAGCAATCGCAGCGACAAGCGCCATACCGATTATCTTATGTATTAACTTCATAAAATATAACCTCCAAAACGATTTTACTCACTCTATTTAACATTGTACTACATTTTTTCCCATTTGTCAAATATTTTTAATAAGTAATTTAATATTTTGTAATATTTTTTAACAATTGTTCATATAATAGTCGCTCGCATACAACACGACATGTTTTGTTTCGAAAATTCCTGCTCTATCAAGGTTTTTCAGTTTTGCTTTTTGGTTGTATGACACTCTTTTTTCAACATTTTTATCTTTTTTAGCTTTATCAAAATATAAAAAAATAAATTTTTTTGTGTTTTATTGTAATAATTATACTGCTTTAAATTATGTTTTTTCTTTCTAAAATGACACACATTTTGAAAAGCTTTTGTAAATTAAAGCCTCTTTCATAAAGTTTGTAAATAAAAAAAAGAGTTCAAATCGAACTCTCTTTCAGAATATTTAAACGGCTCACCCTTGTGACAATGCATCCTCAAGCCAAAACACCCCAACATCCAATGCGGACCAAAGCTCATCGCGTTCAGCTTTTTTAATAAGCTTGTTTTTTGGATTAAGGTATTTGTCATTTTGTTGCAACTGGACGGACACATGACCTGCAACCGCTGTCTCTCCATTCTTTTCAAAATCACTCAGCACAAACGAAACAATGTATTTGTCGCTTGGATTACCATAATAAATCATATTGCCCTGACGCACAAGCGGTTTATCCTTATACATCAAAAGCTTATTTTTTGTCTTTTTTTCAGCCATAATAACTTCCTTTCCGTCGCTACGCACCAATAGCAAAGCATACCTTTATGCGCAGGACATATCCAACCCACAATCAATATTTTCAAAAGTATATATATATTTTAACACAGTAAACCCTTGTTGTCTACTTAATTTATTTCAAATTTAATATTTTCCTGCTCAGTCTCATCTATAATCGATTTATTCTCCCTCGTAGCAAGCATCAGCGTAAACCACGAAAGAATTTGCAATATACCGAAAATAAACATTGTAAAAATTACATATGTCGTTTCTCGCATTACAAGCATCACAATAAATATACCAATAATTTTCCCAATATTTATGTAAAACTCGCGCACAGACAAAATTTCAAGGTTTTTTCGATGTCCGTGTGGAATTTTATATGCTGCGTTATAAAAAACTGCAAACGCCGCAGTCACAAACACTCCTTGTGCAAGCGCACTCATAACTCCATATGAAAAAATCGAAAGCATATCAACGCCCGAAAAAAGCACAAATGCAGATATAATATGGACAACACTCGTTAAAAATATTACACCCATTCTGTTTTTATCGGTAATATAGCGTTTTGCTATCTCTGACATAACTACCTGTACTGCCGCAAATACGAGCATATACACACCAACCAGAAAATTTGACATCCGTATAGAAAATAGTAGCATCGGTATCAAAAATATACTCACACCATCGCGCAAACCACTTATTATATCAGAAAATGCACAATAGCGAAAACCCTTATCCTTAATAGAAAAGACAAACACATTACCAAATTGGGTCCCGCCTTTTTTCCCGTCGTTATAGCTTAGACCAAATCCACAAACAATACTCGACGATAATATAAGAAGCGATATTATAAAAAGTGTAATATAACCATTCATCCCACCTACAAGTGCAGAAATTACACCCGCTAAAAACGGTGCAATTACTGCAACGATAGAATTTATTATGCCTTGCAATGCAAGATAATATGTTCTGCTTTCATTACTTGTAGCATAAGTAACTGCACCGCTGTAATTGAGATTAAATACAGCAGCTCCCATACCACTCAAAAAGCCTAAAACCCATATATACTTTACGCTCATTATCCCCCATACTAATAAGAGAATATACAAAAAGGCATAAAATACGATGCCTATACACATCAAAACACGCGTGCTTATCGTCTTGCCGACAATGCCTATTATAACTGAAAACAACGCCATTGAAGCGTACATACACAAATTATAATACGCTACCGCATGAAGCGCCGAAACTGTCTTGCCACTTGCATATGCACACGAATATATAAAAGTGTTTACAAAGATACCCGACAATGTTGTTGCTATGAAAAACAGCGACACTGTCGACAAAAACATCTTCTGCTCGCGCATCAAGACACCGCCCGTAAACAATGACGAAAGTCTTGTACCAATGCGTTTAAGGTAAGCGCTCATATATAATTCCCCCACTTATCCGTTTGGCTATGCTTTTATCACATCGCCACTTTACTGCCAAATGCACAGCCGCCCCAATGGCTGCTGTGCATCTAATCGGCTAAAATTTATTTGCTTTCCAAATATGCGTTAATACTTGCTACAAGCTCATCAGGGTCTGTCGCATGTACTGCACACGCGTCCTCTATTGACTCCCCGCTTGCTGACGGGCAACCAAGACAATGCATGCCCATATCCAAGAAAAACTGCGCAGTAGATGGGTCAAGCTTTAACACATCAGCAATAATCATATCTTTTGTAACCTCCATAACAAATTCCTCCTAATATTTTATACTTATTCTTGCAAATCGTTTTGCTCAATATTTTCAGATTCTTCAACTATATCACTTATTTGCTGCTCATCAGCATCATCGAGCGGAATGTTGTTGAAGAGTTTTTCAAACTCCTCGCCTGATATCTTTTCACGCTCTATAAGTGCATTTGCAACGCGTGTAAGTGTCTCAAAATCATCACGCAAAATATCTTCACACTTTTTATAGCACGAATCAATAATACCCTTAATTTCAGCATCTATGCGCGCCGCAACCTCTTCGCTATAGTTTTTAGACTGTGCCAAATCTCTGCCAATAAATACCTCGTGTGCAGAACCGCCATAGTTAATCGGTCCAATTTTATCGCTCATACCATACTGCATAACCATTTTGCGTGCAATTTCTGTCGCACGCTCAATATCATTTGATGCGCCTGTGCTTATATCGTCAAGCGATATCTTCTCTGCAACGCGTCCACCCAAAAGCGCTATAATATTTTCTGTCATTTCAATTTTCGAGGTGTACCACTTATCCTCACTTGGCAAATGCATCGTATAGCCGCCTGCCATACCACGCGGTATTATAGATACCTCATGTACAGGGTCTTGTGTCGGCAAATGCTTTGCAATAACTGCGTGGCCTGCCTCATGAAACGCTGTAAGCTTCTTCTCATGTTCTGTAATTTTACGCGATTTTTTCTCCGTTCCCATTACAACCTTTAACATTGCATCTTCAAGATGTCCAATGTGAATTTGAACGCTGTTTTCACGAGCTGCAAGAAGCGCCGCCTCATTCATAAGATTTTCAAGGTCTGCACCTGTAAAGCCGGCCGTTGTCTTTGCGATTACTGATAAGTCAACATCATCGCCAAGTGGCTTGCCTCTTGAATGCACCTTTAAAATAGCTTCTCTTCCAACAATGTCAGGAACACCAACAACAACCTGTCTGTCAAAACGGCCCGGTCTTAACAATGCGGGGTCAAGTATGTCGGGTCTGTTTGTTGCAGCCAAAACTATAACGCCTGCATTTTCGCCAAAGCCATCCATCTCAACAAGAAGCTGATTAAGTGTTTGTTCTCTTTCGTCATGTCCTCCGCCAAGACCTGCACCACGCTGGCGTCCAACAGCATCAATCTCATCAATAAACACTATGCACGGACTGTTTTTCTTTGCTTGTTCAAACAAATCACGAACTCTTGACGCACCTACGCCGACAAACATCTCAACAAAGTCAGAACCGCTAATGCTGAAGAACGGAACACCCGCCTCACCAGATACCGCCTTTGCCAATAGTGTTTTACCCGTTCCGGGAGGGCCCACCAAAAGTACACCACGCGGAATGCGAGCACCAAGGTCAATATATTTCTTAGGATATTTCAAAAAATCAACAATTTCTTCAAGCTCTGCCTTTTCTTCATCTGCACCGGCAACATCAGCAAACATAACCTTCTTTTTGTTTTGGTCAGAATTAACTTTTGCCCTGCTTTTCCCAAATGACATCGCCTTTGAACCGCCCTGAGACTGTTGCATAAAAAAGACATAAATAAAAATCAAAAGTCCCACCGTTCCAAGCACCGGCAAAAGTGATACCCACCACGGCTGTCCTACTGGGGCTTGTGTATCATATTTAAGCTTTCCCTCACGCACTTGTGTTCTGATTGTTTCCCCCAAATCCTGCTCAAATACAAGCATATTTGGTATGTCGACCTCTATTGTGTTAATATTGTCAGAAATCACTTTGCCGTTTTCATCGGTAACTTTTATAGGCTCGGAAAGCTTTGCTACAGCTTTATTTTCAACAACAGTAAGCTCTGACACTCTTCCTGCATCAACCTCGCGCAAAAGGTCTGAATAAACTTTTTTCACCGCAGGCGATTGGGTGCCGGACAGTGCATAAACAAGTATCAATAACACAGCAAATAAAACTGCATAAAATCCAAAACTTTTAAACTTTTTTCTCAAGCTATCAACTCCTTTTCCATGTAGAATATGTTATCATAAATATCGTTTTAATACAACACTCTTCACAAAATGTTTATAATTTGTCTACATTTTTTCCTTAATCTTCATTTTCATACACACTGCGCTTTAAAACACCAACATATGGAAGATTTCTATGCTTTTGTGCATAATCAAGTCCATATCCAACAACAAACTCGTCAGGAATCTCAAACCCTGTGTACTCTACATCAACATATGTCTTTCTGCGTGACGGCTTATCTAAAATTGTGCATATTTTAAGACTCGCCGGCTCGCGACTTTCAAGCAGTTCCCTTACGCGATTAAGTGTAAGACCGCTATCTATTATATCTTCAACCAAAAGTACATGCTTGCCTTTTATCGATTGGTCAAGATCTTTGTCGATTTTTACATTACCTGATGTTTTTGATGACGAACCATAGCTTGATACACACATAAATTCAATCTCGACAGGAATGCTCAACTTTCTCATAAGGTCAACGCTAAAAACTACGCCGCCTTTCAGAAGTGTTACAATAAGCACTTTTTTGCCCTCATAATCTTTACTTATCTGCTCTGCAAGCTCACTCACTCTTTTTGAAAGCTCTTCTTCAGAAATCAAAGTCTTTTCTACATCCTCATGAATACACATTTTTATTTCCCCTCCCAAAGCTCTATCTTAAGTATACTTTTAGTATCAGCGCTCACTTTGTATAAATTGCTTCTCCTCATACCACAAACCCATAGCACATCGTCACCGCATACCAAAAGCGGAACCAATTCGCGCTCGTTGTGACTGATTTTTTCATCTATGAAAAAATCTTTTAGTTTTTTCGTCCCCTTCATATTAAATGGTGCAAATACATCACCATTTTTTCTGCTTCTTATATATATTTGCCCGCATAATAAATTATAATCAAAATATTCACAGTTTTTTTTGGCGCGCTCCATTTTGTCTGTAACTGATAAATGAAAGCTCATATCAATTTCTTCTATATATATATCGCGCCCAAGCTCTGCCTTATAGCAATAGCTGTCCAAAACGGCACACTCTTTTTTAAAAAGCACCTCTTTATAGTCGCGCAGGGCAAAATATTCTTTGTCAATGCTTACCTTTTGAGCTGTTTTTCCCTCGCAAAACAGACTGTCACAACGCATTATTGTGTCATAGGATATATTTTTGTCACTGCCACGCAGCATCGCTATTGCATAACGAATTATGCGCAGGGCGAGCGGTTTTTCCGTTTTGTTATATTCATCAATGTTTATAGAAATTTTTTCGTCCTTATACTCGACTATATCCTCAAAGCGTTTTTGCGCCTCATTATTTAAATACATTGCATCAATGCCCATCAATAACGCATTATCCGACAATGTTTCGATTAGATTAGAATTATAATTTTTTTCAAGCTCAGGTATAAGATTTAACCGAAGTTTGTTTCTCATATATACAGCTTCAAAATTTGTTTTATCTGTAACAAAATCTTGATTTATAGCGTCTAAATATTCTTCAATCTCCTTGCGCAAAACGCAAAGAAGCGGACGCACTACACCATCATCGCGCTTTGGCACGATACCCTTTATTCCATCTATTCCACTGCCACGCAAATAGTACATAAGACTCGTCTCTGCGTTATCATTTTTGTTGTGTGCAGTTAAGATTTTGTCTATCCCAAGCTCCTTTTTTAGTGAAAAAAAGTAATCATATCGAACACTTCTTGCAGCAGCCTCTACACTTTCGCCTTTTTCTTTTGCAATACTTGCTACATCAGCACATAATGTATAAAGCTCTACGCCAAGTTTTGCGCACAAGTCCTTGCAAAACTGTTCATCACTATCCGCCTGGTCGGCGCGCAGCATATGATTAACATGGGATGCATATAAATTAAACTCAAAATCATCTTTAAGCGCACACATAATGCGCAAAAGGCAAACAGAGTCCGCCCCGCCTGACAGGCAAACCAAAACATTATCGCCCTTATCAAGCAAGCTGTTTTTTATAATAAATCTTTTAACTTTTTTAACAAACTCTGTTTCACTTTTCATTATGCTTCCTCATCATTTTGTTGTTTGTCCATATGCAAAAACCTCGTATGTGCGCCATCCCACCAAAACTTTATGGTGCCTGTTTCGCCATTACGATGCTTTGCAATAATGCACTCTGCAACATTTTTATCAGGGCTGTCGGGATTATAGTACTCATCTCTATACAAAAACATTACAATATCCGCATCTTGCTCAATAGCACCCGACTCACGAAGATCAGAAAGCATTGGACGCTTATTTGTTCTGCTTTCTGGTCCACGCGAAAGCTGTGACAATGTCACAATAGGAACTTGTATTTCCTTTGCCAAAATTTTGAGCGAGCGCGAAATCTCCGCAATCTCATTCTGACGATTTTCGCTCCTGTTTTTACCTGTACCTTGCATAAGCTGTAAATAGTCGATTATTACAAGGCCAAGATTATGTTGTTGCTTTAAACGACGGCACTTTGCGCGAATTTCTGACACTGTTACTGATGAAGAATCATCAATAAAAATCGGCGCTTTTTCAAGTCGTTGCATATTTTCACCAATACTTACCCAATCATTTGCATCGATTGTACCATCACGAAGCTTGCCAACGCTTACGACAGACTCGGAACAGATAATCCTGCTCGCAAGCTGCTCTTTTGACATTTCAAGATTAAAAATAGCGGTTGCAACATTCGATTTAATAGCAGCATTTTGTGCAATATTGAGTGCAAAACTCGTCTTACCCATAGCAGGACGCGCCGCAATCAATATAAGGTCACTTTTCTGCAAGCCTGATGTCATCTGGTCAAGATATCCAAATCCTGTTGGCACGCCTGTAACCTTACCTTTTTTTGCTGCCATTTCCTGCATCATTTTAAATGTATCGCCCAAAAGCTCTCTTATACGCACAACACTGCGCGAGTCCTTGCCTTGCAATATATCAAAAATCATTTTTTCTGATTTTTCTAATACAATTTCAGGCTCCTCGGTCGCATCGTAACCCATGTTTACAATCGCATTTCCCGCATCTATAAGTCTGCGCAAAAGCGACTTTTGAGAAACGATATCAGCATATTGAGTTATGTTTGCCGTTGTCGGTACAGACGCTGCAACGCTCGACAAATAAGACACACCACCTACCGCATCAAGTCGGCTTTGACCCGTAAGTGCATCAGAAACTGTTACTATATCAATGGGTTTGTTTGTGTTAAAAAGCTCAAGCATAACAGAAAAAATTACCCTATTATGCTCAAAATAAAAATCTTGTTCACCTATGCGCTCAGCTACCGATGCCATACAATTATGGTCAATAAGTATGCCGCCAAGGACTGACTGTTCAGCCTCGACACTATATGGAACCGTTCTCCCCGCTAAATCCATTTTTCTCTCTCCTTATAAGGCCTTATTACTCCTCTGTAACTATTACCTTGAGTTTTGCCACAATTTCAGGATATACTCTTACTTCAACCTCTGTTGTGCCAATAGTTTTTATGCCATCAGGCATATTAAACTTCTTTTTGTCAACAACAATGTGCTGTTGCATTTTTAGTGCATCTGCAACATCCTTGCTTGTAATTGAGCCAAAAAGCTTGCCACCTGCGCCTGCTTTTGCCTTTAAAGATACACTTGCTGCATCAATTTTCGCCTTTACCTCAAGTGCCTTTTCTTTTTCCTGCGCTTTGTGAAAAGCCTGCGCCTCCTGTTGACCTTTTACCGAATTGATATTTAAACTATTGGCCTCTATTGCAAGCTTGCGCGGAAACAAAAAGTTGCGCGCATAGCCATCAGAAACCTCTTTGATTTCGCCTTTTTTCCCCTTGCCTTTAACATCTGCCTGCAAAATTACTTTCATATTATTATCCTCCTGCCAAACTTATTCCTGTTCGTCTATACACTCATCAATTGCCAAAAGAAGTTTTTCTTTTGCTTCTTCTATGCTTACATCCTTAAGTTGTGCCCCGGCAACTGTCAAGTGTCCGCCGCCCCCAAGCTTTTCAAGTATAAACTGAACATTTACACCGCCCCAGGACCTGCCACTTATAATAACCTCATCTCTAAGTGGTGCCACCACAAAGGATGCCTCCACGCCTTCGATACCGAGCAACTCATCTGCTGCTTGGGCAACTATAACGACCTCGTCGCTCACTTCAACAGGACTTATAGCTATTGCTATATTATCACGGACAAACTCTGAACAAGCAACAATTTTTGCCTTGCTGTTATAATGCCCAAGGTCACTCTGGAACATTTTTTTAACTTCTGCCGTATCGACACCATGCTTGCGCAAAAACGACGCTGCATCAAATGTTCGTACGCCTGTTTTAAAGGTAAAGTTTTTTGTGTCCATAAAAATACCTGCATATATCGCCTCTGCCTCAAACTTTGTAAGCATTGTTTTATTATCCATATATTGCAAAAGCTCTGTTACCATTTCACTTGTAGACGAAGCATATGGCTCGTGATATACAAGCGAACAATTTTCAATAAACTCTGTGCCACGCCTGTGATGGTCAATAAGTACAAGCTCGCCCGCCGCTTTAAGAAGCTCGGGATTTTCTGTAAGAGAAGGACGATGCGTATCAACAATAATCAAAACTGTATCGCCATCAACAAAGTTTGTTGCCTCTTCAGGCGTAATAAACAACTCTGTCGCCTCACTATCAGATGATGTCATAAGTGAGACGAACTTTCTTGCAGTTTCACCGCATTCGCCACAAACAATTTTAACGCTTTTGCCACGATTTTTTACACTGCGCGACAGACCTATCGCCGCGCCAAGCGAATCCATATCAGGCGATTTGTGCCCCATAATAACAACATTTTTCTCACTTGTTATAAGTTGTTTTAGTGCATATGCAATCACGCGCGACTTTACGCGAGTACTCTTTTCATGTTCATTTGTACTGCCACCATAAAACTTGAACTGATTTTCATCCTTTATAACTACCTGGTCACCACCACGGCCAAGTGCCATGTCAAGCGCCATGCGCGAATATTCTTCATTTGCAACTATATCATCGCCGCCACAACCTATACCTATACTTATTGTTGCAGGGGTTTTGTTGCCAATGCTTATCTCACGAACATGGTCAAGAATCTCAAATTTTTCTGAGATAAATTTTTCTATATATTTATGCTCGAACATAAACATGTATCTGTCGCGTTCAAGCTTTTTAAGCACGCCTCTTGCATCGCCTATCCACTCGTGTATATACTGCGCTATAAGCGATGTCATTTGTGGTTTTAATGACTCCTCCATGCTATTCATTACATCATCATAATTATCAATCATAATAATGCATGTATCTGTCTTTTCTTCAAGATACTTTTTCTTTGTTGTTATAAGCTCTGTTTTATCAAGCCAATACAGAAGAATTAAATACTCGTTATCTCTCTTTGGGTCGGGCTTTATAATGTTTCCCATAACACTATAACGATGCTCACGATACAAAACATCAAGCGATATTCCCTCTTGCATACGCAAAACATCGCTCCAATTCAGGTCCTCAATAATCTCTGTAACATTTCTTTCAAACAGAGTTTCCCCCTCAATAATCTTTGCAAAGCTTTGATTATACCACGAAACGCGCCCATCAAGATGTGCAATAAGCATGGGGAACGGAAAATTTACAAGCGAATCCCTTGTAGCTGTATCCATGTGGCTATTAAGCTTTTGAACATACTCTCTAATGTCCATATCACGCCTTTTGTGATCCAAAATATTGAGCATAAGAAGCACAACAAACAACACAATTTCAACAATACCAAGCCACATCTGGTTTGGTCCTGTAAAAAATGTCATCACAGCGCAAACAAGAACACACCATTGAGCAAGAGAAAGTGCGCGATATAGATTTATAAGATACCATTTATTCTTTTTCATAGTATAAAAAATCCCCTCTTCTTCTGTTACTGTTAGTCATCTGAACTCTTATTCGCTCTTCGACTATTTGAAAAAGTATCAATAAAACCAACAAACATAAACATTGTCGATGTAAATGCCATACTAAATGCTATCAATACATATACAAAAATTCTCGCCACACGATTTTTTACCCTTTTTGCAAAAAATGTTATGGCACTAGCACCGCATACAAACAAAAAAAATCCAAGTATCATAACAATATTCACAAGTGTCGACGAAATAACACCATCTGTAAACAAGCTTGCTATAAAGAAAATAACAAATGCAAACACACAGCTCTTATCTGCTTTTATCTCGCTAAACGGTTTATGTATATGTTGATACGAACTATCACATTTTTTTAAAACAAAAGTCGTTATGTAAAAGATAACATATGAAATAGCCGCCATTATGCTCACCAGCATAGATGGCAAAAGTGCTATAATCATTTCACGAATCACAAGCACGCTTTCAGGCGGAAACTGATACAATTCAGTAGCTGCGTTTATTGATTTATCAAACATCGTTTGAAACTGAGATATATCAAACGCAGCAACCCCGGAAGACGCCGCCATATAAACAACAAATGCTATTATAGCAAACGATATAAGCTCGCCAAACACACCAAAAGACATAGTAAACAAAAAGCTTTTCTTCTTTATAATTGCATATCGCAACATAAATGCAATCGGCACATCAAGCATAAGCACCGACAGGTTTACATTTCCACTAACAACCGATGAAACAAGCACCGTAAGCACCAATGGCAAAACAGCGTGTTTCAAGTTAAAATATGTAAATATATATGTAAGGCATGCAGGTATTAGCACAAGTAATGCAATTTCTGCCATACCATCTATAATCAAGCATGCGCAAAGTGCACCTAAAACAATATTGGCTATTATATATTCCTTTGTGCTTGTTTTTTTATTCACGCTATACAACACATATCACCCCACTGACAAATACAAGCATTTTTATAAATTTTATTTACAATAATAGCATTATATATCTTATCACAAAAGACACCCCTTTGTCAAGCACGAGCACCTTTTGTGGCTTCATTTAATGCTTGTAAATATCATCAAACAAAAAACTGTTTTCAAAACGAAAACAGTTTTTTAGATTTTTATAAATTTTTGCTCATTGCTTCATACGCAACATCAACAGCATCAAGCTCCATATTGCAGCGAAGTTTATATACATTTATCGATTTTACAAGCTTTTCAATTGTAGGCAAAGCAAAATCTATCATAGAAATATTTCTCAATTTTAATGTTTGTGATAATATGCTCGTAATTGCTGTCTTTGTATCCATTCGTGTTATGCTATTATTTTCTGATTGCTCGATAAATGCTATAGCCGCAATAGGCACACACATATTTGTCTGTTTGTCAGTCTTCCCGCTCCACGGTGTACCATACGCATAAAACTTATCATTTACGAGGCGTATTGCGGGCTTGTCATCATTTAAAATAACCGCAGCATCGCCAAACCGCTTGATCCAAAGCGATGTGTGCGTCGATTTGCCCGTTCCACACGAAGCCGAAAACAAGTACGCCTTACCCTCATATACAACTGCAGAAGAATGAAGCATAACACCCGAATAATCAATTAGTTTTGAATAAAACTGTGTGCCTGTAAGTATATATTCCGCCAAATTCATACTTACATTCTTTTCTTTATCACAAAACTTTTTCAATCGTTCATCGTCAACAAAGACATCAACATCCGCTTCTCCTGTCCAGTCATCTACATAGCCCAATGACTGTTTGTCAAGCCTTGCGCCACTATATTTTAGTCTGACCTTTAAATCGGCAATGCGAAGTTTTCTTTCTTTTTGATTTTTATTCAAATTCTCCGCCATCTTCTATTCCGCCATCCAAACCAAAATGTTCATCACTTGTATCGTCTGTACCGGTGTTATTCCCCGAGCCGTTGTTTGAGCCGCCACTTGGACCACCGCCCGAACCGCCACCGACTTCGGTTGTTATTTTTTCAATCTTATTTTGCTCATCATCACCAACGATGCGTCCCGTTACAGAAGAATTCTTCAATATAACGCCTTTAGCAGTTATTGATGGTCCAACAATCAAATCACCATCAATTTTAACCCCAGAAAATGTAACGCCATTCGTACGAACAACAACATTTCCCTTTTCAACTGAATTGCATACACCAGGCGAAGTAATATATACTTTTACAATATTATTCATAAGCACTGCAAATTCTGCACGGGTAATGTTGCTGTTTGGATTAAGATATCCGTCAGAGCCCTTTGCATAATTGTTTTTAACAATAGCAGCAACCGTAGGAACTGCCCAGCTTGAAACGCTATCCTTATCAACAAAATCAACAAGAACATCTGCACCTGCATTTTCAAGTGCAAACGCACGCGCCAATACTGTAAAGGCCTCTTCGCGAGTAATATTATTTTCAGGGTTCAGACTTGCACCATCGCCCTTAAAAACTCCCATTTCAACCGCTTTTGACATATATTCATAATACCAAGCATCTTCTTTTACATCGCTAAACGATGAAATGTCCGCTAGCTCTGTTGCACCAAATGCGCGCGACATAATAGTCGCCATTTGTGCGCGAGTAAGACTAGCATCAGGCATAATCTTTCCATCAGAACCAGCAAGAAGATTATTCTCAACAGCCTTCTTTAATGCAGCTGTTGCCCAGTTATCAGGCATATCACTAAATGTCACTTCATCAGCAAACACCGTAATCTGCATTACAGAAAACATCATGCAAAGTGCCAATACTAAAGAAACAATCCTGCTCATTTGTAGCTTTTTCATAATATTACCTTCCTTTTCTTTAGAGTTAAATAGGCAAACGGAAACATCCGTCTGCCTATCTTTTGATTATAAACATTTATCAAGTATCAAGCGATTAAATGTTTTCCCAACTATCTTCGTCGCCTTCCTCAATACGGCTAGCTGCCATTATGTTCTGTGTGTCAAAAAGAACCTCTTCAAGTTCTGGTCTCTCGTATGTCTTTTTCATAATAATACACTCCTTCCAATACTCATTAATTACATCATACCACTTAATTTTTTCAAAGTCAACAGTTTTTTAAAATTTTTTTAAATTTTTTTATCTAAAGTTTTTCATATTTGTTATATATCCGTTTCCTCATCACATTCATCGTCGTCATTTTGTTCCATGTCAGGGCTATGATATGTCGGAACAATCTGTTTTAATATGCTTTTTATTTCATCTTCATCAAGATTTGCCGCCGCATCATAGAGCGACTCAAGACGCGCATTTAACTCGTTCCAATCAAAACTCATCGGTGCTGCAACAAATATTTTCTTATTAAAGGTTTCTCGAAGACCCTCCTCTGCAAGCAAAAGCTCCTCATAAAGCTTTTCTCCATCTCGAAGTCCTATCGTTTCAATCTTTATGTCAACATCAGGTTCAAGCCCAGACAATCTTATTAAATTAACTGCCAAATCATATATTTTTACAGGCTCGCCCATATCAAGAACAAATATTTCTCCGCCTTTTGCAAACGATGCCGCCTCAAGCACAAGCAACGATGCTTCCGGAATAGTCATAAAAAATCTCGTTATCTCTTTGTGTGTAAGTGTAACCGGCCCGCCATTCTCGATTTGCTTTTTAAATAAAGGAACAACAGAACCATTTGAACCCAAAACATTTCCAAAACGAACCGCCACAAACTCTGTCTTGCTCATGCGGTCCATCGACTGAATAATCATCTCAGCAACACGCTTTGTCGCGCCCATAATATTTGTTGGGTTTACCGCTTTGTCAGTAGAAATCAAAACAAATCTTTTTGCACGATATTTATGTGCACAAATCGCAGTCTTAAATGTTCCAAGAACATTATTTTTTATAGCTTCTGACGGGTTTATCTCCATAAGAGGAACATGCTTATGGGCCGCCGCATGAAAGACAATCTCCGGACGGAACTTTTCAAATATGCTATCCATTCTATCCATATCGCGCACGCTTGCAATAATTATTTCAAACGGCAAATCAGGATATTTTGTCTTAAGTTCATTTTCTAAATCATATGCATTATTTTCATATACATCAAGTATATAAAGCTTTTTAGGTTTAAAGCGTGCAATTTGTCTGCAAAGCTCTGACCCAATCGAACCACCGCCGCCTGTTACCAAAATCACCTTATCTTGTATATAATCCGAAATTTTTGTCGTATCAAGTGAAATCGGTTCGCGCTCAAGCAAATCTTCGATTTGTATATCTCTTACAACTTTGTTGAAATTATCTGTGTTAATCATTTCCGAAAGGCTCGGCAACATACGAACCTTGCACGAGGTTTTATTGCATATATCAAGGATAATCTTTTTGTCCGCAGAACTTATCGAAGGAATCGCAAGCAATATTTCCCTTACTTTATTTTCTCTGCAAATCGTTATAATATCATCTCTTGTACCCAATACTCTTGTACCAAATACCTTTTTGCCTATTTTTGATTTGTCATCATCTATCACACCGATAATCCTATACTTTGGCTCTGTTATACGAATATCATCTATAACCTTTTTTGCAGCAGCTCCTGCTCCGATAACAAGCAAATTAACTCTCTTTGCTATTTTGTTTCCACTTTTTGCATCTTCTCTTTTTCTTGAAATATGAAGGTTGATACGCGGTAATATGCGAACAGATATACATCCAAGCACAATGATTGCAAATGCAAAAACATGAAAACCAAGTGCATACAAAATATTCCTTGCAAATAGCGATGCAACAGATAATATCACAAAGGATACAAAGCACGCGCCAGCACACATTAAATATTCCCTTAGGCCTGCATATCTCCACAATGTGCTATAACCACCCACCGTGCACAATGCAATTACATACACGCCTGCGGCACTTGCAACAGTATATTCAAAATTTAACAATTCTTCTGCATTTGACGGAAGCTTGTCTTTTATAAAATACATTGCAAGTAAATATGCGGCTGCAACTATTAAGATATCTGCTACTCCCCATAAGAGTTTAAATAATTTTCCCCTTATTTTCAATTGCTATCTTTCCTTTCAAAAAAAGATACTCGATATATTCTTTTATAACAAATCCACTATTTGTCTTCTATTGTATCTTCTGAATTTTCCGGTGCAATCTCTACTTCTTGCATTTCATCTTCTGTCTTTTTTTCAACAACTTCCTCAACAATTTCTTCTGTTTTTTCTCTTGTGTCATTGTCTAATGGTGTATCTCCAAGCACATCCTCAAGATTTGGATTTTCCTCTTTCTCTGCTTTTTTATTTTCATCCTTTTCTGCAATTTCCTCTGCTTTTTTCCTTCTATCCGGATTGCTTCCATAACCCTCGCCATAGCCGTAACCATAGCCGTAGCCATAGCCATAACTGCCGTAGCCATACCGCTTTTTCTTATAACGATACTTGCCACGCCTTTTTATTTCACTTCCGTTTACTATAAAGCCATATATCTTAATATTTGCAAATTGTATTGCGCCAATTGCATTTTTAAGCATATCGTGCGTTGTATTGTTCTCTTTTACAACAACCACTATACCTGAACAAAATTTTGCAAGTACAATAGCATCTGTAACAATATTTACAGGTGGCGCATCTACAAATATATAATCATATTTTCCTTCCATAGTTTTAATGAACTTTTCCATAGTTTCAGAGCCTAAAAGCTCCGAAGGATTTGGTGGTATACTACCTGCAACGACGCAATCAATACCCCTGTCTTCAAGATGCACTATGATGCTATCAATGTCTTTTACAAAGCCTCCTAAATAATCAGATACTCCCTGTCCGGATTCTATATCAAGATATCTGTCTATTTTAGGTTTTCGAAGGTCAGCATCAACAAGTAGTACACGGCTACCTGTTTGAGCAAACGAAATAGCCATATTTATACATGTCGTTGTCTTACCCTCGCCCGGCATAGCACTCGTACACACAATAGTCTTACATGAATCATCATCATGGAATGAAAACATTATATTCGTTCTCATAGCTTTATACGCTTCATTTACGACAAATTCCGAATCCTCGTGAAGTATGTTTGCTGCACTTGACTCATAATTATATTTTCTGATTTTCTTTTTGCTGCTACCTTTTAGTAAATCAAACATATGTACATACTCCTTATAAAAAATCAAATAAGCCCTGATTTATAGCTTATTTTTTATTTCCGGAATATTACCAATTACCGGAATCCCATACATTTCTTCAAGATTATTATCGGGTTTAATTCTTAAATCAAAAAATTCTAGTATGAATATGATGACACATCCTATAACAAACCCCACAAAAAATCCAACAAGTGTTTTCTTTAAAACATTTGGATATGTTGGTTGTGTTGGAAGCTTTGCCTCATCCACCACTTCCGCCCCGCCGGCTTTTACAATGTTTTTAATTTCTTGCGGTGCAACTTTTAAAACTGCATTAGTTATATCCTGCGCTTTTTGGGGGTCACGATTTTCGGCGCTTACTTCTAATACTTCTGTTTCGTTAAGTACAGAAAATCTCAAAACACTGCGAAGTGCAACAGCTGAAGCAGGCTGATATCCCTTGTTTACAAGTTCCTGCGATACCTTTTCAAGCACACTATCACTCTTTGCAAGTTCAATATATGTTTCACTAAAACGAGTGTTTGCATTAAGTGTTGCGATAGTGATGTTTTCTATATTTGTAGTAGCTGAGCGTATGTAAAAGCTACCCTTTGAAACATATATATCGTCTTCAAAATATTCAGAATACACATACATTCCGCTTGCGCACAAAATGGAGACAATAGCTACAAGCCACCACCATTTTGCAATTATTTTTATTATATCTATTAAACTCAGGTTTTCACTCATATATTTTGCCTCCTGCTTTTATTTCTCAGTGGAAAACACGCCTATCATCCTAATTATGAATATAGCACAAAAACACTTCTGTGTCAAATAATCTTATATGCCATATTTGTTTAATTTATACAAAACAGAACGCATCCACACATAATTTCTCCTTATGTATTATATAACAACATTTTTAATATGTAAAGACCTAATTAAGAGTTTTGTTTTTATTTTTGAAATATTTTATTACATCTCAAGAATATATATAACTAAATAATGTGAGAAACGGATGTGTAACCTTGAAAAAACGGCTTTTTATTAAAAATGCTTTGATACTTACTGCAACATCTATTATTCTTCGTGCAGCAGGCATTTTTTTAAGAATTTATGTTTCAAACACGATAGGCGACGAAGGTATGGGCCTTCATCAGCTCATTTTTTCGATATACACCTTTGCAAGTGCTATCGCGTCATCAGGCATAAACATCGCCGTGACAAGACTTGTAACAGAGGATGTCGTTACAGGCGGAAAACAAGCAGTAAACAAAATTCTTTTCCGCTCACTTTTATTAAGCCTTCTTCTTGGCCTTTGTGCATATGCGTTATTATTTTTTTGTGCCGACTTTGTGTCACAAAAATGGTTGTGCGACACACGCGTCGCACTATCACTCAAGATTTTATCCTTTGGCCTGCCTTTTATGGCAGTTTCATCATGCCTGAAGGGGTATTTTATGGCGCGCCGCAAGGCATCCACCCCATCAAATTCCCAGCTTTTCGAACAGCTTGTACGAATTTTTGTTGTATTGCTTTGCCTTAGCAGAGTCGAACATGACAACCTTGAAAAAGCATGTGCAGCAGTCGTTTTAGGCAATGCTCTTTCAGAGCTTGGTGCATGTGTGTACATCTTTGTTGGCTATCTTCGTGACAAGCGTCTTGTCAAAGGCGGCACCGCCCCCACACATCATATAATGCGCAGGCTTGTATACATATTTGTTCCGATAGCTTTTAGTTCATATTTAAACACTATACTTCATACAATAGAAAATGTCATGGTGCCTGATGCGCTTACGCGTTATAACCACTCACGCGAGATGTCTCTTTCACAATTTGGCGCTCTTAAGGGTATGGCATTGCCCTTATTGTTTTTCCCTGCATCTTTTCTTGGTGCATTGAGTGCTTTGCTCATACCGGAAATAACAGAGTATAGCGCCAGCAAGCAGAACAAAGCGCTAAAAAATGTTATAAGCTACACACTTTTGATTACATCACTAAGTTCTGTTTTTATTGGTGCATTTTTTAGCATGTATGCTTATGAAATAGGTGCGCTTGTGTACAAAAGCAACGATGTCGGGCTCTATATCTTATCACTTGCACCGATAATACCCTTTATGTATACAGAAAGCATTATTGCGGGCATTTTGAGCGGGCTTAATCAACAGGTGGCCGCCCTTCGCTATAATGTCTATAATTCGGCTATACGCATAGTGCTTATAACTATTTTCCTGCCACAATTTGGTATTTATGCGTTTTTGGCAATTATGATTTTGAGCAACTTGTTTACTTCTTGTCTTAATATAAAACAACTTTTAACTGTAACAAATATGCGTCTTGATATAGCGTCCATTGTTGCAAAACCACTTTGTGCAATAGTGCCTGCAATGTTTTGTGCATACGCCATAAAAGGCATTTTGTATAGTTTCGGCACTGCTTTATCACTTCTAATGGGCCTGCTTGTAATGGGCGTTATATACACAAGTTTTATCCTTTTATTAAAATGTATAACTAAAAACGATATAGCTCTGCTTGCAAAGTATTTAAAAAGATAATTTTTCAGGTGGTGAGTTTGTGCTAAATTACATATGGGCGTTTATGATATTATTTTCAGTTATATTCGGCTTGATAAATGGTCGACTTGATATAGTAGCAACCCAGGCACTTGTTGCTGCAAAAGATGCCGTAAATACGGTAATCTCTCTTGTGGGTGTAATGTGCTTTTGGAGTGGCATGCTCAAAATCGCAGAGCAAGGCGGCATTATACGAGCGCTTTCACGCCTGCTGTCGCCAATTATACGAGCGCTGTTTCCCACGCTTGTACCAAATGGAAAGGCAGCAGACGCAATCATATCAAATATGAGCGCAAATATGCTCGGTATGGGAAATGCCGCAACGCCATTCGGAATAAAGGCAATGCAGGAGCTTGATGAGCTTAACAATCACAGTATGTACGCATCAAACGCCATGTGTATGTTTGTGGTTATCAACACAGCATCTATACAGCTTATCCCAACAACAATGATTGGCGTTTTAAGCTCTGCAGGCGCAACAAATCCTTTTGATATAATTTTCCCAACAATTATTTGCTCTTTTATTGCGCTCATTTTTGGAGTTTTGATGTGTTCTGCTCTTGCAAAAACGACAGGCAGACAAAAAGAAAGCAGTAAAAAGCTATGAGTGGCACAGCATTTATAAGCTCGGCAACAATTCCATTTGTAATATTTTTTATAATTGCACGCGCTCTTTTTAAAAGAGTGAATGTATTTGATTGCTTTTGTGACGGAGCAAAAGACGGCCTTAAAACCGCCATTTCTATAATTACGCCTATTATTGCCCTTATGAGCGGAATATCAATGCTTCGTGCATCAGGAGCGATTGAAATGCTTGCAAGCATAATACGCCCTCTTACAAATCTAATCGGCCTTGATGAAAATCTTTTGCCGCTTGCACTTTTGCGTCCTATATCCGGCAGCGGCTCTATTGGGATCGTATCGGATATTGTGTCGCGTTTTGGCCCCGACAGTGCAATTGCGAAAACTGCGTGTGTTATGAGCGGCTCTACCGAAACAACATTTTACACGCTTGCACTTTATTTTGGCTCTATTGGGATAAAAAAAACGCGTCACTCTGTAGCGGCGGCACTTTTTGCAGATTGCGTAAGCGTTATTGTGTGCCTTATTGTGTGCACTATGTTTTTTGGTTTGTAACAGATGCTTCTGTTATATATAATTTTAAGGAGGAATAAAAAATGGTATACACTTATGCAGATGTTCTTACAGATATTTCAGAGCTTTATAATCAATATCCTTTTATGCGTTTTTTCAAATTCGGCGAAAGTGTCCTTGGCAGACCGCTATATGCTATAAAAATCGGCACAGGACCAAAAAAGGTCTTGTATGTTTCTGCACATCATTCGCTCGAATGGCTTACAAGTGAAATGATAATGAATTTTGCAAGTATATATGGCGACGCCATAAAAAATGACAAAGTAATTTGTGGCTATAACGCGCGCGAGCTTACAGAGCAAACAACTATGTATATAATTCCTATGCTAAACCCCGACGGGGTCGATGTCGTAGCGGGCAAACTGCCCGAAGATAACCCTTTTATGATGCGTCTTCGCGAAATGTTTGGCGATATTGACTTTGCAAATGTATGGCAGGCAAATATAAATGGTGTTGACCTAAATCATAATTATGATGCAAGCTTTTCGCCGATACTTAACAGGCCTGCACCGACGCGTTACGGCGGAACCGCTCCCGAAACAGAGCCCGAAAGTCGCGCCCTTGCAGAGCTTACACGCGCTTTGCGTCCCGACCTTGTAATTGCGTTCCATTCACAAGGACGGGAGATATATTATGATTTCGAAGGCCAAGTGCCCCCAAACGCCGAAAGGCTTGCACAAGAATTTGGACGGATATCGGGCTATACCCCTACCACACCTAATGGAAGTGCGGCATTTGGCGGATACAAGGATTGGTTTATAAAAGAGTTTAACAAACCCGGCTTTACAATCGAAATAGGCACCGGCAAAAATCCAATCGGCAAAGACCAGCTCGAACAAGTCTTAAAAGAAAACACCTGTATCATGATATATGCGGCGGCAAATGCATAACTTTCGTTTTAAAGCAGACAGAAAAGCTGTCTGCTTTTTTGCATTTTAAAATACTGTTGATTTCAAAATTATTTGTGTTATAATTAAGTAAAAAGGCAAGTTTAAAACATATTTGGAAGGATTAAATAAAGTGAAAAAGTATTTTCAAACCGTAATACGCCCAAAAAATAATATTTTTGATTTGAATCTCGGCGAGCTTTTTGCATCGCGCGAGCTTGTTTGGCTGTTTGTAAAGAGAAACTTTTTGACAACATATAAGCAGACCATTCTCGGTCCTTTGTGGTATCTGATAAGCCCGCTTATCACGACTCTTATTTTTACAATTGTGTTTGGAAATATTGCAAAGCTTTCAACAGACGGCATGCCACAATTTCTTTTTTATATGTCTTCAAATATTTTATGGACATATTTTTCATCCTGCCTTACAAAAAATTCGAATACTTTTTCATCAAATGCACACCTTTTTGGCAAAGTATATTTCCCACGCCTTATTATGCCGATATCTACAAGCATTTCAGCTATGATTAACCTCGCTGTGCAGTTTTTGATGTACATATGCTTTGTGATATACTATACATCAGTCGGTGCGATTGCGCCAAATATTTATGTTTTACTGACTCCTGTTTTGATAATTATGTGTGCTCTTTTAAGTATTGGAATCGGTGCAATTGTATCATCTCTTACAACAAAATATCGCGACTTGTCCGTTCTTGTAACCTTTGGGGTCCAGCTTTGGATGTATCTTTCACCTATAGTCTACCCCGCCTCACAGATAAGTCCGCGCTATATAAATCTTTTTATGCTAAACCCTATAGCACCCATTATTGAAGCTTTTCGTTATGCGTTTTTGGGCATGGGAATGTTTTCGTGGGCATATCTTGGCATAAGTGCTTTAATCATAATACTCCTGTTTGCAATAGGACTTATTATCTTTAACAAAGTCGAAAAAACCTTTATGGATACAATATAAGGAGGCGCGAAATGGGCGAAATTATTAAAGTCGAAAATTTAAGCAAAATATATCGCCTCGGCGAAATTGGTTCGGGTACGCTTCGTGCCGATTTGCAAAGCTTTTTTGCGCACATTTTTCACAAAGAGGACCCAAACGCAAAAATAGGCGCTCACAAGCATGGCAAAAATGAAATATTTTGTGCGCTTGATGATATATCTTTTAAAGTAAACAAGGGTGAAACCGTCGGCATTATCGGTCGTAATGGCGCGGGCAAATCTACACTTTTAAAGGTTTTGTCACGCATTACTGCTCCTACATCTGGAATAGCATATATAAACGGGCGCGTATCAAGTATGCTCGAAATCGGAACAGGCTTTCATCCAGAGCTTACAGGGCGCGAAAACATATATCTTAATGGTGCAATTCTTGGCATGCAAAAAAATGAGGTCGACGCAAAGATAAACGACATAATAGAATTTTCTGAATGTGAAAAATTTATTGACACACCAATAAAGCGTTATTCATCAGGTATGTATGTAAAGCTTGCGTTTGCTGTTGCGGCACATCTTGATTCAGAAATTTTGATTATGGATGAGGTGCTTTCGGTCGGCGATGTTCCGTTTGTACGCAAATGTATCGAAAAAATGCGTCAGGTTGCGCAAAATGAAAACCGCACAATATTATATGTAAGTCATAATATGGACACAGTAAAAAGTCTGTGCACACGCACAATTGTGCTACAGGATGGTCATATTATATTTGATGGCGAAACTGACCGTGCGATAGAGTTATATCTTGGTGCAAAAGACGAGCAAAGCACATATATGGAGTTTTCAAACAAGGATATGCCACGCTATTTTACAAATAAGCAAAGAGTTTTAAAACTCGTTTCGGCATCATACCCATCTGATTCAAGTACAATAGACGAAAACGGTGCGCTCTGTTTGACGCTTAATTGGGAAACCATTAGTGATATAGACGATTTATGCTTTAGACTTACCGTATATGATGCCACTTTAAAAAGTGTTGCAACATCGGTTGTGTACGATTTTTATTCGGGCAAGGCAGGCACAGGCAAAAGCTGTAATTTCATTTTTGATATGAGCATGCTTGCTCCCGGAAGATATGAAACGCGTTATACATTTTTCAAACGCTCGGGCACAAAGGATGATATCGAAAGCTTTATGGGACTCGGCTTTTATAAAAGTGAAAACCTAAAAAAATCAGAAACGCTATGGCGGTCGCGTATCTGGGGCTCTGTAATGCTTCCATCTCCAAAAATTGACGCATAAATATTTGTCTTATATCTAAATTGTACATACATTGCAAAACATTTATATCATATTTTTTAAATAATAAACAAAGCTTAAAAAGCATCTGGTATTTGCTTGACAAGCTTTGTTTTTATTGTTATAATGAAGTTTGGTGTAAATATTATAAGCTTTTACATTAAAATTACAATAGAGGAGGAATTTTTCATGGCAAGAAAAATGAAAACTATGGACGGTAACAACGCCGCCGCTTGGGCTTCATACGCTTTTACAGATGTAGCAGCGATATACCCAATCACCCCTTCATCAGTTATGGCCGAGGTTACTGATGAGTGGGCAGTTGAAAAAAGAGAAAACATTTTCGGTCAGCCTGTAAAAGTTGTTGAAATGCAGTCAGAGGCCGGTGCTGCAGGTGCCGTTCACGGCTCGTTGGCAGCTGGTGCTCTTACTACTACTTATACTGCTTCGCAGGGTCTTTTGTTGATGATACCGAATATGTACAAAATAGCAGGTGAACTTTTGCCTTCTGTTATTCATGTAAGTGCTCGTTGTGTAGCTTCACACGCACTTAACATTTTTGGTGACCATTCGGATGTTATGGCTTGTCGTCAGACAGGCTATGCGATGCTTTGCTCAAACAGTCCACAAGAAGTTATGGACCTTGGTGCAATAGCACATCTTTCAACAATTAAGGGACGCGTTCCTTTCCTACATTTCTTTGACGGTTTTAGAACATCACACGAAATCGACAAGATTGAAGTTTGGGATTATGAAGATCTTAAAGAAATGGTTGATATGGATGCTGTAAAGGCATACCGCAACGGCTCGCTAAATCCTGAGCATCCTGTTCTTCGCGGTAGCGCTCAGAACCCTGATATATTCTTCCAGAACAGAGAGGCATGTAACACATATTACAACAACATTCCTGCTGTTGTAGAAGAATATATGGATAAGGTTAATGCTAAAATCGGCACAAACTATCACCTTGTTGATTACTATGGTGCACCGGATGCAACAAAGGTTATCGTTGCTATGGGCAGCATATGTGAAACTATTGAAGAGACAATTGATTACCTAAACGCTAAAGGCGAGAAGGTTGGTCTTATCAAAATCCGTCTTTACAGACCTTTCCCGGTTGATGCTTTCTTGAAGGCTGTTCCTGCTACATGTAAGAGCATTGCCGTTCTTGACAGAACAAAAGAGCCTGGTTCAATCGGTGAGCCGCTTTACCTTGATGTTTGCGCTTGCTATGCAGGCAAAAACGACGCTCCGACAATTATTGGCGGTCGTTATGGTCTTGGTTCAAAGGATACTGTTCCGGCTGATATTATTGCAACTTATAAAAATCTTGATGCAAAAGAGCCTATCAAAGGCTTTACACTTGCTATTGAAGACGATGTTACAAACCTTTCACTTCCAAGAGAGGACCATGCAGACACAAGTGCAGAGGGTAACACAGCTTGTAAATTCTGGGGTCTTGGTTCTGACGGTACTGTTGGTGCAAACAAGAACTCGATCAAGATTATAGGTGACCACACAGACTTGTATGCACAGGCTTACTTTGCATATGACTCGAAAAAGTCTGGCGGTATTACTGTTTCGCACTTGCGTTTTGGTAAAACACCTATTAAATCAACATACCTCATCAATAAGGCAAACTTTGTAGCTTGTCACAACCCATCATATGTTGATAAATATGATATGGTAGAAGACCTTGTTCCAGGTGGCAGCTTCCTTCTAAACTGTGCTTGGGATACAGAGGAGCTTTCAAACAGATTGCCTGCAAAGATGAAAAAATATATCGCAGATAACAACATTTCACTTTACACAATTGATGCTATCGGTATTGCAAAAGAGCTTGGCCTTGGCAACAAGACATCAATCGTTTTGCAGTCCGCATTCTTCAAGATTGCTGATGTTATTCCGTTCGCAGACGCTGTTGAGTACATGAAGGCTGCTGTTGTTAAGTCTTTCGGTGCAAAAGGTGAAAAGATTGTAAGCATGAACCATGCTGCAATTACAGAAGGCGAAAAGAACATTAAGAAGATTGATGTTCCTGCTGATTGGAAAAATGCAACAGATGCATCTACAAAAAAGGCATCAGATACTCCAAAATATGTACAAGACATTCTTGAGCCATGTAATGCTCAAAGAGGTGACAAGCTTCCTGTATCTACATTTATGGATATGGTTGATGGTCATCTTCCACAGGGTATGGCAGCATATGAGAAGCGCGGTATCGCAGTTGATGTTCCTGAATGGATTCCGGAAAACTGTATCCAATGTAACCAGTGCTCACTTGTATGTCCGCACGCTGTTATCCGTCCTGCAGTTATGAACGAAGAAGAGGCCGCAAAAGCTCCTGCTGAAATGATGTCGGTTAAGATGAACGGCAAGGGCATGGAAAACTACAAGTTCTCTATGACAGTAAGCACACTTGACTGTACAGGTTGTGGTAACTGTGCAAAGGTTTGTCCTGCAAAGGAAAAGGCTCTTGTTATGAAGCCGATTGATACTCAGCTTGATGCACAGAAGGGCTTTGACTATGGTCGCACACTTTCTGTAAAAGAGGATTTGCTTGCACTTCCGCTTAATGTTAAAAACTCACAATTCCGTCAGCCACTTCTCGAGTTCTCGGGCGCATGTGCTGGTTGTGGTGAGACACCTTATGCAAAGCTTATTACACAGATTTGTGGTGAGCGTTCATACATTTCAAACGCAACAGGTTGTTCGTCAATTTGGGGCGGTAGTGCTCCTTCGACACCATACACAACAAACCACAAGGGCTTTGGTCCTGCTTGGGCAAACTCGTTATTCGAGGATAATGCTGAGCATGGTCTTGGTATGGAAATTGCTGCAAAACAACTTCGTGAAAGACTTTCAAACGAAATTGCTGCTATAGACAACGCCGATGTAAAGGCTGCTTATGACGCATGGAAGGCAACATATGATGATGGTGAGGCAAATGCTGCTGACACAGTTAAGCTTGTTGCTGCACTCGAAAAAGACGGCAGTGCTGCTGCAAAGGCTGTTCTTGATTTCAAGGACTTCCTTTCAAAGAAAGCAGTTTGGATTTTCGGTGGTGACGGTTGGGCATATGATATCGGTTTCGGTGGCCTTGACCATGTACTTGCTTCAGGCGAGGATATCAATGTAATGGTATTTGATACAGAGGTTTACTCGAACACAGGTGGTCAGGCTTCAAAATCTACTCCTACAGGTGCTGTTGCACAGTTTGCTGCAGGTGGTAAACCGATTAAGAAGAAGAATCTTGCAGAAATTGCAATGTCTTATGGCTATGTATATGTTGCACAGGTTGCTCTTGGTTATGATATGGCTCAAACTGTTAAGGCAATCAAAGAGGCTGTAAGCTACAATGGTCCTTCACTTATTATCGGTTATGCTCCTTGTATCAACCACGGTATCAAGGGCGGTATGACAGATACTCAGAAGATTATTAAAAATGCTGTTATGGCAGGTTATTGGCAGACATTTAGATTTGACCCAAGACTTGCTGCTGAGGGCAAGGTTCCATTTACAATGGATTCAAAAGATCCATCAGCTTCGTACAGAGACTTTATCATGAACGAAGTTCGTTACAGTTCATTGGCTCGCAAGTTCCCTGAAAAAGCAGAGGAATTGTTTACAATTGCTGAAAAGCAGGCTAAAGAACGCTATGAGCATTGGACAAAGTACAGCAAGCTTTTTGAGTAATCTTTAAGCTAAAATAAAAATTAAACGGTGGACAAATTGTCCACCGTTTTTTTCTCATAAAAAATGTGCAAAGAAACTTTGCACATTCTAATTTTAAAGTATATATGGTCTTATCGGTTGACCGTTTTTAATAAGATAGTCTTTTATCTCGCGTACACTGTAATTTCGCTCCATTTTTGGCGAATACAGCATAGACGAAATTATGCCTGCAGATGCGCCCGTCTGTGAAAACACATCAAGCAAATGTTCCGGTTTGCCTGCTCCTCCGGATGCAATTACGGGAATATTTACCGCATCGGAAATCATCTTTGTGATTTCAATATCATAGCCCTGATGAGTGCCGTCATTGTCAATTGAATTTACACAAATTTCGCCCGCACCAAGTGCTTCGCCACGCTTTGCCCACTCTACTGCGTCCATACCTGTAAACACTCTTGCACCATCTATCGCAATTTCATATCCGCTTGGTATTTTTTCGCTTTTTTCGACCTTTTTTACCTGCATACTAAGCACGATACACTGTCTGCCAAAAGCACGCGCTCCATCATTTATAATCTGTGGATTGCGTACCGCCATAGAGTCAATGCTGATTTTTTCTGCACCCGCCTTTAAAACCTCATACATATCATCAAGATTTCGTATGCCACCGCCTACCGTAAACGGCACAAAAACATTTTCAGCCACCATTTTTACTGTATCGATATCAATTTTTCGTTTTTCCGCACTTGCCAATATATCAAAAAATATAATCTCATCAATTTGGTCAGCATAAATTCTTTTTGCAATTACCTCTGCTTTATCGATGTCAATATTGTTTTGAAATTTGTGTGCCTTTGTTACCATTTTGTCGCGTATGTCAAAGCACGCAATAAGTCTTTTTGTAAGCATATTACTTCTCCGCCTCCAAAAGTGCAAAATTTTTCAAAAGCTTTAAGCCTATCTCGCCGCTTTTTTCAAGGTGAAACTGTGATGCATATATATTGTCTTTATGTATCATAGAGCAAAATTTTTCGCCATAATTCGTATATGCAAACGCAATATCTTCATCCTTTGGGCGTACATAATACGAGTTTACAAAATAAAAATATTCCTCGTCTGATATACCTTTTAAAATTGCATCATCGGATGTAAATTTTGCACTGTTCCATCCAATCTGTGGCACGCGCACATCCTTTTCATCAAAGCGGACAACATCGCCACAAAACCACCCAAGACAAGTCGCATTGTCCTCTTCGCTTTTTTCAAAAAGTACCTGTAAACCTACACAAATCCCCATAAAATATTTCTTTTTTACAATCGCATGCTCATATAACATATCAACAAGGTCAAGCTCGCGTAGTGACTCCATTGTCGCGCCCGCAGAGCCCACCCCCGGAAGAATAATATGTGAACATTGTTTTAAAATCTCTTTATCGCATGTAAGCACAACCTCAATCCCCATATGTGAAAGCGCACTTTTTACACTTGGACCGTTGCCCGCTTTATAATCAATTACACCAACCATATTGTCTGCCCTCCCGGATCAATTCTTTTGTTTATTTTCGCGCTCAATCATAAAGTTTTTCGCACGCATTTCAATTGTATCATCAAGTATATCAAGCCCTTGTTCTCCCATAGCGCCCTTTCTTTTAAGCGCCGTTTCAATTAAATAATCAGCAAATTCAGGATTTTGGGGTAAAAGTGGGCCGCAAAGATATGTCGCTATTGTATTTTTATAAATAACTCCCTCAAATTCCCTGCTGCCGTCATTTCCATATCCCGATAACACACGGCCAAACGGCTTATGATTTTTGATGTTCGTTCTTCCCGTATGGTTTTCAAAGCCTGTTATTATAACACTTCTATCGCCAAGCGTTGTTTCTATTATAGCATTCGACATAAGCCTTTCTTCAGAGTAAGCAGTTTCAATATCAAGTATTCCAAATCCTTCAATTTTCTCCCCATCAGACTCATAAAAATTGCCCAAAAGCTGATATCCTTCACAGCTTGCAAACACAATACCATCGCTTTGGACATAATTTTTAAGCGCATCGGCAATAACTCTTTTTTGCTCACTTACTTTGCGCAGCTCCTTTGGCGAGCCACCGCCAAGCATAATAATATCTGCATCACAAAAGTCAGCACTTTCATCTATGGCAAGCGTTTTTAATATAAACTCTATACCACGCTTTTCGCATCGCATTTTTATTACTGCAACATTACCAAAATCTGCATGTAAATTTAAGAGGTCCGGATATAAATGATAGAGTGTGATTGTTTTTTTACTCATTTGTTTTCCCTCCCTCAAGCGCTTTAAGCTTTAGATACATAGGATACATAACCGAATAATTCACAAGAAGATAGTTTATTGTCTGCTCATCAGACAGCATAGCTTCAATAGCATCATCAATTGAATCAAAAATCTTTATTTTTGATTCATCATAGCCACTATATTTTAGGCGCAAATACATATCAAATCGTCTTTCGCCTACAATATAATAATGTTTTGCATCTCCCTTTAAAAGTGTTTCAAAATCAACATCCCAAATCCACGATATATCCTCGCCATCTTGTGGCAGGTCATTTAGCCCAAGAAGAACATTTTTTTCTCTGTTGTCATTTATAACAGTGCTCACAGATTGGTTAAAGCCAATTGGATTTTTCGATAATAAAAGATAGATAGTTTTTGAATTTATCTCAAAACGGCTCATACGGCCCGGCTCCGGTTTTTGCGAGCACAAAACAGATAAAACCGACTTGTTATCAATTCCAACTATGTCTGCAGCCGCATATGCCATAAGCATATTATATACATTGTAAAGACCCGTAACCTCCGATTCTGCATGGGCGGCAAAGTCGCCTCTTGTAATATCAAAATGAAGTATCCCGTCTTTTACAGCTATGCCACTTGCTTTATATGTTGCCGTCTTATTCTCGTCACCACATTTTTGACATTTATAACGACCAAGCCGACCATAAAGATAATATTCATAAACAAGTGGCTCCCCACATTTTTGACAAACCGCTCCATCACGCATTTCGTTGCACGAAAGCATATCGACCTTGCCATCTATGGAATAATAGATTGCCTCTCTCCCATCGCCAAAAGCCGATGTCGTCGGGTCATCTGCATTTAATATAAGTTTTGCATCAGGTGCCAAATCAAATGCCGTTTTTAAAAGCTTTGATGTTGTATCGACCTCGCCATATCTGTCAAGCTGGTCGCGGAAAAGATTTGTCACCACTATGATTGATGGACTCATCTGTTTAAATAATAGCTTTAAATTTGCCTCATCTACCTCAAGACATGCATAATCTGCATTAAGCGTGCCAAAAAAGCCCGCGCTCTTGCAAAAAGCCGCTGCAACACCATCTAACATATTTGCTCCGACATTGTTGCATACCGTCTTATAGCCCGCACGCAAAAGTGTAGTGTTTATAAGGTTATTTGTAGTTGTTTTGCCGTTTGTTCCACAAACAACAATAATTTGTTTTTTTATCTTCTTTGAAAGTATGCTTATTATGTCCGGACAAATTTTGCGCGCATATTTTCCGGGTGCCGTAGACGCACGCGAACCAAGCATTTTACACGCAAAATATAATATTTTTGACACGACAACAGATAAAACAAATTTTATTCTGTTCATTTGTCATTCCTCATTTCACAATAGCTTTTATCGCCAAAACAACACTGGGCGATATTACTCAACAATTATCATAAATTATACCACAACTCCGACGCAATTACAATAAAATTACATCAAATATAGTAAATAAAAATATTTTTTATTGCGTTTTTGTAATTTTTTATTGCAAGAAAACGCCCAAAATGATATACTATAGAATGTTAAAATGTTATTTTTACTTTCTCACAAAGGAGTCGAGTTATACATGAATACTATCAGGGTTGCAATCGCCGGATATGGAAACCTTGGCAAAGGGACAGAGCTTGCTATATCACAATCAAAGGATATGGAGCTTGTGGGCGTTTTTACAAGACGCGCGCCCGATACGCTTAAAACTATTACCGGTGTGCCTGTATATTCGATGCAGGATGCAATTTCAATGCAAGATAAAATCGATGTGATAATATTGTGTGGTGGCAGTGCAAAGGATTTGCCACAACAAACACCCGAGCTTGCTCGTTATTTTAATGTTGTGGATAGCTTTGATACACACGCAAAAATACCCGAGCATTTTGAAAATGTTGACAAAGCAAGTAAAGAAGGAAGAAAAGTCAGCATAATTTCTATCGGTTGGGACCCCGGATTGTTTTCGCTCAATCGTCTTATGGGTGAGGCAATTCTTCCAAACGGTCGTGCCTATACCTTTTGGGGCAAAGGCGTAAGCCAGGGACATTCAGATGCAATAAGACGCATCGACGGCGTAAAGGATGCCCGTCAATACACAATTCCTGTTGAAGCATCACTCAACAGCGTGCGCAATGGCGAGAATCCCGAGCTTTCAACAAGGCAAAAACACACACGAGAGTGTTTTGTTGTTGCTTATGATAACGCTGATAAGGCGCTTATTGAAAAAACTATCAAAGAGATGCCAAATTATTTTGCTGATTATGATACGACTGTGCATTTTATAAGCGAGGAAGAGCTTGTGCGTGAGCACGCCGGCATTCCGCATGGCGGTAGCGTAATGAGAAGTGGAAAAACAGGCGAAAACAAGCATTTGATTGAGTTTAATCTTACTCTTGATTCAAATCCAGAGTTCACATCAAGCGTGCTTGTTGCATATGCAAGGGCAGCCTATCGTTTGTATTTGGATAAGTCATACGGTGCCAAAACGATTTTTGATATTGCTCCTGCATATATGCATCCCGATGATGCCGATACACTTAGAAAAAATTTATTATAATATATACAAAATTTAGAAAGGATGAAGTAATATGAATTCAAATATCCGTCCAGAAAGTATGCAACGCATTACCACAGAAGCACTTGCAAATCAGTTTATTGATGAGCAGGTCAAAATTGTTCGTGACCAGGTCGGCGACAAAAAGGTGCTTTTGGCCCTATCGGGTGGCGTCGATTCGTCTGTTGTTGCTGCTCTTTTGATTAAAGCAATTGGAAAACAGCTCGTTTGTGTGCATGTAAACCACGGCTTGATGCGCAAAGGCGAAAGTGAAAATGTTGTAGAAGTTTTTAGAAACAAGCTTGATGCAAATCTTATTTATATCGATGCAACAGACCGATTTTTAGAGCTTTTAAAAGATGTTGAAGAGCCTGAAACAAAACGCAAAATTATAGGCGGAGAATTTATAAAAGTATTCGACGAAGAAGCAAGCAAACTTGAGGGGATATCTTTTCTTGCACAAGGCACGATTTATCCCGACATACTTGAAAGTGACGGCGTAAAAGCACATCACAATGTCGGCGGTTTGCCGGAAGATATGCAGTTTGAACTTGTTGAACCGGTAAAGCTTTTATACAAAGACGAAGTAAGAGTAGTCGGCAAGGCGTTGGGTTTGCCGGTCGAAATGGTCGACCGTCAGCCATTCCCGGGACCAGGTCTTGGGGTGCGTTGCCTTGGGGCAATTACTCGCGAGCGTTTGGAGGCACTTCGTGAATCGGATGCAATTTTGCGCGAAGAGTTTGATATAGCAGGTCTTACGGACAAGGTTTGGCAATTCTTTACTGTTGTGCCTGATTTTCGTTCGACAGGTGTGCGCGACGGAAAGCGCGTATTTGATTGGCCTGTAATTATCCGTGCGGTCAATACTGTTGACGCTATGAGCGCTACTGTGCCGGAAATTGACTGGGCAATTTTAAAGAAAATTGCGGACAGAATTTTAAACGAAGTTGGCGGTGTATGTCGTGTGCTTTATGACCTTAGCCCAAAAGCTCCGGCAACCATCGAGTGGGAATAAAATGCATTTCAAAAGCCCCTATTTTAGGGACTTTTTTGGCACTTGTGAAAGAACTTTGATAAAATATTTCGGAAGGTAATAAAAATATCTGAAAAAGGGGTTAAATTTTTTGCCATATAATTTCTCCTTTTAAATAAAGAATATTTTATAAAATAATATAACAATAAAATATTTTACAAAAACAACATACAATTATGAGGCGATTTTAAATGAAAGAAATAAAAATTGTTGCACCACACAGTGATTACATAGAAGCGGCTGCTGAAATTGCGGCAAAAGCATGGATTCCTATAAGAGAAGTCGACAAGGAAATCTTAGGGGAAGAAATATATAATTTTTTATACGAAAACTGGCAGGAAGCAAAAAAACAGGCTGTACATAATTTCCTTAACGCAGGAAAAGGCTTTATTGCTCTTTGCGACAATAAAGTTATGGGATTTACAACTTACAACATAGATGAAAAAAACCAAATCGGTGAAATCCTTAATAACGCAGTATCCCCTGATGCAAGAGGTTTGGGGATTGCAGGAAAATTAAACAATACAGTTCTAAATCTTTTTAAAGAAAAGAAATGTGTTGCGGCACAAGTTTCAACCGGCCTTGATGACGGTCACGCTCCTGCAAGAAAAGCATATGAAAAGCTTGGTTTTTCAAGAGGATTGCCTCAGGTTGAATACTATATGAAGCTTGAAGAAACATATAAAGAAGAAAATCCTGGCGACCTTATAATCATACCGATGAAAGAAGAACACACTGACAAGGTTCTGGAAATTGCATATGCTTCCTGGGAGGCAATTCACGCTGCATATAAAGATTGTCTGGGCGAAGAACTTTATTATCTTGTTAAGCCTGACTGGAAAAAAGTTTTTAAAGAGTCTCTTTTAAAATCATTTAAAGCAGCAGATTTTTATGTTGCAATACTGAATGGTGAAATTCACGGTTTTTGTTCTCTGAGATACGAAAAGGACGGAAAACTTGGTATATTCGGTTATAACGGTGTATCCTTAAGCTCAAGAGGCTTAAGAATTGCATCGAGAATGTACGGCTTCTTAAAGGGTGAATTACTGAAAAAAGGCTGTCAGTATGCAAGAGTTCATACAGGCCTTGATGACGGTCATGCTCCTGCAAGAAGAGCATACGAAAGAACAGGATTTGCACATCCGGTGCCTATGATTACATATTATATGCCTTTATAAAAAATAATGGGTATGTAAAAACCCCAGACCGCAAAAAGTAGGGAGCAACCTGTGTGTTGTTCCAAAATATAACAAATATAGTATTAGTATATTTTGTTGTATACATTATTTTTCTAAGTTCAGGAACATAGTTAAACATGCTACATACCTCATTCCAATTATCTTCCCATGGTTTAAATGAATACGGGTATTTTTCCTGCCATTTTGATTTGCAGTTATCCAAGTCTGTTTACGCTTGTTTTTCTGTATTTCCTATGTATGGACACACGCTTCATCCCACTATAAATGAATATACCGATATTGATGATTTTGATGAGGCGCACCGTAGAGTTATATCTCAGGAGATGGAGGCTGTGGATACGCTCAGGCAAACCTTTTCTATTGATAAGGTATATACCGCATGCCATCCCGGGAATCAGAAATCCTATCTTGCTATGCTTGACGAACATAAAAATTATTTTCAAATTTTTTCCAAATCGTTGCTTGACTTAGTATACAAACTATGCTAAAATGTTTTCATCATCATTTTTTTAACATAATTTATATTTTGCAATAAATTTTGTGAGGAGTGGTTAATAATGAAATCGACAGGCATCATTAGAAAAGTTGACGAGCTTGGACGAATTGTACTTCCGATAGAGCTTCGTCGCACATTTGACATTGAAGAAAAAGACGAACTTGAGATATATGTTGACAACGATATGATAATGCTCAAAAAACACGAGCTATGTTGTATATTTTGTGGTAGTTCAAAAGATATCTTCATTTACAAAGGCAAAAACATATGCCCCGAATGTGTAAAAGAGCTTCAAAAATAAATTAAAGCCGAGTACTTTTATATTTGTACTCGGCTTTTTATTTTTCTTATAATATTTCTATTCAATCGAAAAATCGTCATCACTGAATTGTCCATCAAGTCCGTTTTTCCTTCTTACCTTCTTTTTAAATATATCATATTTATATTTTTTACACACATAATCATATGGCACAACGCCATATTTGTCGCACACAACCTCTTTATTGCCCGGAAGTGGCTCCCCCATTTGACATAATGCGCATTTTGGTTCAATATCCGGTGAATACATATAATCTCCCGCCCCTTGATATTTTAATATATTGTCCGCTCCTAATGGCGCGTAAGCACCGCTTCGTGCGACTCATTTACAGCTTTTAAAATTTCATCCTCATTTATTTTTACACTGCCATCTCCGCGCTGCAAATGCATAAGATACTCTATATTGCCCTCCGGCCCTTTTATCGGCGAATATGTCAACGCACACACATCAAAGTTGTTTTTAGTAGCATAATCAATACAATTTTTTATAACCTCTGTATGAACATCTCTATCAGTTACAACCCCTTTGTCACCTACTTGGTCGCGTTTTGCTTCAAACTGTGGCTTCACAAGAACTACTGCTTCACCGTTCTGTGACATAATGTCGCGCATAACCGGCAAAATGAGTGCAAGCGAAATAAATGAAACATCCACAGATATAAAATCAATCATCTCATCAAGATTCTCAGCACTCAAAAAGCGAACATTCGTCCTTTCCATATTCACAACACGGCTATCACTGCGCAATTTCCACGCAAGCTGGCCATAACCGACATCGACGCTATATACCTTTTTTGCTCCATTTATGAGCATGCAATCGGTAAAGCCACCCGTTGATGCACCAATATCCATCGCGACTACACCATTTAAATCAAGCCCAAATTCACTAAGCGCTTTTTCAAGCTTTAATCCGCCGCGACTCACATATTTTCTGTTTTTATCACGCACCTCTACATATGTGCCTTCGTCGAGCATCTGTCCCGATGTATCACATCTTTGCTCACCTATATACACGACTCCACTCATAATAAGTGCTCGCGCATGAACTATATCATCAGCAAGCGCGTGACGCACTAAAAATTCATCAGCTCTAAGCTTTTTCGCCAAAGTTATAACCTCTCTTTTTTTCAACAGCAGATACAGCCCAATCAAATATACCCCTATCATCAAGACCATATTTTTGATGTATCGAACTGACCTTTGCTTGTGCTACAAATTTATCATATCCACGATTTTCAACAACCGCATCTATATTGTTTTTCTGCAAAATTGCACCGATTTGCTCTCCTATACCGCCCTCTATTATACCGTCCTCAAGTGTCAAAACTGCATTTGTCTTTTTAACAGATTTTATAATCGTTTCTTCATCAAGCGGCTTTATTGTCCCAAGGTTTATTACCTCTGCATTTACACCCTTTTGTTCAAGCTGTTTTGCTGCGTTTGTTGCCGCTTCTAAAAGGTTTCCTACTGCAATAATTGTAACATCGTTTCCCTCGTGCACAATATGACTCTTGCCAAAACTAAAATCAAACCTTTCGCCTGTATACTGCATTGCGCCGCGCGGATATCGTATGCATATCGGTCCGCGATGCTCATTTATAGCATACTTTAACATATGCTCAAGCTCATAAAAACACGATGGTGCCAAAATCGACATATTAGGAATCTGGCGCATAAATGCAATATCAAATACGCCCTGGTGTGTTTCGCCGTCCTCACCAACAACCCCTGCCCTATCTATACAAAAAACAACATGAAGATTTTGCATAGCGACATCGTGCACTATCTGGTCATATGCCCTCTGTAAAAACGAGGAATATATACAAACAACAGGTACAAACCCACTTATTGCAAGACCTGCAGCGCTCGTCACAGCATGCCCTTCGCATATTCCAACATCGAAAAAGCGTTTCGGTAGTGTGCGTGCATATGTTTTTAGTCCACTTCCAAGAGTCATTGCCGGACTTATCGCAACAACGCTTTCATTTTCTTTTGCAATGCGCACCAAATGGCGCCCCATAATCGCCGAATAATCGGCCGTAAGCTTCTTTTTTAACAAATTACCTGACACAGTATCAAAACGCGATATCCCATGAAATGCCTGTGGCCTTGTTTCTGCAGGCTTATAGCCATGTCCTTTTTTTGTGCATACATGCACAAGTACAGGGCCCTTTGTGTTTTTTGCATATTCAAGCATCGCCGATACCTTGTGTATGTCGTGTCCATTTACTGGCCCAAGATAAGTAAAGCCGAGGTCTTCAAATATATTTTGTTGCATAAGCATCTGCTTGATGCCTTCTTTAAACCATTTTAAAAACGAGCTTATTGTCTTACCAAAAGGAACCTTGCCAAGCGTGCGCTCTGTAACTGATTTTATCTTAAAATATGACGGGCGTGTACGAATTTTTGAAAGATACTCACTCATACCGCCAACATTTTTACTTACGCTCATCTCATTATCATTTAGTATAACAATCAAATCATTTTTTGCATTTCCGGCATCACATATAGCCTCATATGCAAGACCGCCCGTAAGTGCACCATCACCAATAAGCGCAATCACTTTATGCTTCTGACCCTTTAAATCCCTTGCACGAGCAAGACCAAGCGCCGCTGATACAGAGGTCGAGCTATGTCCTGTATTAAATGAATCGTACTTGCTTTCTTGTGTTTTCGGAAAGCCTGAAAGACCATTTTCCTGACGCAATGTATCGAACATATCCTTGCGACCTGATAAGATTTTATGCACATATGATTGGTGTCCTACATCAAACACAATCTTGTCGGTAGGCATATTAAAAACTCGGTGAAGTGCTACTGTAAGCTCTACTACACCGAGATTTGATGCAAGGTGACCCCCTGTTTTTGACACCGCTTCAATTAAAAAAGCGCGTATTTTACCACACAATGCAGAAAGCTCGTCTGCATTCATCGCTTTTAAATCTATTGGAAAATTATACTCATCAAGTATGCTATTCATCGTTACACCTGTCTTTTGTTTTTCTTTGTTTTAGCTTTAATAAAAAATAGCTTTTTAAATACATAAACAAGCTTGCCTATTATAAACACAATAGTGTTATTGTTTTTCATAGCTATGCCCTTGCCCGCAGCTTTGCCGCCAATCATAAGTGCTGCGACAACGCCGGCAAAAACAAGGTTTAAAAGTGTAGCATTCTGCTTTGTATTTGAACATATAGCAACAACAATTGCCGTTGTCATTGCACCACTTATAATACCCGCTATATCACCTATTACATCGTTACATACGCTTGAAATCTGTTGGGCACTGCGAATAATTGTCACGCTTTCCTTTGCACCATGGATTTTTTTTGCCGCCATCGCATGAAATGGTTCCTCGCTCGCCGTCGATACAGCCATACCTATTATATCAAATAAAATGCCAAGGATTACGATTAAAAGCAGCACACAAATGGCACTAAAAAGCCCAAGCCCTTCCGCTCCTGTCGAAATTACACTCATCGCAACCGTAAGAACAAATGCCAGCGCTGTTACAAATAATGTCCATTTATTACTAACCTTTATATTTTGTCCTGCAGCCTTTACCTTTAGGTTTTGACGCTTTCCCAATTTAAAATCAACTCCAAAAACTATATGTAAGCAGCATATAACTTACGGTGGCAACCCACAAAGTAAATTTTACGGCTTTAGGTCAGGTAGGTTTTCCCAAAGTGCTGCCGAATTGTCGCCAAAACGGCGGTTTCCCTTTAAAGCACCTTATACATATGTTGCCATATATATGACCTGATTGCCACTTAGTCCGTATTTCAATCCCTTGCAAGCCAGCGAAGCAACAGTCTAGGAGGTTTCCTCTACAGTCACATCTATTCTTAGCCTCTTTTGCAGAACGAATTTCAAACAGCAATAACAAACGCATATTGGCCAACACGCATCTGTCTGTCCGTTATCCCGACTTTTCCCACTCAAGGCAGGCTACTCTACACCCAGCACAAAAAGCACCGATATGCAGGTTTTATCCTAAGTCGTAGCTACTTAGATGTGACTTCTGCCACATCCATTGGCAACCACAAGTATAGGTCTCCACGGTAACAGGGTTCGGCACCCACATGCCATTGCGGACCGCCCCGAAACCTTAACTTCCAGCACCAACCCCGAACTGGGCGTTCAAAGCAAGCACCAGAAACTTCATCGATATGCCCTTAAACGGATTTTTAGGCCCGTCTTGGGAATAGATAGAACTGACTAGAATACTGCGCCACCGTATTTTATATGCCGCCTACTTTATAAAACACTATCATATTCAACTAAAATATATCATAAAAATCTTATTTTGTAAAGACCTTTGTTATAATATCACAAACGAGGATGTCATATTCAAGCAAACATATTTTGTATTTTTTTCATTTTTTAGTTTCTTTTATAAATATTTGTGGTATAATAAAAAATAGAATCACAAATATTTGTAATTTTTATTTTGGGAGGTGAATTTATGGATAAATATGTATGCAGTGCTTGTGGATATATCTATGACCCAGAGATTGGCGATGCTGATAGTGATATTGCGCCTGGAACGGCTTTTGAGGATATCCCAGAGGATTGGACATGTCCTGTATGCGGTCTTGGAAAAGACGCTTTCGAAAAAGCCTAAACTTTAGCAGCAGATGGTATATACCATCTGCTGCCGTTTGTGTGTTATCGATTTTGAGTTTAATATAAATTTTACTTTTTGGAGGATTATTATGGCAGTCATAAAGGTTTGTGAAAATATATATTCCGTCGGTGTATTAAATCCGTCACTGCGCGTTTTTGACATTATTATGGAGACAAAATACGGCACATCATATAATGCATACCTTGTAAAAGGTAACGACAAATGTGCACTTATTGAAACAGTACACGCAAAATATTTTGACGAATATCTTGAAAATATTTTATCAATAACAGATGTTTCAAAAATAGATTATCTTATACTAAATCATACCGAGCCTGACCATACGGGAAGCCTTGAGAAGCTTTTGGCACTAAATCCGAATATTGAGCTTGTAGCGACGACTGCCGGTATTAAGTATGCATCGTCCATTTCAAACACCACCTTTAAATCAAAAATTGTAAAAGATGGCGACACACTTGAGCTTGGTGGGAAAACACTAAAGTTTATAATTGCTCCGTTTTTGCATTGGCCTGACTCTATGTTCACATATATAAACGAGGATAAGACGCTGTTTTCGTGCGATATGTTTGGATGCCACTACTGTGAGCCGCGTATGTTTGACAATCTTATCGCAAGAGAAGACGCATATGAATATTCACTAAAATTTTATTATGATGCAATCTTTTCCCCATTTAAAACACATGTTTTAAACGGGATTGAAAAAGTAGCAGAACTTGAAAAGGATTTTGTGTGCACAAGCCACGGCCCAATACTCACAAAGCACTCGATTGATACCGTAATCGAACAATATAAATCGTGGTCACAGAGCGCAAAGAAAGAAAAGCCTACTGTCGCGATATTATATGTTTCGGCATACGGATATACTAGAATACTTGCTCAAAAGGCGTACGAGCTTGCATGCGAGATGGGTTTTGATGTGCAGATGTGCGATATCATAAAGCACGACAATACCAAAATCAACGCACTCGCAAATGAATGTGACATACTGATGATTGGCTCACCAACAATAAATCGCGACGCGCTAAAACCTGTATGGGATACGATAAGCGCTATTGATGCTATAAACTGTGCGAAAAAGCCTGTGTTTGTATTCGGTTCGTACGGTTGGAGCGGCGAGGCGGTGGGCGCATTGTGCCAGCGTCTTTCACAAATGCGCTTTGATGTGTATGGAGAGGGATTTAGAGTAAACTTTAAACCATCGGATGACGATTTATCAAGCTTTGATGAAAATGTACGCAAGTTTTTAACCTCTACAAAATAATACAAAAAGAGCTATAGCAATGACGGCTATAGCCCTTAATTTTTTTATGGCTTAACAACAATTATCTCTTCTGCAACGACACCTTTTCGATGCAATGCAGCCTGCATATATGAGAATTACTGCTATAAGAACAAGTAATACCACCGCAAATACTATTATCGCAGCAATTGAGCTTAGAAATGTAGTAGAAAAATATGCCCCCAATATAACTCCGATTGTCAGTGTAAGCAAGGCAACCAAAAAGCCAAGCACTATACCTGCGCAAACAGTTTTTACACATCTGCCTTCTCTTGCTTCACACGCTTCTTGAGCAGATGATGATGTTACAGCGTTTGATGTTGTATTATAATATGCCATTTAATAACCTCCCTTCGTATATAACTTCACTATATTATACGCGAAAGGATTATTTTGGGTTACATAAAACATTCTCTACATAAGTGCAAGAAGTGTGTCCGACGATAGATGAATACAACGGGCAAGCAAAAAAAGCTCATAAACGCTTATTTCCCTTTTCCCTGTTTCTATATCATAAAGCTCCTCTCTTGTTATGCCTGTACGCTTTTCTATAATTTTTGGTGTTATGCCCTGTATACGACGCGCTACATATATTCTTTTACCTATATGCTTATACATTTTCTCTCTGTTTACAGTCATTTTGTTCACCTCCCTATACATACTTTATACTACTTAGTATGATTTGTCAATATAAAGTAATAATATATGATACTATTGTTTCGAGGTGAGCAAGTATGAAACCATTAAAAATTAAAGTTAGTATCACATTAGATGAAGATGTAGCAGAAAAAACACGCATTCTTGCAGAAGAAGATGACAGACCATTTTCGCAGTATATAAATCTTGTTTTAAGGCGAAACATTGAACTTTCAGAAAAATAAAAAAAGCCGTGTCAACCTGACACGGCTTTTTTGTTTGATTATTAGTGTAAAATTGCAAGCTCTGTATCCTTATCGAATAGATGAATCTTGTTGCTATCAAATGCAATTTTGATAACATCTCCCGCTTTTGCAGTTGTTCTTGGATTAACTCTTGCAACAAATGGTGTATCATCAATTTTTAGATACAAATATGTCTCTGCACCCATCATTTCTGTAATTTCAACATTTGAATCAACAACACACTCCGGCATAGCTGAAATATAAGACTCTTCATCATGAAAATCCTCAGGACGCAAGCCCAAAATAACCTCTTTGCCGATATAGCTGCTATCAAGAATTGCTGCTTTGCCATCAGGAAGCTTTATAGAATTTTTACCAAACTCAAGCCAGATGCCATCGTCCTTCTTTACAAGCGTTGCATTTACAAAATTCATTTGTGGACTTCCGATAAAGCCTGCAACAAATACATTGCAAGGATTCATATAAAGATTCGACGGAGAGTCAACCTGTTGAACGATACCATCCTTCATAACAACGATACGGCTACCCATTGTCATAGCTTCTGTCTGGTCATGTGTAACATAAATAAATGTTGTCTGAAGCTTTTGATGAAGCTTACCAATCTCTGTTCTCATCTGAACACGAAGCTTTGCATCAAGGTTTGAAAGCGGCTCATCCATCAAGAATACCTTTGGCTCACGAACGATTGCACGACCAAGAGCAACACGCTGTCTCTGACCACCGGAAAGTGCCTTTGGCTTTCTGTCAAGAAGATGCTCTATATCAAGAATTTGTGCAGCCTCGTGTACGCGTCTTTTTATTTCATCCTTCGGTGTTTTGCGAAGCTTTAGACCAAATGCCATGTTCTCAAACACTGTCATATGCGGATAAAGAGCATAGTTCTGGAAAACCATTGCTATATCTCTATCTTTAGGTGCAACTTCATTTACAAGTCTGCCATCTATGTATAACTCACCATCACTGATTTCTTCAAGACCGGCAATCATACGAAGTGTTGTAGACTTACCACAACCGGAAGGACCAACAAGAATTATAAATTCTTTGTCTTCGATTTCAAGATTGAAATCGCTTACAGCAACAACGCCGCCGGTATATCTTTTGTAAAGACCTTTTAAACTTAGATTTGACATTTTAAAAATACCCCTTTCTTCTTTGTGACAAGTTTTTTATTCCTTATCGATAGAATAATTATAACACATAAAAAAAATGTTTTGTATGACCTATTTATACAAAAATAAAAGTATGTTTTTGTATAATATGCATAAAAGCCTTGTGACACATAGGCTGTGTCACAAGGCTTTTTCTTAGTCTAAAAATATTCGTCATTTTTACCAAAAAAACCGACAAATTATTCACTTTGTTTGGACTTTGCGTCAAGAACTACCTTATCTACCACATTTTTTGGTGCTTCTTCATAGCGAACAAAGTCGAACGAAAAGCTTCCCTTACCCTGTGTCATAGAGCGAAGGTCAGTAGCATACTTAAACATCTCTGCAACAGGAACCTCTGCCTCAACCTCACCGCTGCCCATACCAAGAATTCGTCCACGGCGCTTGTTAATATCGCCTATAATATCACCCATAAGCATCTCAGGTACACTTACCTTTAAATAACCTATTGGCTCAAGAAGTATTGGATTCGCTTGTGCAAGTCCCGTTTTAAACGCAAGTCCTGCCGCAACCTTGAACGCCATTTCTGATGAGTCTACCGGATGGTACGAGCCATCTAACAGCGTTGCTTTAAGGCTTACAACCGGATACCCTGCCAAAACACCATGCTCCATACAATCGCTCAAACCTTTTTCAACTGCAGGGAAATAATTCTTTGGCACACTGCCGCCAAATACATTTTCAGCAAACTCAAGTCCTTCGCCGCTGCCTGGCTCAAACTCAATCACAACATGACCATATTGCCCATGACCGCCCGACTGCTTTTTATGTTTGCCTTCAACCTTTGCACGGCCTTTAATAGCCTCGCGATATGGTACAATCGGCTCTTCAAGCTTTACATCAACACCATATTTTGTCTTAAGCTTTGTAACAATAACATCTATGTGCTGCTCGCCTTGTCCCTCGATAATCATTTGGTGCGTTTCGTGATTGTTTGATACTTTAAATGTCGGGTCCTCCTCACGAAGCTTTACAAGACCGCTATGAATTTTTTCCTCGTCGCCCTTTGCAACAGGAAGTACCGCCAAAGAAATCACAGGCGCTGGATACTCTATCGGCTCAACAACAACATTTTTGCCCGCCTTGCACAAGGTGTCGCCCGTAGCTGTAACTGCAAGCTTTGTAACTGCACCAACATCTCCCGCTTCGACACTGTCTGTTTCTATCTGCTTTTTACCTTTTATTGTGTATAGACGACCAATTTTTTCATTTGCGTCCTTTGACGGATTATAAACTGTTGTATCACTCTTCATTGTTCCCGAAATTACACGGAAAATCGAAAGCTTGCCAACATATGGGTCAGCAACGGTTTTAAATACAATAGCAACAAGGTCCTCCGAAGCTGATGTTTTAAGTTCAACAATTTCTTCGGTTTTTGCATCTGTTGCTAAAATCGTTTCAACTTCATCAGCTGCAGGCATATATGAAATAACTGCATCCATAAACAAGCTTACACCTGCACCACTCGAAAGCTCGCCCGCAAAAACAGGCACAACAATGCTTTCTTTTAATCCATTTTTAATTCCTTCACAAATCTCCTGGTCAGTAAATGGTATCGAATCAAAATACTTCTCCATAAGTGCCTCATCTGTTTCAGCAATCTGCTCAAACAATATATCACGCGCAGAAGAAACCTTTGCCGCAATATCATCAGGCATATCCGTAGGGGAAGCCTTGAAACCGTCATAGCTATATGCTTTTTGGCTTATTACATCTGCAAAACCCCACGCCTTACCATCCTTCATAATCGGAATTGTAAACGGAACAACGGCCGAACCAAACTTGCTCTTAATTTGCTCAACAATCCCGTCATAATCGGAATGTTCATTTTCAAGCTTTGTTATAAACATAGCAATAGGCTTTTTTGCCTTTACTGCACTGCGAAATACATTCTCTGTTCCAACGCCGACGCCCGTTTTTCCACTTACGGTTATTACAACGCTATCCGCGCCCTTCATACCCTCGCATACGCCACCAACAAAATCAAAATATCCGGGAGTGTCTATCAAATTTATTTTGTATTCCTTATATTCAACGGGAGCAACCGTTGTGCTTATGGAGAAATTTCTCTTAATTTCTTCCGGGTCATAGTCCATAACAGAAGTACCATCTGCAACACTTCCAAAGCGGTCTGTTCCGCCACTATAAAATAACATAGCCTCACACAGTGTCGTTTTACCCGACCTTCCATGTCCGGCAAAACAAATATTTCTAATTTTCTCCGCCTTAAACTTTCCCATGCTTATCATTCCTCCTAATACTATTTATCTCAGAACAAAATATGTTAATAAGCGTATTTTAGCTCTTATTAGCAATATTCTATTTCTTATTTGTTTTTCCTGCCTAAAATATAAACAATATTTACTATTTTTTATGTGCAATTTTTACATAAAACAAGCTTCTGATTATAAACAGATATACATATCCTTTAGATATAATATTGATTTGTTGTATTATGTATGATTTTTTTAGTTAATTTTTTGCTTTATAATAAGCACGCTTTTGTTTTTCGGGCACAAAAAAGAGCAGCCTTAAAAACCAAAGCCGCTCTTTAATTATCATAATATATTATGCATTTGCCTTTTTCGTTTTTGGAGCCTTATAATTTACATCACTCCATGCTGCCCACCACGGACTTGCAACAAAAATCGATGTGTATGACCCGCTAATAACACCAATTATAATAGGAAATGCAAAATCTTTAATTGCTGTAGCTCCCATAAAATAAAGAGCTATAATAGTGATAAGTGTTGTAATTGATGTGTTGATTGTACGATGAATACTCTGCCAAATACTTTTTTCTGTAATTTCTGTTGCTGACTCTCTCTTTGCATGCTTTGTATTTTCTCTTATTCTGTCAAAAATAACAATCGTATCGTTAATCGAATATCCCAAAACAGTCAAGATAGCTGCAATAAATGTTGTTGAAAGCGGAATCTTGAATAGAGCATATACAGAAAGCATTACAGCTACATTTATGATAAGCGCAACAACGGCCATAATAGCCTTTTTCCACTCAAAACGAATAGAAATGTATATAAGCATCAATATTGCAGCAATAAACGAATATAGTAGCGTATTGCGTTTCATCTCGTTACCATAACTTGCTTCCTGACTTGCTGTACTCAAAAGTGCGCTATCCTCAAGTGCAAATCTTTCTTTAATTGCAGTAAATGCAAGATTTCTTTGTTCTTCATTGATTTTTGTTGATTTAATGATAATCTGGTCAAAAGCCTGACCCGTTATCTGAACAATAGGTTTTACCTCAAGTGCTGCCGCCTCGGCATAAAGTTTTGAAACTTCTTCGCGTTCTGCGCTTGAAATCGTTCTGCCCATATCAAGCTGTACCGATGTACCGCCTGCAAAATCAATATCCTCTTTGAAGCCGCCGTTTACCAAAAGTCCTATTATACCTGCAACAATAAGTGCAATAGGAAGTAACAACAGCCAAACTTTATTTTTTGTAACACTAAACATTTTTATTCCTCCCTTTCTTATGCACCATAAAGCTTTGTATTCTTTACATTCAAACCAATAATCTGCTTAAGCAAGAATTTTGTAAGTGTAATTGCTGAAAGCATTGACAACACAACACCAATGAATAGTGTAATTGCAAAGCCCTGAACCGTTGCAACGCCCGACATCCACAATACAACTGCCGCAATAAGTGTTGTAATGTTGCCGTCCATAATAGCACTAAGCGCTCTATGGAAGCCTGCATCAACAGATGCGCGAATTGTTTTGCCGCTTCTGATTTCTTCTTTTATTCTCTCAAAGATAATTACATTTGCATCAACCGCCATACCTATCGAAAGAACTATACCCGCTATTCCCGAAAGACTAAGGTTTATCTTGAATGCCCCTATAATAAAGCAGAATACGCCAATATAACCAACAAGTGCAATATCAGCTACCAAGCCCGGCAAACGATAGAATATAATCATAAATAGCATAATAAGTATAATACCTATTAGTGCTGCCCAAAGACTTGAGGACAATGCATTCTCACCAAGCTCTGCACCAACTGTACTGCTTTCAATTGCTGTAAGCGAAACAGGAAGCTGTCCTGACTTAATTTGGTTTGCAAGCATCGATGCAGATTCCTGGTCAAACGAACCCGAGATTATACATGTATCTGTGTTAATCTTTTCATCGACCATCGGAGCAGAAATGATTGTATCATCTATCATAATAGCGATATAATTCTTTTGCTCCGCCTTTAATGATGCTGCATTTTCAGTAGCCTGTGAAAACTTTTCAACGCCGGACTGCTGAAGGTTTAGCTCTACATAATGCACAGATGTGCCTTGTTCATTAACAGGACCAAATTTATAAGAAGCGCTCTTTACATCGGCACCTTCCATTACAACATTGCCATCCATATCAGCAAATGCAAGCTTTGCTGTTGAACCGAGAAGCTTTATAGCCTCATCTGTATCTGTAATTGATGGAATTTCAACACGGATTCTGTTTGGTGTAGATTGGCTTCTGCTAACTCTTGCCTCGGTATAACCTTCGCCGGCAAGACGCGCCCGCATAACTGCCTCAACCGAATCCATCTCTTCTTGCGTTACATCAACCTTATCTGCCTCAAAAGTAATCGTCGAACCTCCTGCAAGGTCTATGCCCTGATTAAGACCGCCCTCTTGTAAAATACCTGTGTAATACTGTTTGCCAAAAAGATTTACGCCAAATAGCGATAAAAATGTTATCGCTGCAACTAAAATCAATGTCAGCACTAAAAATGTTACACTTTTTGCTTTCATTTTTCTGTTCCTCCTCATAGAAATTATATAGTATTTAAAAATTATCTACATTGTGGCAATTAAAATTCCAGCTTTTCTTCCAAATACTTATCAAGCTCTGCAATAGGCATACGAATTTGCTCCATGCTGTCACGCTCACGAACTGTTACACAACCATCCTCTTCACTTTCAAAGTCATAAGTGATACAAAATGGTGTTCCAATTTCATCTTGTCTACGATAACGCTTGCCAATTGAACCCGTTTCATCAAACTCGATACGATATTTTTTCGAAAGCATATCAAACACTTTTTGAGCACTTTCTGAAAGCTTCTTCGAAAGCGGTAAAATCGCCGCCTTTATAGGTGCAAGTGCCGGATGCAAATGAAGCACAACTCTCATATCATCGCCCTCAAGCGCTTCCTCATCATATGCATCAACTAAAAATGCAAGCGCGACTCTGTCTGCACCAAGTGAAGGCTCTATACAATACGGAATATATTTTTCATTTGTTGTCGGGTCAAGATATTCCATCGACTCGCCCGAATGCTCAGCGTGTTGTTTTAGGTCAAAATCTGTCCTGTCAGCTATGCCCCAAAGCTCACCCCATCCAAATGGGAACACAAACTCAATATCTGTCGTTGCATTTGAATAGTGCGAAAGCTCCTCTTTTTCGTGGTCGCGGAAACGAATGTTTTCTTCACGAAGTCCAAGCGAAAGCAAGAAATCCATACAGTACTTTTTCCAATATTCAAACCATTCAAGGTCTGTTCCCGGTTTGCAGAAGAACTCGAGCTCCATTTGTTCAAATTCGCGTGTTCTGAACACAAAGTTTCCCGGTGTAATTTCGTTACGGAAGGATTTGCCCACCTGGCCGATTCCAAAAGGAATCTTCTTGCGCGATGTGCGCGCAACATTTTTAAAGTTTACAAATATACCCTGTGCTGTTTCCGGACGCAAGAAAAGCTCTGACTGGGCATCTTCTGTAACGCCCTGGAAGGTTTTAAACATCAGGTTAAACTTGCGAATATCGGTAAAGTTTTTCTTGCCACATTCGGGGCATACAACGCCGTTTTCATTTATAAATTCTAGCATTTTTTCATTGCTCCAACCATCAACGCTTATGCTCTCACCCTTTGCCTTCATAAAATCCTCGATAAGCTGGTCAGCACGAAAACGCGCCTTGCACTCTTTACAGTCCATAAGCGGGTCCGAAAATCCACCAACATGTCCCGATGCAACCCATGTGCGCGGGTTCATTATAATTGCAGCATCAAGACCTACATTATATGGAGATTCCTGGATAAACTTTTTCCACCATGCGCGCTTTACATTGTTTTTAAACTCAACACCCAAAGGCCCATAATCCCACGAGTTTGCAAGGCCACCATATATTTCCGATCCCGGATATACAAAGCCTCTGCTTTTACAAAGCGCAACAATCTTCTCCATTGTCTTTTCTGTATTGTTCACTAAAATCATCCTCCATATTTTTATGCTTTAGCTATATAGTCTTTGCAAAGCACTTCGTCTTATAGTATAATAGTCCAGCCGAATGCATCCTCACATTTACCCCACTGGATTCCTGTAATCGTATCATAGAGCTTTTGGCTTACAGGTCCAATTTCGTTATTGTTGATTGTCATTACATCATCTTTAAAACGCAATTTTCCAACAGGCGAAATAACCGCAGCGGTGCCTGTGCCAAAACATTCCTCAAGTGAACCGCGCTTTTGTGCGTCAATAAGCTCGTCAACAGAAATTTTTCTCTCTTCAACCTCATATCCAAGGCTCTTGCACACATTTATTACCGAATTGCGCGTAATACCTGGAAGTATGCTACCATTAAGCATCGGAGTTACAATCTTTCCATCTATTTTAAAGAAGATGTTCATCGCTCCAACTTCTTCAATATACTTTCTCTCAACACCATCAAGCCAGAGCACCTGGGAATATCCATCATCGTGCGCCTTAACCTGTGCAGCAAGGCTTGCAGCATAGTTTCCACCTGTTTTTGCATAACCCATACCGCCTTTTACGGCTCTTACATAATCATCCTCAATCCAAATACCAACCGGAGCAAGTCCACTTTCATAATATGCGCCACTTGGTGAAAGAATTATAATAAACAAATATGTCTTTGACGGTGCAACGCCCAAAAACTCATCTGTTGCAATTACAAACGGTCTGATGTAAAGCGACTCGCCGTCCTTTGACGGAATCCAGGACTCATCAACCTTTACGATTGCCTTTACAGCCTCAACAAAGTCCTCCTCAGGAATTTGCGGTATGCACAATCTCTCATTTGATGCATTTGCACGCTTTGCATTCATATCAGGTCTAAAAAGTCTGACCTTTTCATCGACGCCCTTGTATGCCTTAAGTCCTTCAAACATCTCCTGACCATAGTGGAACACCATTGCAGAAGGTGCAAGGGATAAGTTTTGATAAGGTATAATTCGTGCGTCATGCCAGCCTTTGCCCTCTGTATAATTCATAACAAACATATGGTCCGTAGCAATTTTACCAAAACCGAGCGCTTCATCCGCTGCCGGTTTTTGCTTTGGATTTGTTGTTCTTGTAATTGAGATATTCATTTTCTTCATTTCCTTTCTTTTCCTTAATTTATAAAAAACTTATCGATTATAAAACGCCACTTTTATCATTATAAACAAAAAAATGGAATTTGTAAAGCATTAAGGATAAAAAAAGAGGCAATTCTGTATCGAATTGTCTCTTTTTATTCATTTTTACTAAATAACAAAAAATGTTTTACTCAACGCACTACTAATTTATAGACTTTTTACCGTTAAGCAAAGCGTCTGCGCGCTCAAGATACGCATCAATATCACGCATCACCTTGCCGGCATTCTCATAATCGTTTGCAGCATTAAACTTTTTATACTGTTCATACAAATCAACAATATTTTTCAAAATCGCGCCTGCATCCTCGTCTCCCTCATAAACATCAGTCGAAGGCGGCTTTAGGATATTGTTCTCATCTTGTGGAATATCCATCACAGGCGGCACATCAGAAACACCATTTTCAAAAAGCTTGTTAAAGCATTCCTCGAGTGTACTCTCCATAACTATTTTTTCTTTATACGCTACAATAACGCGCTTTAATTCAGGAAATGATGCAGCATTTTGAGTTGTGATATATACCGGCTCAACATATAAAAGTGAATCTTTTATCGGTATCACTATCATATTGCCACGCACAACTGATGAACCACCCTGGCCCCAAAGCGTCATTTGGCTTGATATTGTCGGGTCATTATCAATTCTGTTTTCCATTTGCATTGTTCCATACGAATTTTTTTCAGCATTTTTGAATCGATAAAGCACAAGCTTGCCATAATATTTATCATCCGAGCCGGCAGCAAGCCAGCTGCTAATATAATCTTTGTTTTGAATTGTAAAAGGCATCGTCAAAAGCAGACTTTCGCCCTTTTCATCAAAGCCCTTAATCTTCATCATGTTATAATATGGCTCAATATACTGGCTCTCATTTTTAGCATATTTTTCCTTTGCAATATCCCAAATATCGCTTTTGTTATAAAACACATGTGCGTCTGTTATGTGATATTGCTTATACATCTCTGCCTGGATTTTAAATAGCTTTTCAGGATAGCGTATGTGTCGCTTCAAATCATCAGGCAACGGCTCATTTACAAACATATTAGGATAAATTTTCTTATATGTCATAGCAATAGGGTCATTTTCGTCTACGATATAAAACTTTACACTTCCGTCATATGCATCAACAACAACCTTTATGCTATTTCTTACATAATTGTACTCACCATATTTTTGCGAATACGGATAGTACTCCGATGTCGTATACGCATCAATTATCCACTTTAGCTTTCCACTATCATCAACTAACAAATATGGGTTTTCATCATATTCTAAAAACGGTGCTACCTTTTGTGTGCGCGCAACAACATTTCTGTTTGCCAAAATCTTGCTTTCAGATGTAATTTGATTTGATACAAGCATTTTATAATCGCCTTTTAAAACAGAAAACAAAAGCTTGTTGAACCAATTAAGCTCCACGCCCCCACTTCCGTCATAGGAAAACTCAACATTTGTTTGCCCTTCAGAATAATCAATTTCCTTAAGCTTTGTGTTTACAATAACATGATTGTTTGTAAACTCCCCATAATAAATGCGTGGTTGTGTAATAGCCACCACTCCCTCATCTGATACGACAGGAATATCACGCACTATAAACTGTGGCTGGCCCTCTTTTGTAGCAGTATTCATAAGGTTCATCGCTATACCATAACCATGTGTATATTTGTATGTTTTATTAAGATAGGTGTCACTCGCCTCCGATGCAAGCTTTTCCGTATCAAGCTCACGCGCGCCAATTGCAACCGGCGCAGGCTTGCCGCCTATATCGTAAGAAACTATGTCCGAGCTTTTAAATGTATAGTATGGTTTTATACCCTGAAGCTTGTTCATCGCCGTAACATTTGCATTATAATCAATAATTCTTATGTTGTTGACCGTTTCTCTGTTTTGCTCGATGTCCGTTTTATTTAGTGTGTTATCAATCGAAAACTCTTCTTCAATTATTTTATCAAGCCCATACGCATCACGCGTCATATAAATATTGTTTGCAATGTTTGCCGCCTCAACTGCAACATCATTTGGTGCAACGACAAAAGTCTGCACCCCAAGCGCAATCAATCCTGTAAGTATCCATGCAGCAGGGAAAACAAACACACTCATTATGCCGGCTTTTATTTTTCCTCTTAAAAGGAAGAACATCGTTGCAATCACAACCGCCAAAAGTAAGTATGGCGCAAAAAAGTAATATTTAGCCCACACATGAATATCGGTGTAGCCTGCACCGGCAAGCGTCCCAAAACTGCCAAACAAAATCTCCTCTGCGTTATATTTAAAAGTCATCGCAATGCTTATAAATACAAGCAATACATTTACAATATTGTGCGTAATCGCACTTTTGTTTTTAAAAATGTCACCAAAATTATCGATGCCGTTTCGCATATTTAAAAATGCATATATAGCGGCAGTATAAATCGTTTGAATAATTAAAATAACCTTTATACTGTCAATAAGAGATGTCATAAATGGTCTGATAAATAAATAATACCCAATATCCTGCATAAATACAGGGTCAACTTTATTAAAGGCGGTCGAATTTGCAAACGCTAAAAAGCGGCTGTATACATTGTCGCTTATAAATGAGCTTGCAATAAGAGCTATAACAAATGTCAAAATCATCATCGGCCAGATTTTTGATACAAACGAAAGGTCATCGTTTTCTTTTTTGAGAATGCCTCTGAGCACAAGATTGTTTATCATAAACACGATAAATACTATAAAAAAGCTCACTGTTTGCGCTATAAAACGAACCTTTATATTTATAAAAAATGTATCAACATAATTTGCGCCGATTTCCTTTATCTCTATATAATTTATCACAATCGACATGATAAAACCTACAATAAAGGTCAGCACCACCGCAGATAAAAGCCAAATAAAAGCTTTTGACGCTTTACTCTTTTTTGTGCGTACTTCTTTTGCATTTTTAAAATCCGCACTTTCAAATGCCATATTTGTTACCACCTTTCAAACGCGCCTGTGCGCTGTATTTAAAACAATGCATCAACAAAATCGGATGCATCAAATGGCTGCAGATCATCAATGCCTTCGCCCACTCCCACAAATCTTACAGGGATATTTTGTTCGCGGCATATTCCTATAACAACTCCGCCCTTTGCTGTTCCATCAAGCTTTGTAAGCACAATGCCATCAATATCTGCCGTCTCACCAAACAGTTTTGCCTGACTTATTGCATTTTGTCCCGTTGTAGCGTCTAAAACAAGAAAGACATGTTTTGACGAATTTGGCGCCTCGCGTTCAATAATTCTATTGATTTTACCAAGCTCCTCCATAAGATTTTTCTTATTATGAAGACGCCCCGCCGTATCACATATCAACACATCAACACCGCGCGATTTTGCTGCGCCTATTGCATCAAATACAACTGAGCTCGGGTCCGAGCCTTCGTCGCGTTTTATAAGTTCACATTCACTTCTGTCTGCCCAAATTTGCAATTGGTCAATAGCCGCCGCACGAAATGTATCAGCCGCTGCAAGCATCACACGCTTGCCCTCGGCCTTATAATATGCTGCAAGCTTTCCTATTGTGGTAGTTTTGCCGACGCCATTTACACCTATAATAAGTATTATGGCCGGGGTTTTATCAATAGACAATTCATCAAAGCTCTGCTTTAATATGTCACATATTATATCACGAAGCTTTTGTCTTACTTCTTCGCTTTCTTTAATATGCTCGCGCTTTACAATATCACGCAAACAATCTATTATATACATCGAGGTTTCCATCCCGACATCTGCCGTTATAAGCGCCTCCTCAAGCTCTTCAAAAAGCTCCTCATCCACTTTTGTAAAAGCCGCAAAAACATTGTTCACCTTTTCTGAAAATGCACTGCGCGTTTTTTCAAGTCCATTTTTAAGCTTATCAAAAAAACCCATTCAAACATATTCCTCCGGTCATAATTTAACGATTGATTTTTATAGCCTCGTCAAGCTTTAATGCAAGCAACTTTGACACACCCTTTTCCTGCATGGTTACCCCATACAAAAGGTCTGCCGACTCCATTGTGCCACGCCTGTGTGTCACTAATATAAACTGTGTCTTGCCACTGTGCTTTTTTACATAATCAGCAAAACGATATACATTCGATTCGTCAAGTGCTGCCTCAATCTCATCAAGAACACAAAACGGTGTAGGGCGCACTTTTAATATGGCAAACAAAAGTGCAATCGCAGTAAATGCCATCTCTCCACCCGACAAGAGTGACAAATTCTGAAGCTTTTTGCCTGGTGGTTGTGCATCGATTTCGACACCACTGCCAAGTATATCTGTCGGATCAGTAAGGCGCAGTTCCGCCCTGCCACCACCAAATAGCTCGCTAAAAGTAGCAGAGAATTTTTTGTTAATAATCTCAAACTGCTCCTTAAACTGCTTTTTCATCTTCTCTTGTATCGACTCAATCAGCTTTTCAAGGCTTTGTTTTGCCTCTTGCAAATCATTTTGCTGGTTTGACAAAAAGTCATAACGCTCACGCACACTTGCATATTCTTCAATAGCGTCAACATTAACATTCCCAAGTGCGCGTATATTGCCCCGAAGCTCACCTATGCGTGATTTTGCCGTGCTTATAGGTCCGATATCCGCTTCATATTCCTTTGCACTAATATATGTCACTTCATATTCTTCCCACATTTTTGTGGTTATATTATCAAGCTCTGACTCAATTTTTACACGCTTATTATCAATTCTGTTTTGCTCCTCTTTTAAAGCATACATCTTCTCGCGTGTTTCTTTGCCTTCATCAAGGCTTTCGCGTATGCGTTTGCGTGCATCGTCTCTCTTTGTTATAAGCTCTTCCACCATCTTTGAAATTGATGATGTTTTTTCCTTTTCGTTTTCAATCTCTTTTTCCTTTTCACCAATCTGCAAAAGAATCTGCTCAGTTTTCGATTTGGTTTCTTCTATATCGTTTTCCTTTGCTTTAATTTCATCGTATGCCGCTTCTTTTTGCGATTTGTTTTCTCCAATGCGGTATTCTATCGCTGCAACATCCTTTTGTGCAGCAACAAGCGCTATATTTTTTTCATTAAGTGCTTCTGCAAGGCTTATACGCTCTGTATCAATTGATTCAAGCTCTTTTTCCTTTTGGGCTGCCTCTGCATTTTTATTGTCTATCTCAAGCTCTGCCTTTGTAGTCTGGTTTATAAGCTCTGCAAGCTGCTCATTTGTATCACTAATCTGCTCTGCAAGCTGCATAAGCTCGCTTTCCATAGACTCGCCCGATTGCTTTTTAGCTTCTGCCATCTGGCGTGTATGTTCAAGCTCTGCATTTGCACGCACAAGCTCCTGCTCTGCTCCTCTTACAAGGATATCTGTGCCCTTTCTTTGTGCATAAAGTGCACTAAGCTTTTCATCTGTCAATTGCAGCTCGCGTTCTAATACAGCAAGCTCTTTCTTCGTCTGTGCACTTTGAGCCTCAAGCTTTTTAATCTGCGATGCACGACTCAAAATGCCTGTCGATTTGTTCATACTTCCGCCGGTAATCGAACCGCCTGCGTTAAAAAGCTCGCCCTCAAGCGTTACTATGCGAAACTTATATCCAAAGTGCTTGCTAATTAAAATCGCATCATCAATCGTTTCAACAACAACGCTTCGTCCAAGAAGACTCTTTATAACTCCGTCATAGCGCGAGTTGTTTTTTACAAGCTCGCTTGCTATGCCGATATATCCTTTTTGTGTGCTGACCTCTTTTTTATTTTCAAGCTCGCGTCCGTTTATAGAAGAAACAGGCATAAATGTAACGCGTCCCAAATTATTCTCTTTTAAATACCCAATCGCAGTTTTTGCATCCTGTTCATCTTCTACCACAACATTTTGCAACGCATTACCCAAAAGTGCCTCAATTGCAGTCACATACTCCGTCGGCACATCAAGTAGCGACGATAGTGCGCCATACACCTTTGCACTTTTAAGCTTTCCATTATCGTATGCGGTCAAAATGCTCTTTACGCTCTTTGCAAAGCCTTCAAAATCACGCTCCATCTCGCGAAGCATATTGAGCTGGGATATCTGGCGAGAAAGCTGTGTAGCTTTATTTTCTGTATCTGTTTTAATTTTCAAAGCACTGTTTTCAAGCTCAAAAACCTGTGTTTCAATCTCTTGAAAAGCTTTTTTGCCCTCTTTTGCCTGCTTTTGCGCAGCATCAAAATCGGCCATATTCTTTGCAAGCATAGCCTCTATTTGTTCAAGCTCTGCCCCCATGCTTTCTTTTTGCACTTCAATAGCATCTTTACGCTCTGCAAAGCTCTTTTTAAATGCCTCAAGTGAGCTTATGCGCGATTTTTGTGTCGATATGTCATTTAAGCACTCTATAATATCTGCCTTTATCGAATTTATACTATCGCTAATCATGCGTACACGCTCTGTCATTTCGTCACTCTTTGCACTTATCTCGTCTGCTTGTGTACGCAACGCACTAACACTCTCAAGCTTTTGTGCTTTTTGCTCGTCCAAAAGCTTTGTAGCTATATCAAACTCCTCAATCTTTTTATTCCATGAATCAATTTCATTTTCGATGCGGCCAATAAGCTGTTCATTTGATGCAATATTATTTTTAAGCAAATCAATATCGCCTAAAAAGCCCTTGATATTAACCTCTGTATCAGAGCCTTCGAGTCTTTTTTGTTCAATTTCATTGTCGAGCGAATCAGCCAACTCGTTTAATCTGTCAATTTCTTCGTCGCCCTTTTTATTTTCCGCCTCAATTTTTAAAAACTGCTCTGTAACTATTTTAAACTTCTCATCAGTTTCAGCAATATCGCGTTTTAGCTTGTCGACTGTTTGCATAAAAACATTCACTTCAAGCTTTTTCATTTCCTCGCGCAAATCAAGGTATTTTTTCGCCTTTTGTGACTGCTTTAAAAGCGGCTCAAGCTGTCCCGAAAGCTCGGTCACAATATCATTTATGCGTACAAGATTATCCTCTGTATTAAGAAGCTTGCGTTCTGCCTCATCTTTTCTGTGGCGATATTTTGATATGCCTGCCGCTTCATCAAATATGTATCGTCTGTCATCGGCTCTGCCTGATATAATCTCGTTTACCTTGCCTTGACCTATAATCGAATAACCGTCGCGCCCAAGTCCCGTATCCATAAAAAGCTCATGTATATCACGCAAACGACATGCCGCACCATTTATATAATATTCACTCTCGCCTGAGCGATACACGCGTCTTGTTACTGTAACCTCGCTATAATCTATGTCGAGTGCCCTGTCTGTATTATCAAGTGTAATGCTTACCTGCGCAAATCCGAGGGGCTTTCTTGCTTGTGTGCCCGCAAAAATAACATCCTGCATGTTTGAACCACGAAGGCTTTTTGCGCTCATTTCGCCCATAACCCAGCGTATAGCGTCAGAAATATTGCTTTTTCCACTTCCATTAGGGCCGACAACCGATGTGATACCCGGCTCAAATGTTAATAGTGTTTTGTCGGCAAACGATTTAAAGCCATTAAGCTCTATCCCTTTTAAATACAAGCTTCTCTCTCCTTTTGCATAAACATTATATGCCTATGCTTTATCAATCTCTATCATCGTACATTTTCATAGTTTCGGCTATCTCATCAAAGCTATTGCAATGTCCGTTTTTAACATACAAATATGAAGTGGACATGCCGCTTATAAGACAACTCTTTATATCAAGTCCGCCCAAAAGGCCTGCACAAAAACCACTGTTAAAATTATCTCCACCGCCGGTCGTCTTTTTCGGCTTTTCACATACTATACCCTGTACTTCAACCTCTCCACCATCATATACTGCCGCCGAGCTGTCAACAGGGTGGATAATTACTGTACCAATGCCCGAATATTCTTTTATAAGTCTTGCAATCGGTAGTGAGCCACTATATTCTCCCTCGCCCAAAACAGAATGCATAACCATAGCCTCGCTCTTATTTAGACCAAGATGGGTAGGAGCATACTCGTTATATTTGCCGAACAATTTTAGTGCTGCTTTAATCTCACTCGGCTGACGCTTTGCACAATCGGCAATATCGATATATATCTTTCTGTCTCTCTTTGAAAGACGCGGCATAACAAGCTCTAAAAACTTTTCATATATCTCATGAAAATGCACAAAATAGCTCCAGTTTACAAGCGTAATAATATCTGCATCATCAAATATCTTCACAAGCTCATCAACACTTATGCGATCGATTAAATCATTCCATGTAAGACGACTGATTTTTTCAAGGTCACTCATCATTACCTTTCCATCTTCAAACTCGAAAAGATACGAATAACCCGGCTCACTTATCGTTATTGTTTTACAGTTTGGGTTTAAATCAAAAACAGGATGCTTTTCAGGATATCCCATAGCTCCTACGCATGTGCATGATACGCCCATATTTGCAAGACCGTTTGCATAGTGAGGACCACATCCGCCAAAGTCCGTCCTCTCAATAGCAAGCTCTATGTTGCCGCTTCTGCCTGCAAGGCTTGTAATTTTTTCTCCAAACTCTTTAATGTCAGGATAATATGTACAATTTTGCTCATCAATTCTCGTTTTGATAGGATGAATAAGCAAGTCCACAAACCCATCAAAGCCTATGCTTACGGTTTTGTTTTGAATAATTTCTTTTTTTGATAAAAATTGTTCTGAGTACTTCATATTACGACTCCTTATTTTTTATACTTATATTTTTATTTTTTATATATATTTGTCAATTATGTTTTATGCACAATATAGATACCCAGTGCAACAAATCATATTTCCACGCCTAAGAAATACTTTGCTGCAATACCAACAAAGAAGGACAACACTGCAACAGACACGCTGATTGCTGTCATTTCTAAAAATCGTGGACAGAACTTGTGCCCTTGTGCCACCGATATGTAATATGTAAAGCCTGCAATAATCAAAATGACTGTAAGAATCATAAACAAAAGTGCAAGCATAAATTGCGATTTATCCAAAATAAGATATGGGGCAATCAGCAAAACAACTGTTATCAAATATGCAACACCTGTATATAAACAGGATTTCATCGCATCGCTTTTACCCTCGCTTCTTGCCGCTAAAAACTCGCTCGACGCCATAGAAAAAGTAGCAGAAATGCCAATAATAAGTCCCGACAACGCTATCAGTCTTGTATTCTGCATTGCAAATGTAAACCCTGCCAACGAGCCTGTGAGCTCAACCAAAGCATCATTCATGCCAAGAACCATACTGCCCACATACTGTAATCTTTCTTCGTCAAGCATATTAAGAAGGGCTTCCTCATGTTCTTCTTCCTGTGCTTTTATGGCTACGCTTTCCTCAATCTCTTTGGCAAGCTGCTCATATTCATTTTGTGCATTTTTTTCGCCCGATTCCATAAGCTTGACCGCAAATGTAAAGCCAAATATGCGGGCAATAAGTCCATATTTAAACACCTTGAATTTGTTGGGTTGCATCTCTATGCCAGTGTAATCTTTCCATATTTCATAATGCGCTTTTTCCTCTTCCGAAAGGCGAAGTAAAACCCTCTTATTTTCCTCCCCTTTTGCAAATTGTGCCATTTTTTTATACACAACACTTTCTGTAATTTCATTTTGTTGCATCTTTTTAATTATCAAAAGAGCACCTTTCGTAATTTCTTTTACCATAAAGCTTTTTCTCCTTTTTCTCGTTGGAAATCAGAATTTAACATGCAACAATTATATCACAAAATTTTTCCACATTCAATATTTTCATCACACTTTAGCTTAATCTTTACACCTTTTTCCTTTTCAAGCATTTTTATGTTTTGCCTCTTATTGCCAATAGCTTTTGACAAATCGTGCGGGTTAACATATAAAACAATCATATTTTCATTTTTGTCGCGCACAATTTCTCGCATCTTGTTTAAAAATATTCTCGAGAGCACAAGCTCTCCAAACGACGGATGAAACGGACCCGCTATAATGCCGCGCCCCTCACACATATCCTCCGATGCCATAAGCCCCATACGCAAAATCTCTATCCCGTTGTTTTTAAAAAGAGTATATATCTGAGCAACAGTATCCACCGCTTCTTCAAGCGTAAGCGGTCTGTATTCTCCACGCTCATACATAAGTGCAAGTGCACTGTCGCGTATAACTATCGTAGGATATATCCGTGTTGTCTTTGGACAAAGCGAGACTATATCGCTTGCTGTTTTAAGCGACTTTTCTTTTGTATCGCCCGGCAAGCCAAGCATCATTTGAAGCCCAAGCTCAAACCCATAATCGTTTATAAGCTTTGATGCTTTTTTTACATCCTCAAAGCTATGACCGCGCCTGCTTTTTAACAAAACCTCATCATCAGTCGACTGGACACCAAGCTCAATACTCGTAACCCCATAGCCTTTTAACATATCAAGCTCCTCTTTGTTTATACAATCAGGTCGAGTCGAAAGGCGTATTCCATCTGCACTTTTGTCTTTTATGTATTTATATGCAATCTCTAAAAGCGCCCTTTGTTCACAAATCGGTATAGCTGTAAAACTTCCGCCAAAGAAAGCAATTTCAACCATGGTGTTGTTTTTATCAATTGTAGACAGCGCTTCTTTTATTGTACCATCTGCCTGAGAGGGCGTCACCGAGCCGCTTTGACCCGTGATGCGTTTTTGGTTACAAAATACACAATCGTGCGGGCATCCTCTATGCGATACAAATATTGGAATATTAACTTTTCTCACATGGCTCGCCCCCTTATATAATAGCGTTTTTATACCTAAATAATTATATAAATTATTGCCTTTTTTGTCAATGATTTCAACAAAAAGCATCAAAGACCGTAGCACACAAAAAAGTGTAATACGGTCTTTTTATATATAGGCTATTTTGCCAGAATAATCTTTAGGGCTTCTCCTGCGGCGGCTTGTTCTGCATCTTTTTTACTCGTACCTACACCAACTGCAATTCGCTCGCCATCAATTAAAACCTCCGCACTAAATGTCTTTGCGTGGTCCGGGCCGTTTTCATTTACAATTTCATATGCTACCTTTCCATGATCGCCCTTTTGGACATGCTCTTGCAAAAGAGTTTTATAATCTTTTTGAGTTTTTCCTTGCGTGGCAAGTACAATCTCAGCCTCAATTTTTGATATAATCCATTTTGAAACAGTTTTTATATCACTGTCAAGATACATTGCCGCAACAACCGATTCAAAAGCATCAGCAAGTACCGACGAACGCATCCGTCCACCCGTCGTTTCTTCGCCTTTTCCTAAAAGAAGATATTTTCCATAATCAAGCTCCTTTGCAATATGTGCAAAAGAAGCCTCACAAACTACGCTCGCTCTCCATTTTGTAAGCACGCCTTCCGGCTGGGTGGAATAGTTTTTATACAAATACTCACTAACAACCATATCAACGATTGCATCACCCAAAAATTCGAGGCGTTCGTTGCTCTCGTGCTTCGCCATTTTGTGCTCATTTATATATGATGTGTGCGAAAGCGCGCGTATAAGCAGCTCCTTATTTTTAAATTCGTACCCTATTTTATTTTCAAATCCATTTAAATCTATACCCGAAATGCCCATAAAAACCGCTCCCTGCTTTATTAACACATTGTATTATCCGCTGATTTTCTTTTTCTATACAACACATAGATTCGTTTTTGGATAAAAATTGCAGAATAAACAAAAAAAGCACTTTCTCGCGACGAAAAAGAAATTCATCTCCCTTTCGCCGCGTGCAAAGTATCTTACGCAATTTTTGAAATAAAATTCACCGCATCGCCTACTGTAGAAATATTTTCTGCTTCTTCATCAGGAATTTCTATATCAAACTCCTCCTCAATAGCCATTATAAGCTCGACGATATCCAACGAATCAGCACCCAAATCCTCTAGAAACGACGCCTCCATTGTAACTGCACTTTCTTCTACTCCAAGCTGGTCAACAATAATCGCTTTAATCTTTTCGAACATATGCCGTCACCCCCCTTCCAATTGTCCTATATAAAAAAATATTTAAATAAAGACAACTCTCTTTAATTATACAAGCGTAGGCATTTGCCTATATAATATTTATATACCCAACTATATCTACATTAAAACTCTTTATTTTCTTCTTCTTTTTGCAAATCGTTTTTAATCTTGTCTACAACGCCGGTCGACACAAATGTTACTGCCTGCTTTATTGCAGAGTATACTGCCTTTGCATCCGATGAACCATGCCCCTTTACTACCGGATGCTTCAAACCCAAGAATAAAGCTCCGCCGTGCTCTGAATAATCCATCTTCTTTTTAAACTCTGCAAACGAGCCCTTCATAATAAGTGCACTAATCTTTGTCATGATATTTTTCATAAACATTGACTTTATGTTTCGTAAAAGCGTCGACGCAAGTCCCTCCGTAAGCTTTAAAATCACATTCCCGACAAAGCCGTCGCACACAATTACATCGACATCGCCATCCATAATCTCTCGTCCTTCAATATTGCCGACAAAGTTTATCGGTGCTTCTTTTAATAAATTATATGCCTCGCGTGTCAATTCATTTCCTTTATGCTCCTCTGCACCAATGTTTACAATTGCAACACGCGGATTCTCTTTGCCAAGCACTTTGTTTGCGTATACGCTTCCCATAATGCCAAACTGGACAAGATTTGCCGCTTTGCAATCAGAGTTTGCACCGGAATCAAGCAAAATCGCAGGCCCCTTATCTGTTGGAAGCACCGGTGCAAGTGCAGGCCTTAACACACCATCAATGCGCCCCACTATTAAAAGCCCTGCTGCAAGGACACCGCCTGTTGCACCCGTAGATACAAGGCCATCGCCCTCACCATTTTTAAGCAAATTTGCTGCAACAACAATCGACGCGTCCTTTTTTCTGCGGATTGCGCGCGCAGGCTCATCGTCATTTGTGATAACCTCAGATGCATCAGCTATACTTATCGCATCACCCGTATAACTCATATTATCAAGCTTTTTTTGTATAAGCTCTCTGTCTCCTACTAAAACAATCTCAACACCAAGCTCTTCTGCCGCGCGGACGCTACCCTCTATCTGCGGATTTGGTGCAAAATCACCGCCCATTGCGTCTACTATAATTTTCATATTACACACCCCTGTTTTATAAATCAATATTATGCTATAACCAACTCATTTTAAATCATTTTATAAAATAATTTTTATAAAATAATTATAATCTATATACACTTCTATTGCAACTATTTTTATGAAAAAAGAATTATTTGCCCCCTATGTATTGATATTTGGCACGAGAAATATTATAATGTAGTAAATGCAAATTAAAAATAATATTTGCAATGTATAGGAGAGGAGATTAGTTTATGTCTATTTTAGTTACCGGTGGTGCAGGATATATAGGTTCACACACATGCGTTCTTCTTTTAGAAGCAGGATACGATGTTGTTGTTTTAGATAATCTATCCAACAGTAGTCCAAAATCACTTGATAGAGTAGAAAAAATTACAGGTAAAAAAACAAAATTTTATGAGTGCGACATTCTTGATAAAGAAGGTATGCGTACTATTTTTAAAGAAAATAAAATCGATGCGGTAATTCATTTTGCCGGTTTGAAGGCAGTTGGTGAATCAGTTGCCTTTCCGCTCAAATATTATGAAAATAATATTTCAGGCACGGTGTGCCTTTTGGAAGTAATGCAGGAGTTTGGTGTTAAAAAAATTGTGTTCAGCTCATCTGCAACGGTATATGGCATGACCGACAAGATGCCTCTTACAGAAGACTTGCCGACATCGGCAAATAGCCCATATGGCCAGACAAAACTTATGATTGAACAAATTCTTGCCGATTTGTCAACAAGCGACAAGGAGTGGGCAATATCTATTTTAAGGTACTTTAACCCCGTTGGCGCGCACGAAAGCGGCAACATAGGAGAAAATCCAAAGGGTATACCAAACAACCTTATGCCGTATATTACCCAGGTTGCACTTGGAAAGCTTGAGGCGCTGAGCATTTTTGGAAACGATTATCCAACAAAGGACGGTACCGGTGTGCGCGACTATATCCATGTTGTTGACCTTGCAGACGGCCATTTGAAAGCACTTAGAAAGCTTGAAAATACAAAGGGTGTTATGATACACAATCTCGGCACAGGTATTGGTTACAGTGTGCTTGATTTGGTAAATGCGTTTGAGCAGGCAAATGAGCTTAAAATAAATTATAAATTTGCACCGCGTCGTCCGGGCGATGTCGTTACTTGTTATGCTGACCCGTCAAAAGCTAAAAATGAGCTTGGGTGGGAAGCAAAAAGAACAATCGTAGATATGTGCCGTGATGCGTGGAATTGGCAAAAAAATAATCCAAACGGATACGATGACTAATATATAAAATTTTAAAGCGACAGCTTGTATAAACTGTCGCTTTTGTTTATATCTTTATTTGTTTGGTATAACCTTGCCCGTAATTTCGCTCACAGAGGAAAAACCATTTTCATCTGCATATTTGCAAAGACCTTCTGCAACCTCCACAGGCAATGTTGGGTTTTTAAACATACCTGTTCCGATTGCAACTGCATCTGCTCCGGCAAGCATAAATTCTGCCGCATCATCGCCACTCATAATGCCACCCATACCGATAATCGGTAAATCAATCGCATTTGCAACCTGCCATACCATACGCACAGCGACCGGCATTACACACGGCCCCGACAAACCGCCGACATTGTTATATAATATCGGGCGCTTTGTATTTATATCAATTTTCATCCCCAGAAGTGTATTGATAAGAGAAAGCGCATCCGCTCCACCGCTTTGTGCAGCCTTTGCCATTTGCACAATATCAGTAACATTTGGTGAAAGCTTTACGATAAGCGGTTTTTTCGCTCTCTTTTTTACCTCACTCGTAATTTTTTCAACCATAGCAGCATCTGTACCGAATGCGACGCCCCCCTGTTTTACATTCGGACACGATATGTTCATTTCAAGCATATCAACATCGCTGTCTGATAAAATATCGGCCATTTCAGTGTATTCATCGATTGTTGAACCCGCCATATTCGCAATAATTTTTGCGCTATATTTTTTAAGCTCAGGAAGTTCAAATCGTATAAAGTTTTGCACGCCGGGATTTTGCAAGCCGACACTGTTTAAAATACCGCCGCTCGTCTGTGCTATACGAGGCGCTTTGTTGCCCTCGCGTTCTTTTAGTGTAAGTCCCTTTACACTTATTGCGCCGAGTCTATTCAAATCAAAATATTCGCCATACTCGCGTCCAAACCCAAAAGTGCCAGACGCAACACATACCGGATTATTCCACTCTACTCCTGCAATATTAACCCTCATATCAGCCATTTAGTGTCACCTCTTCGCTCCAGAATACAGGTCCGTTTTTGCATACACGCTTATGCTTATGCGTGCCGGGGGATGTCGTTTCACATGTGCACACAAGACATGCACCAATGCCGCATCCCATACGCTGTTCAAGAGAAAGCTGGCACTTTATGCCATAACTTTCGACGATTTTTTTCACAGCACGAAGCATTGGCATAGGACCACATGAGTATACAATGTCGCCTTCATTTTCTTTAAGCATTTTTTCAAGTATGTTTACTGCGTAACCGTCATAACCATAGCTTCCATCATCTGTGGCAACAATCATCTTGCCAAGCTTTGAAAACTCATCCTCCATACAAACTCTGTCCTTTGTACGAAAACCAAGTAGTATGGTCGGGTTTTTATACTGTTTTGCAAGCATATAAAGCGGGAATACGCCTATTCCACCACCGATTATAATTGGCCTTTTTTTGTCCGGCAAAATAGTAAAGCCTGTGCCAAGAGGCCCTAATATATCAAGTGTGTCGCCGACTTTTTTCTTCGAAAGAGCATCTGTGCCGCTACCCTTTTTTTCAAATATAAATCGTACAGTATCATCGACTATATCGCAAATGCTTATCGGACGACGCAACAAATTGTTGGCCTCGTTACCACAATCAATGTGCAAAAACTGTCCCGGCTTTGCTTCGGATGCAATTTTCTCGCTTTTTACAACGAAATCAAATATGTCCGGTGCTATTTCGTTTATTGACACAATTTCACATATATTTATACTTTTCAAAAGCTCTCCTCCATATCATATTTTAATTAGTATGCACTATTTTTTATATTCTATCTGCCGATTGCAGCGTTAATTGCCTTTGTCATATTATATGCCTCGTCCTTTGCTGCCTTTGCAAATTCTTTATCCGAACCGCTCTTTTTATATGCGCACATAATCGCACGCGACGAGTTCACAATCGCTCCAAGGCCATCTTTGTCAAAGCTTACTGCCACATCATCTGCACCTGCACCTTGCGCGCCATAGCCGGGCACAAGAAAATATGTGTGCTTCATTTTTTCACGAAGGCTTTTTGCCTGGGCCGGATATGTCGCACCAACAACCGCACCGACTGCGCTATAACCATACTTGCCTATATTATCTGCACCCCACTTGTCAACAAGCTGTGCCGTCATTTCGTACACTGCTTTATCGCCAACCTTTAAATCCTGAAGCTCGCCCGATGACGGGTTAGATGTTTTTACAAGGGCAAAAATGCCTTTATCATACTTTTTACAATCATTTACAAACGGAATAATTCCGTCACTTCCAAGGTATGGATTTACTGTAAGACAGTCCGCCTCACTCATCGCATAATCACTTGTGCCGATTGTTGTTTTACCAAGCCAGCCGCTCGAATATGCCTCTGCAGTAGAACCAATGTCGCCGCGTTTGCCGTCCAGAATCACATACATGCCGCGCGATTTTGCATACGATACTGTTTTATAGAGTGCACCCATACCCTCTATGCCGTACATCTCATAATACGCCGCCTGTACCTTTACTGCAGGCACTACCTCGCAAAGCTCATCAATAAGTGCCATATTAAATCTCAAAAGTGCCTCTGCTGCACCGGCAGCATTTGCACCATATTTATCAAAACATTCCTTTACCAAAAAATCCGGCACATAGTCAAGCTTTGGATCAAGTCCTGCAACAACAGGTGAATTCATATCAATTATTTTTTTAATCATCAAATCCATAGACATACTTTTTTCCCCTTTTCATATTGATTTTTTATAGTCTACATTAAAACTCCATTTTTCACAATAATTTTTCCGTTCACAATCGTATATTTAACCTTGCCTTTTAGCTCAAAACCGTTATATGGCGAGTTTTTGCCCTTTGATTTAAAGGTGCTTACATCAACTTTAAACTCCTCTTTATCATCAAATATCACTACATCAGCCAACGCATTTTCAGCAAGGCTTCCCTTTGACAGACCAAGTATTTTTGCTGGATTCAAACTCATTTTTGTCACAAGCTCACCCATTGTCAAAACGCCCGTATCAACAAGATATGTCACGCCAAGCGGCAATGATGTTTCAAGACCGACAATACCATTTGACGCAAGTGCAAACTCACAATTTTTCTCATCGATATGGTGTGGTGCGTGGTCCGTCGCAATAACATCTATCGTCCCGTCACGAAGCCCCTCGATTATTGCATCAACATCTTCTTTGCTGCGAAGTGGCGGATTCATTTTTGCGTTAGTATTAAATCCGTCTATCGCCTGTTCAGTAAGAGTAAAATAGTGCGGACATGTTTCGCATGTAACCTTTACACCGCGCGCCTTTGCATTTCGTATAATTTCCACACTGCGACGCGTGCTGATATGTGCGATATGCACTCTTACGCCCTCATTTTCTGCAAGAAGCACATCGCGCGCTACCATTACTTCCTCGGCTGCAGGCGTTATCGGTCTAAGACCAAGACTCGTCGCCATAAAACCTTCGTTTGCACTGCCGCTATCTACAAGGCTTAAATCCTCACAGTGTGATATTACGCTTATATCAAATGTGTTCGCATATTGAAGCGCCCGCTTCATCAAAAGTGCGTTTTCAACCGGTCGTCCATCGTCCGAAATTGCTACTGCACCTGCATATTTAAGCTCGCCTATCGGTGCAAGCTCCTCGCCCTTTTGTCCCTTTGAGATACATCCAATCGGGTATACATTAACCTTTCCGACTGCGTTTGAACGCGACTTTATGAACTCAACAATCGCCGCATTATCAATCGGCGGCTCTGTATTCGGCATACAAGCAACCGATGTAAAACCGCCCATCGCCGCAGCGCTTATGCCTGTTTCGATATCCTCTTTATATTCAAAGCCCGGCTCACGCAAGTGTGTATGCATATCAACAAGTCCCGGTGCAACTATAAAACCATTTGCATCAATTATCTCATCAACACCATCTATATCAATTCCTGTACCAAGCTTTTCAATAATGCCATCATTTATATAAATATCTGCTACCTTATCAATGTTATTTGCAGGGTCGACTACTCTTCCGCCCTTAATCAATATTTTCATTGCCTTCACCCCTTCTTGCAAGAATATATAATACCGCCATACGAACCGCAACGCCATTTGTAACCTGCTCATCTATAACCGAGCTTTCTCCGTCAATGACACTGCTCGTAAGCTCAAACCCTCTGTTTACAGGACCTGGATGCATCAAAAGTGCATCAGGCTTTGCAAGCGCAAGTCTCTTATCGTCTACACCGAAAAAGCGTGCATACTCTCGTATATTCGGCACAAGTCCACTATGCTGACGCTCAAGCTGCATACGAAGACCCATAACTACATCGGCATCTGCAAGAGCCTCGTTAATGTTATCATATACCTCTATCCCAAGATTTTCAATTCCCTTTGGCAAAAGCGTTGCAGGGCCGCCAATCGCAACGCGCGCGCCAAGCTTTGTGAGTGCATATATATTACTTCTTACAACTCTGCTATGCATAATATCGCCCACAATAGCAACCTTTAACCCTTCAATACTGCCCTTATGCTCAAGTATAGTAAATGCATCCAGAAGTGCCTGGGTGGGATGCTCATTCATTCCGTCACCTGCATTTATAACAGACGCCTTGACATTTTTTGCAATAAGATGTGGTGCGCCGCTCATTGAATGACGCAAAATTATAATATCCGTACCCATAGCATCAATCGTACGCGCCGTATCAATAAGCGTTTCGCCCTTGCGCACACTCGACGAGCTAGCAGAAACATTTGCTGCACTTGCCCCCATATATTTTGATGCAAGCTCGAACGATAATCTTGTACGAGTCGAATTTTCATAAAAAAGTGTTATAACAGACTTGCCTTGTAAATGAGGCGTCTTTTTGTTGTTTTGAAGAAGTATGTACTTCATCGTCTTTGCATTATCTAAAATGTATTTTATTTCATCGGCGCTAAGGTCTTTAAGCCCAAGCAAATCCTTGTGTTTCCCAAGCATTACTCTGCACACTCCTTTGTGTTTTTATTTTGCCTTATCTGTAATATATACACGACTATTTCCATCAAACTCATCCATATCAACATGAACAAGCTCACCCTTTGATGTCGGTACATTTTTGCCGACATAATCCGCTCTTATCGGTAGCTCTCTATGGCCTCTGTCAATAAGCACGCCAAGCTGTATCGATGCAGGACGCCCCATGTCCATAAGTGCGTCAATCGCCGCGCGCACAGTGCGCCCCGTATAAAGCACATCGTCAATTATGACGAGCTTTTTATTTGTAATCGAAAAGCCTATATCACTTCCATTTATGCGCGGATGCTCAGACAGCATACTCAAATCGTCGCGATACAGTGTTATATCAAGTATACCTATTTCAATGTCACAACCCTCAACCTCGCCAATCTTTTTTGCAATTTCTTTTGCAAGTGTAACGCCGCGGCGCTGGATACCTATAAGATATACATCTTCCATCCCCTGATTTTTTTCAATTATCTCATGAGCAATTCTACTAAGCGCGCGTGTAATCGCCGCCGAATCCATAATTTGCGCCTTTATAGGCATATTATTCATTTTCTCTCCTCCTTACAAAATATAAAAAGCTTTCTGCCACAAAATCGGCAAAAAGCTAATATAAGCAAAATATATTCAAGCAAACAAAAACCCCTCGGCCTAAATATAAATGCCTTATCAGTCTCTCTGTACCGATTTAAAGGCGGTTAAAACGAAGGAACTATATTGGTTAAATTATAACAGACATTTATGTTCTTGTCTACACTTTTATAATAAAATTTTTACTCTATGCCTAATTATTTGTACGCAATCTTTCTAAAACCTTTGTAAAATAGTCGGGCAAAGGAGCACAAAACTGCATTCTTTCTTTTGTTGTCGGATGAATAAACTCAATTTTTTGCGCGTGTAAAAGCTGGCCATCAAGTTTGAAACTTTCTTTTTTTATGCCGTATGTTTTGTCTCCCACAACGCTGTGACCAATATGTGCCATATGCACGCGAATTTGATGTGTTCTTCCTGTTTGGAGCTTACATTTTACAAGTGTATAACGCCCAAACCGCTCCAGCACCGTTACATGTGTAACTGCATCACGCGCGTTTTTTGTTGTAACGCACATCTTTTTTCTATCATTTGGATTGCGTCCAATGGGAAAATTGAGCGTAAATTCATCTTCTTTTATATTCCCATTCACAAGCGCACTATATTCGCGTGACAAGCTTCTGTCAGAAAGTTGGTCCGATAAAAATGTATGTGCATTATCATTTTTTGCCACTATCAAAAGCCCCGATGTATCCTTATCAATCCTGTGCACAATGCCGGGACGCATAACGCCGTTTATGCCGGAAAGACTCCCCTTGCAATGATTCATCAAAGCATTTACAAGCGTTCCGTCATAATTGCCCGGTGCAGGGTGCACCACCATTCCCTGTGGCTTATTTATAACAAGTACATCTTCGTCCTCGTACACAATATCAAGCAAAATATCCTGTGGCTCTATGCTATACTCCCTTGCCGCAGGTATAATCACCTCTATAATTTCGTCCTCGCGCACAAGATATTTTTTGCCCAGTACCTCTGATGACTTCGTTACGCAGCCCTCTTCTATAAGGCGCGATGCGTGCGAACGCGAAAGCGAGTCAACCCTTTTTGATATATATACATCAAGGCGCGTGCCTTTATCTTCTTTTGCAACTGTAAAAATCAGCTTATTTTCCATCTGTTTCTCCCTTGTTTGTATCTATAAATAAAAGATATATAACAATCAATACAGCACCAATGCAGACGCATATATCGGCAATATTAAAACACGGAAAATCAAAAAACATAAAGTGAATAAAATCGGTCACATATCCAAAAATTATTCTGTCAATCAAATTGCCTATACCGCCCGCTATAATAAGCATTGACGAAAACAGAAACAAAGGGTGTCTTTGCTTTGTTTTTATTATATAAATAAAAAGCGCAGTTATTATTATGAGCGTCATAATAATTAGAAGCATGCGCGTATCCTGCATTATACCAAATGCCGCACCCCTGTTTTCAACATATACAAAGTCAATTATATGCGGAATAAAACCCACAGCGAAGCCACCTGCAAGAAATGTGCGTGCCAGAGCTTTTGCCACTTGGTCTATTATAATAAGCAAAACTGCAACAATTATATATATCATTATTCCACCGCCAATTAACACATAATGCACTTTAGTGCGTGCTCGATTTCATCATTTGTAACATCGTCTTTTATTTGCGCGTTGCCAATGCCATCCACAAGCACAAAGCGCAATGTATCACAAAGCTTTTTCTTGTCATTTTTCATATAAGTGGCAACTGCGTTAATGTTTATATTTGTAACATTTGTGTCAAGCTCGTACATAGCAATTATTTTTTTACATCTTTGTGCCTCATCTGCACTTATGTAGCCACGAGAAAGCGAAATATCAAGCGCACAAATCATTCCAAGAGCTACACATTCTCCATGCAAAAGCGAAAAATTCTTCGCGCTTTCAATGCCATGCCCGATAGTGTGCCCAAAATTTAATATAGCGCGCAAGCCACTCTCGGTTTCATCTTCTGTAACAATGTCTGCTTTTATTTTGCAACAATTATATATAACATCTTCAATCGCATCATCATCAAAGTCACAAATTGCACTATTATTTTTTTCAAGATAAGTCAAAAAACCTTCATCTTTTATAATGCCATATTTTATAACCTCTGCCATTCCGGAACAAAACTCGCGTTTTGGAAGTGTTTTTAGTGTAGCTGTGTTTATATAAACGAGCGACGGTTGTTTAAATGCACCGATGATATTTTTTGCGCCGCAAAAATCAAACCCGACCTTGCCGCCGACACTGCTATCAGTTTGGGCAAGAAGCGTCGTCGGTATTTGTACAAAATTAACACCACGCATGTATGTTGACGCAACAAATCCTGCTATATCGCCCACAACACCACCGCCAAAAGCTATGATTGTTCCCTCTCTTGAAAAGCCAGACTCTATCGCGCTTTTATATATTCTTTGTATTGTATCAATATTTTTACTTTTTTCACCGGCTTTAAACACTGCAAATTCTGGCTTATCAAAGCCTGCCGCACAGATAACTTTTGAAAGCTCATCTTTATAAAGCAGTGCAACATTTGTGTCTGTAACGACTAAAATTTTTCCTTTGCATAGATTTGTGAGCTCTTTTGAAAGCGCATCAAAGCTATTATTTATAACAATATCATAACTTCTTTTCCCAAAATCAAGTTTTAATCTTTGCATCTTTTTCTCCGTTTCTGCTACAATATGTAACATCATCTTTAGATAAAATTTAAGGGAAGGCAAACTACTGCCTTCCCAAATAATTTGCCGATATTTTTATATCTTACTTTCCTTCAAGCACTCCTGCACAACGAGCACAAAGCGTTGGGTGTTCACTGTTTGAACCTACTGAATCAGAATAAATCCAGCAGCGCTCACACTTTTCACCCGTAGCAGGCACAACCGTCGTTTTTACGATTTCTCCCACAATTGCTTTTTCATCAGCTTCGTCAATCGTTTTGAGTGCAACTCTTGACACAATAAATATCTCTGCAAGCTCATCTTTAATTTTATCAAGGAAGCCATATGCATCCTTGTCAGCATAGACAATTATATCCGCTGCAAGTGACTGACCTATTGTCTTGTTTGCGCGTGCTTCCTCAAGTGCCTTGAGCACATCGTTACGCACTGCAATTACTTTTTCCCATTTCTGCATAAGCTCGTCATTATAAAGCTTTTCATCATAAGACGGCATCGAGTTAAACAACACACTCTCTGTACCGTGCGATGACAAGTGTGGCATATACGACCATATTTCTTCAGTGGTGTATGCCAAAATCGGCGCAAGTAAAAGTGTAAGCTTTTCTAAAATTATATACATAGCACTCTGTGCACTGCGACGAAGCTTGCCATCTGCTTTTTCTGTATAAAGTCTGTCTTTGATAATATCAAGATAAAAACTGCTCATATCAACAACGCAGAAATTGTGTATGCCGTGATACAGAACATGGTACTCATACGAATCATATGCGTCAATCGACTTTTTAACAAGGTCGTTTACGCGCATAAGCGCCCAACGGTCAATCTCTTGCATATCATCATAGCAAACCATATCTTTATTCGGGTCAAAATCAGAAATATTACCCAGAATGTAGCGCGCAGTATTTCTTATCTTACGATAACCCTCTGAAAGCTGTTTAAGCATTTCCTTTGACATTCTCATATCTGTACGATAATCTGCCGAAACAACCCAAAGTCTTAAAACATCCGCACCATATTGATTTATAATCTCTTGTGGCGAAATCGAATTGCCCTTGGATTTTGACATTTTTCTGCCTTCGCCATCCTGTATCATACCATGCGTAATAACCGTATTGTACGGCGCTGTTTTATTTATCGCTATACTTGTGAGAAGTGACGATTGGAACCATCCTCTGTATTGGTCATTACCCTCAAGGTACATGTCGGGTGGATAAACCGAATCCTCACGCACACCACAAACGGCCTTGTGTGACGAGCCCGAATCAAACCATACATCCATTATGTCGTGCTCTTTTTCAAACTTGTCACAACCACACGAACACTTTGTGCCCGTTGGTAAAATCTGCTCTGCATCAAGCTCCCACCACATATCAGGGCCTTTTGTCTTAAATAGCTCGCTTACTGCTTTTATCGTTTCGTCATTTATAAGCTCCCTGCCACATTCGCTACAATAGAACATCGGAATCGGTACGCCCCATGTTCTCTGGCGCGAAATGCACCAATCGCTTCGGTCAACAACCATCGAGGTAATTCTCTCCTCGCCCCATTGCGGAAGCCATTTTACACCCTTTATAGCCTTTACTGCATCATCCTTTAGTGCATCAACCGACGCAAACCACTGGTCTGCAGCACGGAAGATGATTGGACTGTCGCATCTCCAACAGTGAGGATATTGATGTTCTATATCCTGTGATGCCAAAAGTGCACCCGAAGCTATAAGATTTTCAAGAATTTTCTCATTCGACTCTTCATAATAAAGACCTGCAAATTCGCCCGCCTCTTGTGTTTGATAACCTTTGCTGTCAACAGGTACAACAATTTCAAGCTGGGGATAATTGCGGCATACGATATAGTCCTCTGCACCAAAACCGGGCGCAGTATGAACGCATCCCGTACCTGCATCAAGTGTTACATGGTCACCAACAATAACGAGTGACTCTCTGTCAAGGAACGGATGAGCGCATGTTATAAGTTCAAGGTCAATTCCTCTAAACTTTTTAACGATTTCATAATCATCACTAAGGTTTGCAGCCTTGCAAACACTATCTATAAGCTCCGACGCCAACACATATGTTTCGCCGTTTGAGAATTTGACTAATGAATATTCAAAATCCGGATTTAATGATATAGCAACATTGCCTGGCAGTGTCCATGTTGTAGTGGTCCAAATTACAAAATAAACCTTGCCACAGCCATCAAATAATCCCTTATCATCCTTTACGGCAAATTTTACAAAAATAGATTTTGTTTTGTCTTCACTATACTCAATCTCTGCCTCTGCAAGTGCAGTTTCACAATGCGGGCACCAATAAACAGGCTTTAAACCCTTATATATAAGCCCCTTCTTTGCCATTTCACCAAAAATCTCAATCTGGGTAGCAACAAACTCATTGCTTAGTGTCAAATAAGGATTATCCCAGTCGCCTATTACACCAAGACGCTTAAACTGCTCCTTCTGATTTTCAACATTTTGAAGGGCAAACTCGCGGCACGCCTGTCTAAATTTGACCGGACCTGCCTCGTGACGATTTATACCAAGCTTTTTAATCGCTTGCTGCTCAATCGGCAAACCGTGTGTATCCCAGCCGGGTATATATGGCGCATAAAATCCTGCAAGATTTTTATATCTCACAATAATATCCTTTAAAATCTTATTAAGCGCATGGCCCATATGAATATCACCATTTGCATACGGAGGACCATCGTGCAAAATAAAAGGCTTTTTGCCTTTATTGCGCGCCATCAAAGTCTTATAAAGCCCCTCTTTCTCCCAACGAGCAAGTATCTCCGGCTCACGCGCGGGCAAATTTCCGCGCATAGGAAACTCCGTCTGCGGTAGTTGTATAGTTTCATTATAATTTTTCTCATTCTCAGCCATTGGTTTTTGTCCTTTCTTTTTTACTGCCTAATTAAAAGTTTTGAGTATTTGAATTTATATCATCAAGTATATCAAGCTGTGATTTTATAATTGCGCCAACACGCATCTTATAACTCTCAATCTGCTGTTTCAAATCTGCATATTTTGCTTCAAGTCTTGCAATTTCATCATTTGCTTCGCGTATTATGTCGCTCGCCTTTGATTGTGCCTCATGCACTATCAAATCGGCCTTTTCACTTGCAGTTTTTGCAAGACCATCAGCTGCTTTTTGTGCTGCAAGAATTGCATTTTGCATAGTGCTCTCCTGATTTTTATAGGTTTCAAGTGCGCTGCTTAGTGTTTCAATCTTTTCGCGCGCGGCAATATTTTCTCTATAAAGCTTCTCATAATCGACCAAAATCATGCTCATAAAATCTTCTACATCATCTCGGTTATAACCGCCCATTGTCTTTTTAAATTCTCTGTTTTCAATCTCAAGTGGAGTTAGCATAATATTATCCCCCTTAATTTTATAAAAATCTTTTTACAAAAATAACTTTTCGACCTTTTTTTGTTTCGCCACCAATTTCATCAATCTTTAGTCTACCAAATCCGCGCACAGAAATCAAGTCCCCAGAAGACAAAATCTTCGATAAATTTACACATTCATCAAAATTTACCTTAACTTTGCACGATTTTATCAAATCCGCACTCATTGTGCGCGAAACATTAAGCGCTCCTGACAAAACAGAGTCAAGGCGTAACGATGCAACGCTCAGCCTCAAAATCTTCTCTTCTTTTTGGTGCACCAAAGTCTCAAAATCGTGTACAATGCCGGCGCGTACCCCTCCGCGTCCAACTTTGTCAAGATTTAAAACTATATAATCCGCCATATCGCTTTTACAAAAAATATATCCGCACCCGTCTGAAATAATAATATCGCCGACTTGTTCACGCTCTATACCAAGCCCCATAAGCGCGCCAAGATAGTCGCGGTGCGTCAGTGTATCAAAGGCAGATGGCACAGCCTTTATACATTTTATAGGGAATAACTCAAACGATACATTCTCCCATTCGGGCGTCGCGCACAGTATTTGTCGTTCAGCACCATCGTATCCACCCCAAAAGCTGACATTTATCCCGACATCAAAGTGCGTTTTATTTTCTAAAAAGTAACGCAGTGAAGGGTCTAAAAAATGAGTAAATTTAGCCTCACAATGTTTTGAAGCTAAATTTATGGTGTCTATTATTTTTGATATAGCAAGTCGTTTTTGCTCGTCATCTATTTTTGAAAGTATTTTTTTATCCATTTATAACCATCCACATCATATAAATAGCCCTAAAATAGTAAATATTATTGGTTTTATAAGATAACGAATTGCAAATAAAACAACAATAGGCGATAGGTCAACCATGATTGACCTGCCGCCCATAAGCTTGCTGATTAGGTTTTGTGCGGGCGACAAGATAGGGTCGGTCAGTTTATAAACAACCTCAACAAACCTGTTATAAAAACCGGGTATCCACGATAGAATACACCTGATAAAAACAAGCAGTGTTACTATATCTAAAAGGTAGTTTATAACAATCGCGATTATCAAAAGTCAAATCCCATCCTTTGTGCTATACAAAGCCGCCTACATTTGTTAATTCGTCCAGTTGAATAGCCCTTTATTTTTAAGTTCGTCTTTAAAATCCCCCATAATGCTTACATTATACGGAGCAATCAAGAATATTCCCGATGCAACCTTCTGGATATTTCCATCAAGACCATAAACAGCACCGCTTAGAAAATCAACAACTCTTCTTGCAGTATCTGTATCAAGGTCCTCAAGGTTCATTATTACAGGTTTTTTTGTCTTTAAATGGTCAGCAATTCCACGCGCATCCTCAAAACATTCAGGCTGCATAACTACAACCTTAAGTTGTGTTGTTGCATGAATGTTTACAACCTTATTTTTTCTTCCAAAAGCACCCGTGCGTGTTTCCTCTTCCGGTTCGTCATAATAATCACCGGTTAGTATATCGTCCTCATCATAATATTCGTCGTCACCAAGACCGATAGCCGATTTCATCTTGTCCATAAAACTCATAATAACATCCCCCAATCGCAAATTATATTATTTAATAAACTCTCTTGCCAAAAATTGCACTACCAACTCTTACCATGTTTGAGCCGCACATAATTGCCTCTTCAAAATCGCCGCTCATACCCATAGAAAGGTAGTCCATATTTATATTATCATATTTCTTTTTCATAATGTCAAGACAGAGTTTATGCGTGTTACTAAAATGTAATGTATTTGAAATATTGTTGACGCATAGGGGCGCAATCGTCATAAACCCACGCACCTTTATATGCTTCATATTTGATGCAATTTCAGCAAGCTCATACATCTTTTCCGGCTCTGCACCAAACTTTGTCTGCTCGCCCGATGTATTAACCTGCAACAAAATATTTGCTGTCACATTCTTTTTTTGTGCCTGCGACTCAATCTCTTCTAAAAGACGAACAGAATCAACGGATTGGATAAGGTCAGCCTTATCTATGATATATTTTACCTTGTTTGTTTGTAAATGGCCTATAAGATGCCACATATCAGGCGTTACCTTGTCATATTTTTCACACATTTCCTGGACACGATTTTCGCCTATATCCGTTATACCACATGAAAGTGCGGCGTTTATGTCATCTATACCAAAGTTCTTCGTCACACAAACAAGTGTAATATCCTTTTCGCTCCGTCCCGACTTTTGTGCCGCTATCGCGATTTTTTCTTGTACACGCTTAATGTTTTCTGATATTTCATACTCGCGGTTATTCATACTATCGCTTCCTTGCATAAAGCACAATTCACAAAACCAGCGATTTTATGAATTGTGCTTTCTTTATTGTTTATATTTTATATAAAATTACTTTAAAATCAGCAAATACCTTGTGCCATCATTGCTTCTGCAATCTTTTTAAAGCCGGCAATGTTTGCACCTGCAACAAGATTATAACCAAGACCATACTCTTCAGATGCTTTTGCAGCACTGTTGTGGATGTTTACCATTATGCTTTCAAGCTGTGCATAAACCTGTTCAGGCGAGAAAACCGTATGTCCGGCATTCTGACCCATTTCGATACAAGAGCATGCAACGCCACCTGCATTTGCAGCCTTTGACGGACCAATTACAACACCATTGTTTGCAAGGTATGCCATAGCCTCGTTTGTTGTAGGCATATTTGAACCTTCACAAAGGAATTTGCATCCATTTTTAACCATTTCTTCTGCTTCTTTGATTGTAATCTCGTTTTGTGTTGCACACGGAATATACAAATCAGCTTTTACGCCCCATGGCTTTTGACCTGGGAAGAACTTTGCACTCTTAAACTTTTGCGCATATGGCGCACAAACATTTTGGCCCGATGCACGAAGCTCTAACAAATAATCCTCTTTTTCGCCTGCAGTTACACCGTCAGGGTCATATATATAACCGTCAGGACCGGAAATTGTAACAACCTTTGCCCCAAGCTCGTTAAGCTTTCTTACTGTGCCCCATGATACATTGCCAAAACCTGAAACTACAACCTCTTTGCCCTTTAGCTCCTCACCAAAATGCGCAAGCATCTCTCTTGCAAAAAAGACAATACCATAACCTGTTGCTTCAGTTCTGCCATTAAGACCGCCATAAGGAATTCCCTTACCTGTCAATACGCCCTCATATACATTTTTAAGTCTTTTATACTGTCCGAACATATAACCGATTTCTCTTGCGCCAACACCAAGGTCACCGGCAGGAACATCAGTCTCTGCACCCATATGGCGAAATAGCTCCGACATAAAGCTTTGACAAAATCTCATAATTTCGCCGTCGCTTTTGCCCGTCGGGTCAAAGTCAGCGCCACCCTTGCCGCCACCAATTGGCAATCCTGTAAGACTATTTTTAAATATCTGCTCAAAGCCAAGGAATTTTATTATGCCCGAATACACATTGGGTGCAAAACGGAGACCGCCCTTATATGGTCCTATTGCACTGTTAAACTGTATTCTGTATCCACGATTAACCTGCACCTTGCCATTGTCATCAACCCACGGAACTCTGAAAAATATTTGTCTTTCAGGCTCAACAAGTCTTTCAAGCAATCCTGCAGCCTCATATTGAGGATTTTTCTCAATTACAGGAGCAATCGATTCTAAAACTTCTGTAACTGCCTGGATAAATTCCGGCTCATTTGAATTCTTCTTCTTTAATTCTTCTAAAATTTTCTCTATGTATGACACCTGTCAGCACTCCCTTTCACAATAATGAGCATATTTTATCACATTTGGAATAAAAATGCAATATTTTTTTAAAAAATTGCATTTTTATTTTTCTTTTTTAAAAATTTTGCGGAATTATTGCGGAATTACGTAAAAAATTCTGCAAAAACACCAGAGGTTTTGTGCAATTTTGCAAGATGCATGCGCCGAGCTTTCATGACTATAGTGCGCTGCCTAATCAAAATGCAATCTCACCTTTAAGCATAACTTTGGTATATTAAACTTGTTATCAACAGAGCCGATTTTATCACCGTCTAATATAACAACTCCACCCCAAATAGCCCCTCGTTCAGTAACTGCTTGCTTGTTTATTATTCTCCTTCAAAAAGTGGTGTCGAAAAATATCTTTCTGCTGTATCAGGAAGAACCGTTATAACGGTCTTGCCCTTGCCGAGTTTTTCAGCAAGCTTTTTCGCCGCTGCAACATTCGTCCCACTCGAAATGCCACACATTATTCCCTCTTTTTTGGCAAGCTCACGAGATGTTTTAAGCGCTTCTTCGTCACTTATAATACAAATATCATTGTAAATATCTTGATTTAAAACCTTTGGTATAAGGCCATCGCCTATGCCCATCTGGATATGTGTACCAATCGAACCGCCCGCAAGAATCGCTGCATTTTCAGGCTCGACCGCCCATATTTCAATGTCCGGGTTTTGTGCGCGCAAAACCTCGCCTATACCGCTTATCGTACCACCCGTGCCAATGCCCGAGCAAAACCCATGAATCGGCCCTGCAACCTGTTCTAATATCTCAACACCTGTATGATGCTTATGTACAAGCGGGTTTGATGGGTTTTCAAACTGTTGTGGTATAAACACATTTTCGTTTTCTTCTGCCATTTTCATGGCAGTTTTCAAACACTCGTTTATACATTCTCCAATATTGCCCGCATCGTGAACAATCACTACATCTGCACCATAATGACGAACCAGTTTTCTTCTTTCTTCACTTACCGAATCAGGCATAATAATGACCGTTTTGATACCCATTACCGCGCCGCAAAGCGCAAGCCCAATGCCCTGATTTCCACTCGTAGGCTCAACAATAATAGTATCCTTTGTAATTTTACCCGCTTTCATAGCGTCACATATCATATTATAAGCAGTCCTTGTCTTTATGGAGCCGCCGATATTACTGCCTTCAAACTTTACCAAAATTTCGGCACTGTCATCATCCACAATTTTATTAAGTCTTATTATCGGCGTGTGACCTATTGCTTCCAAAACATTGTTATAAATCATAATTTCTCCAATCTATATTAAAAAAATTTATGCGTTATATTATATGCACCATTACTCGTTTTTTTACAATTTACCAAACACTTTTATTGTAGCATAGTCATATATTTTTTGCAATAAAAAAGACGGAAAATTCCGTCTTTTTTATTGTTTTTAATCTGTCATATTATCAAAATATCCCTGAACCAATACGATAGGTGTGCCCTTATCGCCCGAACCGCTTGTCAAATCGCAAAGCGAGCCAATAAGGTCAGTTATTCTGCGAGGTGTAGTCCCCTGTGACGCCATATTTCCAACAAGGTCACTACCCTTTTTCTTTATCGCATCCGCGATAGCACTTTTAAGCTCCTCGCCTTTCAAATCTGCAAAATCATTATCAGCAAGATACTTTAGTTTAAGTTCGTTTGGTGTTCCCTCCAAACCGTCAGTATATGCAGGCGATACAATAGGGTCTGCCAATTCCCATATTTTACCCATCGGGTCTTTAAACGCGCCATCGCCATATACCATAACCTCTATATCCTTGCCACAACGCTTTTTAAAGTTAGCCTTTATTTCGTTTACCATATCAAAGCAATCCTTTGGGAAAAGCTTTATAGAATTTTCTGTCGATTTATTCGAACCAAGAAGACCATATTTTTCGTTATAACCGCTATTATCAACAGGCGATACAAGTATGTCGTCCAAACCGCAAACAACCCTTGCCCCTGCATCACGCAAAATACGCTTTGTGCGCGCGCGTGTATGAATATCACAATTTAGTACACAATCTGTATATCTTAAAATAACTCGTGGGTCGTTCGCAAAAATAATCTCTGCTTCTGCACCACACTCGCGGATTAGGTCGCCGTAGTATTTTACATAGTCAACACCTGTAAACGGATGAAGTGTATATCCAAACAATTCGCGATATTTTTGCTCATCTAAAACATCTGAATACGGGTTTATACCCGCATCATCAAGCTGGTCTAATGTGATAAGCGCATTACCAACCTCATCACTCGGATAATTCAGCATTAAAACAATCTTTTTCGCGCCCTTTGCAATGCCACGCAAGCAAACTGCAAAACGGTTGCGGCTCAAAATCGGAAAAATGACGCCTATTGTTTCGCCACCAAGTTTTGCTTCTACATCCTTTGCAATCGCATCAATCGATGCATAGTTGCCTTGGGAGCGCGCAACAACGGACTCCGTCACAGCAACAACATCTCTATCTCTAAGCTCAAATCCTTCCGACTCTGACGCCTCTATAACACTATCTACAACAATGCTTACCATATCGTCGCCCTCGCGAATAATCGGGCAACGGATACCTCTTGAAATTGTACCAACTTTTCTTTCCATAAAAAAATCCCTCCGTCTATTGACTTTCGTTTTCACTAACATTATAATACAAATATAGACATAAGTAAAATAGATAATGCTTACAACTGATATAAGGAGTGCTTATATGAAAACAAAGCTTGATTATTACAAAATCTTTTACGAAACAGCGCGCCACGCTTCATTTTCTACTGCCGCGCGCAATCTCTATATATCACAATCCGCTATTTCACAATGCATAAGCCAACTCGAAGATGATTTGGGAACAAGGCTTTTTGTTCGTTCAAGGCGCGGCGTCACACTTACAAAAGAGGGTAACCTTCTTTTTAAAAAAGTCGAAAGTGCAATCATGGCTATTGAACAGGGTGAAACTCTTTTGGCTCGGTTGCACCATCTCGAAAGCGGCTCGCTTATTATTGCGGCAGGTGATACAATCACAAAACATTATCTTCTGCCGTATCTTGAAAAATTTCACAAGCTTTATCCCGGCGTTCGCATTGAAATGGCAAATTCTTATTCGTCGCGCCTGTTACAATTCGTAAAAGAAGGAAAAGCAGAGCTTGCTTTTGTTAATTTGCCCGCAAATGATGAGGAATTATGCATAAAACCTTGTTTTGAAATACACGATATTTTTGTGTGTGGACCCGACTATAAAATAAAAAAGAGCTATACATGGGACGAAATTGCAAAAGAACCGCTCATATTGCTTGAAACAAACTCGTCATCAAGACATTATGTCGATAAAAATTTTTCAAAAAAACATATAGAGCTTACACCCCAAATCGAAATTGCGGTACACGATTTGCTGATACAATTTGCGTCTATTCATCTTGGCATATCATGTGTTGTAAAAGAATTTTCAACAAAAAGCCTCGATGATAGCTCCATAAAAGAAATGCCACTAAATCCGCCGCTTCCGCCACGCAGTGTTGGCTATGCATATTTAAAACACAATCCGCTTTCCCTTCCGGCACAAGCATTTTTAAAGCTTATTGATAAAGGATGAATATAAAAAAGGCATTCGAAATTGAATGCCCTTTTGTTCGGTTTACATTCTTATACACTTTTTTATAAACGGAATTTTTGATGCTATATAGCATAGCCCATACGATACAGGCGCCGTAATCAAAAATTTTAAAAGAACAAAAATACCATACGGTTGTATAACGGGCATCAGTGCATTTGTTAAATTCAATATAAGCATATGTACCAAATATACGCCAAAGCTTAGTTGCGAAAGCTTTGTTATGACTGCATTGTTATGCGTTCTATTTTTAAGCATTTCACACACAAAAGCAAAAATCCCTAGCGAATAAAAATAAACAAACCAGCTCAAATTATCATAAACTAATCGATGTTTCCCGGCTACTATTACATATATTGTAATCGTCAAAGCACAAACAATTGATAAAGCATATAGTATATATCTATATTTTTTCTTCCCAATGCCAACATGGAAAATGTACCATCCCGTTAAATAATACGCAACATAACCACTAAAAAAATCCATATAAAAGCCATCAATTGTATTGTATATAAACTTTGAATGTGAAAAATACGGATATATAATTTGTAAAAACGGTTTTGAAAAAGAAATTATAAGTGCAATTACTATATAATATAAAACAAGCCTTTTGTTTTTAACACTGACAAACTTTTTCAAAATAGGCGTTGCCAAGTATAAACCCACAATCATATACAGATACCACATATGCGCCGGTCCCTCTATAAGACTGTATATAATATTCTCAAAAGAAAGCGATTCATTGTTTATAAGGTGTATACATATAGTGCTTGCGCAATAAATACCCGTCCAAACTATAAAAATAAATACAATTTTCTTTATATGCCTATTTAAAAACACTCGTGATGATTCATCCTTTTTTTCATCAAGCATCAATGCGCCCGATATCATAACAAATATCGGTACACCAAGGCGGGAAATACTGTCAAAAACGCTCCCCCATATATACTCGCTCGTGTGTGGCTCATATAATAAAAATGTCATGGCTGAATGTAAAAGTATAACCGCCAATATAGCAATTATTCTCAATATATCAAGTGGCAAGCTTCTTTTATTATCAGTTAAAACAATTTTATCTTTCATATAATCACAGCCTTCATTTTTTTATAAATTCACGCCATTTAATTTATAATAGCATCCTCTTCGACACTGCTTCCGTCGATAATCACAGGGTCGTACAACTTCAAAAATCCCGATTTGTCACTTTTTTCTACAATTGCATACTCTTCATTTTTATAAAGTATATTGATTTTTCTAAATTTTGCAACACCGTCACTGTTTACAAAAACGCCCGTTGCCTCTTCGCCTACGCGCACTGCGCTTATCGGTATTTTTAATCCATAGTAATTATTTTTAATAATATCAAGCTTTACACATCGCTCACTATATACATTTTTAATATACTCGCGCGAGGATAAAACCACAAGTTTTTGTCCGCCGCTCTCTTCCGAAATCGACTCAACACACGCTTTTACAGAAGTTGCACTATGTTCCGGCATTCTGACTCTGACCCAATCACCCGCCTCAAGCTCGCCAACCTCTTCAGTCTTGAGCGCTGCCGCCACATACCAAATACCATTGTCAACAGTTTTGCAAACATATTCTCCCGCTCCGTAAACATCCTTTGGCTCGGTGCGCTTTGGAAGGCTGAGCGCATTAAACTCCTCTACACCCATATTCATAATAACTTCCGGTGTCAAAATTTGCTCGCATCCATCTACACCCGATATATACACTCCCCCCGCCAAAGAATATATGTCTTTTTTGGCAGAGTTTATCCTGCTCTCAATTTCTCTCCTTTTTGCATAAAGCTCATTTAGTGCAGTTTGTCTTGGGTTTTTTTGACCTGATACTTTCTGGTGAGTTCCAAAAAGTGACGAAAGCTCCTTTGACACGACATCTATGTTCGACAAGTCAGAAGATATCGACGCACTTACGACCTCATCAACACTCGCCTTTACGCGCGTTTCAATCGTCGAAATATCGTTGCCAAACACCTGACTTTGTGCAGTAGACGCCTCAAGCTTTGCAATTTTTTCATCTATATTATTAAATTCGGCCTTAAGTGATGGGTCAATTCCGTCGGTGTATATCGTCGCAATTTTTTTCCCTTTTGCAACTCTTGTTTCATCAAAGACCTGTGGTTGCAAACCACCACCGGTTTGTGTTTTATATATAATTTCATCCCGAACAAGCACACCCGATACACTTATTGTATCTTCAAATTCCATTATGCGAGCAACCTCTGTCGGCAAGGGTCTATTCATAAAATATCTCAGACCCCAAATAAACACCAAGGCAGTTATCAATATATAAATCCATGCATATTTTCTCATATGTATTTCCCCCAAGGTTCATATCAAAGCTTATATTTTCATTTTATCAAAGTTTTTTTATAAAAGCAATACATCTTTGTGGGTATTTTATTTTTCCAAAGCATCATTTTAAAAATAAAAAAACGGGCATATATGCCCGTTTTTAGTCTTTATATTAGTTGCACTCTGCTGTAAGTGGTCCCTCAAGGTCTTTAAGATAGAAAAGCTTGCCCGGAAGTGTCGGGATAAAGCTTGAAGTAATCCACATGCTCGGTCCATGACGAAGCGTCATCCAAAAGCTCATACCCTGCCATTGCATACCGCGATTAAATACGCCGTCACAACCGCCGATTGCATAATCAGCCTGCAAAAACAAACCAGGTCCGATTGTATTAGCTCTGCAAGGAACAAGTGTTGTGCGCGACTTGAAGCTTGTGATTGCATTCTGTTCTATTGTAAGCGGATGCAATTTTGCACCGATACGATATGGCTGACTCTTCCACTCTTCAACAGAAGAAAACTCCTCTGCAAACTGTGGCTCCCAAAAAGCAATGTGACACATTCTTCCAATGCCATAAACCAAAACAAGCTCTACACCCTCTGCCTTTAATGCAGCAATCTTTTCAGGATATGTAGGAAGATTTTCCTTCGTTGCAAAGTTTCTCTGACTTTCAGGAACTGTAAGCTCGCCAAGCGGGTTGAAAAGTGCATCGCACATTGCATTTTGAAATGCTGCCGGGTCATTTGCGGGCAATGTGTTGCCATCTCCATCAGACCATTCGTCCATGTTAAATGTATAAACATGGTCACACTTTATATTCCACTCTTTTAAAAAGTATACTGCCCACTTATACATGCCCATAGGTCCAACAGGAAGAATAAATGCAACCTTTTTGCCATTATCCTTTGCTTTTTTGATTGCAAGTGCAATCTCATGTCCCATATAAGTATCAAATTCGCCCAATGTTTCGCAACGAACAGGATTAAAATCCTTGTTCCAGAAAGACTGTCTGTCCTCTACCTTGTTGCCGGGAGCACAACACTCATCAATTTTTGCCATATCCCAGCCCTTTGGATAAAACCCATCAAGCAATGAGCCCTCTACTGTACTTTTAAAATCCATTTTCGTTTCCTCCTAACATAATAAAAATTATAAAAACTTTCAAAAAAACACTAAACATATGACCGATACATCCATTACAAATGCGACAAAATCCAACTCTGCAAACCGCGTTTAACACATTTTGCCAAAATTCCGGTCCGGCTTGCACTTTCACAATCTATACAGCGTTTGACCGGCGACACATCGCAAAGCCTTGATGCTTAATAATTGTCGCATTTCCTTGACTTTAAGTTACTTTCATTATATAATAGTTTTGCGTATATGTATTTGATAATTGTTGTCTTTTTTTTAACATTTCTTCCGGAGGGATAATTATGTTTAGGCTCTGTCATACTATAAACGAAGTCGAAATCAAAGGTTTTAACAACATATATTATTTTGAATTTGGAAAGCATTTTACTCACACTCCCGAAAAGCATAGCTTCTGGGAGCTTGTATATGTTGATAGCGGGCGTGTATTGGCAATAGTAGATGAGAACAGTTGTCTTTTAGAACAAGGACAAATGATTTTCCACGAACCAAACGAGGTACATTCACACATATCCGACTCAAAATCGCCAAACAATATGCTCGTAATCTCTTTCACTTGTAACAGTCCTATTATGAAGTTTTTTAGAAAAAAAATATTTACTGCTGACAAAACAACACGAACACTTTTATCTTTGTTTATCGATGAAGCAAAAAAAGCACTCGGCAACATTCCGAGTGAATATAATAACAAAGGCGACCTTGATTTTTCTCACTCCGCATTCGGCTCGTCCCAGCTTCTTTTGTGCTATTTTACAGAGCTACTTATAAATATTGTAAGAAATAACTCCGACACAGACAACAAAATTGTATCAAGCGAAGAGTCGCGTGCCACGGCACAAAACTCTATGTGTGAGCTTATAAAAATATATATGCAGGATAATTTATATTCGGCACTTACGCTAAACGATATATGCAGCCACTTTATGCTCGGCAAATCCCAGCTTAGTCATATATTCAAAGCAAACAGTGGCAAAAGCGTTATGGCGTATTATAACAGTCTTAAATTTGCAGAGGCTAAAAGGCTTTTACGCTCAAGTCAAGTCTCTATAAACCAAATTTCCGATATGCTTGGTTTTTCATGTATACATAGCTTTTCGCGCGCATTTAAAAACTCTGTAGGCACATCGCCAACTGAATACAAAAAACGAATATTATAATAAAAAAATCCGTCATAAAACGGATTTTTATTTTATTCCATAAAAAGATTAAAATATGCGTCATCGACTATATCTTTTTCATTATTTAAATTGCAAATCATACCACGCGCTATATCATTTTTCCCTCTCGGTGCGCCATAAATTATATATTTTTTTGCATCAAAGCTTTCTTTTATTGCGCTCAAAATTCGTTCATGCTCGCTTGTTGGTGATGCAAGTTCTTTAACAATTATATCATCTTTGTCGCGAACTATATAAGCAGCAGCTTTTATATCTCCTGTAAAAATTTTATAAAATTCTCCGCCCAAAAAGCGTGCATATGCCATCACCTTTACAAGCATATCTTCATCCCACATCGCAAACGCACTGCATTTTCCAAACGCTTCTTTTCTTATATCAAAATACTCTTTTACGCTACATACATCAAAGCTATATGAATATTGTGGCGCAGATATTTTTTCCGCACAAAAAACAGATTTGTTTAAATAAAATGCCCGTTTATAATGGCGTTTTTCATAAAAATCAAAAAGGCCTTCATTTTCCGGCACAAGAATTGATGCATCTATATTTTGCGCACGCATATACTCGTGTGCGTACATAATAAGGCGTGTACTTCTGCCTTGCATGCGAAAATCCTTGTGTGTCGCTACCGCATAGATATAACGCGCATACAGAGTCTTTTTATGATTTACAAGCGTTATCGGATGCATCGTAAGCATCGATGTCACATTATTGCCCTCAACATCTATAAGCATATTCTCATTTTGGTGCAGATTTGAAAAATAAAAGTCTGCCCCCTGTTTCGTGTCACCAAATGCCTGACACCAAAGTTCTTTAATTTGATGTATATATCCATCAGACGCAAATACAATCACATAAAAACCCCCAATCGATCCATTTGTATTTATTATTTATAAATATAGCACGCCCTATATTTTTTTACTATATCGACAGGTTTGTATGAAAGCTTTGCACGACGAAGCCCCTCCGAGCCTGCATCATCCTCACGATTTATATATTTATATTCGCTCGCATTATTTATGACAAACTGCTTGTTTATCATAGGATATGCGCCATTTATGTCGGCAAACGCCTTTTCAATATGCACAAGATATGTGTCTTTATCAAGCCTGTCCCCCATTGAAAAAGCAACGACTTGACCATCTGCGCGCAAAAGTCCACCATCTAACTTTAAATCGAAAAAATGATTAAATGCCTGCTCTACTGCACACGCCTCATCACGAAGCCCTTTATCATTCTGACAGTCTGACAAATCACACCACTTCAAATTCATCTCATATGCTTCATCAATATTTTCTTTTGTAATCGGCTCATATTTCCAGTTTTGATAAGTCTGCTCAAAGCGGTTTATGTGATTGCGTTTTGACGAAAGCTTTTTGCCCTGGAGCGTCATAAGACTTTGTGCATCGTATATATAATCGCCCGCATCTCTGTCAAATATAAACTCAAATTTATCCGGATACATTGTCTCAAGCTCTTGTTTTGCGCGCTCACTCACACTATGAAACACAAGTGGAATCTGTCTTTCTTTTGTGTAAGAAAAAAGCTTGTCAATAACGCTCTTTTTGTCGCCCGCCCCGCATGGATAAAGAAATGATGGTTTTTTATTATCTGCAAAATTTACGAGACACCCATCGCTCTGGCATACCTTTATATTAAAAATTTGTCTCCATATAAATGCAGTTGTAAAATTATACTCCAATGTCGCATAACCATAATTTATTACATATTCGTCAAACCAAGCCTTGTCTTCGATTGTAATATCACTAAATTCAAGCATATTTTTCTCTCCTGTTAGCTATTCATTTTTAATTATAAAATTATTATACCATATTTTTCCCGAAAAAGATATACATTATTATTTTTTATTCGTTAGCAGGTAACTTTAATTTTCATTTCTCACATACAACAGATGCAATAATGTTTAGTGATATTTTGTTTGCCTTTAAATTGCAAGGTAAATAAAACTTAAAAAAGCACTTCTAAAGAAGTGCTTTTTATGGCTTTCGCATGCAGAATAGATGCAGACAAAGAACAATACCGCCTGCGGTTTTTACACCGCAGGCGGTAAATTTAAGCGAAACGAACATATTTGATTGTAGTTATAATATAATTTTCTTGTTGTATTTTATGCCATATCATCAGCGTTTTTTAGCTATAGCTATGATTAACAATATAAGTGCTGTAATATATAGGCAAGTTATAACAGCAAGAGTAAGGAATAGTTTCAACAATTTGTCAGGATAGCCTAAAGACTCGAATACTTCTATATCTTCCTTTTCAAAATCTTCAAAACGAGTAATATAATGCACATTTTCAAGTGAAACCTTCTCTTGGGAAGTGCATATTGTTGCAGTCTTATTTCTATCAATTACAGCATAGCCGTCTTTTGCAATTACATAAAACTTATCATTTCTAAACCTTTGAGTAATTACAGAATTTAATAAAATAATTTTTTCTTCGTTCTTGATATACTCCAATCTTTTGTCATACTTGTCATACATAGTGATTATATAAGTTCTGTCATGTATTTCGGGCCAAGACACATCCATAAACTCTTCTCCAATATCTAAAAATCGCGCGCGTCAATTGTATGTCTAGTAAGGTCCAAAAGTGATTGAAAAATATCTGTCTGTTTGTGTATACAGTGCCAATAAAAGAGCCAATAAGAATAACTATAAGAAGTATAAGTAAAATAATTTTATGCTTCTTCATAATATATCACCTCGTTGTGTAAAAATCCACCGTAACATGGTATGGATTAATTGCCTCTCGATATTGATATACTGTGTTACTCTCCTAATTTTTCTCTAAGTTTTTCTTTTTCTTTATATAACGCATCAAGAAGCTCTTGCTCTGGTGATACATCATTTAAATTAACAATCATATTTTGGGGTAAAAATACTTTTCTTGCCCCATTTTGAATCTGCTCGTATGTTATTTTAGCAAAATCATTGCTTTCATCAAAAGCAACAAGGTATGCCATATCTCTGGAATTTTGAACAGTGATTCGATTTTCAAAATCCAATCTTTTTTGTGCACACTCAAAAGCTTTGTAATCAATTTGTTGTTTTTGTTCTATCAGCGTTTTTGCAAATTCTTTTATAAGATTAACTGCTTTGTCCTTGTGAACATCTAGTATTATAGTCAATATACCCCCAAAGTCGAAATATGAGAAACTTGTATCAATATCATAAACAAATCCCATTTCTTCACGCAATCGCATATTAAAAGGAGATATGCCCAGTCCAAAAAGCGTTTTTACCATAAGGTTTGCAGTAGGCTTATCAATGTTTAAGTCAAAAGATATTCCTAAATTCAGGTAATCGCCCTGCTCCGTATAACACCTGTCAGATTTGCTATTACGCATCAAAAAACTTTCGGGCATAATATCTACTGGCTCTTTGTTTTTTAATGATGGAATATCGGTAAAACTTTTACAAAACTCATCAAGTTGGATATCCGAAAAATTTCCACACAACACTATCTGTGGATTTTCAAAAAGTTTATTTTTCCAATCGATAATTTGTTTATAGGTTAACTTTTTGATTTTGTTTTTAGTTCCTAAAATCTCTGCACCATATGATTTTTCCTCAAAAAAATCGTACACAATTCTTTTGTATGTCCAATCACCTGTTTGCTCAATTTCTCTGTATATTATTTCTTTTTCAAGACGGATATCCTCATATGTCCACCTGTTATCATCAAATAGACTTCGTAGTATACAAGGTATATCAACAAAATATTCTTTGGGCATAGTAAGTTCAAAAATAATGCAATCTCTATATGTTGTGCCGCGCAAGTACCCGCCATTGCGTTCTACTTTATAGTAGAGCTCTCTTTGAGGTATTCCTGCTAAACGACGAAAGCATAAATGCTCAATAAGATGCGTAATGCCATTCAAATTGCGAGGTTCGTATATAACGCCGCCTTTTAGCATTAAAATCGCAGATACAGTATCCGTATTTTCCATTTTTAAAGAGTTTATTACAATGCCGTTTTTGAGTTTTGTCTTTTTTGCGTTCAAAGCTTTCACCGTCCTTTTTATGGTGTTAGAAGATTTCCAGGTATTGTCCACCAAAGTGGTGGAAGCAAGGATGGAAGCAATCTAAGACCTTTATACATAAGATATCCCGCACCCATAGCTGCAGCACCGCCAATCAAAGCGTTTCCAATTTCTTCTTGGGTTTCAATACGTCTAACTCCCTGACCACCTGTGCCTTTGGGCACTCTGCTGTGCTCTTCTCCATCAGGATGTCCAACATTTTTTTCGCGCTTGCCACTAGGTTGTCTATTTTCGCTGCCTTTTCTTTTATTTGGATTTTCAATCCATCCTTCCTTTTCACGAGCTTTGGAGACGCGCGCTATAGTTCCCATATTATTATCTTCCAATATATAAGAGTTAATTGATTTTATAGCAGAATCAGCAGCTACATTCAACTGACTCTCAAGTGGTGAACCGCTAAAAGCGCTTTGCCACTCTGCTATTGCGCTGTCTGCATCTGCTATTTGATTTTGATGATAAGCTTTTTCCTCTTCTTCGCCCATTAGTCCACTCAAAAATGCACGGTCAGTGTCGTTGGAAAGCTTTGGATTTAATATGCTGTTGGATTTGCTCTGAATCAAATCAAGCATTTGCTTGCGCTCGTCCGCTATGCCGTAAGCTTCCTTGTTATACTCACGTTCTTCGATGGACGGAAAGCCGTTGTTTTCCAAGAAGCTCTGCGTTTTGCCTAAATTTTCATTAGAGTAAAGGTAATCGAG
>JAZUQZ010000002.1:0-15212 GCA_045626925.1 Candidatus Aphodoplasma sp. | reverse complement strand
GGCGACAAATACGGAATTGAAAGTGCTGTGTTTGTAAAAGTATTCAAAATGGTTGAAGAGAAGATTGATGCCAAAACAATACGAGAACAATTAAATATGATTTATGTCAAGCACGCACTGATTACAGCAAAAAGAATGATTCAAGAGGGCGACTCGATTTCGGATATACCGGAACTTGAGTCGCTCTCTTTGCGTAAGGAGGAAAAATAATGCATATACTTGAAGAATTCTGGTATGGGAACATAAACCCGATGGAAAGACCATTTCAAAGACAAAGGAAATTTGATAAGGCATTTAGGTTGCTTACTAAAAACGAAGAAAAGTTACTTGAAAACTTAAACGAACAAGAAAAAGAGGCGTTTGATAAATTTAAGGCTTGCTGTGATGAAATGATACAAATAACAGAATGTCAAACATTTATTAAGGGATTCAAACTTGGAGCAAGATTTGTTATGGCATGTTTTGAGAATGATAGCGACATTTATGATGAGGACTGATACATACAATCGATTTTAAGCGCGAGTGTAACGGTTGTATAAGCCCGTTGTAGCACAAAACTATTGCAGGTAGGGTAATTACCCCACCTGCTATTTTTGTGACCGAAAAGTGCGATATATAAAGCGGTTACAAGAAGCACAATATCGACTATAAAAATTCTAATTATTGCGCGTTCGCTGCACTTTTGTTAAAATTTCGTGACGCGGGCGAAAAGGCCTTGACAGGCCCCTAGGTTCACGCGCTATAATAATAGCCCAAGTAGAAAATCCTAGCTGAAATATATAAGTTAAACCTTGAAAATTGAATAACAACATCAAAACACATAAGCAATAATGCGAGCAGTACTGCAAAGGCGCGAAGACCTTCTCTACTCCGTAGAAAGCGAGCGATAAACTTCATGCAGCAAGGCGGATTTGCAAACCGCTATGCGAAGACCATTATTGCTGATAATGATACTCCCGTCTTGAACTCGTCACTGAATTGGACGGCAGGCCATCAGAATGGGCTGAGGTGAAACTCCTGTGGGAAGGTGCTGCTTCCGTTTTGATGTAAAACAAACTTAACTTGATAATACTTACACATTCACCGATTATCTTTAACGAACGGCGGTCAAAAATCTAAAAGAAAGGAGAAACTCAAATTTTCGGTGATTTGAGTATTAAATATATGACTCAGTAAATCGAAAGGAGAACTCACATGAGATTTGCAAGAATCGGAAAGGTGGGTGCGTAATATGAAAGAGATTCCTTTTTGGGAAAAGGCAAACTTAACCTTAGAGGAAGCTGCAGCGTATTTTAGCATTGGACAGCAGAAATTACGTGACCTAACCGATAACGAGGATTGCGATTTTGTATTATGGATTGGATCCAAACGACTTATCAAGAAAAATAAATTCCTTAAATACATAGAGGAGCAATACTCGATATGAAAAATTATATTAAATTTTACAATGGCTTGTACTGAAATTCCTGGACTACACAGCTAAAATATAGTATAATGAATATCGATAGTTAAGGTTCCTTCCGGTGCAAGCCATTAGGAAGGAGTTAATTATGAATATAGAGAAAGGTAAAAAGAATAAACGGTTTGACAGTAACCGAAGAGTGCTTCGCAAGGGCGAATCGCAGAGAAAGAACGGAACTTACGATTACAGATGGGTTGGCCCTGACGGAGTAAGGCATGCTGTATATGCACCCACTCTGGAAGAACTCAGAGAGCTTGAAAAAGAAATTGTGATTGACGAACACGATGGAATCAAAACCGAAACAAAAAAGCTGACAGTTAACAATGTGTTTGATACCTGGTGCGACTTAAAACGAGGGCTGAAAGATAACACATTTAAAAACTATCTATATATGTATAACAACTATGTCAGAGACAGTTTCGGCAAGAATAGGATTGCGGATGTAAAGAAATCGGATGTGAAAAGGTTTTATAACACCCTTGCAGATGAAAGAATGTTATCGATATCCACCATCGATACAATTCACAATGTATTGCATCAGGTATTTGATTTAGCGGTAGACGATAATTGCATCCGTTCAAATCCCACAGACAAGATGCTTAAAGAACTGAAACAAGCTCATGATTTCGAAATCAAAGAGCGAAAAGCATTAACGGCAGATGAACAAAGATTATTTCTGGACTTTTTGAAAAGAAAGCCTCAGTATAATCATTGGTATCCGCTATTTGCTGTAATGTTCGGCAGCGGAATGCGAATTGGTGAAGTATCGGGACTTAGATGGTGCGACATTGACCTGGAAGAAGGCATTATTGACATCAATCACACTCTCGTTTACTACAGCACAGGCAAAGGAAAGAAATGCAAGTTCGCAATCAACACACCTAAAACGAAAAAGGGATACCGCAAAATTCCGATGATGGACTTTGTAAAGGAAGCATTCCTCCTTGAAAAAGCAAATCAGGAAGAAACCGGTGTTAATTGTCAGGTAACCATTGATTGCTACACAGATTTCATATTTGTCAACCGCTTTGGAAGCGTGCAACATTACGGAACTGTCAACAAAGCAATTCGCAGAATTGTCCGTGACTACAATGACGAAGCATTGTTAAAAGAAGAAAACCCTGTTTTGATCCCCAACTTCAGTTGCCATAACCTTCGGCACACATTCGCCACAAGATTATGCGAAGCGGATATAAATCTATCGGTGATACAAAATGTCATGGGACACAAAGAAATCAAGACAACATTAGAGATTTATACCCATGTAACCGAAGCGAAAAAGCGTGAGGAAGTTAATGCATTAGAGACAAGATTTGCATGGACATAAAATGAAACCTTACGCCATTTACGCCATAACTTACGCCAAATGGAACATACTTTACGGAGAGTTATAAAGACTTGCGTAACTAACAGGAAGAAAAGAGTGGCTTGACAAAAGGGTTATGAAGACTTATAATAAGTTATGTGATTACAAAATTTGAAATCCCAACAATGAAGCCGCTGGATAAATAAACCCAGTGTTTATGCGGGTTTGAGGGTGTTAAGTGGTAAAATTTACGCCCAATTTACGCCCAAAACTTAATATCTCACAAAAAATTATACCCCGAAGTGATTTTTTCACTTCGGGGTATGTTTTATCTGAATGATTAGGATAACTGTCAATAACGACAGATGTGCTGTTTTTTATTTTGCAAAATTTGCGTAATTTTTATATACAAATTTCACTTATTTATATATAAAAATTTTTGTAGTGATTATGGTTAAAATACACTTAAGAAAACGCTTGACTTTACTGTGTTAATGGGTTATAATACCCCTAAGTTCAAGCATTTATTCTATTATAAAAGAGGTAAATTACTATGAAAAAACCTACTCGTTATACCCCGACCGAAAACGGATACTTTATCAGCGCAAGCTCGGATATTTTCAATCGAGTTCTATACGGCTCGCATCTTAACGATGATAAGCCGGAGCGCTTTTTTACCTTTGCGGGCGATGCCCCTCTTATTATGGGCGCCGTTACGGATTGGACGAAGAACACTACAACACCTTATGCAAAATGCGGAGTGCTGAGTAGCGGTCTTGCAATTACTCCCGGTGGAAGACAAAAATTTTATTATACATACGACATTGATATTACATCTCGTTGGTTCCACAACTCCGAGGATATAAGAGCTGAATATAAAAACGGATGGATGGAATACGAGCTTTCGCAAATTTCATCCTGGTTTCCGGATGTTAAGGTAAATATTGAGACTTATCCTCTTTTGCCCGAGGATGGCTATCTTGTGCACTACACAATAGAATCTAACCAGAGAGTGCATTTGGTCGCAGGCTTTGGAGGTATCACAGAAGGCAAGGCAAGATTTGAGTATAGAGATGAGAGCAAACGCCACTTTACTCCGGACGATTGCATTGGAAACACTGTTGATCTTGGTAATAACAGGGCATGTGTTACTCATACCGATGGTACTACAATGCGAGTGGCGACAAGTTTTAATGCAGATTTTTCTTTGGGTTCGGCTAAGTATATGTCAGAGCCATTCCCAAGCACTTTCTTGGCTGAGGATTGTGTTGACGAAAATGACAGAGTCGTTAGAATTTGTGCAGTAATTGAGCCGGGCAAGGTGTTTGATGGCTACATCATTGCAATTCGTAATACAGATGATGCGACACTCGACAAGTGGCTCGCTATGGAAAATCCCATAGGTTACATAAAGCAGCAAATATACGCAAAGCATGCATGCATCGGCGTTAAAACACCCGAGAGGGTGCTTGATTTGACAATTGCGCCCACTGTTATGGCTTTAGATGCTTCGTGGCACAAGGACTCATTCCATCACGGTGCATACGCATACCACGCCCCCTTCTTAGGCTGGCGAAATTGGTATGCCCCAACAGCGCTTCATTGGTGGGACAGAGTATCAAAAACAATACAGGCGCATATGCCATCAATAACACGAGGAGATATTGCCGATGAATATGTCCTTTGTAACCCAACACCAGTACCGAAAGACGATGTATCGAAGCAATATCCGACAAAGTTCGGTCTTGTGCACAACCCCGTAGGCAGACTGTCCGATTTTTTAGGCGAGGATATGTACGGACCGTATAATATGCAAGAGTGTGCGCTTGATATGCTTTTATACTATGTCGAGTGGTCGGGCGATATTGCCATTGTAGACAAGTATTTTGATGATATTATATCTATGCTTGATTGGGAGACAAGAATGTTTGACGCAGACGGCGATGGCTTGTACGAGAATATGCTAAACACCTGGATTTCAGACGGACATTGCTACTGCGGAGGAGGCTGTGCGCAGGCAAGCGCATATAACTATCGCGCTAATGCCATTATGGCGAAGCTTGCAAGAAAGCTTGGCAGAGATGACACCTTATTTAAGAATAGAGCTGAAAAAATCAAGCGAGCAATAAATGAAAAATTATGGCTTGCGCACGAAGGTGTTGTCGCAGAGTCTATTGATACCATAGGAAATTTGCTTATTCACCCAGCAATCGAGCTATCTACACCTTGTCTTATTACGGATTGTGATGTTGTTGATGAGTTTAAGGCATATATGACGCTAAGATATACCGAAAATCATATTAAGAGTGTTGTTACACCCGGCTCTGCTGGTAGACTTAGCTACTCTTCGGATTGGCGTCCCAAGCAGTATTCTAATTGCGGTATCTTCCCTGCGGAAAATGCGCATTTGGCACTTGTATACTTTAAAACAGGTTTGTTCAAGGAAGGTAAAAAGCTTCTTGACGGTATTAAAGACTGCTACTTTGCAGGTAGAAATCCGGCCCAGGCCCCTCATATTCAGTCTAATTTGTGCACCTCGGACTTTGGTGACCAGGACTTCACAGATGTGTCAAGCACATATCTACGCGCGGTAATTGAGGGCTTGTTTGGTATAAGAATCAACAGCCTTGACAATGTTATAAATATTGCTCCGGGCTTCCCGGAAGAATGGGAAGATGCAAGTCTTACTCTTCGTGACATATCTTTACACTACTCAAGACGCGGAGGCTGTGAGGTGTTTGACATAGCCTGCGACAGAGAAGAAAGAAAGCGTATAAGAATTCCTATGCGCTCAAGCGGTGTTGAGGCAGTCTTGCTTGATGGCGAGCCTGTTTCGTATGAGGTTGTTCCCGCACCAAATAACAGCTTCCTTATCCTTGATATTGACAAGGTTGGCAGATTCCAGCTTCGCGTTATGCATACGAATACTGAACGCCCGAAAATATCTGCGCCATCAACTATTCTTGTTGGTAATGAAGTTGTATTTGAGATTTGTGGTGGAACACCTGTTGAGGCTTATGATATTTCAGAATCACTATCTGATATCAGCATAATTGGCAACAAGGTATACGCAAAAGCGAAGGATATAGGCGGTGAGCATACGCTATTTATCCGCGTTCAAAATGGTGAGTATAACGCTTGGCTTGCAGCAGATTATAAAATTGAGGCCAAGACTGTTATCGAGGAGCCTGTGTCAAAGAGCAACTTTGTTCCGATTGATATTTCCGAGTATTTCAACTGTAATATGACTGAGGTACACGACGAGAAATATATAAGCCCCAAGCCCTTGGGATACTTTATGAGCGTTTTCCAAAACGGACGCTATTGTAAGAGCTGGAATCAAGGCGGATGTCTTACAATCAACATAAACGACGATTATCTGAGAAATTCGGGTGGTATTGTTTATTCACCTTCAGGAATACCATTTGCAACTCCAAAGGATGATAAAAACTTGGCTTGCGTTTCCATTTGGGATAATTTCCCGACAGAAATCACCATTCCTGTATCCGGCAAAGGTGAGGAGGTAGCAGTAATGTTTGTCGCAAGCACAAACTGTATGCAGTCCTGGGTTGAAAATGCCAGAATTACAGTTAATTATGCCGATGGCACATCTACGCACACAAAGCTCATATATCCTTTGAATATTGATGATTGGCTGACTTCGGCGCTCACATCGAAGGCGGAAATATTCTATCTTAACAACTTAAACCATGCAACTGTTGTTAAGACGAGAGTGGATCCTTCAAAGGAGCTTTTAAATATTAAGATTGAAGCTGTTGCAAATGAAGTTGTCCTTGGTGTTGTTGGTATCAGTATTAACAGATAAAAGATATAATTTTATAAGCTCCTTATATTTGATATTATAATGAAACCACTTGATAAATAAATGGCGTAAAATGGGGGGTTGGTGTTACCACACCAGATAATATAAGAAGCTGCAAATCCGGTACAAAAAATAAAAAGCCTTGCAAGACTTAGGTTTTGCAAGGCTTTTTTAAAATTAAACTATACATTATTTTGAAAAATGTTCTTTTTTGTATTTAAGAGGCGTCGTGCCGAAAAACTTTTTAAAAACAGCTATAAAATGTGAAAAATCAGTAAAGCCGCTTTCAAAACAAGCATTTGTTGCAGAATAATTCTGACGCAATAATCTGCACGCATAAGAAAGTTTTTTATTAGTAAGATATTTTTTTGGCGAAATGTAAAGATATGTTTTAAAACGACGTTCCAAAGTTGCTATACTTATATGAAATTTGTCAGCCACATCATTTATAGTTTTTATGGTTGAGTAATTTTTATTGATATATGTTAATATTTCATTTATATCTTCGGGAAGAGTGTTGTTTATGTTTGGAATATTGTTTTCTACTGTTCCGGCTTCTATGTATGAAAGCATCTCAAAAAAGTTTGCCATAATTTCAATCTTTTTAGTTTTAGGCATAAGAAGGGTCTGTTCGCACAATTCTAAAAACCTGTTTTTCAGTTTTTCGGGCAACCTGATAAGATTATTCACTCCACGCGCTCTATTATAAAAAGCATTAAACAATGTTGGATTTTCATTAGACGAAAACAAAAGCCAATAATGAAAATGGTCGCTGTTATCGTTTAAGATACAATGGTGATATTCATAAGGTCTTGTTATGATAATATCTCCATGTTGAATAGGATATATGTTCTTTTCTACCATAAACGAAACATTTCCCGTAAGATTAACATATATTTCGCATGTATCGTGAATATGTGGCACAATTCTGTTTGCAACAGCGTCTGCGATATCATTTTCCTTTTTTATATGAATGGAAAAAGAGTTAATATTTTCTATTTGCAATTTATTATGCATAAAATCATCCCTAAAAATATTTTATGTGACGATTTTATCATATTTTTTGCTTAAATGTCAATAGAAAATTGTCAAATATAGTGGTAAGCTATAATTAGGGTTTTATAAAGTATTATAAAAAGTAATAAATGAAAAATATATAATGTAAGGAGAGAGCAAAATGAAAGAAATTATTTTCGACCCAGCAACAAAATTCAACTTCAATCCTGCTGATTTTGTACCATTTAAGGATAAAGAGGTATGCGAACGCGTTCGCAATATCAGCGGAAAAGACCTTGAAAAGAGAGAAGCGTGGTGGCATGATGAGTTTAATGTAAAAGTTATGATGAATCCTCATCCTGTTCTTATTTCTACACTTTTTACGCGTCTTAAGGCTGCTTCTGAGGCAGGAAAAACATTTACAATGATTCTTGGCAATCCTGAGCCGGATACATATATTCCTTTGGCTCAGCTTATCAATTATTTCAAGGTAGATTGTTCAAAGGTTCATATTTTTGCAGAGGACGAGTGGGCGGATGAGGATGGCAACATCGCTCCTGAAACATATGAGGCAGGTTTTGTTCATTCTATGCTTAAATATTTAGTATTCCAGATTGACCCAAAACTTCGTATGCCAATGGAAAATGTACATTATCCAACAAATGCAAACATTAACGATTATTCAAAGATTATCAATGATATTTCTGAGGGTGGTGCTGACATTATTTCGACTTCTCCGGGTTGGACAGGACATGTTGCGTTTGTTGATCCTATTCCTGAATTTATCGGTAGCGGAGATATTGATGAATGGTTACATCAGCCTGCAAAGCTTGTAACACTTCATCCAATGACAATCCTTCAAAACTCTTTAAACGGAACTTTTGGCCAGTCGGGCGATATTGCAAATGTACCGCCAAAGGCTGCAACAATCGGGCCTATCGATGTTATGCGTGCTAAAGAGAGAATAGAGGTTCATGCACTTGCTACAAACGGAACATTCTCATCGTGGCAGAGAATGACATCTCGTCTTGTTACACATGGACCTGTAACACCACTTGTTCCAAGCTCAATGCTTCAGACTGTTAAGACACAGGTTTATATCAGTGAAGAATTGGCAGCTCCGTTTGAGTGCTGGGAAAAGGTTGGGTATTAATAATTAAAACCTTATTAAATATCAAAAAACTATATACGGACACAGCTTTTGTGTCCGTATATTTGGGCTTATGAAATGTTTTTTTGTCATAGACAAGGAGGGAATAGTGTGTTAAAAGCCATTAAAAATGCCCAGGTTGTATTGGAAAATGGTATAATTTGGGATGGTGTAGTAATAATCAACGATGGCAAAATTGTTGATTATGGAAGGGCGCGCGATGTTATGCTTCCTACATTAGCAGAAGTAATCGATGCAGAAGGCTGTTATGTCGGACCCGGCTTTGTGGACCTTCATGTTCATGGCGGCGGCGGATATTCAACTGCTATGGAGGGAAAGGAAGCGGCAGAATTTTTCCTTAGTCATGGTGCGACGAGTATTCTTGCGACGACGGCTTATTTTTCGAATTTTGATGAAATAATGGAGTCTATTCGCATTACAAAAGAAAATATGAAAACGGTCAAATCTATTAAGGGTTTTTATCATGAAGGACCATTTACAAATCCTAAATATGGCTGTTGTGCGGATCTGAATCCGTGGAGAGATGAAATCGAGCCGGAAAAATTTAAAGCATTTGTAGATGAATCGGGAGAGTATGCAAAGGTGTGGGCGATAGCACCCGAAAGACCTGATCTTTTACCATTTTTGGAATATGCACGAAAGGTCAACCCGGGCACAGTATTTGCTCTTGCACATAGTGATGCTACACCTATGCAGATTCGTGCTCTTGGCAGGTATAGACCCACTCTCCAAACGCACTCTATGAATGCAACACACACCCAACAACCTTCCGGTGGTGGTGTGCGCGGATATGGACCGGATGAGTATGCATTCAAAGAAATAGATGTATATACAGAGCTTATCTCTGATTCATATGGGGTACATGTACATCCCGAGCTTCAACAGCTGCTTTTGCATAATAAGGGTATTCATCGTGTTGTACTTATTACGGATAGCACAGTTTTTGAAAATGAAACGCCGGAGAAGTTTGCACATGTTGAGGATATAAACTTTGACCACAATGGGGCAATAGCAGGCAGCAAGCTTACGATGGATTTGGCTTGTCGAAATATTATGGCAAATACAAATTGTGGCATTGCGCAAGCATTTGTTATGGCGGCGACGACGCCTGCCCGTGCAATTGGAATGGGTGACGATGTCGGTTCTATTGAAGTCGGCAAAACGGCCGATTTAGTTTTTGTGGATGATAAATTTAATATAAAACGAGTAATTCTTGAGGGAGAGGTTCGTTACTAAGGAAAGGAGAAAAATAAATGAGTAATTTTAAAGTAGGTTATAGCGAAGTAAACGCAAATCCACCACTTGGCATTGCTATTGTTGGTTATTATAAGTCGAGAGTGGCAAAGGGCTTTCTTGATGATATTAAAGTAAAGACTTTGGTTATAGAAAAGGACGACAAGAAGATTGCAATGATAAGCATCGATTCTTGCTGGATTGGTGATTCAATTTATGCGCAATATGCTGACATTATTGAGAAAAATACAGAGATTTCTAAAGGAAATATCTTTATGGCCGCAACGCATACTCATACGGGATCAAGCATTGAAGGTGATGAATTATCCGCTGGCGACCTTTCTTTAGCTCTAAAATATCAGGAATTTCTTGGAAATAGAGTTTTGGACTCTGTAAAGCTTGCGCTTGCAGATGTAAAAGATGCAAAAATGGGATATATCGTAGGCTATGCTCCTGAGAGAGTAGCATATATAAGACGATATAAGATGAAAGACGGCTCAACTATGACCTGTCCACCTGTTGGGGATGAAAACATTGACCATCCTATTGGCACACTTGACCAGAGAGTTAATGTTTTGCGTTTTGACAGAGAAAATGCAGAAAGCATTGTGCTTGTAAATTATGGTATTCATACAGATACTATCGGTGGCGAGTTTGTGTCGGCGGACTTTCCGGCTTGGATGAGCAAAACTATTGAAAAGGCGCTTGATGGCACAAAATGTATCTTCTTTGCGGGTGCCCAAGGCGATGTTGGAAGTACAAATGTATTTCCTAAAGATGGCGATATGAACGATACAGAAATAAGTTTTGACAATGAAATGAAGAGTCCGGGAATGGCACGCTTTGTCGGGAGAGCACTTGCAGGAACGGTTCTTCAGGTGTATGACAAGGTAAAGTATGTTGATGTTGATGATATCGATATGGCTATTGATATTTTAACTGTTCCATCAAATATGCCGGACAAAAAGGATATGCCTCTTGCTAAAAAGTATAAGGAATTATACGATGCAGGACGCGATTATGAGATTCCATATGAAGGTATGGAGCTTACAACTGTTGTTGCAGAAGCAGTGCGTATGTGCGACCTTGAAAATGGTCCGGAGTCATTTGACATTACTATTTCCGGAATAAAAATCGGACCGGTTGCAATGGTTGGTATTGCAGGTGAGCCATTTACAGATATCGGCAAAGAAATTAAAAAGGCAGAGGGATGGGAGCTTATTATGCCATGCGCACTTACAAACGGTTACATGGGCTATTTCCCGATGAAGTCGGCATATGATGAGGGCGGTTATGAGGCAAGATCATCCTCGTTTAAGGCGGGCGTTGCTGAAAAAATTATTGACGCAGGAAAGGCTATGCTTAATAAGCTAAAGTAATATTATATAATTAAGGCAGAGACACAAAATATCAAAGGGGGAATATAGGTGGAATATACAAAGCTTTGCAACATGAATTTATCACAAATTGTGCTTGGGACAGAGGGATATTCCGAAAGAATAGACAAAAAAACCGCCTTTGATATTATGGAGGTTTATATTGAAAACGGTGGCAACATAATTGACACTGCAAGGCTTTATTGCGGTGGCAAGAGTGAGCGTGTGGTGGGTGAATTTATAAAAAATATCAGAGATAAGGTCTATATTTCTACAAAGTGTGCCCATCCGCACACACTGAGCGATTTGTCACATGTGCGACTTAGTAAAGAAGAGATTGTAGATGATGTTGAAAAAAGCCTTTGCGCGCTTGATATCGATTATATAGATATTTTGTGGCTTCATAGAGATGATGTCCAAAAGCCTGTCGGTCCTATAATCGACACGCTGAATTCGCTTATAAAAAGTGGAAAAATAATAAATTTTGGTGCGTCGAATTGGTCATATGATAGAATCATGGAAGCAAATGAATATGCCAAAAGGAGCGGCCAGGTAGGTTTTTGTGCAAGTCAGGCACTTTATAATTTAGCTACGCGTTCAAAGCTTTGGGATTTTAAGCTTGCCTATATAGACGAAGAAAAGGAAAAATATGACAAGGGAAAACTGGCAGTATTTGCATTTTCGTCGCAGGCAAAAGGATTTTTTGAAAAGTATGCGGTGGGCGAGCTTTCACAAAAAGCAAAGGAAAGATACTTAAACGAAGAATCCGTAAAAACATTTGAAAAAATTAAAGTACGCGCAGAGCGTGAAAATACAACAATCTCATATATGGTGCTTAAAATGCTTCGCGAACAGAGTAATTTTGATGTTTTTGAAATTGTTGGGCCATCAAAAGTATCTCAATTAAAAGATACTTTAAATGTGAGGTAAGTTTCATTTTGAAATAAATATCTTTCAAAATGAAACACAAAAAACGTTTTTATGAAAACTATTGACAGCTTTTAAAAAACATTATATAATTATAAACGAAACAAACATACAATGGTTTTTGTTAAATAATTATAAAGAAAAGGGGTTTTGTTATGAGTAAAGGTTGGGCACGCATGGATTTATCCACTGTACCAAATATGGTATCCGGCACTGTTCCGGGTCCAAAGTCTGTTGAGTATCATGAAAGATGCTCGAAATATATGAAGGGTTATTCAAGCCAGGTAAAACTATTCCCTGTTACATTTGAATCGGGATATGGTTACACATTAAAGGATGTTGATGGAAATACATACCTTGATTTTTCGTCGGGTATATATGTAACAGGCCTTGGTCATTGTCATCCAAAGATTAGTGAGGCTGTTGCAAATCATGCAAAAAATCTTATGAACTGCCACGATTTTACCACAAAAGTAAAGATGGAATTGGTTGAAAAGCTTCATGAGATTACAGGCGGCCGTTTTGCAGGTTTTCAGTTCTATGATTCCGGTACAACAGCAGTAGAGGCTGGTCTTCGTTGTGCTCGTGCCGCTACTGGAAAGCAAGAGTTTATCTCTTTCTGGAGAGATTTCCATGGTAAGACATATGGTGCAAACTCACTTGCAGTTGTTGGTCCTGACACACATATGAGAGCTCCGGGCTTTATGCTTGCTCCAAGACCGAATCCGTATCGCGACTTCTTTGGCAGAACTCCGGAAGAAGCATGGAAGGATTCTTCACCATACATAAGAATGATTGAGGGTATTCTTGATAATGAGTGCGCATCCGGCGGAAAGAATGTAGCAGCAATAGTTTTAGAGCCTATCCAGGGTTGGGGCGGTTCAATTATTCCTCCTCCGGACTTTATGCCGGCACTTCGTGCTCTTTGCGATAAGAGAGGCATATTGCTATTTGCAGATGAAGTACTAAATTGTATGGCAAGAACAGGTAAGTATCTTGCTATGGACCATTGGGATGTTACTGCTGATATCACAACTCTTGGTAAAGGATTTGGTAATGGTTTCCCTGTTACAGCACTTGCTGTTTCAAAGGATCTTGCACCTGCTATTGAGAAGATTTCAGCATCTTCAAGTTATGGTGGTAACCCGATGGCTTGTGCGGCTGCACTTGAGTCGATTAAGGTTATTGAGGAAGAAGGCCTTAACGAGCATTCGGCACATCTTGGTGAAATTATGCTTGCAAGAATGAAGAAGATGATGGAGGCGCATCCTATTATCGGTGATGTTCGTGCTATCGGATGTCTTCAGGCTATTGAAATCGTTAAGGACCGTGAGACAAAAGAGCCATTTGCTGAAGCTGGTACAATGATTTATCAAAAGGCATTTGAAAAGGGCTTGGCGTGGGTTCCGTCTGGTCATATTCTTCGCATGTCGCCTCCGATGATACTTGATGATGAGGCTGCATTAAAAGGTCTTGACATTATTGAAGAGGCTATTGCAGAGACAGAAAAACATTTTGGATATTAATGCGTAAAAACGCTAAGGGCTGTTGTTTTAATGACAGCCCTTAGTTTGACTATTGAAAACGAAAGGAAAATTGATATGAAAACTGTAAGATTTGGTCTTATTGGTTGCGGTCTTATGGCGAGAGAGTTTGCGTCTGCTGCAGCTCGTTGGTGTCATCTTAATGTTGATGTTCCAAAACCTGAGATTGTGGGCATATGTTCTGTTGTGCCAAAGGAGATGGAGTGGTTTAATAAAAACTTTCCAGAGATAAAGTATTCCGTTTCGGACTATAAGGAGCTTTTAGAAAAAGACGACATTGATGCAATTTATTGCGCTGTTCCGCACAATCTGCATGAGCAATTTTATATTGATATTATTAAAAGCGGCAAGGCGCTTTTAGGCGAGAAGCCTTTTGGTATCGATAAAGCAGCAAATGAAAACATAATGAAAGCAATAAAAGAAAATCCGAACACTTTCGTTCGTTGCTGCAGCGAGTTTCCGTATTACCCTGCAATGCAGACTATGATAAATTGGTATAATGAAGGAAAATTTGGTAAAATATTAGAGATTCATTGTGGATTTAATCATTGTAGCGATATGGATACAGAAAAGCCTATAAACTGGAAGCGTATGGTAAAATTCAATGGCGAGTACGGTTGTTTGGGCGATTTGGGCATTCATACCCAGCATGTTCCGTTCCGTTTGGGCTTTAAGCCGAAAACTGTCAGAGCGCATTTTAGTAACATTGTAAAAGAGCGTCCAGATGGTAAGGGAGGCATGACTGTATGTGACACATTTGATAACTGCACAATCTTTTGTACTACATTAAATAAAGAGGGCGACGAGATACCGATGACTTTTGAAACGAAGCGTATGGCACCGGGCTCGACAAACCGTTGGTTCTTTGAAATATATGGTATGGATTGCAGTGCAAAGTTCTCGAGTGATGATGCAAATGCATTCCATTACACATCATCATGGGGTAAAGAGCAGTCCTGGAACCGCATTATAATCGGATATAAACCCATGATTCCTACAATTACAGGCCCGATTTTTGAGTTTGGTTTTACAGATGCGATTCAGCAACAAATTGCAGCGTTTATGCTTGAGTATTCGGGCGAAAAGGTTCCTTTTGGACTTTTTACACCGGAGGAAACTGTGTTGTCGCACACAATGGCAACGGCTGCGCTTAAGTCATTTTATAACAAAACAGTCGAGGTAATTGAATAGTTAATGACTAAGAGGGTGTATCTTGTTTAAGATGCACCTTTTTTGTATAACGAAAACCACGCGATAGTCGCGTGGTTCAATAGAGGTTAACCGATGAGCAAAATCCTCCTATGTGTTATAATAAAAACGACCTGCCAGTCGAGAAAAAACACATAGGAGGATTTAATCTATGAAAAAAGAAAC
>JAZUQZ010000001.1:0-113808 GCA_045626925.1 Candidatus Aphodoplasma sp. | reverse complement strand
CGCTATATGAATGTAGATCAATATTATTATCATTAATAATTTTACGAACTAATGAAAAACCATTAGAATGAACACCACTAGATGCGTTGCCTACTAAAACATCATTAATCTTAACCTTTGATCCATCAATAATCTTAGATTTTTCAACAACACCTGTAGTATAACCAGCAATGTCATATTCTCCATCACTATACATACCAGGCATTTCTGCTGTTTCACCACCAACAAGCGCCGCACCGGAAAGAACGCATCCATCGGCAACGCCACTGACAATTTTTGCAACTTTTTCGGGATAGTTTTTGCCTACTGCAAGATAGTCTAAAAACAATAGCGGTTTTGCGCCTGAACAAATTATATCATTCACGCACATAGCGACACAATCTTGACCAATTGTGTCATGTTTGTCCATAATAAATGCGAGTTTAAGCTTTGTTCCAACGCCGTCTGTACCTGATACAAGAACGGGTTTTTTGTATCCTTCCGGAAGCTCAAACAAGCCACCAAAACCACCAAGTCCTGATAAAACACCATCGGTAAATGTCTTTGCAACATATTCCTTAATAAGTCTTACAGACTCATAGCCGGCGTGCACATCAACGCCTGCCGCTTTATAGCTATCATTCATATCACAATACCTCTCTTGTCATATATTTTAGTATTTTATATCAATCTTTTTACCATTAAAAGGAACATCCATAATATACTTGCCCGTAAAGCATGCATCACAGAATTTGCTTTTCTTTCCGCCAAGCATCTTACAGAGCGATTTATGTTCCAAGAATCCGAGACTATCAACGCCAAGCATTTCGCGTATCTCTTCAACAGAATATTTGCATGCAATAAGAACATCCTGGGTCGGAATATCCGTACCAAAGTAGCATGGATAAACAAATGGTGGTGCGCATACACGCATATGCACCTCTTTTGCGCCGCAATCACGAAGCATTTGCACAATGTGTTTTGATGTTGTTCCACGCACTATCGAATCATCAACCATGACAACTTTTTTGTCTTTTATTGTACTGGCTAATGCATTAAGCTTTATTTTAACAGCTTGTACGCGCTGAGATTGTGTCGGCTGAATAAATGTACGACCTATATAACGATTTTTGATTAACCCGATACCATACGGTATCCCCGATTCTTCAGCATATCCAATCGCAGCATCAATGCCCGAATCAGGCACAGGAATTACCAAATCTGCATCAACCGGATAGCTTCTTGCAAGCTCGCGTCCGCCTTCAACGCGTGCCTCATATACACTTACACCATCAACCACGCTGTCAGGACGCGCAAAATATATATACTCAAATATGCATGTGCTTGCCTCACCGTTGCAGTTTGATGTATCACTTCTCACACCTTCGTGGTCAATGCACATTATTTCTCCAGGCTCAATATCCTTTATAAATTTTGCACCGACTGCATCAAGTGCACATGTTTCAGATGAAAAAATATACGAATGCTCTGTTTCGCCAAAACAAAGAGGATGCAAACCCCATGGGTCACGCGCCGCAATAAGCTTTCTCGGACTCATTACAACAAGGCAAAATGCACCGCGCAGGCGTTTCATCGCACGCGACACTGCCTCTTCGATAGAATGGCAATTGATTCTTTCCTGGGCAATAAGATATGCTATAACTTCTGAATCGCTTGTCGTTTGAAATATTGCACCTGCATTTTCAAATTCTTCACGAATTTGTTGTGCGTTTACGATACTTCCGTTGTGAGCTATTGTAAGTGTTCCTTTTTTATATTTACTTACAAGAGGTTGTGCATTTTCGCGTTTGTTTTCTGCATTTGTCGAATACCGTGTATGTCCTACACCGATACTGCCTTGTAAATGTGCAAGTAGTGTATGATTAAACACATCAGGCACAGTTCCAAGGTCTTTATGATATATAATTGTACCATCATCATTTACTGCTATGCCACAGCTTTCCTGTCCTCTGTGCTGAAGCGCATACAAACCATAATAAATAGTTTGTGCTGCATCCATTTCGCCGTCTTTATTGTAAACACCAAAAACGCCACATTCTTCTTTTAAAGAATCTTCGTTTATATCAATTTCATCACATCTGCAGTTTTTCATAATAAGTGCCACCCTTTCGTAATATTGTATATAGTTTTATAATGTCTGTGCCTCTTGTATAACCTTTGCATTTTTCTGCATAACTTCGTCAGCCATTTGCTTTTTAAATGCAGTAAGTTTATCTTCTATATCACTATACTTAATAGCAAGCATCTGTGCCGCCAAAATCGCCGCATTGTCTGCCCCATCTATTGCAACAGTTGCTACCGGGATACCTTTTGGCATTTGTACCATAGATAAAAGCGAATCAAGGCCATCCATGGTTGATGACTTAATCGGTATACCAATTACCGGAAGTGTTGTAAAAGCAGCCAAAACTCCACCAAGATGTGCTGCCTTTCCTGCCGCTGCAAGTATTATCTCTATTCCTTCATCTTTTGCGTTCTTTGCAAATTTTTCAGCCTCATCAGGTGTGCGATGTGCCGAAATGACACGAACAACAGGCTCAATTCCAAACATCTTTAATGTTTTAATACAAGGCTTAAGTTTTTCAAAATCCGAGTCGCTCCCCATTATAAGAGCTACTTTTGGTTGTTTTGACATATAATATACCTCCTCAAAAAATTAAAAATAGACTAATACACCGTAATAGCCTATCACATAGATTTATATATACTGCTTTTATACGAATTTGTGAGTGATACACAAAGATTTTGCACGCAATTATCCCTTGTAGATAATGCGTTTGCTTTTAAATTGTAATTTGAGTAATCGGCTCTCAAAAACAATTCATATCACCTCGTATAAAAAAATAACTACATTGTACATTATACAATAAAATTTTAATAATTAAAAGTACTTTTTAAAAAAAATCCTCGATTTTTGTAAAAGTATTGTTTTTGTAATCAAATATTATGACATATTTACCAAAATTTCCCGTATTACAAACATCAAAATTAAACTTTTCTACACTAACGGCTTGAATAACATCACAAAGTTTTGCGCCCGTATAGTGCCTAAAATATTTTGCGCCCTCTTCACTTCTGATAAAATTGTATACAGAGTTATAAAATGTTTTGCTTCCTGCTTTGCTTGCCCATTGTGGCAAAGATAGTTTCTTGTTGTTTTTCATAAAATCAAACTTTAAATATTCAGAAAATTTTGGTAACTCTGTGCCGATATGCTCTCTGTAAAAACTATAAAAAATATCATATAACCCTTTTTTGCTTTGCGATTGCTTGTCAAAGCCTTTTTCGTTCCAAAACAAAGAAAATTCATAAAAGAAGTCGTATGCAGAAGAAAAATCTTTGAGTACAAATTCAATAGCTTTTTCAAACGAACCACTATTATAATATTTTTCAACAAGCTCGCATACATCTTTTAGTATAATCAATTCGTCATAACTAATAAATTGGTTAAAGAGCACCTCATACGGCGGTTTTTGATTAAAACAATAACCAAACTTGTCCGCTTCATCGTGGATTTGTGTTCCTTTTAAAAGCTTTAAAAACCCAAGCTGTAACATATCCGGTCGCAAAGAAAAAACATCATCAAATGATTTTTTAAAAGATGTATAATTTTCGTGCGGAAGTCCTGCAATAAGGTCAAGGTGTATGTGCATATTATGTTCTTTTTGCAGGCGCAAAACATTGTTAAAAAGTTTCTCTATATTTGTTTTGCGTTTTATTGTACAAAGCGTGTTTTTATTTGTCGATTGTATACCGATTTCAAGCTGAAAAAATCCGCTTGGTGCAGAGTTTAGGAGCTTTATCGTTTCGTCATCTAATATATCAGCGCTTATTTCAAAATGAAAACATGTCTGTGTATTTTTTTCTAATATAAAGCGCAAAATCTTCTTTGTTCTCTCAATATCAATGTTAAAGGTTCTATCGGTAAGTTTTACAAGCTTCGCCTTACAATCCATAAACATCTTTAGGTCCGCAAAAACCCTGTCAAGCCCAAAAAACCTCACTCCATGAGATGTAGACGAAAGACAATATGTACACATATACGGACACCCGCGCGAAGTTTCGTAATATATTATTTTGTTTTTCAGTTTATCAACTTCGTCACTCGTATAAAGACGCGGCAAAACATCAAGCTCGCATATTGGCTCTATCTCATTTTGTACTATATTTTTGCTTTCTCTATAAACAAGTCCGCTGATACCACACAAATTTTTGCCGTTCACAAAATCGTTTAATGCTATTTCTCCCTCGCCACATATGATATAATCGATAAAACTATTTTGATTCATCACATCGTATGCATCATAACTAACCTCCGGACCACCAAGCATAATAACGCAGTCGGGCATAAGCTTTTTTAGTGTCTGACATACATCAAGCACAAACTCAATATTCCATATATAGCAGCTAAACGCATAAAGGTCGCAGGCTTTTTTATATAACTCTGCGACCACTTTGTTTAAATTATCATTTATCGTATATTCACAAATTATAGCATCCTTGTCTAATGCTTTAGCAAGGCATCTTACGGATAAAGATGAATGTGAATAGCTTGCGTTTATAGCGCAAATACAAATTTTATCAAATTTATCCGTCAATGCTCTCGCCCCTTTTTTTATTTATCCAAATATGTCAACGCACAATTTGCCATAATAGCAGCACCTATAGGCAAGCTATCTTCATCAATTTTAAAGTTTGCACTATGTAGAGGATTTACACAACCATCCTTTTCGTTTCTACATCCAAGATAGAAAAATGATGCTTCAACTTCGTTTGCGATATATGCAAAATCCTCGCCACCCATAAACGGCATCTTTAACTCAATCACATTTTCTTCGCCAATGAGCTTGCTTGCGCTATCTTTAACAAGCTTTGTCATATTTTCGTCATTGATAAGTGGCGGATATAAATAATCAAACTTGCACTCACAAGTCGCTCCCATAGCAGCACATATACCATTAGAAATCTGCTCAATTTTGTCGAAAAGCATTTTTCTCGTTTCCATATCAAATGCTCTCGTTGTGCCACAAAGTGTAACTTCGTCCGGTATTACATTATAAAATTCGCCACCCGATATTGCACATACGGATACGACAGACGGAATTGCAGCGTTTACATTACGAGAATTGATGCTCTGCAAGCCTTCAATCACCTTTGCAGCAGTAAGGATTGGGTCGATTGTATTATGTGGATATCCACCGTGACCGCCTTTTCCCTTTATAACAATTGTAAAACCATCCGGAGAAGCCATTACACCATCATTTTTTACTGCAATTTTGCCACAATCAAACGCAGTTTCCATATGAAGCGCAAACGCACCATCAACCTTTGGATTTTCTAAAAGGCCTTCTTTAATCATTGGCTCCGCTCCGCCGGTTCCCTCTTCGGCAGGCTGAAACATAAGCTTTACATTTCCACAAAATTCATTTTCGAGTGATTTTAACACTTTTGCCGCGCCTAAAAGCACAGCAACATGTGCGTCATGACCACACGCGTGCATACGACCATCAATTTTTGAACGGTATTCCACATCAGTCTGTTCGCTTACAGGAAGTGCATCCATATCTGCGCGCAAAAGAATCGTGCGTCCATCACCTTTTTTGCCTTTTATCAGGCCTACAACACCGGTTTTTGCAACGCCTGATTTATATTTAATGCCCATTTCATCGAGGCGCTTTTGTATATATGCGCTTGTCTTTTTTTCGCAAAATGCAAGCTCCGGCGTTTGATGTAATGTGCGTCTGTCGGTTATAATATCTGCTTTTATGTTATTTGCCAAATCTAATATTTTCTTTGCATCAAGCATTATAACACCTTCTTTTACAACATAATTTAGTCGAAATTATTTTTCGAGATATTCTCTTAAAAGTGCATTAAGTGTTTGTGGATTTGCCTTTCCTTTTGACAAACGCATTGTTTGTCCTACTAAAAAGCCAAGAGCATTTGTCTTTCCGTTTCTGTAATCATCAACAGACTTTTGATTGTTTACAAGCACTTCTTCAACAATTTTCTTAAGCGCATCTGTATCATTTACCTGCTCAAGTCCTTCTTCTTTTACAATAATATCAGGTTTTTTTTGAGTTTCAAACATAATTTCAATTACCTTTTTACCGGCTGTATTGCTTATTGTTCCCTTTTCTATAAGACCAATAAATTCTGCAAGCGCTTCAGGTGTGATTTTCATATCACAAAACTCTATGTTTTTTTCGTTAATTAGCCTTGAAATATCTCCAAGAAGCCAGTTTGCAACAGTTTTTGGTGTCGAAACAAGCTTTGCTGCTGACTCAAAAAACGCGCTCATAAGCTTGCTCTGCGAGATAAGTCCCGCTTCATATTCAGTAATTCCATAGCTTTCTACAAAGCGTGCACGCTTTGCACTTGGTAGTTCAGGAATTGTCTTTTTGATTTCTTCAATTTGCTCGTCGCTTACAACAATTGGTACAAGGTCGGGCTCTGGGAAATAGCGATAATCATGAGCATCTTCTTTTGAACGAAGAGGATAATTCTCACCGTCTTCATCACTCCAACGAAGAGTCTGCTGCATAACCGAGCGACCTTCCTCCATCTCTTCAATTTGACGCTTTGCTTCATACTCAATAGCGCGATAAGCAGCAGAAAACGAGCTTACATTTTTCATTTCTGTACGAGTGTTAAATTCTTTTTGGCCAACAGGACGCACAGATACATTGATATCACATCTTAACGAGCCCTCTTGCATTTTGCAGTCAGAAACCTCAAGACATTCTAAAATCGATTTAAGCTCTTCTAGGAACGCTCTTGCTTCTTCTGCACTTCTCATATCAGGCTCGGATACAATCTCAATAAGCGGAACACCGCATCTGTTATAGTCAACAAGCGATTTACCGGGAACAACATCGTGTAAAAGCTTGCCTGCATCTTCTTCGATATGAATTCGCGTAAGACCGATTGATTTTTTGCCGTTTTCTGTTTCAATATCTATATGACCACCCACACAAAGCGGAAGGTCAAACTGTGAAATCTGATATGCTTTGGGAAGGTCAGGGTAAAAATAATTTTTTCTGTCTTGTTTACCATAGCGTGTAATTTCACAATTTGTCGCAAGTCCTGCCTTTATGGCATATTCAACGACCTTTTTATTAAGCACCGGCAATGTGCCCGGCATACCCGTACATATAGGGCAACAGTGCGTGTTAACATCTCCGCCAAACTCCGTAGAGCAGCTGCAAAATGCTTTTGTTTTTGTCGAAAGCTCCGAGTGAACCTCGAGTCCGATTATTACCTCATAATCTTTATAATCCACTTTTTTACCCTCCTTATAAGCTTGGTCTTGCGTTTGCAAAGCATGTTGTGCTCTGCTCATACGCATATGCTGCCTTTAGTATTGTTTTTTCAGCAAACGAATTGCCTATAAGTTGCAAGCTAACAGGTAAATTTTTGCTGTCAAATCCACACGGAATCGATATTGCAGGAAGACCGGCAATATTGATTGAAACTGTACATATATCTGCAAGATACATCTGCATTGGATCTGTTGTTTTTTCGCCAATCTTAAATGATGTAATCGGCGATGTTGGTGTAAGTATTACATCATATTTTTCAAACGCAGAATTAAAATCATTTCTGATAATTGTACGCACCTGCTGTGCCTTTTTATAATATGCATCATAATAGCCTGAGGAAAGCGCATATGTTCCAAGCATTATGCGGCGTTTTACCTCTTTGCCAAAGCCCTCCGAGCGAGTTTTTTTATACATATCAATAAGGTCCTCAAAATTCTCTGCACGATAGCCATATTTTATGCCATCATAACGCGCAAGATTCGAGCTTGCTTCTGCAGAAGAGATAATATAATATGCAGGAAGTGCATACTGCGATGCGCTCATATTAAAATATTCAACCTTTGCACCAAGGCTCTCATATACTTTTATTGCTTCAAGAATTTTTGCCTTAACATCTTCATCAATTCCGTCGCCAAGATATTCCTGAGGTACACCGATTTTCAACGCATTAACATCACCATCAAGCTCACTTGTATAATCGGTTTCAGCAATATTAAGAGAAGTGGAATCCATTTCGTCATGGCCTGCAATCATATTTAAAACAAGCGCTGCATCCTTTACATCTTTTGTAAGCGGACCAATCTGGTCAAGCGATGATGCGAATGCAACAAGTCCAAAACGCGAAACAAGTCCATATGTAGGCTTCAAGCCTACTACACCACAAAAAGATGCAGGCTGTCTTATCGAGCCACCTGTATCAGAACCAAGTGTGTACATCGCCATATCGGCGCTTACTGCCGCAGCACTGCCGCCAGAGCTTCCGCCCGGGACGCAGTTTAAATCATATGGGTTTTTTGTCTTTTTAAAATATGAATTTTCGGTAGATGAACCCATAGCAAACTCGTCCATATTAAGCTTTCCAAGCATTGGTGCATTTACGGCTTTTACCTTTTTTGCAACAAACGCATCATATGGGGGAACAAAATTTTCAAGCATCTTCGAGCCACAGGTCGTTGTTATATCTTTTGTGCATATATTGTCTTTTATTGCCATCGGCACACCTTCAAGTGCCTTCAAGCTTTCGCCCTTTGCAATTTTTTCATCAACAATTTTTGCTGTTTCAAGCGCAGAATCAAATGTGTTTGTAATATAACTTTCAACCTTTGGCTCAACGCTTTCTATGCGTTCAATAACGCTTTTTGTAAGCTCTGTCGAGCTTACCTTTTTTTGAGCAAGCGCATCCATTGCTTCATGCGCTGTAAGTTTATAAAGCTCCATCAAAGTTTGTCCTCCTATTCAACAATTCGCGGCACGGCATAACAACCTGCCTGTTTCATTGGTGCATTTTTTATTATTTCATCTCTGTCGTATGACTCTTTTACTACATCTTCGCGCAATACATTTTCTACTTTTATAGCGTGATTTGTAGGCTCAATTCCGACTGTATCAATTTCGCCAAGTGCATCGGCAAAGCTTATAATATCTGCCATTTGAGCACAAAGCTCGTCCGCTTCCTGCTCGCTAATATTAAGTCGCGCAAGATTTGCAACATATTTAACTTGCTCTTTTGTAATTTTCAATCTATTTTCCTCCCCTGCTAATTTTAGACATTATTGTAATTATACATCAATTTTTAAAGCATTTCAAGTAATGTTGGCCATTTGTTTAAATTTTTCTTCATCAATTATTTTTATACCAAGTGCATTAGCTTTATCAAGCTTGCTGCCTGCTTCTTCGCCGGCAAGAACATAATCTGTTTTTTTAGATACAGAGCCGGACACCTTGCCCCCAAGTTTTTCAATAATCTCTTTTGCCTCTTCTCGTTTATATGTTGGCAATGTACCCGTCAACACAAATGTTTTTCCTTCAAATAACAGTTCACTTGCTTGATTGTCTATTGATGCAAAATTTACACCTGCTTTGCGAAGCTTTTCAATTGAGTCTATATTTTTTTCATCCTCAAAAAAAGAAGTAATGCTTTTAGCCATAATCAAGCCGATTTCATCAACTTTTATCAGTTCTTCCACGCTTGCGCTCATAAGCTCATCAAGTGTTTTAAATCTTTTTGCAAGTATTTTACCCGCTCGTTCTCCAACATGGCGTATGCCGAGTGCATAGACAACACGACTCAAATCATTCTGCTTTGTAAGCTCTATCGCACTAATTAAATTTTGGGCCGATTTTTCCCCCATTTTATCCATGTCGGCAATTTGTTCTGCAGTAAGATAATATATGTCGGCAGCGCATTTAATAAGTTTTCTTTCAAGCATTTGTTCAATTATCGAAGGGCCAAGTCCATCAATATTCATAGCACCGCGCGATACAAAATGCTCTATATGACGCTGCAGTTGTGCAGGACAATCAAGGCCTGTGCACCTGTGCGCAGCTTCTCCCTCTTCGCGTACAACCTCGCTCCCGCATTGTGGACAAATATTTGGCATTTCAAATACTCGTTCATCTCCTTTGCGCTCCTCTTTGAGCGATTTTACAACCTCGGGTATAATATCTCCGGCTTTTTGAATAAGAACAGCATCGCCAATCCTAATGTCTTTTTGGATAATATTGTCAAGGTTGTGAAGCGTTGCACGCGAAATGGTGCTGCCTGCAACAAAAACAGGTTCAAGCTCGGCAGTAGGTGTAAGTACACCGGTTCGTCCAACCTGGAGTGTTATATCAAGAAGTTTCGTCTTTTTTTGTTCCGGTGGAAATTTGTATGCAATCGCCCACTTTGGCGCTTTTGAAGTTGAACCAAGGAGCGCCCTTGATGCTATATTATCAACCTTTATTACTGCACCATCAATATCATATCCAAGCTTATTTCTTTTTTGTCCTATATTTTCGACACATTCATATGCCATTTTGATAGAATTGCACAACTTGTTTTCTATAACCTTAAAACCAAGCTTGCGCAAAATATCAAGCGAACCCGAGTGTGTATCATATTCAATCCCATCCGCTCGTTGAATATTAAATACAAATATGTCAAGGCCGCGTTGCGCAGCAACTTTCGGGTCGAGCTGTCTCAACGAACCGGCCGCCGCATTTCGCGGATTTGCAAAAGAATTTTCGCCCTCTTCTTCACGCTTTTGGTTGATTTTTGCAAATTTTTGCTTTGAAATATATACCTCTCCACGCACCTCAATATATGGCACATTTTCTTTTAGCACAAGTGGTACAGAACCTATAGTTTTTATGTTTTCTGTTACATTTTCACCCACTACACCATCGCCACGAGTCGATGCGCGTACAAGCTTCCCGTTCTCGTATTCTATCGAAACACTCAACCCATCAATTTTTGGCTCAACATTGTAAGTTACATTGTCGCCCAAAACATCTGATACTCGTTCGCCAAAGGCATATACCTCGCCTATATCAAATGCATCCTGCAGGCTTTCCATTACAACCTCGTGACGCACTTCTTTAAACCCTGTCAACGCTTCTCCCCCAACTCTTTTTGTCGGGGAACTGTCATATGCATACTGGGGATATTGCATTTCAAGTCCAACAAGCTCCCGCATGAGCATATCATATTCATAGTCACTTACAGTAGGCGCATCAAGCACATAATACTCGTAAGCATATGTGTTTAATTTTTCTGTAATACTATCTATTTTGTTTTTTATTGTGTCAGACATAAAATTTCTTCCCTTCTGCACATTTTTAAATGTTACTCGATTTATTTATTAAAAAACTTTGCCATAATAATTTGTACAAGCTCTCTAAAATTTATTGAAGTAATTATGATAGTGATTATAATGCAATAAACAAAATAGTGTTTGCACATAGTCATCATCAACACAATTTCCGTTATCAGAAGTGCAACATTTATAATAAGCCTCGGTATGTTCCACTTAATTTTTACATATTTTCTTGTGTGAAAAGCCCTCACAATAAACATAGCAAAATAGCTTATAAGCATTGCTATAGCGGCGCCTGTAATTGAAAATCTTGGTATAAGCCAAAGATTTAATACAATATTTAGCAAAGCGGCAAGCAAAGTCGTAAGAAGCGTATATATGCTTTTCTTTTTAACCATATACACACTTGATAAAAATGTAGCAATACATGAAAAGGTAGTTGCCATTACAAGCAACGGAATATATCTATGCGCCTCAAAATATTCAGGAGCAGCAAGTATGCGTGTTGAAATTTGTGATGTTGCAATCAATATGGCGGCCGTTGTAAAGGCAATCGCTTGATATATGCTGCATATTCGTGTAAAAAACCGTTCTCTTTCATCTTCTTCTGTTACTGCACTAATCTGCCACGCTTCTGCAAATATATTTGCTACAATCATCAGTATTGTAGGTATTTTGTTTGAAACTGCATATATGCCATTTGCCGCCTCGCCAATAATATAAGCAATCATATATCGTCCTGATATGCTTACAATAAGATAACATATTGTGTTTGGGATAAGCGGGGTGCAATATGAAAGCATTTTATAATATAACTTTTTTGTAACTTCCTTAAAATTTATATAGCGTCTTAAATGAGTACCCCAAAAAACTAATATAGTGCATACAAAGTCAGTTATAATCGTTGACCAAATATATCCCTTTACGCCCCAATTAAAAGCCGTGAGAAATAAAATATTCAACACAATCACAAGTGCGGTCGCAATAATACCATCAACAGCATAAAAACGCACATATCCTATTGCACGGGCAAATTGGGAGCACAAACCGTGAAGCGCAGACGCAAGCACAAATAAATACAAATATATTCTGTATCCATCAAGTATCGATACTTTTGCAATAAGTGAATCAAAAAGCAACATAATCAAAAAACCGACTATAATCGTTATGATTCCTATCGTAAAAACACCTTGTTTGTTTGATTTTTTATCAAGACCGAACCGAATTACCGCATTATTTATACCTATTGTCGCAAAAGGAATTAACAAATTGCATGTTTGCACCAAAATATCAGCTATACCATAATCCTCTGTGCTCATTACCCTTGTGTAATAAGGCATCATAAAAAATATCAAAAGCTTTGATGCAAACGCAGCTATTGCAAATATAAATGTATTACTTATCAGTCTTTTATATTTATCCATTTATTATACCACACCATATCTTTAACATTTATTTGCTTACCAATTTATTCTATCATATTATATAGAAAAAGCCAAGCATAAATTATGCATGGCTTTTAATTTTATTCTTTTTTTGATTTTTCAATACGCTCTGCATTTTGCTCTATATCCTGAACGCCTTGTGCCCCCCAAGCTCACTCGCGCGTTCAATTGCCTTGTTGTATGGTAGTTTAAACGATTCAAGAATCATGCCTATGCTAAAATTATTCACAACAAAGCCCCCTTTAATTTTCTTGATATAAATTTTATTATATTTATGTTGTTTTGTCACTCATTTTGTTGCTAAAAAATAGTCAGTTTTTTGCTGTTTTACTTTATTTTTCTTGATGTGTTTTTTTGTTTTTTTACATAAAATAATATCGCCACATTAAATCAGGTTTTAAAAGGAGAAAAACAATGCGCAAAGACAAAAAAGAACAAAACACCCATAACAAAGCTCAGCAAAAGGCTCAGCAGGTTGTTGATGCATATGTAAGTTCATCACAGCTAAAAACTGACCCAATGGGCAGTTGGACAGGCAGTCCTCGTCACAAAGGTGAAACACCTGTCCAAGATGCAGACGATTTATAAAATTAGCAAAAAGCCTTGCACGCAATGTGTAAGGCTTTTGTTTTTAAAAAATATCTTTATACAATTGCATATATCGTTTGTGATATTTTTCTATGTTTTCCACATATTTTTTCGTTTCATTAAATGGTATTTCATCAAGTGTTTTACCATCGAATGAATATTTTTTATTCGCAAGCCATTTTGATACATTTGTGCTGCCGGCGTTGTATGCGCAAAGGGCAAGCGTAATATTGTTATCGTACTTATCAAGCAAATATCTTAAATACCAACAACCGATTGACACATTTATTGACGGTGTATTAAGGTCCATAACCTCAAAATCCTCAATTCCCATTTTTTCCGCTGCCCATTTTCCTGTTTCATCCGTTATTTGCATAAGTCCTTTTGCATCTTTATGCGAAAGAGCATCACTCACAAAATTGCTTTCCGCTTTTATAACAGAAAGCACTAAATATGGGTCAAGCTCGTTTTCCGTCGCGCATTTATATATGATTTCTTCGTCTGCAACGGGATATATAAATTTCATGACAGTTTTATATATTGACGGTGCCGCAAAAGCGCACGATATAAGAAGCATAAGTGAAATAATAAATATCGCTTTAGCCTTCACTTCAAACTATCCCTCCGATTTTATGACAAATATCTTCTGCAATTTCATCAAGTGATTTTTCTCCCGAATTGTCAACCACAAAATCTGCATATCTTAAATAATCTTCATCAGCATCCTGTGATTGTATTCTATCAAGTGCCGCCTTTTTATCAAGTTTGTCACGCTCAATAATTCTTTTAATGCGCACATCTGTATTTGCAGTTACGAAAATTACATAGTCACAGATATCGATTAGACCGCTTTCTTTTAACAAAGCAGCATCAATCACTACAATTTCGCTTGCATGTTCCGATAAATTCTGCATTATAATTTTTGTAATATATTTGTGTGTTATTTTGTTTAGATTTTTAAGTTTTTCTTTGTTTGTAAAAACAATCGATCCAAGCTTTTTCCTATCAAGCTCGCCCGACGAAAGAAGAATGTCACCACCAAACTCTTCTACAATTTCATTAAGCGCAGGCTCGCCTTTTTTTACAATCTCACGAGCGATTATATCTGCATCTATTATATCAATACCTTTTTTTTGCAAAAGCGATGCAATAGCAGTTTTGCCACTGCCGCTGCCGCCCGTTAAACCAATCACTGTCACAAAAAACGCCTCCAAAACTGTTATTTTGCGTCATACCAGCTCTTTGCATCTTTAGCCTCTGCCAAAAGTGATACATCAAGTTTCATTACATTTTCCATTTCACTACGCAAAATTTCTTTTACTTTTTCAAGTTCATTATCATACGCTTCAACAATCAATTCATCATGAACCTGTAATATGAGTTGTGATTTGAGCCCTTCTTTTAAAAGACGCTCATGAACTCTTACCATAGCAAGCTTTATAATATCTGCTGCACTGCCTTGAATTGGTGTATTAAGCGCCACCCGCTCGCCAAACGCTCTTATATTAAAGTTTGATGATTTAAGTTCCGGAATATATCTTCGTCTGCCAAATATTGTTGTAACATATCCTTTTTCATATGCTTCATTTTTTATTTCGTCCATATATTTTTTAACGCCTTTATAATGTCCAAGATAGCCGTCGATATATTTTCGCGCTTCATATACGCTTATTTTAAGGTCTTTTGAAAGACTAAACTCCCCTATGCCATACACGATTCCGAAATTTACTGCTTTTGCATTCGAGCGCTGGGCTGATGTAACACTTTCAAGCGGTATACCAAGCACCTGTGACGCAGTAACTGCGTGAATATCCACTCCATCATCAAAAGCTTTTATCATCGCTTCGTCTTTTGCAATATGTGCCAATATGCGAAGCTCTATTTGTGAATAGTCCGCATCGACAAGCGTGCACCCTTCTTTTGCAACAAACATCCGTCGTATCTCGCGCCCAAGCTCGTGACGAACGGGAATGTTTTGCATATTAGGCTCTGTTGAGCTTATGCGTCCTGTTGCAGTAACAGTTTGATTAAAACTCGAATGTATTCTACCCGTTTCATCATTTATTACGCTAAGCAATCCATCGCCGTATGTTGTTTTAATTTTATTAACAAGCCTATATTCTATAAGATATTCAATAATATCGTGACTCCCGACAAGCTTTTCAAGCACTGCTGCATCGGTTGAATATCCTGTTTTCGTCTTTTTTACGGCCTTTAGTCCAAGCTTTTCAAAAAGCACCTCTCCGAGTTGTTTTGTAGAATTTATATTAAATTCGCATCCTGCAAGCTCATATATTTTTGTTTTAAGTTCGTCTATGCGTGCTGTAAGCATTTTATTGAAGTTGTAAAGATTGTCTTTATCAACTGCTACGCCTACTATCTGCATATTAGCAAGCACGCTTACAAGAGGTAACTCGATATGGTAATAAAGAAAATGCTGGTCATTTTTTTCAAGAGTGTTTGCAATATAATCTTTCAAATGCACTATAGATAAAAGCTGTTTCGCTGCAAAATCGGCAGCAATATTTTCATCAATATCACAAATGCGTACACGCGACTTGCCCTTGCCAAGTATATATTCTTCAGACAAAATACTTATATTAAGATATTCTTCTGCAAGAGAGCTGATCTCATAATCAGTGCTGGACGGCTCAAGTATATACGCACCAATTGCCGTATCAAAAGCAAGGTTTTGATAATTTACACCAAATTTATGCAATAAAACGATATCATCCTTTGCTCCATGCGTAATTTTTTCGATACCTTTATCATTAAATATATCTGATAATGCATCAATTATCACATGTTCGGTCAAAAACAGTCCCGTCGGAACATAATAAACCTTTTTTGATGTATATATAGCAATTGCATCAAGCATTGCATTGCTTTTATAAATTCTGTAAACAAGGCTTTTTTCGTTATAAACGGCCTTTACAAGTTCACCAAGCTCGGTAGTATCGCTTATAATAATTGTTTGTGGCTTTTCAAGTTCAATTTTGCTTATACTCTTCGAAGATACGCCATTTTCAGAAAGTCCCAACTTTTTAATAAGACTTTTAAACTCGAGCTTGCTCAACAATTGATAAAGCGCGTCGTTGTCATATTTCTTTGTGCGCGCATCTTCAACGATAAAATCAATCGGAACATTTTTATCAATCGTTGCAAGGGTTTTGCTCAGAAAAGCACTTTCTCTGCCGTTTTCAAGCTTTGTAAGCACCGCTCCTTTTGCACCGCTATTATTTATATCATCGTACAAACGCTCAATACTTTTACAGGTTTGTATAAGTGAAAGCGCTGTCTTTTCACCTATGCCTGCAACACCGGGTATATTGTCAGATGTATCACCCATGAGCGCTTTTACATCAATAAATTGCTTTGGCGTAACACCATATTTTTCAAGTACTGCAGCCTCGTCATAAATATCTGTATTTGTAGCGCCCTTGCTTGTTGTTGTAAGATAAATCTTCGTTGTGTTTGTTGCAAGTTGTAAATCATCTTTGTCTCCTGTAACAATAATACATTCTATATCACTTTTGTCACAAATATCAGACACAGTGCCGATTATATCGTCCGCTTCATATCCTTCTTTTTCAAGGATTTTTATATTCATAGCGTCTAAAACCTGCTTCATAATCGGCATTTGCAGTGCAAGCTCCTCAGGCATACGCTTTCTTTGAGCCTTATATTCCGAATACATTTTATGTCTAAAGGTCGGTGCAGATAAATCAAAAGCGACGCACAAATAATCAGGATTTATATCCTGGGTATACTTTAGCATAATATTTAAAAAGCCATAGATGGCATTTGTCGGTGTTCCGTCCTTTGTGTTCAAGGTGCGTATACCATAAAAAGCACGATTGATAATGCTGTTTCCATCTATAATTATAAGGCGCTCGCTCATAACAATCCCATTCCTTTTGTTTTAAGATTTATTTGTTGATTACACAGTATTTTTGCATATAGCCTTGCATTGCATCTGCGACAGCTTTATACTCTTCTTTTTCTTTCAAATATTCATAAATATCCACAACATCAATTATAGAATGAACATTTATATCAAACTCTTTTTTTACCTCATCAGTAACCGCCATCGATGCATCCTGGCCATATTCGCATCTGTTTACAGAAATAAACATATCTTTGATAGAAAGCTTTGCCACAGCGTTTAAAATCGGCAATGTTTCGCGCAATGCCGTTCCTGCTGTTATAACATCTTCTACAATAATTACTCTGTCATTATCTTGCGGTTTATATCCAACAAGACTTCCGCCTTCGCCGTGGTCTTTGACCTCTTTGCGATTATAAAAATATGGCTTATCTATGCCATGATTTGTGTATAGCGCACCTGATGCACCCGCTGCAAGCACAATTCCTTTGTATGCCGGTCCAAAAAGCGCATCAAATTCGTCAGATAAGGTGCTTTGTATCAAATCTGCATAAAACTTTGAAAGACGCGCAAATTGGGCTCCTGTTTTATAGTTTCCCGTGTTTACAAAATATGGCGTATTTCTACCGCTTTTTGTAACAAAATCGCCAAATCTTAACACATCTGCACTCATCATAAACTCAATAAATTCTTTTTTCGATTGTGTCAACATACTTTTCTCCATTCCGCCTTTCTTCAGGCAAATAATTTATAATATATATTTTATCATACATTATTAAATATAACAACATAAATTTACTACATGTTGTGTTTTCATGAAACTATTGGTAAAAATACTTGACTATTTTCTCATTTTATTAGATAATATTAAATAAGTATATCCGGTAAACATGAGGCGAAAGGACACATCATGAAAAATGCGAAAATTAAAACTGTATTGCCAGATAGCATAGCCGAAGAAATCGGTCTTTGTGCAGGCGACAGTATATTAAAAATAAATAACACACAAATAGAAGACATATTGGATTATAGATTTCTGTCTTGTGATGAAGAGCTTGAACTTGAGATTTTAAAATCTGATGGCGAGATTGAAATTATTGAGGTTTATACAGGGTATGAGGACCTTGGTGTTGAGTTTGAAAACACGCTTATGGACGAGCCTAAAAGCTGCAAAAACAAGTGTATTTTCTGTTTTATCGACCAGCTTCCAAAGGGTATGCGCGAAACGGTTTATTTTAAAGATGATGACGCTCGCCTATCGTTTTTGCAGGGTAATTATATCACACTCACAAACCTTAACCAGCATGACATTGACCGCATTGTGCGGATGCGCATTTCGCCCGTGAATGTGTCTGTACACACGACGAATCCATCGCTTCGGGAAATAATGCTTTCAAATAGATTTGCAGGCAAATTGTATGAAATTATGAAGCATTTTGCGCAAAAGGAAATTTATATGAATTGTCAAATTGTGCTCTGTCCCAGTATAAATGACGGTCAAGAGCTTGACAGAACGCTTTGCGACTTGAATGCATTAGCTCCTTATGTTAATAGCATAAGCGTTGTGCCCGTTGGTCTCAGCGGTCATCGTGATGGACTTTATCCACTTAAATCATATAATAAAGAAAGTGCTCGGGCGCTATTAAATCAAATACACACACATCAGAATGCCTTTAAAAAAGAGCATGGTAAGGCTCTTGTATATGCATCTGACGAGTTTTATTTGATGGCTGATATGCCTTTCCCTGCTGAAGAAGAATATGACGATTTCCCCCAGCTTGATAATGGTGTTGGACTTGTTGTCAGTATGCAAAACGAATTTGACAAGGCTATAGAACAAATATCGCCTATGCCTTTAAAAAGAAAAGTCAGCATCGTCACCGGCGAGCTTGCGTATGGTTTTATAAAAAGCCTTGCAACTCGTCTCGAGGAACGCTTTGATGGTTTAAAAATAAATGTTTATGCTATTAAAAACACTTTTTTTGGTGGAGATGTAAATGTGAGCGGTCTTGTGTGCGCATGCGATATAATTGAGCAGCTACGCGGCTGCCAGCTTGGAGAGCATATATATATACCTGCATCTATGCTCAGAGCAGATGATGATGTTTTTTTAGACAATATGACCCTTGATGAACTTGAAAAAAAGCTTAATATAAAAATTACTCCTGTTTTAAATGACGGAGAGGATTTTGTGCAAAAGATTTTAAATATATCACAATACACAGGAGGACAACATTCATGGCAAAACCGATAGTTGCAATCGTTGGCAGACCAAATGTCGGAAAATCGACACTTTTTAATAAAATTGCAGGAACTCGCATAAGCATTGTTGATGATACACCCGGCGTTACTCGTGACCGTGTTTTTGCCCAGGCAGAATGGCTTGGACGCGAATTTACACTAATTGATACTGGCGGTATTGAACCGAAAGCAGATGACGAAATTCTTGTTCAAATGCGTGCACAAGCACAGCTTGCGATTGATATGGCACATGTTGTAATTTTTATGACAAATGTGCGTGATGGGCTTACTGCTGCGGATAAAGATGTAGCCGCGATGCTTTTAAAATCAAATAAACCGATTATTTTAGTAGTAAACAAAATCGACAATACCGGCGAACCGCCAATGGATTTTTACGAGTTTTACAACCTTGGTCTTGGCGAGCCAATTGCAATTTCATCGACACACGGGCTTGGGGTTGGTGACCTTTTAGATGAAGCGGCAAAATACTTTCCTTCAAAAGAGGATGCCGATAGCGATGACGATGTTATAAAGGTTGCGATTGTCGGAAAACCAAACGCGGGCAAATCATCGCTTATTAACAGAATTCTTGGCGAGCAACGCGTTATCGTAACAAATATTGCAGGCACAACACGCGATGCAATCGATACTTATTATGAACGCGATGGACAAAAATATATGTTTATAGACACCGCAGGAATAAGACGCAAATCAAAAATCGATGAACAAATTGAGCGTTATAGTGTTATACGCGCATTTGCGGCGGTCGAACGCAGTGATGTGTGTATTATAATGATTGATGGTTCTGAAGGTATAACTGAGCAGGATTCAAAAATTGCCGGTTTTGTTCACGAAAGCGGAAAGGCATCTATTGTTGTTGTAAATAAATGGGATATAGTCGAAAAAGAAACAAACACCATGAAAAACTATAAGCTTGATATAATGGACACGCTTGCTTTTATGCAGTATGCGCCCGTACATTTTATCTCTGCAAAAACCGGTAGTCGCGTCGACGCAGTGTTTGATATGATTAAAGATGTAGCAGAGCAAAACGCAAGACGAATTACAACCGGTATGCTAAATGATGTGATTGGTGACGCTACGGCAAAAGTTCAACCACCATCGGATAAAGGCAAAAGGCTTCGTATATATTATGCCACACAAGCAAGCACAAAGCCGCCTACATTTGTTATCTTTGTAAATAAAGCAGAGCTTTTCCATTTTTCATATCAAAGATACATCGAAAACCAGCTTCGCACCGCATTCGGCTTTGAAGGAACGCCGATACATTTTATAATTCGTGAGCGTGGCGAAAAAAATAATTAAAATAATTTACTAACGAAAGGTTTGATTACTGATGATTGTTGTTTGGACTGCACTTATAATTGTTGCGATTGTATCATATTTTATCGGCAGCATTAATACTTCTATCATTATTTCAAAGCTTATTGGAACGGATATCAGAGAGCATGGTAGTGGCAATGCCGGCGCAACGAATATGCTTAGAACATATGGCAAACGCATTGGTGTTATTACTCTCTTATGCGACGCTTTAAAGGGCGTTATAGCAGTTTTATTGGCAAATATTACAATTACACTTCTGAGTGTTTGTGCTACTCCGTTTGCAAGCACATTGCCGATAAAACTCATCAAATGTGTTAGCGCAATATCTGTTGTACTTGGTCATAATTATCCAGTTTTCTTTCAGTTTAAAGGCGGAAAAGGCATTTCAACCTCGGCAGCGGTTATATTTATGCTTGATTGGCGTATTGGTTTAATTGTGCTTTTTTCTGCGTTGCTTGTAATGGCACTTACGCGTTACATATCACTCGGTTCAATTGTTGGCGCAACGCTCTTCCCTATTTCTGTTTTTGTTTTTTCATTTTTTATCGACAAAGATTATAATTATGTTTTGATGCTCACTTCCGTTATTTTATGTGTGCTTGCAGTTTTTAGACATAAATCTAATATTTTGCGTCTGCTAAATGGGACAGAATCAAAGCTTGGACAAAAAAAGGAGGATGCATAAATGAAGCTTGCAGTCATAGGCTCAGGTAGTTGGGGTACGGCTATTACATCTTTATTGGCAGCAAAAGGCTACGAGGTTTTTTTGTGGTCATGGAAAAAGGAAGAATGTGAAAGGCTTGCTTGCGACCACGAAAATAAAGAATTTTTGCCCGGAGTAAAATTAGAGGGCAATATTACCTTTTCAAACGATATTAAATATTGCATAGCTGATGCGCAGATTATTGTGTTGGCAACACCCTCACACGCTATACGCTCTACAGCTAAAGAAATTTCTAAATACATAAAACCGGAACAGATTTTGTTGAATATATCAAAAGGTCTCGAACCTGATACATTAAAGCGCTTGTCAGAGGTAATAAACGAAGAAATCCCAAATGTTCGTCTTGCCATAATGAGTGGCCCGTCTCATGCAGAGGAGGTTGGACATTCTATGGCGACGGCAAATGTGGTTGCCTCGAACGATGTAACTATTCCCACTTTTGTTCAGGATATATTTATGAGCCCAAATTTTCGAGTATATACAAGCGATGATATACTCGGGGTAGAAATTGGCGGGGCAATAAAAAATGTAATTGCTCTTGCGGCAGGAATTGCAATCGGTCTTGGATGTGGAGACAATACCTGTGCCGCTCTTATGACGCGCGGAATAGCTGAAATTTCAAGGCTTGGTATTGCTATGGGTGCAAAATCAGAAACATTTTCGGGTCTTACAGGCATAGGCGACCTTATTGTAACATGTATGAGTAAGCATAGTCGCAACAGAAGTGCGGGCATACTTATTGGTAAAGGCAAATCACTTAAGGAAGCTACTGATGAAGTGCATATGGTTGTTGAGGGTGTAAATGCTTGTGCAGCGGCATACGAACTTGCAAAAAAATATAATGTCTCTATGCCTATAACAGAATGTGTTTATAATATACTGTTTAAAAATATGTCTGTAAAAAATGCAGTGCCCTTGCTTATGGGGCGTGAAAAGCGAGCAGAAAGCGAGCACGACATACTAACTCGTTAATATTTTATATGGAGGTCAAAATGGAACTTCTTATTTTAACAATAAGCATTATTTCTTTGATTTTATCAGCCATAGTTTTGGTAAGCGTTTTTAGTGTGTCTAAAAAAAACGGACCATCATCTGATTTTGACAAATTAAAATCGCAAATTTTTGATGAAATGCGCCAATCGCGCATAGAAAACTCAAAATCAACACAAGAAAATATAAAGCTAGTTTCTAATATTTTATCCGACACACAAAAAGCAAACGCTAAGATGTTGGACGACCGTCTTAAAGAAATATCTGAAAGATTCAAGCTCTTTTCACTAGAAAATGAACAAAAGCTCGAGAATATAAGAATTACAGTCGAAAATAGACTTAAATCAGTTTCGGAAAATAACGAAAAGCAACTTGAAAAAATTCGTGAAACTGTTGATGAAAAGCTTCAAAAAACTCTTGATGAACGCATAAGTCAATCGTTTAAGCTTGTCAGCGAAAGACTCGAGCAGGTTTATAAAGGACTCGGCGAAATGCAAACACTTGCAGTCGGTGTCGGCGACCTTAAAAAAGTATTATCAAATGTGAAAACGCGTGGCATTCTTGGCGAAATACAGCTTGGAGCAATATTGGAAGAAATATTATCCCCCGAACAATATGTCACAAATGTTGTTACAAAACCTTCAAGCCGTGACGCAGTTGAATTTGCGGTTTGTCTGCCCGGAAACGAGGACGAAACGGTGTATTTGCCTATTGATTCTAAATTTCCTGCAGATATGTATGCAAACCTTGTTGATGCATATGATAGCGGTGATTCTAATGCAATTGCAACGGCTGGTGCAGCACTTGAAAGAAGCATCAAGCTTTCAGCAAAAACAATTCACGATAAATATGTTTCGCCACCGCAAACAACTGATTTTGCAATCATGTTTCTCCCATTTGAAGGACTTTATGCCGAGGTTGTGCGTCGCGGACTTATCGAAACACTTGCGCGTGACTATAAAATAAATATTGCAGGTCCAACAACAATGGCATCACTTCTTAATAGCTTGCAAATGGGCTTTAGAACGCTTGCAATACAAAAGCATTCCGGCGAGGTATGGGATGTTTTGGGAGCTGTAAAAACAGAATTTGATAAATTTGGAGATGTACTTATACAAACACAGACGCGTCTTGAACAAGCGAACAAGGAACTTGATAAGCTTGTTGGTGTTCGTACAAGAAAAATACGCAGTACTCTAAAAAAGATTACATCTCTTTCAGATATTGATGCATCAAGGCTTCTAGACGATGATGAAGCCTCAAACGATGATGAAAATAAAAATTTTATATAGACTATTGCAATTTTATATGGTATAATGTATTGAATGTACTTATGGCTTTAATATTTTTATAATATGGAGGTATGATTCATGGCACTTCAAACTGAAAACAAAAATGGTGTTGTAATCATTAGTAATGATGTTATAGCAAAAATTGCCGGTATGGCCGCAACGCGTTGTTATGGCGTTGTCGGAATGACTACACGCAAAGGCAACGGACTTGCAAGTCTTCTTTTGGGAGATTCAATAACAAAAGGAGTAGATGTTTCGATAGAAAATGACCGCATAACAGTTGATTTGCACATTATGGTTGAATATGGTGTAAATATTTCTGTAATATGCGAAAGCATTGTTAAAAATGTAAAATATAGCATTGAAACTATGACAGGTTGTAAAGTTGGAAAAATAAATGTCAGCGTAGACAGCGCTCGTGTAGATTAACGACTTTTGGGAGGCTAATATAATGGTGATTTCACTTGACGGCATACAATTTGCCAATATGATTATTTCTGCAGCAAATCATTTGAATAATAATAAAGTTGCGGTAGATAAATTGAATGTTTTCCCTGTTCCCGATGGCGATACAGGTACAAATATGTCGCTTACTTTTTCTGCGGCATCACAAGAAATTCAAAAATTTGTTACACCTGCAATTTGCGATGTTGCAAAATCTCTTGCAAGTGCATCTTTGCGTGGCGCAAGAGGTAACTCCGGCGTAATTTTGTCACAGCTTTGCCGTGGACTTGCAAAAGGTCTTGAGGCAAAACCCAACGCAAATGCAAAGGAGCTTGCTGCAGCGTTAAAAATGGCATCTGATACGGCATATAAGGCCGTTATGCGCCCTACTGAAGGTACGATACTTACTGTTGCGCGTGCGTGCGCCGAAGGCGCTCTCAAGGCGGCAAAAAAAGAGGAAGATATCGTTGCTGTAATGAGTGCCGCTATCGACGCTGCAAACATAGCGCTCGATAACACACCAAACCAACTACCTGTTTTAAAAGAAGCAGGCGTTGTTGATGCCGGTGGTGCAGGTCTTGTCAAAATTTTAGAAGGTGCTTACCAGGCTCTGTCGACAGGTAGCCTTGTAGAATTAGAAGAAGCTGTCAAACAGACCACATCCACATCGGCACAAGCATCTATTGATGTTGATAGTATAAAATTTGCATATTGCACAGAGTTTATTATTAACAAAAAGTCGATTGATGTTGATGTAAATCGCTTTAGCGAAATCATTGACCCAAAAGGCGATTGCAAACTTGTTATTGATGATGACGAAATTGTAAAGGTTCACATTCATACAAATCATCCGGGTTTTGTACTTGAAGAAGCAGTAAAGCTTGGTATGCTTGAACGCATCAAAATTGATAATATGAAACTCCAACACACAAGCATTCTTGAAAATGAAGGTGTCGACTCCCCTGCTCCGCAACAGGCTGTAATTGATGCGCCACACAAGAAATATGGCTTTGTAAGTGTTGTAGCTGGTAGCGGTCTTGCAGAAATTTTTAAAGATTATGGTGTTGATGAAATCATAGAAGGCGGCCAAACTATGAACCCAAGTACCGATGATATTTTATGTGCCGTTGAAAAAATTAACGCTGATAACATTTTTGTTTTGCCAAACAACAAAAATATTATTCTTGCAGCAAACCAAGCCTGTGAGCTTAGTGATAAAAACATTATTGTAATACCTACAAAAACCGCTCCACAGGGCATTGCTGCTATGATGGCATTTTTGCCTCATATTGAATGCGAAGAAAATACATCTGCAATGTGCGATTCGATTGCAAATGTAAAAACCGGTCAGGTTACTTATGCAGTGCGTGACACAAGCGTTTCCGGCACCGAAATCAAATCCGGCGATATAATTGGTATAGCCGAAGGCGAGATATGCGCTGTATCAGATAGCCCTGACAATGTTTTGTTAGAGCTTGCGGAAAAAATGATTGATGATGGGTCAGAGGTTGTTTCGATATATTATGGCGAGGATGTTTCCGAGCAACAAGCAAATGAGTTTGTTGAATCTTTAGAAGAAAAATATCCGGACATAGATATTCTTTTACAACATGGAAATCAGCCACTTTATTATTACATTATTTCAGTAGAATAAAAGGATTGATATTTTATGTTAAATAAACCAATCACGGCATTATCCGGCATCGGCGATGCAAAGGCAAAGCTTTTTGGGCGTGTCGGTGTACATACTATCGCGGATTTGTTGTTATATTTTCCGCGCAGTTATGAAGACAGAACAAAAACAGTTCCTATATTTGAAGCGTGTGATTCAGAAACGGTGTGCATAAAAGCCACCGTTTTTTCTGCTGTTTCAGAAAGAAGAATTAACAGTTCTTTATCGCTATATACTGTCGAGCTTGTTGATGAAAGCGGAAAAATTTATGCGACATGGTTTAATAATAAATATATTAAAAATAGCATAATAAAAGGTGAAATATATATATTTTATGGTAAAATCAAAAAAATAGGGTCAAAGAAATTTATAGAAAATCCGATTTTTGAAAAAGAAAGTGACTCACAAATCGTTACCGGCAAAATCGTTCCCATATACCCGCTCACTGCCGAACTTACGCAAAAAACGGTTCAAAAAGCTATGAATACAGCACTCGGTTTGGGTGGTGTTTTTAGCGAAACACTTCCGCATGATTTGATTGTAAAATATAACCTTATAGATTTTGACAGCGCAATACGAAACATTCATTTTCCTGCTGATATTGATGAATACAACCGCGCACGCAGAAGACTTGTGTTTGATGAACTGCTTACTCTATCGCTCGCTTTGGCAAAAATAAAAAAAAATAAAAGCGCACTTGAGCAAAATGCTTGTATAGACACCTCTGTTATAGACGAGTTTTTACGCTCGCTCCCCTTCAAGCTTACAAAAGCTCAAAATCATGTTATAGACGAAATATGTTCTGACTTATCGGGCAAAATAGCTATGAACAGACTTGTGCAGGGCGATGTTGGCTCGGGCAAAACGGTTGTAGCCGCTGCTACAATGTATGCTTGTGCTAAAAGTGGCTATCAATCAGCACTTATGGTACCGACCGAAGTCCTTGCAAAACAACATTATGAGAATTTTAAAAAAATGATGAATAATCATAACATAAATATTTGTCTTTTGATAGGCTCTATGAGCAGTAAAGAAAAAAAAGAAGTATATGAACTTATACAAGGCGGACACGCTGATATTATAATCGGCACACATGCGTTAATTCAAGAAAATCTTAGTTACAAGTCGCTTGCACTTGTTGTAACCGACGAGCAACACAGATTTGGCGTTATGCATCGTGATTCAATTGTGCAAAAAGGAAACAATCCTCATGTTATCGTAATGAGTGCGACACCTATTCCGCGAACGCTTGCACTTATTCTATATGGTGACCTTGATATTTCCATTATTGATGAGCTTCCGCCGGGACGAAAAAGTGTTCTCAGCTACTGTGTCGACGAAAAAATGCGCAATCGCATTTTGGCATTTATAAAAAAACATGTGACAAACGGCAGACAGGTATACATTGTTTGCCCGCTTATTGAAGAAACGGAAAATATCGACCTTAAAAATGTAGTTGATTATGCCGACACAATACAAAATAAAGTTTTTCCGGAATTCAGATGTGCTCTTCTGCACAGTAAATTAAAAAGTAATGTTAAAGAAGATATTATGACTCGTTTTAAAAACGGTGAAATTGATATTTTAGTATCAACAACCGTTATCGAGGTCGGCGTCGATGTTGCAAATGCAAATATTATGATTATCGAAAACGCAGAACGATTTGGACTCAGCCAGCTTCATCAATTGCGCGGGCGTGTAGGACGAGGTTGTGAGCAAAGCTATTGTATAATGTTTAATCAAAGTAGCGGCGAAATTGCAAAAAAGCGCATGGATATAATGTGTTCGTCAGACGATGGTTTCTATATTTCTGAACAAGACCTGCAACTTCGCGGTCCGGGCGACTTTTTTGGTACAAAGCAGCATGGCATACCAACGCTTCGTATTGCAAATCTATTTGATGATATGGATATTTTAAAGCAGGTACAAAAAGCAGTATCAGAGCTTTTTGATGGCACAATTATGTGTACGCAAAAAGAAAAACAGGCTCTTGATAGAAAAATCAATTCACTTACCAATAGAATACTTTTATAAAATATTTGAAAATTTATACTTGGCATTTGTGGAAGAAATTACACCTAATAAAATCCTTGTATTTGCACAAATTATGTTTGTAAACCAAACAAGGAGGTGAATTCACAATGTCTAGCAATAAAAAGAATCTAGTTCCAGAAGCAAGAGCTGCTCTTGATAAGTTTAAGATGGAGGCTGCATCAGAAGTTGGCGTTAATCTTAAGCAAGGTTACAACGGTGACCTTACAAGCAAGCAGGCTGGTTCTGTAGGAGGTCAAATGGTTAAAAAAATGATTTCCTCTTATGAGCAGAATATGAAATAAGCTTTAAAAAAATAGCAGTATAAAATTGGGCATAAGTCAATTAATTTTGATTTGTGTCCAATTCTTTTTTGCACTAAAAAAAGGAGCGAACAATCGCTCCTTTTTAGTTTATTTTACAACAATATTTACAAGCTTACCCGGCACAACTATAACCTTTACAACCTCTTTATCGCTAATTGCATTTATTACCTTTTCGCTCTTCATGGCAGCATCCTGGGTAGCATCTTTATCAAGTCCGGCCGGAATCATAAGCTTGTCACGGATTTTGCCGTTAATTTGAAGTACAATTTCAACCTCATCATCAACAGTTTTTGCTTCATCATAAGTAGGCCATGTATGCGACGCAATCTGTCCATCAAAGCCCGCTTTTTCCCACATTTCCTCAGTGATATGCGGTGCTGTTGGATTTAAAAGAATCAAAAATGTCCTAAGCTCGCCACGAGTGATTGAGTTTTTCTTTGTAAAATCATTTACAAGTGACATAAGCGTCGCAATAGCAGTATTATATTTCATGCGCTCAATGTCCTCACCCACTTTTTTAACCGCTTTGTGTATCGTCGATTCCAAATCAGTACTATATTCGTCGCTGTCGGTCACAATATTTTGTAAATTCCAAACTCTTTCAAGGAATTTGTAGCAACCTTTTACGCCTTGCTCTGACCATGGCGTAGCCTGGTCAAATGCGCCGATAAACATTTCGTATGTTCTAAAAGTATCTGCACCAAAATCACGCACAACATCATCAGGATTTACTACATTACCGCGTGATTTTGACATTTTTTCATTATTCGCACCCAAAATCATACCATGCGATGTACGCTTCTGGTACGGCTCTTTTGTAGGTACTACTCCAATATCATATAAGAACTTGTGCCAAAAACGCGAATATAACAAGTGAAGCGTTGTATGCTCCATACCACCATTGTACCAATCGACAGGCAACCAGTACTGCAAAACTTTATTATCAGCAAGCGCATCACAGTTTTTCGGGTCTATATAGCGAAGGAAATACCATGACGAACCTGCCCACTGTGGCATTGTATCTGTTTCGCGCTTTGCAGGGCCATGACAATGAGGACATGTTGTGTTTACCCAATCTGTCATTTTTGCAAGTGGCGACTCACCATTATCTGTTGGTTCATAATCATCAAGCTCCGGCAATGTTAGCGGAAGCTCGCTCTCCGGCAATGCAACCCATCCGCACTTTTCACAATATACAAGCGGAATCGGCTCGCCCCAATAACGCTGGCGCGAAAATACCCAGTCACGAAGTTTGAAATTAACTTTGCGTTTGCCAAGGTTGTTCTTTTCCAGATAATCTATCATTGCTTCAATTGCTTCTTGGACACTCTTGCCTGTAAGAAAACCGGAATTTATCATCGTTCCTTCGCTTACATCAACATATGCTGCCTCTTGTACATTTTCTCCACCGGCAACAACTTCAATAATAGGAAGGTCAAACTTTTTAGCAAACTCCCAGTCGCGTGTATCGTGTGCCGGAACAGCCATAATAGCGCCCGTTCCATATGTCATAAGCACATAATCAGAAATCCAAATCGGAAGCTTTTCTCCGTTAACAGGATTTATTGCATATATACCATCGATTGCAACTCCTGTTTTTTCTTTTGCAAGCTCTGTACGCTCAAACTCTGACTTTTTCGATGCCATTAGCTTATATGCTTCAATCTCATCAATGTTTTTAATTTTATCTTTCCACGCATCAATATATGGGTGCTCCGGCGAGAGCACAACATATGTAGCGCCAAAGAGTGTGTCCGGGCGTGTTGTATAAACAACAAGCTCTTCACTTGCACCATCGAGTTTGAACTTTACTTCGGCACCTTGTGAACGACCTATCCAATTTTTCTGTTGCGTTTTTACCTTTTCAATAAAATCAAGGTCGTCCAAATCATCGATAAGCCTTTGTGCATACTCTGTAATTTTAAGCATCCATTGGCTCTTGCGCTTTTGTACAACTTCACTTCCGCAACGCTCACAAACACCATCAACAACTTCTTCATTTGAAAGACCGACCTTACAGCTTGTACACCAGTTAATCGGCATCTCTTGTTTATATGCCAGACCTTTTTCAAAAAGCTTTAGAAAAATCCACTGTGTCCATTTGTAATAATCCGCATCTGTTGTATTTATCTCGCGGTCCCAATCAAATGAAAAACCAAGGCTTTGTAATTGCTTTTTAAAGTTTGCAACATTGTCAGCCGTAACTTTTTTGGGATGAATTTTATTTTTCATCGCAAAATTTTCAGTCGGTAGACCAAATGCGTCCCAGCCCATCGGATAAAGAACATTATACCCTTGCAATCTTCTTTTTCTCGATACGATATCAAGTGCCGTATAACCACGCGGATGTCCTACATGAAGGCCATGACCCGATGGATACGGAAACTCAACAAGCGCATAAAATTTAGGCTTTGTAAGGTCATCATTTGACGCCTTAAAAGTCTTTTCTTCGTCCCATTTTTTTTGCCATTTCTTTTCGATTTCTGCATAATTATATTTCACAAAATCGCCTCCTAATTTTTGTCGGAAAAATCAAGTGTAATTTCTTTTGCATCCGTCCACAGACGCTCTATATCATAAAACTCACGCATTTCCTCGGTAAAAATGTGCACAACAACATCGCTATAATCAACCAAAATCCACGAGCCGGAACTATACCCTTCTATATGAACAGGCGAAAGTCCTTTTTCGCTAAGCTTGTCCATAACATTATCAGCAAGCGCCTTCACTTGTGTTTGTGAACCACCGCTTGCAATAATAAAATAATCGCTTATGCTTGTAAGTTCAGAAACATCAAGCGCAGTAATTTTCCTGCCTTTTTTATCATCTAATGACCTTGCAATCAGTTCTGCCTTTTCAAGTATATGCATCAAGCCACCTCCAAAACATCTTCACATACTAATATAATATAAAATTTTTTATTATTTTTCAAGTGTTTTGCTCATTTTTTTATCTAAAACCCAGTTTCGAGCCAGTGCCGTATCGATATGAAGAAGAAGCTTTCTCGAAACGACACTTTCTATCGAAAAGTCAAGAGCAAAAAGCATCGCTTCGTCAATATCTTTTTCGCACAAAAGGCGAAGCTTGCTCAAACCATCAAACGGCTCTTTGTCTCTGTTTGGCTCAATAAAATCCGCAAGATAAATAACCTTTTCAATTTGGCTCATATTTGCCCTTGCAGTCGTATGAAAGCGAATTGCCGACAAAATTTCTTCATCAGTTATGCCAAATTCTGTTTCGGCAAGCTTTGCGCCAAGATACTGATGCACAAGCTTATATGATTTTTTTGAAACATCATCGAGCTTAATCGAAAACATATCACACATTGCATATGATTGTGATACGCCAATATTTTTTGCGCAGTCATGTAATATACCTGCAATTTTTGCCTTTTGCTCATCGACACCAAAGCGTTTTGCAAGTTTTTGAGCCGTTTCCATAACGCCGATACTATGTATATAGCGTTCAGCTTTAAGGTCATTTTGCAGTTTTTTCATCGCACTTTCAAAATCAAAGGAAATCATATTTATCCCCCGCTTTCATTTTATATTACGATACAAATTGTTCTTCTCTATAAAATTTAAAACATTATCGGACACAAGGCGTTTTACGCTTTTACCATTTGAAATCATATCGCGTATAACTCTTGATGAAACATCAAACTCCGGCGATTTTATATATTCTATTTTTGCTCCAAACTTTTCTTTCAAAAAATCAATCTTTGACTCTATATCAAGCTCAAAACCTCCTCGCCCAACTACTGCAAAGGTGCACATACTCAAAAGCTCGGCAGCATTGTGCCATGTTTCAACATAATCAAGAGAATCCTCTCCAAAAATGAACACAATTTCATCGTTTGGATACATATTTTTAAAATATGCCACCGTTTCGTCGCTATAAGACGGCGTAGACTTTGTTATTTCGTAATCTGACACCTCAAAGCACGAATTACCCTCTATGGCAAGCTTTACCATCTCATATCGCATTTTAGCGTCTGTATAGACACTGTTTTTATGAGATACGATGCCTGCAGGAATATAAATTACTTTATCAAGGCCAAGTGATTCTTTGCATAGTTGTCCCATGAAAAGATGTGCATAATGAATTGGGTCAAAGGTTCCGCCCAAAAGACCTATTTTGCCCATAATTTTCAACTCCACATATATTATTTTGTTGGCAATTCAATCCTCTTTTTGTTCTTTGACTCACGATATAGCACCATTTTTGAACCTATTGCCTGGACAGGCTCTGAATGGGTAAGAGCCGCAAGCTCATTAACCGTTTCTCGTGCATCAAGAAACGACGCATCAAGCAAGTGTATCTTTATAAGCTCGCGTGCTTCAAGCGCATCATCAACTTGTTTTATAAAATTGTCTGTTATGCCGCCCTTGCCAAGTTGAAAAATCGGTTCAATAGTATTCGCTTCTTTACGAAGATATGCTCGTTGTTTGCTTGTAATCATAATTTCCTCCTTTGACTATCTTACATAGTCAAACTCAATATCATAAAGGCGTACGCTGGCGCCTTCTTCAATTCCTTTTTCTTCAAGTGCATCGATAACGCCTTTGTTACGAAGTGAGCGTTGGAAGAAGTTAAACGATTCATCGTCTGCAAGATTTACAGAGCCGACAAGGTTTTCAATCCATGCTCCCTCAACGACAAATACACCATTCTCGTTTCGTATTGTAAACAATTCTTCCTCTACAATTTCTTCAAGCATCGGTTCCGCTTCAAAAATTTCTATCGGCGGAAGCTGTGCAAGCTGTGCAGCAACATACTCCATAAGCTCATTTACACCTTTTTTTGTCGCTGCGCAAATCTCAAACAACATATATCCACGCCTTTTCATTTCCTCAACAAACGCCTTATATGCCTGCTCATCTTGAATTATATCTGTTTTGTTTGCAGCTACAACCTGTGGGCGTGTAGATAATACCTCATCATAATTTGCAAGCTCTGCATTGATTTTATCAAAATCATCTATTGGGTCTCTTCCCTCGATTCCTGATACATCAACTACATGAATCAAAAGGCGTGTGCGCTCAACATGACGCAAAAACTCATGTCCAAGCCCTACCCCTTCACTTGCACCTTCAATTAGGCCGGGAATATCCGCCATAACAAAGCTCCCCGAGCCACCATATTTTCCAAGCTCTACAACGCCAAGATTTGGTTCAAGTGTTGTAAAGTGATAATTTGCAATTTTTGGTCTTGCTGATGTCACAACAGACAAAAGTGTCGACTTTCCTACATTTGGAAAACCGAGCAAGCCAACATCAGCAATAAGCTTTAACTCAAGAACAAGTTCCCGTTCTGCGCCTTTTAGGCCCGGCTTTGAAAAGCGTGGCACCTGGCGTGTAGGTGTTGCAAAGTGTGTATTGCCCCATCCGCCATTACCGCCCTTTAGTAGAACAACACGATTATTTGGAGGCGTCATATCTGCCATAAGCCGATTTGTGTTTGCATCACGGATAAGAGTGCCCGCGGGCACCTTTATCACAAGTGACTCTGCATCTTTGCCGGAGCATTTCCCGCTTCGTCCATCGCCACCATTTTCAGACACATATTTTCTTTTATAACGAAATGCCACAAGCGTAGAAATCGAAGTGTCTACCTCAAATATAATATCGCCGCCGCGTCCACCATCGCCGCCATCGGGGCCGCCCGCAGCAACATATTTTTCGCGATGAAATGATACTGCTCCGTTGCCACCGTCGCCTGCTTTGACATAAATTTTTGCTGTATCAAAAAACATACTATTCATCCTTTTGGCGTTATAAATTATAACGAAAATCATTTTATATTTATTATCTGCCAAAATTTATATTGTATTATGACTTTTGGCAGTATTTCTTGTTAAAGAAAAATCTCAGACGGAAAGTCTGAGATTTAATTAAATCAATCTGTATAAACGCTGCACTGTTTTTTGTCTTTACCTTTTCTCTCGAACTTTACTTTTCCGTCTATCAAGGCAAATAATGTATCATCGCTACCGATACCAACATTGTTACCGGGATGAATTTTTGTACCGCGTTGTCTTACTAAAATATTTCCTGCTAAAACGAACTGACCATCAGCTCTTTTAACACCAAGTCTTTTCGACTCACTATCACGACCATTCTTGGTCGATCCCATACCTTTCTTATGTGCCATTTATATACACCTCAGCTTTCAAAACATATTTAGATTTTTAAAACTACGCATTGATTTTTTCAATCTGTAGCTTTGTGTATGGTTGTCTGTGACCCTGCTTTTTGCGATATGTCTTCTTTGGCTTATACTTAAATACGATAATTTTCTTGCTTTTAGCCTGTCTAAGTATTTTTGCTGTAACGCTTGCACCCTCAACAACAGGGCTGCCAATCTTTACAGTTTCGCCACCAATCGCTAAAACAGTATCAAATGTGTATGTGTCATCAACCTGTGCATCAAGCTTTTCAACAAAGATTGTGTCACCTTCAGCAACCTTATACTGTTTTCCGCCTGTCTTAATAATTGCGTACATAAAATTGCACCTCCTTATAAAATGAAGTCACGCTAATTCAGGTACTGCAAAGCAGTTTTAAAACCCTTCTTATGCGGTTACCGTAATATATTACCACAAAATATAGACTGTGTCAATACTTTTTTACGGCAAATTTTAATATTTTAATAATTTAATGTCTTTTCAGCAACTTCTTTTTGAACAAGTGCTATAAATTCATCAACGCTCATAGCTCCTTTGTCCCCTTGCTTTCTTGCACGGACAGATACGGTGTTTGTTTCTTGTTCTTTATCGCCTGCAATAAGCATGTATGGCACTTTTTCAAGCTGTGCCTCGCGGATTTTATATCCGATTTTTTCATTTCTCATATCAAGCTCTACGCGAATACCGGCAGCGCGCATCTTTTCAACGATTTTCGTCGCATACTCGGCATGTTTTTCAGAAATCGCAAGTACCTTTGCTTGTACAGGTGCAAGCCATGTTGGGAATGCACCCGCATATTTTTCAATAAGCAGTGCAAGTGTACGCTCATAACAACCAATCGATGTGCGATGAATGATGTATGGGTTTTTCTTATTGCCATCTGCATCAACATACTCCATGCCAAACTTTTCAGCAAGCATTTGGTCAACTTGGATTGTAATAAGTGTGTCCTCTTTGCCATGAACATTTTTAATCTGTATATCAAGCTTTGGTCCATAGAACGCCGCTTCCCCAACACCAATTGCATAATTTATGCCGAGATGGTCAAGGATTTTTTTCATAGTCGACTGTGCTTCGTCCCATTGTTCCTGTGTGCCGATGTATTTTTCTCTATCATCAGGGTCCCATTGAGAAAATCTGTACGAAACATCTTCGTAAAGGCCAAGTGTTTTAAGCATATATATCGCAAGCTCAAGACAGCTTTTAAATTCGCCCTCAAGTTGTTCAGGTGTACACATCAAATGTCCTTCTGAAATTGTAAACTGGCGAACACGGATAAGACCATGCATTTCACCCGATGCTTCATTTCTGAAAAGTGTCGATGTTTCACCATAACGAAGTGGCAAATCACGATATGAGCGAGCCTTGTTAAGATATGCTTGATATTGGAACGGACAAGTCATCGGACGAAGTGCAAACACCTCTTTATCTGTTGCCTCATCACCCATTACAAACATTCCGTCTTGATAGTGGTCCCAATGGCCCGAAACCTTATACAAATCACTTTTTGCCATGTATGGCGTAATTGTTCGAAGCCAACCATGTGCCTCCTCTGTATCTTCAACAAAGCGCTTAAGAATTTGTATTATCTTTGCGCCCTTTGGAAGCATTATCGGCAAGCCTTGGCCAATAAGTTCTGATGTTGTAAATATTTCAAGCTCACGCCCAAGTTTGTTATGGTCGCGGCGTTTTGCCTCTTCAAGAGCCTCAAGATGAGCTACAAGTTCCTCTTTTGTCTTAAACGCTGTGCCATATATGCGCTGAAGCATCTTATTTTTTTCGCTTCCACGCCAATAAGCACCCGTAGCACTAAGTAGCTTGAACGCTTTTACCTTACTTGTATAATTTATATGAGGACCTGCACACAAATCTGTAAAGTCGCCCTGCTTATAGAAGGAAATAACCTCTCCTTCCGGCAAATCGTTTATAAGCTCAACTTTGTATGGCTCATCTGCCATAAGCTTTAGCGCTTCTTCTCTGCTAAGCTCAAAACGCTCAATTTTAATGTTTTCTTTAACGATTTTTTTCATCTCTGCTTCAATTTTTTCAAGGTCTTCAATCGTAAAAGGTTTATCCGCATCAAAATCGTAATAAAATCCGTTATCAATAGCAGGACCAATCGCAAGCTTTGTCTCAGGAAATAATCTCTTTACCGCCTGTGCCAATATATGCGACGCGCTGTGACGCAATGTGCGAAGTTCATCATAATTTACATTTTCACTCATTTTTCATCTTCCTATCATAATGTATTATATTCTTTAATTATAATCCTTGGCGCAAAAATTGTCAAGAATTATACACTTTTCATTCAATTGTTACACTCGTACCGGTTTTGCCCGATTTTAATATCGCACACATAACCTTATGTGTTGCAAAGGCATCATTGTAATTTGAAGGCAAAGAATCATCAGCTAATAAATTATTATAAAAATTATTAACCTGCTTTATATGTGCCATACCCCAATACGCTTTCATATCGCCATATTCAACAAAATCATTTTCGTCATTTTGCGCCTTTAAAATCTCTCCATCTTTAAATGTAATTTCTGCTTTATCTCCAACAAGATGTGCAATACCATTTTCGCAACATATTTCAATTTCGACAGGCGCATCAATACAATAATTGACACTAAACCAAAAGTTTGCATAAGTATTATCGTCGAAAGTAATTGTACCCGTTGCATCGTCCTCTGTTTCAATATTATGGGTTCGTGTATCAATCGACGCCTTAACACTAAGAGGGTTTTTGCCCGTAAACCATAACATAAGGTCAAGCGTGTGTATTGCCTGATTTACACATACGCTTCCACCCTCTTTTTCAAATGTTCCTCTCCATCCGCTTTCGCTATAGTACGCTGTACTTCTTGTCCAACATACTGTGGCGCGAGCACCCAAAACTTTGCCAAGCTTTCCTGATTCAATTGTGTTTTTTATAAGTATGCTGGCCGCGTTATATCTGTTTTGAAAAATTATTTCAAGCTTTTTCCCTGTTTTTTTTGAAGTAGCTATCATTTTTTCAGCATCAGACACAGTTGTCGCCATAGGCTTTTCACAAATCACATCGCATCCATGCTCCATTGCATACATGCTCACAGGCGCATGTAAATAATGTGGCAAACAAATATGCACCACATCAGGTTTAACAGCCTCAATCATAGCTTTATAATCAGTATAAAAATCACACTTGCATTGCTCTGCCTTATTTTTTGCCCGTTCTTCATTTGTGTCGCAAACAGCAACAAGCGTTGTGTTTTTATTGTTAAGAATCGACGCAGCATGCATAGGAAAAATCGCGCCACATCCAATTATTGCAGAAGAAAATTTTTTCATAGCAAATGCTCCTCTTTTAGTAAGTTTTAAATTGCATTTTATTTCGTTTATTGTATCATTTTATAAAATAATAGTCAACAATAAAAGCCAAGTTTTTTAAGGTTTTTTGCACAAAAAAGTCGATTGCTAAAAAATTTAACAATCGACTTTTTTCTATTTTTTAAACTTATTAAGCATATCAAAAAATTTACTCTTCTCTTTATTGTTTCCGTTATCAAGCTTATCAAATTCTCTTAATAATTCTTTTTGTTTATCACTAAGCCCTTTTGGCACTTCAACATTAAATTTTACATATTGATCGCCACGCCCGCGTCCACGCAAGTGTGGAATACCTTTGCCACGGAATCTATAAACCGTGCCACTTTGCATGCCTTCGGAAATTTTGTGTTCAACCTCTCCATCAAGTGTCGGCACACGCACAGTGTCTCCAAGTGTTGCCGAAACAAAGCTTATTGGCATTTCAAAAGTTACATCAAAACCATTTCGTGAAAATAGCTCATGCTTTTTAACAGATACAGTAATGTATAAGTCTCCGTTTGGACCGCCTTTTGCACCTGCGCTACCCTCTCCACGAAGTGGTATAGTTTGACCATCATCAATGCCAGCAGGAATGCTTACATTGATTTTTCGTTGATGCTTAATTTGGCCACTTCCTTTACAATCCGGACACGGATTTGGAATAGTTTGACCGCTTCCACCACAGTTATTACATGTAGAAGCGGATGAAAAATTGCCAAACGGGGTACGCTGCGTTGTGCGTATTTGGCCCGTACCACCACACACAGAACAAGTCACAGGTGTTGTGCCCTTCTTTGCGCCGCTTCCGCCACAGCTTTTACAATTTTCCATTCTATAAATGACAACTTCTTTTTCAACGCCAAACGCAGCCTCTTCAAAGGTTATTTCTACATATTGTTGAACATCTTTGCCCTTTTTCGGCCCATTTCTGCGCGCACTTTGCGAACCGCCGCTAAAGCCACCGCCAAAAAAGGATTCAAATATATCGCCCATATCAAAGCCACCAAAGCCACCGCCAAAACCGCCATATCCAGCGCCGCCACCGCCATAACTTGGGTCAACACCTGCGTGGCCAAATTGGTCATATCTTGCGCGCTTTTCTTCATCTTTCAAGACATCGTATGCCTCATTAACCTCTTTAAACTTTGCCTCTGCTTCTGCCTCTTTACCATGATTAAGGTCAGGGTGATATTTTTTTGCAGCAGTACGATATGCTTTTTTTATTTCATCGTCGCTTGCGCCTTTTTTTACGCCAAGCACCTCGTAATAATCACGCTTCTCAGCCATGTGTTCATCTCCTTAAAATAAGAGAAATATTGTGTCCATCCATCATGGATATGTATTATAATAGCACAGTTTTATTGCGAAAGTAAAGGTTTCGCGCAAAAAATACGCAAAACCTTTACAATTCGTACACATTTTCGCATCAAATCAAATTATTTGTTGTCCTCATCAACAACTGTATAATCAGCATCAACAACATTTGGGTCGTCATTTTGTTGAGTGCCTGCATCAGCGCCCTGATTTTGAGCGGCTTGTGCATATACTTTTTGCGCAATTTCATTAAATTTAGCCGTAAGCTCTTCTGTAGCAGACTTCATCTTTTCTGTATCATTTGACGCGATTGCATCCTTTGTATGTTGAATTTTTTCATTTATTGCATCTTTGTCTGCGCTTTCAATCTTGTCGCCAAGCTCACCAAGTGCCTTCTCACACTGATAAACCATTGTATCTGCTTGATTTCTGATTTCGGCCTCTTCTTTTTTGGCCTTATCTTCTGCAGCAAACTTTTCAGCCTCTTTTACTGCTGCATCAATTTCTTCATCAGAAAGATTTGAGCTTGCTGTAATTGTGATATTCTGCTCATTACCTGTACCAAGGTCTTTTGCACTAACATGAACAATACCGTTTCTGTCGATGTCAAACTTAACCTCTATCTGTGGTACTCCACGCGGTGCCGGCGGTATGCCTGTCAAATTAAAGCGACCAAGCGTCTTATTGTATGCAGCCATATCGCGCTCGCCCTGCAATACATGAATCTCAACGCTCGTTTGATTATCGGCAGCAGTTGAAAATACCTGTGTCTTTTGTACCGGGATTGTTGTATTTCTTTCAATAAGCTTTGTGCATACTCCACCAAGTGTTTCAATACCAAGTGAAAGCGGTGTTACATCAAGCAAAAGTAAATCCTTTACATCTCCGCCAAGCACTCCACCTTGAATAGCAGCACCGATTGCTACACATTCATCAGGATTTATACCATTATCCGGCTCTTTGCCTGTGATGCGTTTTACGGCTTCCTGAACAGCAGGAATTCTTGATGAACCACCAACCATCAATACTTTTGCAATATCGCTTGATGAAAGACCTGCATCCTTCATAGCATTTCTTGTAGGCTCCATTGTCTTTTCAACCAAATCAGCTGTAAGCTCATCAAATTTTGCGCGTGTAAGTGTAATATCAAGATGCTTTGGGCCTGTTGCATCTGCTGTAATAAATGGAAGGTTAATATTTGTGCTCATAACGCCCGAAAGCTCAATCTTTGCCTTCTCTGCAGCTTCTTTAAGGCGCTGTGTTGCCATTTTGTCAATCAAAAGGTCAATGCCTGTATCCTTTTTAAATTCATCGGCAAGATAGTTCATAATGCGCTCGTCAAAATCATCGCCGCCAAGACGGTTGTTACCGCTTGTAGCCAAAACCTCGAATGTTCCATCACCAATTTCAAGAATAGATACATCAAATGTACCACCACCAAGGTCATAAACCATAATTTTGTGGTCTGTGTCGTTGCCCATTCCATATGCAAGCGAAGCAGCAGTAGGCTCGTTTATAATACGAAGTACCTCAAGTCCTGCAATTTTACCTGCATCTTTTGTAGCTTGGCGCTGTGCATCAGAAAAATATGCAGGAACAGTAATAACTGCCTCTGATACTGTTTCACCAAGATAACGCTCCGCATCTGCTTTAAGCTTTTGAAGAATCATAGCACTTATCTCTGTTGGTGAATAACTTTTATCCCCCAAACTTACCTTTTTATCTGTACCCATATCACGCTTTATTGAAATAATTGTGTTTTCAGGGTTTGTGATTGCCTGTCTTTTTGCAACCTGACCTACAAGACGCTCGCCATCTTTTGTAAGCGCAACAACAGAAGGTGTTGTTCTTCCGCCTTCAGGATTAGGGATTACGACTGCCTCGCCATTTTCCATAACTGCTACGCACGAATTTGTAGTACCTAGGTCAATACCTATAATTTTTCCCATGATTTTGTTCCTCCTAAATATTGTATTAATTTATAATAGTAAAATTAAAATTTATTTAATTTGCTACCTTTACCATACTATATCTTATAACTTTATCCTTGCATTTATATCCCTTTTGAAATTCTTCAACAACCTCATTTTTACCAAAGCTGTCATCATCTATGTGCATAACCGCATTGTGAAGCGCCATATCAAATTCTTTCCCAACAGCTTCAATAGGCTCTATCCCAAGCTTATTAAATGTTTCAAATGCCATTTTTACAACCATAGCCACACCATCTGCGACTGTTTTTGCATCTGTCGCATCAGCAGACATATCAAGCGCCCTCTGAAGATTATCCATTATCGGCAAAAACTCTCCGACCGTGTCACAAACCGCACTAGTGTAAAGAGCTTCTTTTTCCTCACGCGTTCGCCTTTGAAAGTTTGTATATTCTGCTGCAAGACGCAAATATTTGTCATCAAGCTCGTTATATTTCGCTTCAAGCACATCATATTCGCTTTGTTCTTCTTTAACCTCTGTTTCTTCTTTTATTTCTTCTTTTATTTCAGTAGCAACATCTATGTTCTCATTGCTCGGTTTTGCTTTTTTTGCCACCTTACTCACTACCCTTCTCTTCTTGGTACAATTCGTTTATTATATTGTCCATATTTTTTGTTATATAATCAAGCGACGCCACAACCTTTGCATAATTCATACGGGTAGGCCCCACAATTCCTATCTTACCAAGCATTTTCCCACCCGAAAAATACTTTGCGGTAACTATTGATGTATCACGCATTTCGTCAAGCTTATTTTCTTTACCTATAATTATACTTATTTTATCATCGGACTCCACCTGGTCAAAAGCGTGCTTTACACTCTGCTTATCCTCAAGAAAAGCAATAATTTCTTTTGCCTTCGATAAATCATAATACTCTGGATGATTCAAGATGTTTTGTGTGTTTTCTATATATATTTCAGAACCATCAAGCTCAGATATTGTCTGGTGTATAAAATTTAAAATAGGCATAATAAATGATGAATTATTACCCAACACCTGTTGAAGTTCATTTATTTTTACAAGATTTATATCTTCAAGCGTAAGCCCTGCAAGCTTTTCATTTAAAATGACCGACAAATTCCGAAGTTGTATTTCATCCATCGAAACTGCTATAAGCTGATTTCTTATAATGCCTTCGTTTGTAACAAGCACCAAAAGTGCTGAATGTTCATCAATCGGCACAAGTTCAAACCTTTTAATATATGATTTATTAAGATCCGGTGTGACGGCTATTGTTGTATAGCTTGTAAGCTGCGACACAATACTTCCTGCCTGCTTTATAAGCTTATCAAGTTGCAAAATCCCCGCTGTAAAAAAGCGCCTTAATTTTAAAATATCTTCATTTGCCATTTTATATTGATGCATTAACTCATTTACATAAAAGCGATAACCCGCATCAGTCGGGATGCGCCCCGCTGATGTATGTGGCGAAATAAGATACCCCATTTCTTCAAGGTCAGACATTTCATTTCTAATTGTCGCGCTCGAAAGGCCCATATCTGTATTTTTTGAAATAGTCCTTGAACCGATAGGCTCGGCACTTATAATATAATCTTCGATTATAGCTTCAAGAATTTTCCTTTTTCTTTCACTTAAATCCAAAAAGTCCAAGCCTCCTTTTTGTTTGTTAGCACTCGCGCCAATCGAGTGCTAAAGCACTGTAATAAAAATACCACCTTATTGGTCATTTGTCAAGATGGTATTGGAAAATTTTTTAATATTTAACGGTTTGTTCATAAAATTTTTAGCCTTGTGGTGCTAAAACTGTTCAAGTCTGCGTTTATATCTTAATTCACTGCGTTTTTTTCCTGCTTCCCATTCAGCTTTTTCTTCATCATTTACAAGCTCAAGCCGTGGAACATTCATTGGTCTTTCTCTTCCATCAAGTGCAACCATAACAAGATACGCCGTGTTTACAAGCGTGCGACTGCCCACAAGCGACTCTACAAATGTATCAACACGCACCTCCATTGATGTGTTGCCAACATAACTAAGCTTTCCAATCAAAATTACCGTTTCGTTTGCATATGCAGGTGCCTTAAAATATAAATTATCTATACAAACAGTTGTCACTTCACTGTTTGCGTGTCTGCGTGCAACAACGCCGGCAACAACATCTATCCATTCAACAAGCTGGCCACCAAAGAGTCTGCCATAGCCATTTATGTGACCGGGCATTACAATTTGGATTTGTTCTACACGCGAATCGGATACTCTTTTTGTCTCTTCATTTATATTCGTTTCGTTCATAGAATTTTATCACCTTTCTATATAAATTATCCTTTTAGTTTGTTTTTTGCAAATCCCAACATCGCACAGAAAATGAACACATACGCAACACAGAAAGTGTATCTTGGCTGAACCTCTATAAACATCAAACCGCAATGAAAAAGCAGCGGGAGCATCTCAAACAGAATATAAGGTTTATCCTGGTTATGGATTGACGATTTAAGCGATGCCAACAACAAAATCAAAAAATACACTGTATTTAATAAATATAACCAAACATTTCTCGGAGTATCCATATTATATCCATTGTTCTCCACAGACCAATACAAGCTTCCAAAAGCACCGTTTTCCCATATTGTTTTTGATTTATTTATAAATAAGTGTATAATTTTATCTTTATTGTTACCAATTCTCTCTTTTAGTTTCTCCGTAGCAATTTTTGAGGCAATCTCTGTGTCGCCATTATTTTCCACATATATATTCCTATCTTCCCAGGAATACATTCCGTTTGTTTCAAAATTAAACCCTACCAAAAGTGTCATAGCAATTGGTTCTCCGGCTTCGTTTAATTTGTACTGGGTTATTCTACCATAATATAACCCGAGTGACACCGCCTGATTTATTATAAAAAAAGAAAGCAAAAAAGCAATCACAGATATTATTTTTAGTTTGTTTTTAAAGGCGAATACAATAAAAACAACAAAAGCCGTAATGTAAAACGGTGTTACTCCCCTGAATATACAACCGATGCACAATATAACCGATGAAACAAGCGTATAAATTATTATTGTTTTTGTGTCGCTGGCTTTGTAGGCTTTTATTATAAAATATATCGCCAAAATGAAAAACGGCATTGCAAAATTTTCTGTTATACATACAGGTATATAAAATATATCTGCGGGATAAATTGAATATAAAAACGCACAAACTGCTCCGCCTTTATACCCACCCATTTGTTTCCCAATCATAGCTGCAACAACTATTGATAAAACAGAACACATTATATTTACAATCTTTATGATAAATAGATTTGCCCCAAAAGTTTTAAATATAAAATATAACATTACCGTATATCCGGTAAGATGAGGAAACCTTTTTAAATAGCTGGTGTTTGAAAAACCTGTAAAATCGCCATTCGCAGCGGCTTGGGCCGCGTCAAAAATCGTTTTGTAGTCACTGACAGATTTACAAGGCAAATTTATCAATGCGATAAATCTTAAAACAAATCCAAGAAAAAGCATTGCAAATATCGTTAGTATATATGATTTTTTATTAAAATCTATTTTTTTAATATATATGCACAAAGCATAGAACACAATAGCAACTGTAGCTATAGCAGTAAAAAAAATAAGTTTATTTATATTGCCATCCGGCGTGTATTCACAACTATATAAGGCTCTTATGTTTATAAAGATAACAAAAATCAGAAAAATAAAGAAGCATATAGCCGCAAACTTATATAAATATTTCATATTTAGTTTTTACTCCTCATGAATAAAATGCCCCTAAAATGTGCTCTATCGCCTCACTTACCATATTTTCATTTGTATCAAGTAAAATTATATCTTTATTTCGCTTAAACCATGTAAGCTGACGCTTTGCATAGTTTCGCGAATGTTTTTTTATATCATTTTTAGCCTCATCAAGACTGCAAAACCCTCTATAATAAGCAAAAAGTTCCTTGTAGCCTATCGCTTGCATAGAGTTTAGTTTATGGGTATAGCCCATATCCACAAGAGAGAAAAACTCCCTCAAAAGCCCATCTTCAAACATTATATCTACGCGTTTATCAATTCGCTTATAGAGCGTTTCTCTATCCCAGTTTGGCATAAATATTATACTGTTATACGGACTTTCTTCTTTTTTAGAGTTTTCAATTTGATTAGTGAAGGTATTTCCCGTTTCATAATACACTTCAAGTGCGCGTATAACACGACGAATATTGTTCGGATGGATGTTTTCTGCAGCTTTCGGGTCAAGTTTTTCAAGCATATTATACATATGTAGATTACCTTTTTCGTTTGCCTCATTATTAAATCTTTCACGCAACGAATTATCACTTTTTGTCTTCGCAAGCATAATGTTTTGCACTACATTGTCAATGTATAACCCCGTGCCGCCAACCATGATCGGAAGTTTGCCCGACAAATGAATGTCGTTTATATGTTTTTTTGCCATTTCGCTATACGAAAAAACACTAAACTCCTCATCAGGCAAGCACACATCAAGCATATGATGCCTTATACCACTCATTTCATCAGCAGTAGGCTTTGCCGTGCCAATATCCATATGTTTGTATATCTGCATACTGTCTGCGCTTATAATTTCGCCGTTAAAACGCTTTGCAAGCTCAATCGAAAGCGATGTTTTTCCGGATGCGGTCGGACCCGCAATTACTACCAAGGGCGTTTTTGAGATAGACATATTTCTTCTCCGTTCTGCCGCGATTGTAGGCATATATCTATATTATTCGTTTAAACTGTTTTTCAAGCTCATATCGCGTAAGCGAAACCGTAATTGGTCTGCCGTGCGGACAAGTATTTATCGCATCAAGCGCCAAAACCTCATCAACAAGTGAACGCATTTCCCTTTCGTTTAATGGTTTATTGGCTTTTATGGCTGCTTTGCAAGCGATAGTATACATCGCTCTTTCATCATGTGCAGCAATTATCTGTTTTTTATCTGACATCATCTGGGCCAAAAGCTCTATAAATAAATCCTTTGCGTCGTTATACTCTGTATCTGCAGGTGCACCATTTATAATAATTGTATTATCGCCAAATTCTTCAATATCAAACCCAAGCTTAATAAAACGCTCTTTATTTTCACACACATATGCAAACTCTATCGCAGACAAATCTACAACAACAGACGACATCAAAGCCTGAATTTGTATGCTTTCGTTTTTCATTTGGCGCTTTAACTGCTCAAATTTGAGTCTTTCATGCGCGGCGTGTTGGTCTATTAAAAGAAGCTTATCGTCATATTCTATAATAATATAAGTATCAAAAACAGCGCCAATAATCTTATAATTTTCGGGCATCTTTTGCTCGCTTATCATCAAGTTTTCAGTCTCTTTAACATCATTTTGTGCAGGACTATCAAAATGTTGCAGCATCTCTTTTGCCACTTGCTCTTCTTTTATGACTTCTTCTGCTGCTTTTTCTTCTTTATGTTCTGATGTCGCACTTGATAAGGTATATTTTGTGTCACTTTGCTCATTTAATTTAAAATTATCCTGCACATTATTTTCTACCGGTTTTATATCGGTTTCATTTTCTATGCGCAAATCAAATGTATTCAAAACCGTGCTTTGTGTCGGCGCTTTTTTAGGTACATCTATGTTAAAAAATGTTTGCACAAATTCCTTTTCTTCTTTTGCGAATTCTTTGCTCTTATACGCTTCTCTTTTTTCTTTAATAGACACATCCGGTATGATTTTCTTTTCATACAGTGCATTTTTTACGCCCCAATACACTGTATCAAAAATCGTTTTTTCGTCTGAAAACTTTACCTCCATTTTATTTGGATGAACATTTACATCAACAAATGAAGGATTTATTGTAAGTTTTATAACTGCAAATGGAAATTTGCCACCCATGAGCTGATTTTTATACGCTTCATCAAGCGCAACCGTAATTGATTTGCTCTTTATATATCTATTATTTACATAAAAGCTCTGATATATTCTATTTGGACGGCCTATTGTGCTTTTCCCCACATAGCCCGACACGCTTAAATTTTCGTTACCATAATAAATCGGTATTACAGCATTCGCATAGTCTCGTCCATATACCGTATAAATTGCATTTATAAGCTCACCATCGCCTGATGAATGAAAAACCTGTTTGCCGGAATTTATATAACGAAAAGATATTTCAGGATGTGCGAGTACAAAACGCTGCATAATATCTGTTATGTATCCTGCCTCGGTTGTATCTTTCTTTAAAAATTTCATGCGTGCCGGCGTATTATAAAACAGTTTTTTAACCTCAATTGTTGTACCGTTTGGCGCACCAACCTCGTCCACATTATCCATTTCGCCACCCTCGATTATTACTCGTGTTGCAGTTTGTGCATCAGCGGTTTTGCTTGTAAGCACAACATGCGATACGGCCGCAATTGAACAAAGTGCTTCGCCTCTAAAACCAAGAGTATTTATCATCTCAAGGTCCTTTGCTTCAAGTATTTTGCTTGTAGCGTGACGCACAAAAGCAAGACCAACATCGTCTTGTTCAATTCCACGCCCGTTGTCAGTGACGCGTATATAGGATATGCCGCCGTTTTTTATTTCAACAGTTATTGCGCTTGCACCTGCATCAATAGAGTTTTCAACAAGTTCTTTTACAACTGATGACGGCCTTTCAACAACCTCGCCCGCCGCAATCATATTTGCAACCGACGCGTCCAACACATTGATTTTTCCCATATACTCACCAACTTTCTTTTGTATAAATATCCTTATATTTCTTTTGCTTTATTTGCAAGCTCATAAAGCTTGTTTAACGCCTCAATCGGCGTAAATGTTGTAACATCAATCTTTTTAAGCTCATCTACAATTTCATTATCAAATCCGTTTTGCAGATTTGCTTTTGAATAATTTATGTTATCTATTCCCTCGAGCTGATACGGCGCTTTATTTACATCATTTTGCTCAAGTGTAGCAAAAATTTGTTTTGCGCGTTGGGTTACCTCTTGTGGAATACCTGCAAGTGCAGCAACCTCAATACCATAGCTTCCGTCTGCACCGCCACGAATTATTTTGCGCAAAAATGTAATATCATCGCCACGCTTTTTAACTGCTATACAATAATTATTTACACCTTCTAATCTGTTTTCAAGTTCTGTAAGCTCGTGATAGTGCGTCGAAAAAAGCGTTCTTGCACCGATTTTGTTTTTATCACATATATACTCTGCAACTGCCCACGCAATAGACAAGCCATCATATGTACTCGTGCCGCGTCCAATTTCATCAAGCACAACAAGACTTTTACTTGTTGCGTTGTTTAATATGTTTGTAACCTCATTCATCTCTACCATAAATGTGCTCTGTCCTGTTGCAAGGTCATCAGATGCGCCCACACGCGTAAATATCTTATCCACAACACCTATTGTGGCGCTTTGTGCAGGTACAAAACTGCCTATTTGTGCCATAAGTGTTATAAGAGCAACCTGGCGCATATATGTGGATTTGCCTGCCATATTTGGTCCCGTTATAATACACATTCTGTCATCCTCATTATTTATATATGTATCATTTGGTACAAAAAGCTCATTTTTTAACATTTTTTCCACTACAGGATGACGGCCATCTTTGATTGTAATAACATTCGAGTTATCAACCGTAGGCATATTGTAATCGTTTTGCTGTGCTGCTTGTGCAAGCGACGAAATTGCATCGACTGTTGCAATTACATCAGCAGTGGTCTTTAATCTATCAATTTGGGCACAAATTTTATCCTTGATTTCATCAAATAAATGCGACTCAAGACGCGAAAGCCTATCCTCTGCGCCGATTATTATATTTTCAATTTCTTTAAGCTTTGGTATAATATATCTTTCACCATTAACAAGCGTTTGACGCCTTACATAATAATCAGGCACTTGGCTTGTTTGACCTTTACTAACCTCAATATAATAACCAAAAACCTTATTATATCCGACCTTTAAGGTTTTGATGCCTGTACGCTCACGCTCATATGTCTGTATATCAGCAAGCCAGTTTTTGCCCTCGCGTTGTGCACTGCGAAGCTGATCAACCTCTTCATTATAGCCATCCTTTATAACGCCGCCATCGCGAATGTTTACCGGCGGTTCGTCACTTATAGACTCCACCAAAAGCGTTTTAATATCTTCTAAAATGTCAAGTCTTTCATATTGACGCTTTAATATATCACTATCAAGCATCGAAAGCTTTTGTGAAAGTTGTGGAAGTATCGCAAGCGAATCGCGCAACGATATCATATCACGAGGCGTAGCGCTACCAAGCGATATCCTGTTTATAAGGCGTGCAATATCGTATATTTCATCAAGACATACACAAATATCTTCACGCAAAATAATATTTTCTAAAAGCTCATGCACGCCCTCTTGACGCATTTTTATTTCATTTACATTTATAAGCGGTTTTTCAATCCATTGTGTAAGAAGTCGACCACCCATTGATGTCTTTGTATGGTCAAGCACCCATAAAAGAGTGCCTTTTTTTGCTTTTTCGCGCATAGATTGGGTAATTTCAAGGTTGCGTCTTGTATTAAAATCAAGACCCATATACTGTTTTATTTCATAACATTTTATGTTTAATAACTTAAAGAGCGTCGATTTTTGCGTATCGGAAAGATACATTATAACCGCACCTATGCCCGATATAATCATCTTATCATCCGGGATTTGTGTCTGTGACAAATCATTTGTCGCAAGCTCATCTATCGTTGCGCTGTAAGCAACATCATAATCAAAGAACTCTTCGTCGACATTGCTTACATATACATCAAAGCGGCTTTTTACAGTATCGCCATAAATTACTCTTGCATCTTCACTAAAAATCAGCTCTGACGGATTATAACTTGCAATTTCATCAGATACTGCATCAATGTCAACTCCTAAAATTTTCGTCGCAAAAAGCTCGCCCGTTGATATATCTGCAAAAACGAGAACCGTATCGCAATCTTTTTTGTAATAAACGAGCGCTAAAAAATTGTTTTTCTTTTCATCAAGCGCCTTTTCATCTGTAAGCGTACCGGGCGTAATTATTTTTACAACCTCGCGTTTTACAATATCTTTTGCAAGCGCAGGGTCTTCTGTCTGTTCACATATTGCAACCTTATACCCCTTTGATACAAGACGCAGGATATAGCTATCGGCACTATGAAAAGGAACGCCACACATCGGTACGCGTCCACCCTCGCCGCCAATTTCATCGCCTTTTTTCCCGCCACGCCCTGTCAATACAAGCTCAAGCTCACGCGAGGCAATTCGCGCATCATCATTAAACATTTCATAAAAATCGCCAAGACGATAAAATAAAATGCAATCCTTATATTTTTCTTTTACTTGAAGATATTGTTTCATCATCGGGGTTGTTTGAGTCACATTTGCGCCCTCCCTTGTGACATTTTTTTATATTAGTGACAGCCACCACAGCTGCTACAATCGGAGGAACATCCCCCTTCGCTTTTGCCATTCACATAAAACGAAATAATATTATTCACTTGCTCTAAAACAGCATCAAGTTCTTTTTTTGCATCAATAAAATTCTTAATGCTCTCATTTTGCATAAGTTTATCAAATTCTTCAGAAAGCTCTGTTCTTATAGCTTCCATTTCTTCTTTGGTCGGGTTTTCCTTTTGGACGCGTTGTGCAAGCTGCATGCGTTTTAGGTTATACTCGCCAATAAGCTTTTGTGCTGCTTCGTCATTGTTTTGAGTTTCCTCTGCTTTTTTTGCTCTTTCCATAAGCTCACTGTTTGCAATTTTCTGTCCAAGTTCTCTTGCCATTTCTAAAATTTCCATTGTTCTTTCCTCCAAAAATTTATTTCTAAATATAAAATTTAAACTAATTCACCTGTTAAAAACCATGTCTTTGCAGACACAATTTTCACTTTTACAATTTTGCCCACAAGCGCTCGATTGTCGCTTTTTATGTTTACAATCTTGCCACCTTCTGTGCGACCGGAAATGACATTTTCATCCGTCTTTGAGCCACCCTCAACAAGTACATCACACACACGCCCGATATATGAGTCGTTTATCTCTCGTGATATCTCGTTTTGCACCTCAAGCAGTCGGTCAAAATTTTTATGAATTTGCTCATTATCAAGCGCCATATCAAGCTTTGCCGCAGGGGTGCCCGTTCTTTTTGAATATATAAACGAATATATCGAATCGTAGCGCACCTTTTTTAAAAGCTCTATCGTTTTTTCAAAATCATCATTTGTTTCCGTTGGAAAACCAACAATTATATCAGTTGTAAGTGTAATATCCGGAATTTTCTCACGCACCGCGCGCACCTTTTTTAAATAATCATCGCTCGTATACTTTCGATTCATTTTTTCAAGCACATCATCACTTCCTGCTTGAATCGGAAGATGAAGTTGGTTACATATTTTCTTTTGCGACGCCATCGTATCAACAAGTTTTTGATTAAAATCCTTTGGATGTGATGTCATAAAGCGAATGCGCTCAACACCATCAATCTCACAGACCTTTAAAAGAAGGTCAGAAAAATCAACTCCACAATCAAGGTCCTTGCCATATGAGTTTACATTTTGGCCAAGGAGCATAACCTCTTTATATCCTTTGTCTGCAACTTCTCTAATCTCGCGCAATATATCGTCTACTTCTCGGCTTCTCTCTCGTCCGCGCACATATGGCACGATACAATACGAGCAAAAATTGTTGCAACCATACATTATTGACACATATGCTAAAACATCGCCATCGCGCTTTATGGGCATATTTTCTGCGATATATCCATCGGAGTCAACAACGCTTATACTTCTTGTATGCGTTTTTATAACCTGCCACATTAACTGTGGCAAGGTGTATAGTGTATGTGTTCCAAACACAATGTCTACATGAGTATATTTTTCTTTTATTCTCTTTGCGACATGCTCTTGTTGCATCATACATCCGCACACACCAATAATAAGCTCCGGTTTTTTGCGTTTTATTGCTTTAAGCGCACCAAGATTGCCATACACTTTAAGCTCTGCATGTTCACGCACCGCACAAGTATTGTAGATTATTATGTCTGCGTCTTTTGCATTATCACAAAAATCATACCCCGCATCAGAAAGCATGCCGCGAATGCGTTCCGAATCATTCTCGTTTTGCTGGCATCCATATGTTACAACATATGCTTTCGGCTTTGCAGATTTTTTTGAATTGTAACTATATATTTTTCTTATATATTCCTTCTGCTCAGATATTTGTGCATCAGAAATCTTTACTTTTTCTCTGTTCATCATTTTCTCCGTTATAAGCTTTTTTTGTAAGTTATTCTGGGTCCACAGAATTGCGTATTACTTCTGATGTATAAAATTCTATAATAAACTTGCAAAGACTTATAAATATAAACAAAAATGCCAAAACAGCAAATACGCTAATGAACAAAAACAAGCCAACTAATATAGCTAACGAAATTGCTGTAAAAAATATATTTTGCGGAAATTTTGCAATCGCTAAAATCAATGAGGTTTTATATATATCCTTCATACTCGCTTTAAAGCTCACCATAAGCTGATATGAGTAATGATGCATAAAGGTATAAATTATTAGTACAAAAGCAAGTATCCCCTGAAAAATCAAAAACATTTGATTTTGCGTTTGAGTATATTGGGACGAGTAAAAATTGAATGCAGACAAGCTGAAATATAATACAACTATATCCGTCACAAGCACAATCATACTCTGCTTAAAATTTTGCTTTATGTTGTCCCAAAAATCACTCATTACCCATGCGTGTTCCTCGCGTGCAAAATTTCGCATTATATAGGAGTTGCCTGCAGATGCAGGCCCCGTCCCCCAAAATATTGCTACACCAAGTGTAAAAATTAATCTTAAAACCATATCAAGTGCTTCAAAATCTTCACCCGCAAGTGTATTTACAAAGGTATTTATGCCGTTTACTTCAACCGTTGAAATAACCGTTGCATTAAGCGGTGAAAAAGCATACAGCAAAATCAGATACGGAAGCGAGAATATAAAATATAACGAATTCAGGTGCACAAATTTCATGAATTTTCTGAAAAAAACATCAAAAAATATGAAAAAGCGATGTTTTTGCAGGTCTTCCTTTTCCACACCTTTGCCCGGCTTATTATAATCAATTTTAAACAGTCCCATACTTTTTTACCAACCCTTTTAATTATTTAAAGTATTTAACTCCTGACTCAAATATCTTTTGGTCCTTATTGCCGATGATATTTGTGAATATATTATCGCCATAACGCTCACTGTGTCCCATTTTGCCGAGTATACGACCATCAGGGCTCATTATACCTTCAATAGCTGCAACAGAGCCGTTTGGATTGTATGGTATATCAGCGCTCGCCTTGCCATCAAGGTCAACATATTGTGTTGCAATCTGACCATTTTCAACAAGCTTTGCGAGCCATTTTTCATTTGCATAAAATCTGCCTTCGCCGTGCGACATCGCAACACTATGTAAATCGCCAACATTTGTTGAATAAAGCCATGGCGAACGATTTGATGCAATGCGTGTTGTAACTATTGTAGATACATGGCGTCCTATATTGTTAAATGTAAGCGTAGGCGCGTCTTCCTTAAGGTCTACAATCTGTCCATATGTAACAAGTCCAAGCTTGATAAGTGCCTGAAAGCCGTTACAAATACCAAGCATAAGCCCATCACGGTTTGCAAGCATATTATTAACCGCCTCGCTTACCTTTGGATTACGGAAAGCCGTTGCAATATATTTTCCGCTTCCATCAGGCTCATCTCCGCCAGAAAAACCACCCGGAAGAACTACCATCTGCGATTTGCCAATAAGCTGAGCCATTTTTTCAAGCGTTTGCGTGGTGTCTGATGGTGTAAGATTTATAAACGGAAGCACCGTTACACATGCGCCTGCCGCTTCGAATGCACGAGCAGTATCGTATTCACAGTTTGTGCCAGGAAAAACAGGTATAAATACGCGCGGACATGCAAATTTTTCCGTTGAAGTGATTATCGTCTTGTTTTCAAAAGAGTAAGTCTTGCATTCTTTTGCCGGTTCAGCTTTTGTCGGATATACTTTTTCAAGTGTATCTGTCCAAGAAGAAAGCGCATCACAAAGCTTTATTGTAACATCACATGCTGAGATTGATTTTTTGTCACTCGTTGTACCAACTAATGTATAATCAAGTCCATCAAGAGCTGATATATCAGATACTTCAAGCACAATTGCTCCATATTCTTTTGCAAATATATCCTTTGGAGTAATACTGCTGTCAAATGCAAAACCAATCATATTACCAAAGCACATCTTGCTTATTGCTTCACACAAGCCGCCGCCACATACAACGCTGCTTGAAAGAACAACGCCCTTTTCTATAAGCTCGTGTATTGCCTCATAATTTTTGCACAAATTGTCAAAATCAGGCATAAGCTCGTCATTTCTCTTTACCTTTACAACAACAACTTTACTATTCGATTTTTTAAATTCTGATGAAACTGCTTTGCTCGCCTTTAATGTATTAACCGCAAAAGAAACAAGTGTAGGCGGCACATCCAAATCGATAAAGCTTCCGCTCATAGAGTCTTTTCCGCCGATAGCAGCAACTTTAAGCATTTTTTGAGCAGTATATGCACCAAGCAAAGCGCTAAACGGCTTTCCCCAACGAGTAGGCTCATTTCCAAGGCGCTCAAAATATTCTTGTAATGTGAGATATACATCCTCGTGACGCGCACCAAGCGCAACCGCCTTTGACATCGACTCAATTACTGCATATAAGCTACCATAGAACGGCGACCACGATGAAAGGTATGGGTCATAGCCATATGTCATAGCTGTAGCCGTATCTGTTTTGCCCTTTAATACGGGAATTTTGGCAACCATACCTATTGATGGTGAAAGCTGATACTTGCCGCCAAAAGGCATAAGAACGCTTCCTGCACCAATTGTGGAATCAAAACGCTCAACAAGACCTTTTTGTGAACATACATTAAGGCTCGAAAGTGTATCAAGCCACTTTTTATAAACATCATCAACATCTTTTGTTTCAAACGGATTTTGCGATTTGTCCGGAAGTACAACCTCTATGTCCGTTGTTTTTGATGCGCCATTTGTGTTAAGAAAATCGCGTGAAATGTCACATATAATCTTGTCACGCCATTTCATAGTAAGCCTGTTTTTGTCTGTAACAACGGCTGTAATTATAGCATCAAGATTTTCACTTTTAGCATAATCTATAAACTTTTGTGCATCGTTTTTATCGACAACAACAGCCATTCTCTCTTGTGATTCAGAAATTGCAAGCTCTGTTCCATCAAGTCCTTCATACTTTTTAGGTACTTTATCAAGGTCTATATCAAGTCCATCAGCAAGCTCGCCGATTGCAACAGATACACCGCCGGCACCAAAGTCGTTACATCTCTTTATAAGCCGTGTAACATCGCCATTTCTGAAAAGACGCTGGATTTTGCGTTCAACAGGCGGATTGCCTTTTTGTACCTCTGCGCCACAAGTTTCAAGCGACTCTGCTGTATGTGCTTTTGACGAGCCGGTAGCGCCACCGCAACCATCGCGACCTGTTTTTCCGCCAAGCAAAATCACAACATCGCCTGGTGCGGGACGCTCACGAATAACATTTTCCTTTGGTGCTGCAGCTATAACTGCACCAAGCTCCATATGCTTTGCAACATAGCCCTCGTGATATATTTCTGCAACTTGGCCCGTTGCAAGTCCAATCTGATTTCCGTATGAGCTATATCCGGCAGCTGCAGTACGAACAATTTTACTTTGCATAAGCTTGCCATCAAGCGTTTGCTCCATTGTCTTGCGCGGGTCTCCTGCGCCTGTTATACGCATAGCCTGGTATACATATGAGCGGCCTGAAAGCGGGTCACGAATGGCACCGCCAAGACATGTCGCTGCGCCGCCAAAAGGCTCAATTTCAGTTGGATGGTTATGTGTTTCATTTTTAAACATAACAAGCCATTTTTCGTTTTTACCATCAATGTCAACATCAACATTTATACTGCATGCATTTATTTCCTCTGATTCATCAAGCTTTGTAAGTACGCCATCTTTTTTAAGCTTTTTCATAGCCATAAGAGCTATGTCCATAAGCGTTGTATCGCGCCCATCCGGATAAAGCTCGTTTTTTGTGTTTATATAATCGTTATATGCTTGCTTAATCGGCGAGCTATATGCCCCGTCAGGAATTTTTACGCTTTTTATCTTTGTCCCAAAGGTAGTATGTCTGCAGTGGTCTGACCAATATGTATCAATCATACGAAGTTCTGTAAGTGTTGGATCGCGTTTTTCCTCGTTTTTAAAATAATCACGGCAGAACTGCAAATCGTCTTTATCCATAGCAAAGCCCATGTCGCTCACTAATTTTTCAAGCTCTGCATCGCCCAAAGAAACAAAACCCTCAACGACTGCAACATCGCTTGGATAAGTAATTTCCATATCTAGTGTGTCAGGCTTTTCAAGTGATGCTTCGCGCATTTCAACAGGATTTATGATATATTTTTTAATACGCATAAAATCCTTGTCGCTTATGTCACCCTCTAAAACGATAAGTTTTGCTGTTTTAACAGTCGGGCGAGCCTTTTGTGTAAGTATTGATATGCATTCCTCTGTCGAATCTGCACGCTGGTCATATTGACCGGGAAGATACTCTATCGCAAACACACGAGCTTCCGGCTCAAACTCAATCTTCTCATCATAACAATTATCGACCGGTGGCTCTGAAAAAATCAAATCACGAGCCTTTGCATATTCTTCGTCGCTTATTCCGGTAACATCATAACGATTTATAATACGAACAGCTTTCAAGCTATCAAGCGACAAATTCTGACGCAAATCCGAAAGCATACCGTGTGCTTCAACAGCAAATTCTCTCTTTTTTTCAACAAAAACGCGTCTTACAATTTTACTCATTTTGTAAAATCCTCCCCAAATTTATATAATGTCTTATTTTTCATTGTACAATATATTTATTTTACATCTTTTGCGCTATTATGTAAAGCAAAATCGCACAAAAAGATGTAAATTTTTTATGCAATTTTGTTGCTCATACATTATTTTTTGTTTTTATCAAAAACCTTTTTAAGATATTGGCCTGTAAATGAATTTTTGTTGCGAGAAACCTCTTCGGGCGTTCCTGTGCATACAATTTCTCCACCGCAATCCCCGCCATCAGGTCCAAGGTCTATAACATAATCAGCAGTTTTTATAACATCAAGATTATGCTCTATGACAAGCACAGTATTTCCTGTTTCAACAAGCCTCTGTAAAACATCTAATAATTTATGCACATCTGCAATATGAAGCCCTGTTGTTGGTTCGTCAAGTATATAAATTGTTTTGCCTGTACTGCGCTTGCTAAGCTCGGTCGCAAGCTTTACCCTTTGCGCCTCACCGCCTGATAATGTGGTGGATGGTTGTCCAAGTTTTACATATCCAAGTCCAACATCATAAAGTGTTTGTATTTTTCTTCTAAGCTTTGGAACATTTTCAAAAAATTCAAGCGCTTCCTCAATCGTCATATCAAGCACTTCGCTGATGTTTTTCCCTTTATATTTTACTTCAAGCGTTTCACGCGAATAGCGCTTGCCTTTACACACCTCGCATGGAACATAAACATCCGGCAAAAAATGCATTTCTATCTGAATAATTCCATCGCCCATACACGCTTCACATCTGCCGCCTTTTACATTAAAACTGAAACGCCCCGCATTATAGCCGCGCACCTTTGCTTCGACTGTGCTTGCAAAAAGCTCGCGTATATCAGAAAACAACCCTGTGTATGTTGCAGGGTTCGAGCGCGGTGTACGCCCAATTGGCGACTGGTCAATATTTATAACCTTATCAAGATTTTCCATACCGGTTATTTTTTTTACCGCTCCATGTTTTGTTTTTGCACGATTAAGCTCACGCGCAAGATATTTATAAACTATTTCATTGACAAGTGATGATTTTCCCGAGCCCGATACGCCTGTAACACAAGAAAATACGCCGAGTGGAATTTTTACATCAATATTTTTTAAGTTGTTTTGTGATGCTCCCTTTATAGTCAAATATTTTCCGCCACAACTCCGTCTTTCTTTTGGAACTGGTATAAATTTTCTTCCACTAAGATAATCGCCCGTAATTGAACCCTTAACTTTTTTTATTTCTTCAGCTGTTCCCTTTGCAACAAGATGTCCGCCATGTATGCCTGCGCCGGGGCCAATATCAATAACACAATCCGCTGCATACATTGTATCTTCATCATGTTCAACAACAATAAGCGTATTTCCAAGGTCGCGCAAGGTTTTTAGTGTTGCGATAAGCTTTTCGTTATCGCGTTGATGAAGGCCGATGCTCGGCTCATCTAAAATATATAAAACGCCCATAAGGCTTGAACCAATTTGTGTAGCAAGGCGTATGCGTTGTGCTTCTCCGCCTGAAAGCGTTCCTGCACTTCGAGATAATGTAAGATACCCAAGTCCAACATTTTGTAAAAAATGTAATCTTTCAAGTATTTCCTTTAAAATTTGGTCAGCAATTATTTTTTCTTTTTCACTAAGCTTTAATGTGCCAAAAAACTCAATCGCTTGTGAAATCGAAAGATTTGTCGCTTCGTTTATATTTTTGCCATTTACTGTAACCGCAAGCACACTTGGTTTTAATCTTTTTCCATTACATGATGGACAATCGCAATTGCTCATATATCCTTCAAGCTCCGCACGCATCCAATCAGATGTTGTTTCCTTGTAACGACGTTGAAGATTGTTTACAATGCCTTCAAAATCGAGCATATAAACGCTTTGGCCACGAGCTTTTAAAAATTCGACCTTAAACTTTTCGCCCTTTGTACCATAAAGCAAAATATCCTTTATTTTATTCGGCAACGATTTATAAGGTACATCAAGGCTGAAGCCATAATGTTTTGCAAGTCCCTGATAATATGCCGCCGCCATACTCTCTTCTATATCAGGTGCCCTCCAGCCACTTACCGCAATTGCACCCTCTCTTATACTCAAATTTTCATCTTTTACAACAAGCTCCGGATCAATTTTCATCAAAAAACCAAGACCGCTACATTCTTCACAAGCGCCAAACGGCGAGTTGAACGAAAACATGCGCGGCGTGAGCTCCTCTACAGAAACTCCGCACTCTTCGCACGCAAAATTTTGCGAAAAAATCATCTCTTCGCCATCTCGAACATCAATAATAACAAGTCCTTCCCCAAGTTTTAACGCAGTTTCAATAGAATCAGTAAGTCTTTGTGTGATATCATCGCGTATGACAATTCTGTCAATAACGATTTCTATACTGTGCTTTTTATTTTTTTCAAGAGCCGGCACCTCTGACAAGTCGTATACGATTCCATCAACTCGTATGCGAACATAGCCTGATTTTTTTGCGTTGGAAAATACCTTGCCATGTTCGCCCTTTCTTGCGCGAACTATAGGTGCAAGGATGTGTATTTTGCTTCCTTGTGGAAGAGTCATAACTTTATCAATAATTTGGTCAATACTTTGGCGTGCAATAGGCTTGCCGCACACATGACAATGCGGTATGCCAATGCGTGCATACAAAAGTCTTATATAGTCATATACCTCTGTAACCGTTCCAACGGTTGAACGCGGATTTTTGCTCGTTGTTTTCTGGTCAATACTTATCGCAGGCGAAAGCCCCTCGATATAATCTACATCCGGCTTGTCCATTTGGCCAAGAAATTGACGCGCATACGCCGAAAGCGACTCTACATATCGGCGCTGCCCTTCTGCATAAATAGTGTCAAAAGCATGCGACGACTTTCCCGAACCACTTAGACCCGTAAAAACAACAAGCTTATCGCGCGGAATTGTAACATCAATATTTTTAAGATTATGTTGTCTTGCTCCTTTAATAAAAATACTATCTTTTGCCATTATATCTACCGTTTGCCTTTCGTGTTTTTTAACCTTACTGCCTTACTGCTCATATATGCTGTCGCACTCTTGTATCCTGTTTATAAGCATCGCACGATTCATTCTTATTGCATCAAACTCGTGTGATATGCGTGCAAGATAGCGACTTCTTTCAAGCTCGCTTCTGCAATAAACATTTTCTCCATCCTGCAAAATCTCTCCTGCAAATTCTGTGTCACATTCGTTCAAATTGTTAAGTTCAACAGGCACACCCAAAATTTCTGTGAGAGCATTTTCATATAAGCATACCGTATATTCATCAAGCAGTTCTTCTGAATAGTATGCCACATCAAAAATGTTTTCACTAATCATATGGTCAGCAAAATATATAAATACCGGATTTATTTTATCTGTTATAAATTCTATTGCTTTTTTTGAATTATCCTTTGTAATCATTATCCTCACCCCTGTTTTAGTCACGAAGCTCTTTAATCTTATCGCGAAGCATCGCCGCACGCTCAAAATCAAGTTCTCTCGCCGCTTTATTCATTTCATCAGTAAGCTTTATAATCATAAGCTCACCGTCTATTGTACCCCTTTGTATCTTGATATTGTCTTTTTGCGCTTTGGCATCAACCGGTTTTGTTGCTTCGATAACATCTCTGATTGATTTTTTAATCGTTGTTGGAACTATATTATGCTCCTCATTGTAGCGCTTTTGAATTTCGCGTCTGCGATTTGTTTCGTTAATGGCGCGTTGCATAGAATCTGTGACGCGTTCTGCGTACATTATAACTTTGCCTTCCGCGTTTCGAGCTGCTCGTCCTATCGTTTGTATAAGTGATGTTTCGTTTCGAAGAAAGCCTTCTTTGTCTGCATCAAGAATAGCTACAAGCGATACCTCCGGCAAATCAAGTCCCTCGCGCAAAAGATTTATGCCGACAAGCACATCGAAAACGCCCTCGCGTAAATCGCGTATGATTTCCATTCTTTCTATTGTGTGAATATCCGAATGCATATATCGAACCTTTATATCAAGCTCTTCAAGATAATCGGTAAGGTCCTCTGCCATACGCTTTGTAAGCGTTGTCACAAGCACTCTTTCGCCCTTTTCAGCGCGCAAATTTATTTCTTTTACCAAATCATCCACCTGATGCTTTACAGGTCTTACTTCGATTTGTGGGTCTAACAAGCCCGTTGGTCTTATTACTTGCTCCACCACTTGAGCAGAATGCTCTTTTTCATATTGTGCAGGTGTCGCCGATACGAAAACCACCTGATTTATGCGTTCTTCAAATTCATCAAAACAGAGTGGTCTGTTATCAAATGCCGATGGCAATCTGAAACCATATTCAACAAGAGCCTCCTTGCGCGAGCGGTCGCCCGCATACATTGCACGCACCTGTGGAATTGTTACATGCGACTCATCAATGACAAGCAAAAAATCGTCGCCAAAATAATCCATGAGAGTAAATGGCGAGCTACCCGGAGCGCGTCCGCTTATATGGCGCGAATAGTTTTCTATTCCCGAACAAAAGCCAACCTCACGCATCATTTCAATATCATATCTTGTGCGTTGCTCTATGCGTTGTGCTTCGACAAGCTTGTTTTGACTTTCGAAGTATGCAATTCTTTCTTCAAGCTCGGCCTCTATCGACGAGATAGCAGCCTCCATTTTTTCACGCGATGTAACATAATGCGACGCAGGAAAAATGACACAATGCTCACGCATGCCAATTATCTCTCCTGTAACAACATTTATCTCTGAAATTCTATCAATTTCATCGTCAAAAAACTCTATCCGAAGCGCGTTTTCGTTTTGATTCGACGGAAAAACCTCTACAACATCGCCACGAACACGAAACTTGTTTCTTGAAAAATCTATATCATTTCTTTCATATTGAATTTCTACCAAACGCCTCAACACTTCATCTCGGTCCTTTTTCATACCAACGCGCAACGATACTGTAAGGCTATTATAATCAATCGGGTCACCAAGACCATAAATGCACGATACACTTGAAACAATTATAACATCCTTGCGTTCAAAAAGCGATGCTGTTGCACTGTGTCGAAGCTTGTCAATTTCGTCATTTACTGACGAATCCTTTTCTATATATGTGTCAGTATAAGGGATATACGCCTCCGGCTGATAATAATCATAATAAGACACAAAAAACTCTACTGCACTGTTTGGAAAAAACTCTTTAAACTCACTGCAAAGCTGTGCTGCAAGTGTTTTATTGTGCGCCAAAACAAGTGTCGGCTTGTTAACCTTTGCAATTGTATTTGCAATTGTAAAGGTTTTGCCCGAGCCCGTTACGCCCAAGAGTGTTTGCCCTTTATATTCGTTTTTTATACCGCGCACAAGTGCATCTATTGCTTCCGGCTGGTCACCGCACGGCTGATAATTTGACACTACATTAAAGTTGTTCATAAAAATCACCCATAATATTATAACACAAATATAAAAAATTGAAAAGCATTTATTAAAATTTCTTTATCTTTATATAAAAAAACAAATACCGACATTTGTTTGAAAATGTCGGTATTTGTTTTTTTATATTATCTTGATGTATAGTTTGGTGCTTCTTTCGTGATTTGTATATCGTGTGGATGGCTTTCTTTAAGTCCTGCACCTGTAATTCTTATAAACTTGCCGTTCTTCTTAAGCTCCGGAATCGTTCTTGTTCCACAATATCCCATACCGGAACGCAAGCCTCCCAAAAGCTGATATACTGTATCAGAAAGTGCACCCGTATATTCAACTCGTCCTTCAACACCTTCCGGCACAAGCTTCTTTGCGTCTTGTTGGAAATATCTGTCCTTGCTTCCGTTGTTCATCGCACCAATAGACCCCATGCCACGATATACCTTGAAACGACGACCTTGATAAAGTTCAAACTCGCCCGGACTTTCCTCACAACCGGCAAAAAGACTGCCTATCATAATAACATCAGCGCCTGCTGCAATAGCTTTTGTAAGGTCGCCCGAATATTTTATACCACCGTCTGCAATAATTGGAATATTATATTTTTTACCAATTTGTGCAGAATCATATATTGCAGTAATCTGTGGCACGCCAATACCTGCAACAACTCTTGTTGTGCATATAGAGCCCGGTCCTATACCAACTTTTACGGCGTCAGCGCCTGCCTTTATAAGCTCCTCTGTAGCTTCAGCAGTAGCAACATTTCCCGCTATAACCTGCAAATGCGGAAACGCCTCTTTGACTTTCTTTAATGTATCAATTATATTTTTTGAATGGCCATGTGCCGAATCAAGCGTAACAACATCGACATTTGCACTGTAAAGCGCCTCAACACGCTCAAGCACATCTGCTGTAACACCAATAGCCGCACCTGCTAAAAGCCTGCCATTCTCATCACGAGCAGACGAAGGATAACGAACAGCTTTCTCAATATCTTTAATTGTGATAAGTCCCTTTAGATATCCATTTTTATCAACAATAGGAAGCTTTTCAATCTTATGCTTGCGCAAAATTTCCTGTGCTTGTGCAAGTGTTGTTCCTTCAGGAGCTGTAATAAGGTTTTCTTTTGTCATAGCCATATAAATCGGCTTGTCAAAATCTGTTTCAAACCGAAGGTCACGATTTGTAATAATGCCAATAAGTTTTCCATTTTCTGTAATCGGCACACCCGAGATTTTATACTTACCCATCAATTCATCAGCATCTTTTAATGTGTTTTCAGGAGCAAGGAAAAACGGGTCAACAATTACACCGTTTTCAGAGCGCTTGACCTTATCAACCTCTGTTTTTTGCTGTTCAATCGTCATATTTTTATGGATAATTCCTATGCCACCTTCACGAGCAATCGCAATCGCAAGTGGCGCCTCTGTAACGGTATCCATCGCTGCGCTAACGAGCGGAATGTTTAATTTAATCTTCTGTGTAAGATTCGTCGAAAGCTCAATGTCGCGTGGTATTACCTCCGATTTTTGCGGTATAAGTAGTACATCATCAAAAGTTAATCCTTCTACAATGTTCATTTTGCAGCTCCCCTCTTTATGTTTTAAAATTAGTGCTTTTTACTATGTTATCATATTATAACAAATTTTGCAATATATTTTTTAACTCTAATGCAGAATTTGCTGTATTTACTGCTCCGCGTACCGACGCAGAGTTCTTTTCACCCTTTAAATACCACGCAGCATGCTTGCGCGCCTCGCAAACTGCAATATGCTCTCCTTTTGCTTCAATCATCATATCAAGCTGGCACAGCATTGTTTCTATTTTTTCTTCAAGCGTTGGTATATATGTGATTTTTCCGGTTTTGATATATTCGTTTATTTGTTTGAAAATAAAGGGGTTGCCTTGGGCGCCGCGTCCAATCATAACTGCGTCACATCCCGTAACTTCAAACATTTTTACTGCGTCATCTGCACAAAAAACATCGCCGTTTCCTATGACGGGAATTTTAAGAGCATTTTTTACCTCGCGGATTATATCATAATCTGCTTTGCCGCTATAATATTGTGTGCGCGTTCTGCCGTGAACCGTAATTGCGTCCGCACCACCTTCTTGGATAGCAAGTGCAACCTCAACTGCATTTATATGCTCATCATCAAAACCCTTGCGGATTTTTACGGTTACGGGCACACTGCTTACACGCTTTAGAGCCGATACAATTTTATATATTTTATCAGGCTCACGCATAAGCGACGAGCCATCGCCATTATTTACAATTTTCGGTGCAGGGCATCCCATATTTATATCAAGAATAGCTGCACCCGTTTTTAATGCATCGCTCGCAATACCTGCCATTATATCCGGCTCGCTGCCAAAAATCTGGACTGCAAACGGTTTTTCTTCTTCGTGAACAGCAAGCATTTTTTCAGTCTTTTTATCATGATAATGCAGCGCTTTTGCACTTATCATTTCTGTATACACAAGTCCTGCCCCAAAACGTTTGCATATGCGTCTGAACGCACTATCGGTAACGCCTGCCATCGGCGCAAGAAAAACATTGTTTTCGATTTCAAAGCTGCCGATTTTCAAACATTACTCCCCCTTTGTTTCTTAATTATAACAATTCGGCTCCGCAAAACAGCAAAGCCGAATTATAAATTGTATTATTACTCAAATATCGTTTTTTAAAATATCGTCATATGTTTCGCGACGCACAACTATCTTTGATTTGCCGTTGCTTACCATAACGACAGGCGGACGCGGAATCCTGTTATAGTTACTTGACATAGAATAGTTATATGCACCCGTAGCAAGCACCGCTAAAACATCTCCCGCATTAACCTTTGGAAGCATTATATCTTTACCAAGCAAATCGCCCGACTCACAACATTTGCCCGCAACTGTAACGGCTGTGTTTGCGTCCTCATTTGCTCTGTTTGCCAAAAGCATACTGTACTCAGATTGATACAATATATATCGCGGATTATCACACATGCCACCATCAACCGATACATATGTGCGCACATTTGGTATTTCCTTTACTGCACCAATAGTGTAAAGAGTGATGCCTGCAGAACCAACAAGTGAGCGCCCAGGCTCCATAATGATTTTTGGCATAGCAACACCGCGTGCCGTAGTTTCATTTTTTACTGTTTCTGATACAGATTTTATATACTCATCATACTTAATCGGATCGTCAGAATCGACATACTTTATACCAAAACCGCCACCAAGATTTAACTCACTGACAGTTATGCCAAGCTTGTCCTTTATATCTGCAATAAAGTTTGTCATAACCTTTGCCGCAAGCACAAACGGTTCAAGCTCAAAAATTTGTGAGCCTATATGACAATGTACACCTACAACCTCAACATTTTTAAGCTGTGATGCTTTTGCAATAATATCCATAGCCTCGCCCGTTTCAAGCGCTACACCAAATTTTGAATCAATTTGGCCCGTTTGAATAAAATCATGCGTATGTGCATCTATGCCGGGCTTTATACGAAATAAAATTTTTGTAATTGTATTATATTTTGCACAAATTTTGTCAACTCGTTCAAGTTCAAACACATTATCAATAACAATTCTGCCAACGCCATTTTTTATAGCAAGCTCAAGCTCATCATTTGTCTTGTTATTTCCATGGAAATATACACGCTCCATGGGAAAACCCGACTTTAACGCTGTATAAAGTTCGCCTCCCGATACAACATCTATGCCAAAACCTTCCTCATCTAAAAGCTTATATATATATTTGCACGAAAAGGCTTTTGATGCATATAAAACAAGGCCGTTTCCATCATAATATTTATCAACGGCATCTTTATATATTCTGCAATTTTTGCGTATCAAATCCTCATCCATTACATAAAGCGGTGTTTTATATTGCTCAACAAGCTCTACTGTATCAACACCACCTATTTGAAGATGATTGTTCGAATTTATATCAAGACATTCAGATATAAACAATTTAAGTCCCCCTAAAAACAGATGTTTATAAGAAATTGTATATATTTTATCACATTTTATGCCAATATGTCAACCAAAACATAAAAGGTGCCTGCTTGGCACCTTTTATGTTTTACTTCAAATCACACTTGATAACCATTTTGTTAAAATTCTCGTAAAAATCATTCCATAATTAAGCATTTCAACATCATTTTCAGCAACAATCTCTACGGTCGAAATTTGTTCGCCATCAGAGTCGATTAAGCTTATTTCGCCTAATTTGTCGCCCATTTTTACAGGAGCGCTGATATTTTCATCAAACATTGTCACGCGCTCTATGTTTTTATCTGCTCCTTTTGAAATAAGGGCATCATAATCATTCTTTGCAACCGCGCCTACACTATTTTGCACACCTTTTAAAACGGCAACATCACCAATTTTTTCATCCTTTGATATAATTCTTTTCACTGCATAATTCGCAAAGCCAAAATCAAGCATTTTCGATGCATCAGCAAAGCGATTTTGCGATGTCGGTGCTGCCATAACAACACATATAAGCTGCATATTATCACGGAGCGCACTCGCCGAAAGACACGAAAGAGCCTTATCTGTAGAGCCTGTTTTTAAGCCGTTTGCCCCCTTATAAAAGCGTATAAGCTTGTTTGTATTTGCAAGCTGAAATTTTCCGTCACGAAGACTGTCCATCCATATTGTTGTGTAGTCAAAAATTTTTGGATGCTTTAAAAGCTCGCGCGACATAATTGAAATATCGCGTGCTGACGAATAATGTCCATCAGCATCCAGCCCATTTGTGTTTACAAAATGCGTGTTTATCATCCCAAGCTCTTGTGCTCTGTTATTCATCATCATAACAAAGCCTTCCTCACTGCCTGCTATGTGCTCCGCCATAGCTACGCATGCATCATTACCGCTTGCAACTGCGATTCCTTTTAACAAATCATGCACACTCATTTCTTCGCCTGTGTCGAGAAATATTGTCGAGCCACCCATGCTTTTTGCGCGTTCGCTTGCTACAACCATATCGTCAAGCATAATTTTTCCGCTATCAAGTGCCTCCATAGTCAAAAGCATCGTCATAATCTTTGTCACGCTCGCAAGAGGCAGTTGTTCATCAGCGTTTTTTTCAAATAGTACCTTTCCGCTCGTTTGTTCAATAAGTATAGCAGACTTTGCCGAAAGGTCAAGCGTCGGTGCGCTTTCTTCGGCATATGCACACATTGTGCCAAATGATATCAAACAGACTAATAGCAAAGCAAAAATTCGTCTTAACAATAAAAAAACCTCCCCATACATAGCTTTCTTATAAAAGACTATGCACGCAGAGGTCTTATTATTCTATTTACAAGCTTATAAGCTTTATCAAACGGGATATGACGCTGAATCCATATCAATATACTCAATATCAAGGTTGTTTTTTTGGGCACGACGCCACTCAAAGAACTTCTTTGCAACAGGTCCAAAAAGTGCATAAGACAATACATCCTCGTCCTGCTCAATATACTCTTTGATTTCGTCTCTTAGCTTGTCAAGTTCGGGCTCAATATTGTCTGCCGGACGACATGTAATTCTTTGCTCATCGCCAATAATTTTCTTAACAATTTCATCCGAAATCGGCACAGGCGTCTGGCCATATTCGCCACGAACAATGCCCTTTGTTTCGTTTGAAATCATCTTATATCTCTCGCCAGTCAATACATTAAGCACAGCCTGTGTACCAACAATTTGGCTTGATGGTGTAACAAGTGGTGGAAAACCAAGGTCTTCACGCACACGCGGAACCTCTTTTAATACATCCATAAGTTTGTCTTCCTTGCCTTGTTGTTTGAGCTGGGATACAAGGTTTGAAAGCATTCCACCCGGAACCTGATACAAAAGTGTATTTACATCTACGCCCATAACTTTTGTGCTCATAAGTCCACTTTCAAGGTATTGCTCACGAAGCGGTCTGAAATAGTCTGCAATCTCAGTCAAAAGTTGCAAATCATAACCCGTATCATGCTCTGTGCCTTGAAGAGCAGCAACCATCGACTCTGTTGCAGGCTGGGATGTGCCCATCGACAAAGGCGACATAGCACAGTCAATAATATCAACACCTGCCTCAATAGCCTTCATGTATGTCATCGATGCAACACCACTCGTATAGTGAGTATGAAGCTGGACAGGAATCTTTACCATTTCTTTAATCGACTTTACAAGGTCGTACGCCGTATAAGGAAGCAACAAGCCTGCCATATCCTTTATACAAATCGAATCAGCACCCATTTGCTCAAGTTGCTTTGCAAGCTTTGCGAACGACTCGTTATTATGCACAGGACTTATTGTATAACAAAGCGTAGCCTGTACATGTGCTTTTGCTGAATTTGCTGCTTTTATCGCAGCTTCAAGGTTTCGCACATCATTTAAAGCATCAAATATACGAATTATATCGATACCATTATCTACGGATTTTTTTACAAAATAATCAACAACATCATCTGCATAATGCTTATAACCAAGGATGTTTTGTCCTCTGAAAAGCATCTGCAAAGGCGTGTTTTTTGCCTTATCTTTTATCTTTCTAAGTCTTTCCCACGGGTCCTCATTGAGAAAACGCAAGCACGCATCAAATGTTGCGCCGCCCCATGCCTCAAGCGAGTTATAACCTACTTTATCAAGTTTTTCGACAATAGGAAGTATATCATCAGTCGTCATACGCGTTGCAATAAGCGACTGGTGGGCATCTCTTAGTACTGTTTCTGTGATTTTTACCGGTTTATTTGCCGCCATACTATTCACCTCATTTAATATCATTTTCTAATCTTATTTTGCGAACATCGAAAGGAATACGCCCGCTGCTACAGCACTGCCTATTACGCCTGCAACATTTGGTCCCATAGCATGCATAAGAAGAAAGTTTGAAGGATTTTCCTCTTGCCCAACCTTTTGTGATACACGAGCCGCCATTGGAACGGCAGATACGCCTGCACTGCCAATAAGCGGATTAACCTTGCCACCTGTAAACAAATACATAAGCTTGCCAAACAGCACGCCGCCGGCAGTACTTATTGCAAATGCAACCAAACCAAGTACAACAATCATTAGTGTTTCTGTTGTGAGGAATGCATTTGCCGTAGCAGTGCCGCCAACAGTTATGCCAAGGAATATTGTAACGATATTTATAAGCTCATTTTGAGCAGTTTTGCTTATTCTGTCCACAACGCCACACTCTTTAAATAAGTTGCCAAGCATAAGCATACCTACGAGCGGTATTGCATCAGGAATTATAAGTCCAACAACAATTGTTACGACAATCGGAAAAATAATTTTCTCTTTTTTCGACACTTCACGAAGCTGTTCCATTACAACACCGCGCTCTTTTTTTGTTGTAAGAGCTTTCATAATAGGCGGTTGAATAATCGGCACAAGTGCCATGTATGAATATGCCGCAATCGCAATCGCAGGCAAAAGAGTCGGTGCAAGTGTCTTTGTAACAAATATTGCAGTCGGTCCATCAGCTCCACCAATTATGCCAATTGACCCTGCTTCATTAAATCCAAAGTTTGCCCATCCCATGTCGCCTATAAACAACGCACCAAGGAAAGTGAAAAATACGCCAATCTGGGCAGCGGCACCAAGAAGAATGCTCTTTGGATTTGCAATAAGCGGTCCAAAGTCAGTCATAGCACCTATGCCAAGGAATATCAGTGGCGGATATATTCCAAGTTTTACACCAAGATACAACAAATCAAGCAAACCGCCCTCATTGAGCACTTTGCCATAATCTATATGTCCATTTATAAAATATTGCGGGTTTGAAAACCATTCAGGATGCATAATTGATGCCGTTTGCGGCAAATTTGCCAAAAGCATACCGAAAGCAATCGGCGCAAGCAAAAGCGGCTCAAACTTTTTAACAATCGCAAGATATAGCAAAACACATGCAACAGCTATCATTATAAGTGTTTTCCACCAATCTGTGCCCGAATTAAAAAGCAGTGCTATACCCGTACTATTTGCAAATTTTGAAAAACCATCTAAAAAACTTTGCACAAGCAGTCACTCCATTTCTGTATATCATTTAAACAATTAGTTAATTGAAACAAGGGCATCTCCTGTGTTTACACTTGCGCCTTTGCTTGTATTTATTGCTGCTACAACACCTGCAGCCGGTGCTACAATTTCGTTTTCCATTTTCATAGCTTCAAGAACACAAAGTACATCGCCTGCCTTTACGCTTTGACCTGCAGAAACCTTTATATCAAGAATTGTTCCCGGCATTGGGGCAGAAACTACCGTTGCGCCGGCCGGTGCCGATGCTGGTGCTACAGCCGGTGCAGGTGCAGGTGCCGGTGTCTGTGCAGGTGCACTTATAGGTGTATTCACAAAACCTGCAGTTTCTTCAACTTCTACATCATAAACATTGCCATTTACTTTTATTACAAACTTTTTCATTTTAACATCCTCCTAATTTAAAAACAATTTTATTAAATCTTATTTTTTTGTAGCGCTCCAAAGAGGCGCTGCGCTTCCTTGTCTTTTTATTGACATAACGCGAAGCCTTTTTGTTACATCATCGCCACTCATGGCCGCAACAGCCGCCGAAATAACTGCAATTATTTCATCATCGTCTGTTTGTTCACTAACTATAATATTATTTTCAGATGCAGTGACAGTTTCGTTTTTAGCTTCTGCATCTGTATCTTTTTTTGCAAACAATTTCATAACTTGCAAAACAAGCATCAGCACTACAAGTACAGTAAAAACAATCAATATGCCCTGCAAAGCAACTAATGAACCGTTAGAAAAATTCGTCACACATATCACCTCAACTTTGTATTTTTATAGTAAAAAGCAGAAAATTTTCCAAAACAAATTTCAATTATCTCCTAATTATACATTATAAACCAAAAAACACATAATTACAAGTAGAAATAACAAAAAAAAATAAATATTTTTCTCTGTTTTAACAGCCGCCTTCAAAGTATCCTTCAAGGCAAAGGAAAAGCTCTCCTTTATCATTTTCTTTAAACAAAAGCTTTGCCGCTATATCCTTTAATGCGTCGTTTTTGATATAAATATTTTTGATTCCACCAAGGTCAAGCGCATTTAGCATAGCTTTTCCAAGACCATATTCTATCTGTTGATTATCGGCACAAATTTCTTCAAGCACAGCGCCCGTAATATCCATACTAAGTGCTCCTACGCCGACAATTTTTTCTCCCTCAACTACATTCATAACCATCATTTTTGATATATCTGTATCGATTTTGTGTTCGTTCAAATATTCTTGCGCATTCCCTTTTTCAAGTACAACCTTAAACTCTAACATATTTATCCCCCAACACTTCATTATTTGTATTATTTTTTGCCCATCAAATATGATACCTCATAGTTTGTAAGATGACGCCATCTGCCCTCGGCCAAATTGCCAAGCTCTACATTACCTATCGCAATTCTCTTTAACGCCGAAACAGTATAACCAAGCGACTCAAACATTTTTCTCACTTGTCTGTTTTTGCCCTCATGAATTGTAATTTTTACTCTGCTTTGACCAGGCACACTATCAAGCAAATCAACATCAGCAGGTGATGTCTTGTAATCCTCTACCTTGATACCGCGTCTTAGTGCGGCAAGGTGTTTTATCGTAATCCCGCCCTTTAATGTTGCAATATATGTTTTACCAACATTATTCTTTGGATGCGTAATACGATATGTAAAATCGCCATCATTTGTGAGAAGAATCAGCCCTTCTGTATCATAGTCAAGCCTTCCAACCGGATGCAAGCTCACATTTATTTCGTCCTTTAACAAGTCAATAACCGTTTCGCGTTCAAACTGGTCCTTTACTGCACTTATATAGCCATACGGTTTGTTGAGCATAATATAATATTTCTTTTTTACTATTTCAAGCTCTTCATCATCAAGATAGACACGATTTGCACCGATTTCCACCTTTGTGCCAAGTTCATAAACAAGCTTGCCGTCGACTTTTACTCTGCCATTTATTATAAATTCTTCGGCATGTCTGCGCGATGCGGCTCCGCACATCGCAATATACTTTTGTAATCTTACAATTTCTCCCATAATCTTGTCCTCCCGACAATATTTTTATCACAATTATTATACACTAATAAAGCAAAACTATCAACATATTTTGCCATTATATTTTTGTCTTTTCTGTATGCTTGTTATATTTTGGCTCAAAATCAATTTTATATGTATATAAAAGAAAAAAGTGACTCTGTAAGCCTGTAACAAAAGTCACTTTTTTTATTTTTTAAACATCAATTTTAAAAAATTCAATCGCGTTTTGCCTGGTAATTTTTGCAGCTTGCTCGTACGAAATCCCCTTTATTTCAGCAAGCTTTGCCACCGTGCATCCAACATAGCCGGAATGATTGCGTTCACCTCTGTGCGGTACAGGTGCAAGGTACGGACAATCTGTTTCAACAAAAATTTTTTCAATTGGTACCTCGTGCGCAACATCAACGGTCTTTACTGCATTTTTATATGTGAGCGGTCCTGCGAAAGAGATATACATCCCAAGTCCAAGCGCCTCTTTCGCCATTTCTACACTGCCCGAAAAACAATGGAAAACACCACCTGTAATATCAACCCGTTCCCGACGCAAAATCTCCATACAATCTGCGTGGGCATCGCGATCATGAATTATAACAGGAAGCGAAACCTCTTGTGCAAGCTGCATCTGGCGCGCAAACCACTGTTTTTGCAACTCTCTCGGAGAATTGTCATAATAATAATCAAGTCCAATCTCACCGATAGCTTTTACCTTTTTATGCGAGCACAATTGTCTTAATGTATCAATATCGTCTTGGGTCATATTTGCTACATCGTGCGGGTGCACGCCAACCGCCGCATATATAAATCCATACTTTTCCGCAAGCTTTATCGCTCGAATTGATGACTCAATATCAGAACCGACAACCATAATCAAGTCCACATCAAACTCGTTATAAATTTGTGTAATAAGTTCATCTCTATCAGCATCAAACCTCTCATCATCTAAATGAGAGTGTGTATCAAAAAGCATACTACCACCATTTTCTATTATTTCACTTTATCTTTCGTCCATATTTTCATACGGGCGAGACGAAATAACCGATTTGTACGCAGGACGCATAATCTTGTTATTTGTTGTAATTTCTTCTATTCTATGCGCACTCCAACCAACTATACGCGACACTGCAAAAAGTGGTGTATAAAGTTCTTGTGGAAGTCCAAGCATTTTATAAACAAAGCCGGAATACAAATCAACATTTGCACACATTGTCTTGTCATTATTTCTGACCGTTGCAAAAAGCTCGGGCGTGTTTTTTTGTATTAAATCATACAATTTAAACTCTTCAAGCATGCCTTTTTCTTCTGCAAGCTCGTATGCTTTTTTCTTAAGCATCACTTCGCGCGGGTCAGAAAGTGTATATATTGCATGCCCCATTCCATATATAAGCCCCGACTTATCATAGCTTTCTTTTTTAAGGATTTTTACTATATGGTCACGCACCTGACCCTCATCATTTATATCTGTAAGATTTTCCTTAAAATCTTCAATCATTCCCATAACGCGCTGATTTGCACCACCATGTTTCGGTCCTTTAAGTGAACCAACAGCTGCCGCAATAGCTGAGTATGTATCTGTTCCGGAAGAAGATAACACGCGTGTCGCAAAGGCAGAGTTGTTACCGCCACCATGCTCTGCATGCAAAATTAGTGCAAGGTCAAGGATTTCTGCCTCTATCTCGCTATATTTATTATCCGGGCGTATCATATACAAGAAATTTTCAGCTGTTGAAAGCTCGGGTTGTGGCTGATGAATATAAAGGCTTTTCCCGTCATGATAGTGTGCTTTTGCCTGATATCCGTACGCAACCATTGTAGGAAAGCGTGCAATAAGCTCTATACATTGACGAAAAATGTTCGAAAAACTTGTATCGTCCGGATTTGGGTCATATGAATAACTTACAAGCACGCATCGTGCAAGTTTGTTCATAATATTGACGCTTGGTGCCTTTAATATCATATCCTCTGTAAACCTTTCGGGCAACGCACGATATGAACCGAGAAGCGCTTTGAACGCATCATATTGACCGCGAGTCGGCAAAAAGCCCGAAAGAAGCAAAAATACAACCTCTTCAAAGCCAAAGCGTTTTTCCTTTTGGCATCCCTCTACTATTTCGCGCACATCAATTCCGCGGTAACGCAAGCGTCCCTTGCACGGAATTTTCTCCCCGTCTTCGATTACATAACCTTTTACATCACCTATTGCAGTAAGGCCTGCCATTATACCTGTACCGTCTTTGCGACGAAGTCCGCGTTTTACATTATATTTGTCATAAAGCTCCGTCGAAAGCGGTTGATATGATTCAATAATCTTATCGTTAAAGCCATTTATTTTTTCTGTCTTTTTTAATATGTCTGACATTTATGCTTACCTCACCATCGTTTATTATTTATGATTTTTAATCAGTATATCACAACAAGGTCAATAATGCAAGTTTTATATTTTAAATTGCAAAAAGCGACCGAGCATGTTCGGTCGCTTTTATTGCAATAATTAAATCAATACAAATCTCTCTTTTTATAATGCGTATGCAAAAGTTCGTGTGCTTTGTGCGAACCCGGCTTTTCAAAATACTCATCATAGAGCTTTTTAATTACAGGATTTTCGTGTGACTTTCTGATTGGAAGTGATTTATCCTCATCATACAAAGCCTTTGCACGAAGTGCCTTTACATCAACCTCTGCCTGAACTTTTGCAGGCACTATAGGCTGGCCACCGCCTGTAACGCATCCGCCCGGACATGCCATAATCTCAACAAAATCATAGCTCTCCTCGCCCGCCTTGATTGCATCAAGAAGTTTTCTTGCATTACCAAGACCGTGTGCAACTGCAGCTTTAATCTTCTTGCCTGCAATTTCAACCTCTGCACGCTTTATACCATCCGTGCCACGAACTATACTATAACTATCTTCAGGCACAGATTCGCCGGACAAAATTTCAGCAACTGTACGAAGTGCAGCTTCCATAACTCCGCCCGTTGCACCAAAGATAACACCGGCACCTGTTGCTGCGCCAAATGGATCTTCAAACTCTTCATCATCAAGTCTTGCAAAATCAATGCCTGCTTCTTTAATCATTCTTGCAAGTTCGCGAGTTGTGATTACGATATCAACATCTTGTAGCTCGCCATTTGAAAGTTCCTCACGAGCAGCCTCAAACTTTTTAGCTGTACATGGCATAACCGATACATTTACAATGCTCTTCGGGTCAATACCCTCTTTTTCAGCATAGTATGTCTTTAAAAGTGCACCAAACATCTCATGTGGCGATTTTGCCGACGAAAGATTGTCCAAAAATTCAGGATAGTTATGCTCACAGAATTTTACCCAACCAGGACTGCACGATGTAATAACCGGCAATTTGCCCCCATTTGTAATTCTGTTGATAACCTCCGTACCTTCCTCCATAATTGTAAGGTCAGCACCTGTATCTGTATCAAATACCTTTGTAAAACCAAGTCTGCGAAGTGCTGCAACCATTTTGCCTGTAACTGGTGTTCCCATAGGCATACCAAACTCTTCACCAAGTGCAGCTCTTACTGCAGGAGCAGTCTGTACGATAACATACTTTGTTTCATCGTGAATTGCATCCCATACCTTCTTTGTATCGTCTTTCTCGCTTAATGCGCCAACAGGACAAGCTGTAATACATTGACCACAATTTACACAAGCAACCTCGCCAAGCGACTTGTCAAACGCACAGCCGATATTTGTTTCAATACCTCTCTGTTTTGCATCAATAACACCAACTGTCTGAATATTTTTACATACGTTTACACAACGACGGCAAAGGATACACTTGCTGTTGTCACGAACAATTGATGGTGACAAATCATCAATTTCACATGTAAGCTCTTCTTTTGTGGGCTCGTAAGGAAGCTCTGTAATAGCAAGTTCTTCAGAAAGCTTCTGAAGCTCACAATTTCTATTGCGAACACATGTAAGACAACTCTTGTTGTGATTTGACAAAATAAGTTCAAGTGTTGTTTTTCTCGATTCACGAACAAGTGGAGAGTTTGTAAAAACCTCCATGCCTTCATTTATCGGATATACACAAGCAGCCTGAAGGCTTCTTGCGCCTTTAATCTCAACAACACACATTCTGCACGAACCGATTTGGTTTATATCCTTTAAATAACACAATGTAGGAATATCTATATTTGCAAGACGCGCTGCCTCAAGGACTGTATAACCTTTTGGTGCACTAACATCTATGCCATTGATTTTAATATTAACCATTTCCATTTTTATTATCTCCTTTCCGATTTATTATTTTGAAATTGCGCCAAATGGACACTTAGCTTCACAAGCACCACACTTAATACACTTTGCAGTATCAATTGTAAATGGTGACTTTCTTTCGCCACTGATTGCTTCAACAGGACACTGTTTTGCACAGATGCCACAGCCTTTACATTTCTCAGGGTCAATAGAATAGCTTAGTAGGTCCTTACATGCGCCGGCAGGACACTTCTTGTCAACAACATGCGCAATATACTCATCTCTAAAGTATTTCAATGTACTCAAAATCGGGTTTGGAGCCGTTTGACCAAGTCCGCACAATGCTGATTGTTTTACATTTAGACAAAGCTTTTCAAGCTTGTCAATATCCTCAAGAGTACCTTGTCCTTTTGTAATTTTTTCAAGTATCTCAAGCATTCTCTTTGTACCAATTCTACACGGCGCACATTTACCGCATGATTCATCAACTGTAAACTCAAGGAAGAACTTTGCAATATCGACCATACATGTATCCTCGTCCATTACAATAAGTCCACCCGAACCCATCATTGAGCCAATTTCCATAAGTGAATCATAATCGATAGGTGTGTCGATAAGCGATGCAGGAATACATCCGCCCGAAGGACCACCAGTTTGTGCAGCCTTAAACTTCTTACCGTTTGGAATACCGCCACCGATTTCTTCAATGATTTCGCGAAGTGTTGTACCCATAGGAACCTCAACAAGACCTGTGTTGTGGATTTTTCCACCAAGAGCAAACACCTTTGTACCATGACTCTTTTCTGTACCGATTGTACCAAACCACTCAGCACCCTTATTGATGATAACAGGAATGTTTGCATATGTTTCAACATTGTTGAGTACCGTAGGCTTACCAAAAAGACCTTTTACAGCCGGGAATGGCGGACGGCAACGAGGCTCACCACGCTTGCCCTCAATTGATGTCATAAGAGCTGTTTCCTCACCGCATACAAATGCGCCGGCACCAAGTCTTATATCAAGGTCAAAGCAAAAATCTGTTCCAAATATATTTTTACCCAAAAGTCCGTATTCACGAGCTTGGTCAATAGCAATTCTAAGTCTTTCAACTGCAATTGGATATTCTGCTCTAATATATATATAACCCTGTGTTGCACCGATTGCATAACCTGCAATAGCCATAGCTTCAATCACAGAATGTGGGTCACCTTCAAGTATACTTCTATCCATAAATGCACCCGGGTCACCTTCGTCTGCGTTACAACATACATACTTTTGGTCAGCAACCGACTTTGAAGCAAACTCCCACTTTAATCCTGTAGGAAAACCAGCACCACCGCGTCCACGAAGACCCGACGCCTTCATCTCTGCAATAAGTTGTTCAGGTGTCATCTCTGAAAGCACTTTTCCAAGAGCCTTGTAACCATCAAAAGCAATATATTCTTCAATCTTTTCAGGATTGATTACGCCACAGTTGCGAAGTGCAATACGCATCTGCTTTTTGTAAAAATCAACTTCATTTAAGGACTTTATCTTATCTTCGTCCTCATTTACTGTTTCAGAATAAAGCAATCTTTTTACAATTCTACCCTTTATAAGATGTTCCGATACTATTTCTTTAATATCTTCAGGCTTTACCATACTATAAAACGCGCCTTCTGGATACACTACCATAATCGGACCAAGCGCGCAAAGACCAAAACAACCTGTCTTTACTACCATAACCTCTTTATCAATTCCTTGTTCTTTTAACTGCGCTTCAAGCTCATCTATAATTTTTTGCGAGCCGGACGATGTACAACCTGTACCACCGCAGACTAACACATGGCTTCTATACAAATCCATTTTTGAGTCCTCCTCTTATTATGTTTTTAATCTCACAAAATTTAATTTACAAAATTATTTCTCTGCTTCGCCGATTGTATATTCTGTGCAAACCTTGCCGTTAACAATATGGTCATTAACTATTTTACTTACTTTGCTTGCATCAACCTTTATATATGTTACTTTTTCCTCGCCCGGCATATAAACCTCTACAATAGGCTCATATTTGCACATGCCTATACAGCCTGTTTGTGTAACTAATACATCTACAAGCTTTCTCTTTGCAACTTCTTCAACAAAAGCGTTAAGAACAGGACGCGCACCTGCAGCAATACCACAAGTTGCCATACCAACAACAACTCTTGTTCCATCATGTCCGTCATGACGCATATTGATTTGATTGATAGCTTTTTCTCTTATAGCAGCCAATTCCTCTAATGATTTCATTATTTAAACACCTCCGTACAAATTTGTAATTCCTTCATAAATATATTCTTTCAACCATGCACTAACCTGCACATCCTGTACCGACACGCCATCTAATATTTTTTTTATCTCGCGTGTATCCATAACAAAGCTTTCTTTGTCAACAAAGTGTTTATACACAAAGTCGATGTTTGGATTACATGTAACAAGAATAAACATTGCCTCACTCATATTGCCGAGCGGTTGGCGGTCGATGTGCGAATATCCAAATCGTGCAAAAACGCTTGTCCCTACACCGAGCTCGCTTTCGATTTTAAAATCTCCACCTGTAGATAATGCAGCCTCGCGATACATCGGTATCCCAAGCCCCACACTTCTTGTTGTTCTCGTTGTAAAAAACGGGTCAAGCACTTTTTTTACTTTTTCTTTGTCCATTCCCTTGCCGTTATCTTTTATAGTAATATCTAAAACATCGTCTTGCTTATTTTCATTTATTGTAATTTCTATAAGTGACGCATTTGCAACAACAGAATTTTGGACAATATCTAAAACATGTAACGATATCTCTTGCATAGCATCAATACTTTGCTAAAATATCATCAACATCATCTACTGTAAGTCTGCCATATACATCGTCATTCACTGTCAATACCGGTGCAAGACCGCATGCACCGATACATCTTGTTGCATCAATTGAATACTTTCCGTCTGCACTGCACTGTCCTACTTCAACACCAAGGCGCTGCTTGATACGCTCAATAATATCACCCGAGCCCTTTACATAACAAGCCGTTCCAAGACAAACTGCAATCTTGTACTCACCCTTTGGATAAAGTGAAAACTGGGCATAAAATGTTACAACACCATAAATCTCTGCCATTGTAATGCCTGTGTTTTCAGCTATAATCTGTTGTACTTCAATTGGAAGATAACCATAGATGTCCTGTGCCTCTTGTAAAATAGGCATAAGTGCACCTTTCTGGCCCTTGTGTTTTTCAATAACCTTTAAAAGCTGCTCTTCCTGCTGCTTTGTACCCTTAAAGGTACTTGTGATTTTTTCACTCATGTGGGGTCCTCCTAGTGTTATATTATTTTTCGATTGTAATTTTACAAACTACAACCTAATATTAAAAACTTTTCAAAATTTACAAAGATTGTTACAACCTTAACAATCAAGGGTGCACACACACCGAAATATATTATAGCATATAAAAAAATGAAAATCTACATTTTTGGCAAAAATTTTTAATTATTCTACAAAATTTTTTCAGATTGTTTTTTTGCGAAGTGTGTCAATAATTTTCTGCGCACAAAGTTCATCAACCTCGATATAATTTACCCTCTCGGATATGTCACATATGTAATGTGCATCTGATGATGAAACGATCTTGTATGAGCCAAGACTCTCCCATTTTAAAACAAGCTCATCAAAGCTACCATTTTTAGAAATTTCTACAGCATCAATATATAAATCATCAGAAATAAAACCAAGATTTGATATTATACTATACGAGCTTTTGTCGATATGTGCCGCAATACAAACACCGCCGTATTTATGAGCAATCTCTACGATTTCATACACAGACAAGCTCGTCGCAGTTGCAAGAAGATTGTCAATCGAAGCTATTTGTTTGTCATCTTTGTCCATAATTGTTTGCTCACCAAAAATTTCAACATCATTTCTGATATAATTTAATGATGCCATAACTTCGTCTTCCATTTTTGCGCACGCTTCATATGATGCGAAAAGGCACACCATATGCACCTCTTCACAGCTTTCAACCTCCATGCCGCATAATACAACAAGTTTATCACGCGCACATTCAAGTATAGCAGGAAGGTTTTTCGCACAATTGTGGTCTGTAACCGCAATCGCATCAAGTCCTTTTATCAATGACATGTTTACTATATTATTCGGCGTCATATCTTCATCACCACACGATGACAAGCACGAATGAATATGAAAATCATAGTAGCACTTCATATTTTTCACTCCATCTTTTTTACATTTTTGATGAAAGCTTTTTTGCTATATCATACGCCGTATCATGTGATGAAAAAATAACTATTCCTTCTGCATTAGCCCTGTTTATAGTATGCTCTTCCACTGTGATATTTTCCGGTATAATAACACAACTCACCTCTGTAAGCGCTGCAACAGCGATAACATTTATGTTTGTTTGTACAGTAATCCATACATTATCCTTTGATGCATGACTCATAACATAACTCAGCAAATCGCATATATAACAGCCACAAACCATGCGCGACTCATCCACATTATCCGTAAGTGGTTTTAATTTTAAATACTGCGCAAGCTCTTTCAATGTCATATTTATACACTCCTTACATCAATCAAATTTGATTTTTATCTGTATCCTCTATTGAATTTGTTATGTTCTCGCGAATATCTACCGCTTCTCTTGCAAACGCAAACACTCTTTCACGGAGCTTGTAAACACAGTCCATTTCTTTTCCGTCACCACAAACAATATCCTCTGCAAGTGCACGGCACGATGGCGCTCCACAACTTCCACAATCAAGCTTTGGAAGTGAGTTGTATATGCATTCTATTTTATCCATTTTCTTAATAGCTTCTGCCATATCACTATCAAGCTTCATAACAGGTAAGTGCTCAATATCTTTATTAAAACTTATATCCTCTATGTCAATACACGGAAACTCTTTTTCTGTTTCATAACTGGTAAGCGTTTTTGTGAGCAGTTTTATCTTTGTTTCTGCAACAAACCCGTTCTCAACAGCAAGTGGTCCACCGACGCACCCACCTATACAAGCGCCCGCCTCGATAAACTTTACTTGTGGCAACTGTTCATTTTCAAGCCCCTCAAGCACCTTTATTACATTATCAATCCCGTCAACCGCTATGTATTCATCATGTCCAAGTGCATACGCCTCACCGCCACTGTTCGCCCAGCCTACTCCCTTTAACCCTGCGCGAGCAAGCCTTTCAACCTTTGTAAGCTTGTTCATCGCAGGCACAAGGCGCATATATACATCAGCAATCGATATTGCCCCATCGACTGACGATTTTCCCTGGCCAAGTGGGTCTTTGATAACAGTAGCCTTTGCCGCACATGGCGATATAAAAAACGCACCAATCTCTTCCTCTTTAATGCCGGTCTTTTCTATTGCCTCTTTTTTTGCAAGCTTTGCTGCAACCTCCATAGGCGAAAGCAACGGCAAAAGATGAGATATGAGATTTGGAAAACGAACGCGGATAAGACGAACAACTGCAGGACATGCCGTCGAAATCACTGGATAATTCAGCTTTTTCTGGAACATCAAATCTTTCGTTGCAATTGTAACAATTTCTGCCGCACGAGCAACCTCATACACATCATCAAAACCAATCTCTTTAAGGCCATTTAACACAATATTGATGTCTTTAAGCTGATTAAACTGACCATACAAACTCGGCGCTGGAAGCGCTATTTTATATTTATAATTATGTATTTTATCAAATGGGTCCGTAACCGCTTTTTTAGCACGATATGGGCAGACGCGTATACATTCGCCACAATCGATACAGCGTTCCTTTATAATTTGTGCTTTACCATTTCGCACACGAATTGCCTCTGTAGGACAACGCTTTATGCAATTTGTGCATCCCTTGCATTTTTCTGCATCAAGTGTTACAGAATGAAAATATGTTTTTTCCATTTTATTCACCGCCTTAAATTGCAGTTTTTTAAAGATTTATTGTCATTGTAACAGTTGTTCCAACACCAACAACACTATCTACATTCATTGTGTCAGTATAGCTTTTCATGTTCGGAAGTCCCATTCCCGCTCCAAAGCCCATATCGCGAGCCTCCTGTGACGCGGTGGAATAGCCCTCCTTCATAGCAAGGTTGATATCCTTTATGCCGGGACCCTTATCTGTTAGTATAATTTTAATTTTATCTGCACTTACCTCTACATCAGCGCTGCCGCCATTTGCGTGAATAACCATGTTTATCTCGCCCTCGTACATCGCAATAGCAACTCTTCGAATTGCCTCCGGCGAAACACCAAGCTGGCTCAATACTTTTTTTACATTTCCCGACGCTGTACCGGCCTCGACAAAGTCACCCCCGGCAACATCAAAATGAAGTTTTATTGCATTGTCCATATCTGTCCCCCCAATCAAATCTTGCTGGCAGGCACAAGCCCATTTGAATAAAGTATTCCACACGCAACATACATCGCATTTTGTGTTGTCATAAGTACAACCCCCTTGCTATCAGCAAGCGAAATCATCTCCTCGCTCGGCATTTTGCCACGCACAAACACAACCGCTTTTATGTCCATCATTTCCGCAGTGCGTATCACCTGTGGATTTACAAGCCCTGTAAGAAGCACACCCTGTTCCTTTAAAAAGGCGAGCACATCACTCATAAGGTCGCTTCCGCATCCACTCATAATTTCGATATCTCCTATGTCGACCGTTGTCTTTATTTCCGCGTCCAAAAGTTGCTTGATTTTTGATATTTTCACGCTTATCACTCCTATTTTAGTTTAATTCCAGAGTTTTTTATAAGTGTATCACATTTTATAAAATTTTACAATAGAAAAAGCATTTTAAATCAATTTAAAATGCTTTTTGCGTTAATTATAGATTATAATATTTATCAAATTCCGCAGGATGTGGAATTGCTGCAAGCTCACGACATTCTGCTCTCTTTGTTTCAACAAACTTTTTAATCATAAATTCCGGGAACACTCCTCCTGCTGTCAAATAATCGTGGTCTTTTTCAAGAGCATCAAGCGCCTCATCAAGCGATGTCGGAAGATGCTTTAGTTTTGCTTTTTCTTCATCGCTCAACTTGTAAAGATTCATATCATATGGCCCCCAACCATTTTCATGTGGGTCAATCTTATTTTTGATACCATCAATACCTGCCATCAAAATAGCTGCATAGCAGAAGTACGGATTGCAGGTTGCGTCAGGATTTCTAAGCTCAAATCTTCTCAGTTCGGGCGCCTTTGCATAAGCAGGAATACGAATAACTGCACTCCTATTAGATGTTGCATATCCAACAGTTACGGGCGCTTCAAAACCGGGCACAAGTCTTTTAAATGAGTTTGTGCTTGGATTTGTTAATGCGCACAAAGATGCAATATGCTTAAGAAGTCCGCCCATAAAATAGTGTGCCTCTTTGCTAAGATTTGAATAACCGTTATCATCGGAAAATACAGGTTTTCCGTCTTTCATCAAAAGCATATGTACATGCATTCCGTTGCCTGCCTCTCCTGCTACAGGCTTTGGCATAAATGTCGCAGACAATCCATATTTTCTTGCAGTATTGTGAATAATATATTTTATCATCATTGTAGCATCTGCCATCATTGACATCTGTCCAAGATGTGGCTCAATCTCAAACTGGCCTCCTGCTCCAACCTCTGGATGATGATAATTTAGAGAAATTCCTGCCTCCTCCATAAGCAAACACATTTCGCTACGAGCTTCATAAGAAATATCAAATGGTTTTGCAATGTGATAGTTTTTCTGTTTTGCAACAACATTGCCGCTGCCTTCAACATCGCTATTCCAATGAGCCTGCATAGCATCAACATTAACGCTTACTTCATTTGCAGAAACCTTCCAACCAACCTGGTCAAACAAATAAAATTCAAATTCAGGAAGGATAAGCATTGTATCAGCAATTCCCGAATCTTTAAGATATTTTTCTGCAGCAAGAACGATGTTTCTTGGATATTGAGGAAGCGGTCTGTTTTCAAGAGTGTCAATAATCATAGCATTACCTGTCATTGATAATGTAGGTATTTCGCAAAATGGGTCAACAAGAGCTGTGTCGGGGTCGGGTATAAATACCATATCGCTCTTCTCAACAACTGCATAGCCATAATTTGATGCATCAAAGCCGATGCCATTCTTAATGATATCCTCGTTAAAGTTTTTTGCAGGGATTGTCACATGGCGATATTGACCATTGATATCCACCATTTTAAAATCCACCATTTTTATGTCTTTTTCTTTAATCAAAGACATAATATCTTTTACTGTCTTTTTCATGCTCTTACCTCCTTTATATGTTTAATTTTTTAATATTTATATTTCTCCTTTATGATTTTGTCAAGTCAGGCGAACAGTGAATAATAAGAACCATCACCCAACACGAAATCACAGATTTCTGTTGGGTACCCGAGAACCTTGTTATGCCAAAGCATAATATGGACCTACTATTTTTTCCTTAAATTTTTCACTGGATTTTTTCTAAACAAATTTCTTTAGAACCGCGAGAACACTGGATTTTCTCGCTCCGACTTTTTATGTAAATATCATAAATCGGCAAACTAATGTTTTGAATTTTATAGACTTGACACGAGTAAATTCTATACCAAGACAATAGAACCGTCCCCTTGTCTTACTTTTTAAATGCAGTTTTGATATCATTGATAAAAAAGCCTAATAGGTTTCCTTTTTTTACTTTTTTTAGTCCCAAATCTTTTCGCATAGCATTCATTATCTGCTCCATTAAAAACAAGTTTTCACGACCTGCATCTGGTTTAGCACCATTTTCACGAAACTTAACCCACTTTTTGGCGACAGCAGGAGAACCCCATAATGTTATTTGTTTTGAGAACCCTAATAAATCTTCAATCATTTGTTCTTGTGTATAGCTATTAGGATCCTTAGTATTTTGCTGTATTTTATACACCATATCAACAAACTCGCCATATGGTTTTTCTCTTTTTTGCGCCAAATACTCTTGCCTGTTTTTTCTATAATCAATAATTTTTGATATAATAGAACTAATTATTACACCAACTATTGATACAGATCCAGTTATAAGTGCCACTATTACCACAGCATCTAGTCCCGAAGCTAAATCTGCCAACATAGAAATAAATGCAGAAATCCCTTTATACAAATAACAGAAAAACCATTTTAAGAACCATATTCCAAATGCAATCATGCCTATCAGAATCAATAATCCCAAACACATATTTAATTTGGGATGCTTCTCTGCAAAACTTGTATTAGTATTTTTATTTTTATTGTTGTTTTCTCCCATAATTCCTCCACTTTCTCCATCATTCGACACAATTCTTACTCGTGTCAAGTCAGGGGCTAAAACTTTTTTCTTTAATGATGATGGTGATTATGATTATGTGCACAATCTTCGCTTTGCTCTATATGACAATGCTCGTGATGACAATGTTCAGATGATTTTTCAAGTTCTAAAGTAACATGTGCAACATTAAATTCTTCAAGTTCTCTTCTCACCTTTTTCTTAATCTCGCCACTTTCATCATCTGTAACGATATGCATCGTTGCACAATGATTGTATCCATCTATACTCCAAATGTGAATATGATGAATGTCCAAGACACCATCTATTTCGCATAAATGATGCTTTATTTCTTCAATTTTTATATTTGCAGGTATTTTTTCAAGAAACAGATTTTCTACATTTTTTAAATTCCTTATTGCATTTATAAATATAAATACAGAAACACCGATTGACATAATCGGGTCAATTATTGCAAAATCAGTAAATTTCATAATGAGGGCGCCGATTAAAACAACAATCCAGCCAAGTACATCTTCAAGCATATGAAGGTTAACCGCTTTTTGATTAAGCGAGTGTCCATCTTTTGTAAGTATTGCCGCAAAAAGATTGTCGCCTGTTCCTATTACTGCAAATAAAATCATTCCACTATAATTGATTTCAACGGGAGTAAATATTCTTAATATAGCATTATATACAACCGCAGCTGAACCACAAAGTAAAATTACAGTTGTAATTAAACTCCCGATAACAGAAAACCTTGTGTAACCATATGTATAAATCTCATCTGGTTCTTTTTTGCTTTTTCTTTCTAAAAAATAAGAAAGGCCAATACTTGCCGCATCCCCTATGTCGTGCATTGCATCAGAAATAATCGCTACACTTCCTGTAACCGTTCCTCCGATAAACTCAAAGATTGAAAAAGTCAAATTTAAAATAAATGCAAATAAAATATTCTTCTCTGTTTTCATATATTCGTTCCTCCTTGTTTTAACATCAAACAATTTGTATACTAAGTTTCATATATTCATTCTATTATCGACAAACTAATTTATTAAATTTTGAGATTTGTCGCGAGTAGGATTATATGTATTTTGAAAAAACATCACTATATCGAGTATTAAATTCAACACATGTTATTTTACTAAAAGGAATATTAATTTTCTCTTCATACTATTTTCCAGCACAATTAAAATCTTTCATAACTAACTATTTTTATACAACATTCCGGCTCATGACCGGTCGATACATTTGCGGTGTCAATATATTTTGCAACTAAACTCGCAATAATAAGAATTATTAAAATAGAAATTGTAATTATAAGACCTTTTTTCTTCATCCAGGTCACCTCCGAGTTTAACTTCTTGCACTCCGACAAAATCCCCCTCATACAAAGCCCACGGAGTCCAGATACCACACTTTTTGACCACAATCAACCCATTATAACATTTTTTAATATTATATCACATCTGGTCTGAAAGTTCAAGAAGTTAATGGAATTTATCAGTAATGTTAATCCTTTTATAGTCCATCTTCCATTCAATATCCTTTAACATAACAAAACCTCCTATGGCAGTTTTTTGTTTTTCTGCCCCAGGAGGTTTTTCACATTTTTAATAGACTTATTCAAAAGCAGTAGACTCTTATCTTATAAAAAGACACTTTCTTTGCATAAATTCCCATTAAAGAATATCCGCCAGATCATAGATGAGTTTTTCTGTCTTTCCCCACCCAAGACAAGGGTCGGTAATGGATTTGCCATAAACACATTCTTCGGGTTTTTGGGCACCGTCCTCGATATAGCTTTCTATCATAAGCCCTTTTACAATTTTCTTAACATGGTTACTGTATCGACAACTGTGCAAAACTTCTTTTGCAATTCTTGGCTGTTCAAGCCAGTTTTTGCCCGAATTTGCATGATTAGTATCTATAACAACTGCCGGATTTTTAAGACCGGATTTTTCATAAATTTCAGCAAGATGGATAAGGTCTTCGTAGTGATAGTTTGGCATTGACTGGCCATGTTTGTTTACATATCCCCTTAAAATAGCATGTGTAAGCGGATTGCCAAAGCTTTCAACCTCCCAACCTCTGTAAATGAATGTGTGCGAATGCTGGCCCGCTGTAATCGAATTCATCATTACTGAAATATCCCCGGCAGTAGGGTTTTTCATGCCTACAGGAATATCAAGTCCGCTTGCAGTAAGGCGGTGTTTTTGATTTTCGACCGATCTTGCACCGATTGCAACATAGGATAACAAATCAGAAAGGTATCTGTAGTTTTCAGGATAAAGCATTTCGTCTGCACAGGTAAAACCGGTCTCTTCTATTGCTCTCAAATGAAGATTTCTTATAGCAACAACACCTTTTAACATATCTGATTCTTTGTTTGGATCGGGCTGATGAAGCATCCCTTTGTATCCGTCTCCGGTTGTTCTGGGCTTGTTTGTGTAAATTCTTGGAATAATAAGTATTTTATCCGATACCTTTTCCTGAACTTTGCTCAGCCTTGAAATATAATCAATTACACTGTCATCATGGTCTGCTGAACACGGACCGATAATAAGAACAAGTCTGTCATCTTTACCTTCAAATATAGCCCTAATCTCTTCATCTCGTTTGTCTTTTATGTTTATTATCCTTTCAGTAACCGGATACAGCTGTTTTATTTCTTTTGGAATTGGTAATTTGCGTTTGAAATTCATATTCATTTTAAGTCTCTCCAATACAGTTTATTTTTTATCAAATAAAGCTCTGCGTTGCGTAGAATGACGCATTATTTTTCTTATTCCGTCTATATCTTCCGTTTCGAGCATGAATTTAAGCTCATTAAATTTGTTTATGAACATATCCATCTGATTAAGAAGTGCATCTTTATTTTCTACAAAAAGCTCGCTCCACATCAAATCATTTATACGGGCAATTCGTGTCAAATCCCTAAACGAGTCACCCGTAAATTTCTCCATATTTTCTTTGTCGTTACAAGTCATCAAAGTAATAGCTATACAATGCGTAAGCTGTGAAAGAAAACCAATCATTTCGTCATGCTCTTCCGGAGAAAGTGTTGTAACATTTGAAAAACCAAGAAGACGCCCAAGTTCTAGACAAGTATTTATTGCTTCCGGTGTGTTTTTATCCGTTGGAGTAACAATATAGTTTGCACCGGCAAACATCTTGTCCGTACTGTTTTCAACTCCTGAAACCTCGCGTCCTGCCATTGGATGTGCCGCAATAAATTCCACATCTTTTCTTAGAATATTCTGTATCTTATACACGATACTTCTTTTAACGCCTGTTACATCCGTTATAATGGCTCCGCTTTTAAGAAGATGTTGATTTTTTTCAATCCACTCTAAAAACACATGAGGATAAAGAGCAAATATCACAAGGTCTGCTTTGCCGATTATTCTTTCATCAAGTTCTGTTGTGCCTTCATCAATTATTCCTTCATTAAGTGCATATTCTATCGAGCTTTTTTCCTTAGTAACCGCGCTTATGTGAAAGCCAAACCGTTTCAAAACCCTTGCATAACTTCCGCCTAAAAGTCCGAGTCCAATTATCAATATTTTCTGACTGACATCTACTATCATTTTATGTTCACCTCTGCTCCGAGTTTTATTATGTCTTCAAAAAATCCGGGATAACTTTTTCTTACAGCTTCAATTCCGGAAATTTTTCCACCGGTTTTTGAAAGTATAACCGACATTGCCATAACAATTCTGTGGTCATTATGAGCATCAATGATATTTTCGCTATATTTTAGCTCCTGTTTTGGCGCAGTTATCATATTATCGCCGAATACAAGCCCTCCACCAAGCTTCTTGAGTTCTTCATGCATAGCCATGCCCCTGTCGCTTTCTTTTGCCTTGAGTCTATCTGTACCGGTAAAGACTGCACCATTTTTCATAGCTGCAAGTGCAAAAAGTATAGGTCCAAGGTCAGGGCAATCGGAAATATCAAGAGTTGGCACTCCCCCTGCAATTTTATCAAAATATTCTTTATACACCTTGTCGCCTTGAAGACTGTCGGCATTTAAGTTTTGAATATTTATTTGAGAGCCGATATAATTAAAAGCATCCAAAAACGCTGCATTTGAATAATCGCCTTCGATTTTACCTGAATATGAGTGCATTTCTGAGTTTCTGATTATGATGTTATATTCATCAATAAACCCTACATCCACGCCGAATGATTCAAGTGCAGAAATTGTTAGATTTATATATGACCTGCTTTCAAAAGGTGGAATAATCTCTATAGAAGAATCGCCGCCAAGATACACAAGAGCAAAAATAAGCCCTGTAATAAACTGGCTGCTGATATCGCCCCTTATTTTATATCTTCCCGCTTCAAGTTTGCCGCAAACAGTTAATGAATTTTCATTTTTTTCAAATGTAAAATTGTTTTCAAAACAAAGCTTTTCATAAACATCAAGCGGCCTTTCGAAAAGGCGCAAACTGCCCTTTATTGTTACTTCCTTTCCCAAACACAAAGCAAGAGGGATAAAAAACCTTAATGTGCTTCCACTTTCTCTGCATTCTAAAACAGGTTTTTTTGTTTGCATAAACTTGTCGGGATTAACTGTTACGATATCGTTATCCGTAGTTATCTCCGCTCCCAATGCTTTTAAACAGTCAATACTTGCCAGGATATCCTCGCTATAATCAACCCCTGACAATAGACATTTTTCTTTTGACAATGCAGCACCTATCAAATATCTGTGCGCCATACTTTTAGACGGTGGTGCACTTACCTCTCCTTTTAATTTACATGGACAAAATTCTGCTATCATTTGTTTTCCTCTACAAGATAGTCAATAGCCTCAAGATACCCCTCGGTGCCATGACCTGTAATTGTTTTTACACAGGCAAGTCGCACATAGCTTACCTGTCTGAAATCCTCGCGTTCTTCAATCTTTGAGATATGAACCTCAACTGTTGGAATATTTACCGACTTTACTGCATCTAAAATTGCAATACTTGTATGCGTATACGCACCAGGATTTATAACGATACCGTCCATTATTCCATAAGCATTTTGTATCTTGTCAACGAGGTCTCCTTCGTGATTGGACTGATATATTTCAGCTTCCACTTTTTTGTTTTCACAATGCTTTTTTATCTTTTCACAAAGGTCTGCATATGTTTCTCTACCATAATAGTCAGGCTCTCGTATGCCGAGCATATTTAAGTTTGGTCCGTTTATAACAAGGATTTTCATAATATCTGCTCCAATCGTTTTGTAAGTATATATTCTGCTTCTTCTTTTGGAGTGTCCATATCAGGCACAACAATATCCGCCGTAGCCTCATATATCCCAATCCGTTCGAAATAAAGCTTTTCAAGCTTTTCGTTTGTATCGGAAAAAGGTCTGTCATCTGTTGCCCTAAGTCTTTTTATATCTGCATCTATAAAAAATAATTTTCCATTTCTTTTAAGACAATTTACATTTTCTTGTCTTAAAATTGCTCCGCCGCCTGTTGAAATAATGCGGCAGGTTTTCGAGGAAACATCATGTACAACCTCTGACTCCAAATCCCTAAAATACTTTTCGCCTTTAGTTTTTATCAATTCTTTAATACTGCATCCGCACCGTTTTTCAATTTCGGCATCAGTATCAATAAATTCAAAACCATCTATTTGTAAAAGCTTTCCAACTGTACTCTTGCCGCTTCCGGGCATACCCGTTAATATAATATTTTCTTTTGTTGCAAGAATAGAACGAAATACATCGTCGGCAGCTTCTTTTAAAATTTGTATATCAAGAAATTTTTCTACTGCAACAATAGCCTGCATTACAAGCATATATAAGCCGCCCCCGGCTTTAATTCCTTTTTTCTTTGCATCTGATACAAGACTTGTAGTAAGCGGGTTATACACTGCATCAACAACACCCTCTAAAGAGGTAAATTTCGAAATATCAATCGGTCTTGAATCACAATCAGGATACATTCCCAAAGGTGTGGTATTTATAATTATCTCCCAATTTAAACACTCTTTTATTGCTTCTTCATAAGTAATACAGTTTTCTTTTTTATTTCTGCTTACAACGCGAATATCCAAAGCACCCAAGTCCTTTGATACTACCTGGGCAGTTTTGCTCGTTCCGCCTGTTCCAAGAATCAGGACCTTTTTACCTTTTAAATCAATGCCGATTTTCTCTATAAGCGATTTCATTCCGTAATAGTCGGTGTTATATCCGTATAATTTACCATCTCTGTTTACTACGGTATTAACAGCACCGATTTTTTCAGCAATGTCGCTTATAAAGTCAAGATACTCGATGACAGTCTCTTTATACGGTATAGTAACATTTATTGCTTCAAAATTCTTTTTCTCAAAGAAAGGTTTTATTTCCTCCTCAGAAAGCTCTATAATCTCATAATCATAATCAGCAAGCTTTGAATGGACCTCTTTTGAAAAACTATGCGTAAGTTTTTTCCCTATACAACCGTATTTTTTCACAACTTCTCACCTCAACCAATCTGTACCGAATTTTAAAGCAAGCGCATCACAGATAACGATTGCAGTTGCTGCATCTTGAACAACTCTTGCTCTGTGAACAATAGCAGGGTCGTGTCTTCCTTTCGCTTCCAAAACTGTTTCTGTCATATTTTTAAAATCAATTGTTTTTTGAGGTTTGAATATCGTCGGGGTCGGTTTAACGACTGTTCTGAATATAATTGGCATTCCATTTGTAATACCGCCGTTTATACCGCCGTTATTGTTTGTGGCGGTTACAACTTTTCCGTTTTCGATTTTTATTATGTCATTCGCTTCCGAGCCTTTCATGTCAGCTATTTCAAACCCTCTGCCAAATTCAATCCCCTTAACTGCCGGAATCGAAAACATCATATGGGAAATAAGGCTTTCTATAGAATCAAACCATGGTTCTCCAACGCCTTCCGGCATTCCGCAAATTGCAGTTTCCAAAATTCCGCCGACACTGTCTCCGTTTGACGATGCTTCTATAATCGCACCCATCATTTCTTCGCCGCGAAATTCATCAAGAACAGCAAATGTTTTTTGACTCAAATCCTTAATTTCTGATAACAATTCATCAAACTCTCTGTCACAAATGCCTGCACATTTCTTTATGTGTGTGCCGATATAAATACCTTTTTGTTCTAATGCAAGCTTGCATATTGCACCTGCTGCAACAAGAGCAGCGGTTATTCTTCCGCTAAAATGTCCTCCACCACGCGAATCCTGGAATCCATGATATTTACATTCGGCGGTATAATCTGCATGGGACGGTCTTGCAACAGTTTTCATTTGTGAGTAATCGCCGCTTTTTGTGTTCTCATTTGGTATCAAAATTGTGATGGGTGTTCCGGTAGTTTTGTTATTTATAACACCGCTTACAATTTTGAATTTATCTTTTTCTTTTCTTGGTGTTGAAATCTTGCCGTCGGGTCTTCTCAGAGAAAGCATTCGATTTATATATTCTTCATTTACATCTATTCCGGGAGCTAAACCGTCAATAACTGCTCCGATGTAATCACCATGGCTCTCGCCGATAATGGTAACTGCCACGCTTGTTCCAAATGTATTTTTCATAAGTTCACCCCTTAAAATTTCTCTCAATTATCTTCATATTTCACTATGCGGTGCATAAGTTCCTACAACTTTGAGCTTGTCACACACCTTGCCCAATTCTTCAATCATTTTCTGGCCGTTTTCGTTATCTGTTGTGCCATCAATTTCAATATAAAAATAATATTGCCACGAGTGTTTTTTTAGCGGTCTGCTTCTTAATGCAGTCATATTATAACCGTACTTTCCTATGATGCTGATAGCATTTGCAAGAGAACCCGCTTCGTTTTTAACCGTGAACATCAAAACAGAATTTGAAAGAGACAGGCTTGTTGCTCTGACTTTTGAAAGTACTGCAAAGCGTGTTGTGTTCTCACCGCTTTTGTTTATATTTGCTTCTAAAACCTTAAGTCCATAAATTTGAGCAGTTTCCACGCTGGCAATAGCGCCGAAAGATTTATTTTTCATATCCACAACGGCTTTTGCAGCAACTGCTGTGTTGTTTGCGTCTTCTGTATCAAAACCCCTGAGAGTAATATAATCATGGCACTGGCTGAGCGCCTGTGGATGACTTGTTACTTTTTTAATATCCTCCACTGTTGCATCAGGAAGACCTAATAAATTTTGATGAATTTCAAGCTCATAAATTCCATTTATGAAAAGTCCACCTGAAAATATAAGGTCCATCGTCTGTCCAACTTCGCCTGCATAACTATTCTCAATCGGCAAAACTACTGCATCAGCCTCACCCTTTACAACCGCATCATAAGCCGATTTAAAATCACGGTATGATACTCTGTTACTGCTGCCGAATATTCTTCCGGCAGCGATGTGCGCAAATGCACCTTCTACGCCACTGTATGCAACTTTAAGTCCCAACTGCATACGGTATTGGTATGCTCTTGAAATCGACATAATGTTTTTTATGTAATCAATATAATATTCCTTTAATACATCGTCCTCAATCACCTCCGAATTTTTTTCAACAACTTCATTTTCCCTGTCCTGATCCAAAATCGGAAGACCAAATTCCTTTTTATGTTCATATACCATTTCGGCAGCCCTCATTCTTTTAACAAAAAGCTCTGCCATTTGCAAGTCAACCTCATTAATTATTTTTCTTGCTTCATCCAATTTGTCGGCCATGTCCGCCACTCCTTTCAAAAAAAGAAAACCCCGCTTGTTTATTGCAAGTGAGGTTTAAAACATTTTTTATATAAATCAAATAATTTAAAATCTGTTTTTCAAACTCACAATTAACTTTTCAACAGCAAAATAAGCATAGCCAAAATAAAAGGCCACGCTGTTTCTAAAGAAATATTTATTTGTATTTACAAGTGCTATATTCATACTAATTACCTTCATAATCAGACTTTTTTATTATTTTACTACTTTCGCAAATTTTTGTCAATACAAAGCTTGAATTTTTTATAGTTCTTTAAAATCATTTTATATATATTAGCGTCCAAACAACTGTGGCTCCACTATGCAGAAAGTTTTTCCGAGCATGTTTCTTATTTTCTTTGTTATCTTGTTACCATTCGGTGGCAGGTCTACGGTCCCTTCCACACGCTTTACGGTGCCGTTTGAATATCTTATGCGCACCGTCCACGACCAGCCATCACAAACCATAACTCTGTAATCGCTCTGCCAACTATTTTCGGCGTCCATCTGCTCGAGCATCCAAAAAAATCCCTCAATGTCTTCCTTTGGCACTTTGCACCTCGTCTCTGTGAGCATGGTGTTCATGCCATTATATTGCTTTATACTTATTTCTCTTTTTCTGTGGTGCAGAGTTGTTTTCTCGTGCACGATGCTGTCTCCACAGCAAAGTCCACAATTGTACCAATCTATTGAAAACGATGTTATTCCCATCTTCAGTCTCCATTATAAAATAAGTTAATTTAAATAATCTAAGTTGTTCTTTTGAAAGTTTTTAAATATTGTTTTTGTTCTTTTGAAATTCTAAAACTTTCAATAGCCTTTTGAATTGTTTTATTATGTGTCCAAACATCAAGCACATTGTTTTGTATATATGGCAAAGTCTCTTTATAGCGTTTTGCAAGTGCAGTTGCAAAGTACCACGCACGCATCATATTGATGTAATATTCATCCGACTTGACCTCTGCAACAATCCTAATATAAGTTTCGTCAAAATTGGCATCAAGATAAAAACTCATAAGCAAATTTATTGCATATCTTACTGTATAAACATCCTTTGATTTAATCCATTTTTTAATATGCTTTAGCAGTTTTGCCGGTTCTTTTTTTAACACCTTTGGCTTCATACTGTCACAGGTTGCCCAATTATCTATGTATGGCAAAAAAGTATCAAGCTTTTCTATGCATCTATCAAAAGTCTTTTCTCGTTCAATCAAAAAAGCATGCAGGTTATTTTCTTCATAATATTCATGCGGGAGTTCTTTTAAAAACCATTCAAAATTTTCCAATTCTCTTGCATATTTTCTAAGAATTGGAGTTCGTATACCTATGACTTTGCATTCCTCCACAGTAGGCATAAGCTTGGAACAGAACTTTTTATATTCATCTTCGCCCATAGAAATAAGCTCTTTTTGTATAATTGATTTTATTACTCTCACCTCTTTTATAAGGGATATAAGGTTTAGATGCAAATCTTTGTAGTGGCAGGTTCATGTTAAATTAGGACTAAAAAATCATTTGTCTTTACGAACAAAAAAACAAACCCTCTCCGATTCCCATTTTTCCGCCATTTTTCAAATGAGTTTTATAGGCCTTTTGAATTAGTGTTTTCTCCGGCAATTTATCAGGGTGCTTTTCCATAGTATCAAATATACGCCATAAGTTATCAAAATTTTTATCTGCATATTCGTTAATTATTTCAAACCTGGACATAAAACGATATGTATTTGATTTTTCATGCAGAATATTTTTATTTTCCGGATATAAAAGCCAAGATTGGCAGTAAAATGGAATATCCTGTTCAAATTCGTCTTTAAAAAATTCTTTAGCCATCAAAAAAGCATCATCACAATTCTTTTCATCAAGCGGTTTCAAGCTTCTTGGAATATGTATATTTATAACTTTGCTTCCGGGCGTAAGAACTCTCCCGTCATTCGCATAATTTTTATCAAAATTTTTTAATTCAAACTGAAGTCTGCCAAAAGTAAATCTTGTTAAGTTAAAAAAACCAACAAACCAGTCTGCCACAAAACTACCAACTATGTTGTACACAAGTTTACACTCATCTAGCTTATATTTTAAGTCAAGCATATTGCCTTGAAAAATTTCAGAAGATATTCCCTGTTCAGCATAGACTTTTTCTGCCCTTTCAGAAAGGCACACAAAGATTAAAAACTCAACTGTAAATTCATGCAAATGTAGAGTTGCAGCAATTTCATCAGCAATGGCAATTATTTTTTTATAATCGCAATCAATACTTTTGTTATACAATTCCATTGCCTGATTAAGTAATACAAAAGTTTCAGAATTATTCGTTATTTTTTCATATGTATTACTTAAAAATTCAGAATCTTCCTCGTTGTAATTATAGAATTCAAAGAAACCCTCAATATAATGTTTTAAACTCATCTTTACACCTCCTGCTAAATTTTCTTTTCCCCATTATATGTTTTATGCTTCACTCGTGTCAAGTCAGGGACAAAAAAATTTGTTTTTTATACAGCAACTTGTCTTTCTTCAATATACAAATCTATATCGTTGATAATATAGTTTGTTCCGGTGGTATGTAACGCACCATAACAGTCCATAATGTACTCACACACATTATATTTTCTGAATAACTGCATAACTTCTTTTCATTTTAAATTTTTTGCAGACCTATATATCTCAATGCAAAAGATTAAAAATCTTCCCTCTTTGCTCATAATATCCCTACTTAAATTATTTTTTATCAATTATGATAATTCCTGTCGGATTGTTATTTGCTACAGGATTATATTTTATATATAAATATTGTCCTGAAGATAAATCCAATGTAATCTCATTTTTCGACATTCCACCAACAGAGCCTCTATATTCGCTTTCTTGTAATTCAGAAATGTTATTATACAGAGTTTCCGATGTATATACATCCCAGACAATTGCTATCCTACCCTTATCTAAGCCACTAACTAAATCAGGATATATTCTATATGTACCAGCTTCAATTATATCCCCGTCATATTCATCAATTTCTATAGCACAGCAATAACTAGATAAATTTCCCCATTCTACTTTTTTGTCATATTTTTTCTTTTCAGCATTCTCATTATCTTTATTTGTATTTGCTTGTGATTGTTCGTTTGTCTGTTCTGGCACTTGCTGATTTGAATCCGTACTTTCTATATAGCCACATGAACTAAGAATTGTCAAACTCAAGACAAAAACAATTATACAAGCTAATTTTCTCACACTATTTTTCATATTTACTCACCTCATAATTTATTATTAACATTTAGTTAATTACTCTTTTAATGGTTTTTGAATGCATGGTTAAAAAATAATCATGCTTATTACTTCTGGTCGATATATATAATTTTGTTTTTTGAACATAAATTTCTCCAGAAATATTTTGCATAGTTATGTAAATCTCAATTGGCTTCTCAATCGCATCTTTTTCTATATTAAAGTAAAGTGATTCAGAAAATGGTAGTTCCTCTTCTTTTATTTCTCGTTCTCCATTTCTATATCTTGAGTGAACTACTGTCATCTCACGGAGACCCGCTATACAAGTCAAAGTATACTCTTTGTTTTCTTTGTTTTCTTTGTTTTCATTTAATTTTGAAAGTTGTGCAAATATTCTATCACAAATTTTGTCATTAACATATATATCTTCAATCTCTTTTATGTCTAACTCTTTCCTGCTCAATAAAATATTTTGAATAGGATATTGACCAATATTTCTAACATACAATTTTACTTTTAACAATTCATCACTATTCTTACACTCAGACACATAAGATTTTTCTCTAACAATATCCAGATAAGGACTTAACTTTTCTTCTTCTAATGACAACATTCTATCACTAACCATTGAAGCTTTTTTTGATATAAAAACTGTAATACAACTTAATATTGCGGTTACTATAACAGATAATGATGTTATTAAATATGATAACATTTCATGATACTTCAATGTTATGCCTAATTTTTGAATATTAGCGAAATTATCTCTAATTAGGAATGGTAATACAAGTACAAATATAAGTAAAAATATAACGCCCAAAAACAAACCAATCCAAAGTTTACTTTTTTTCAAATGTTTTCACTTCCTCAAAATAAATTTTTAAATACAATTTTCATTATTCGAGATAATTCGACTTTTATCAAGTCACAATTAATTTTGTCCCTTGTATATCAAACTTTATAAAGACTGTATAATCCGGATGCCAATATTTTTTGAAGTTTGAACCTCTGTTTAAAACGAAATTACTTCATGCACGAGTTACATTCACAAATTGATTTCCGCCTTTTTTAATAGTGAATGTGGAGGATGTTTCGCCTTCAAAATTCATTGGTCTCATATTATCAGGCGGAGTCATATTTTCCAAATCTTCAGGCATTTCAGGTCGCTCACCTTTCGGCATTTCACCATCAGGCATTGGTGGACGTTCACCATTCGGTTTGTCAGGTCTTTCCATCCCTTCAGGAAGTTCTGGATGTGTGCCGTGCGACATTTCAGGTATTTCTCCATGAGGCATTCCGCCACGCATATTTTCTACCGAAACTGCAGTTAACTGAACATCGCCTTGCCATAAAGTATAATCTCCGGGTGTAAGTTCTTCATCTGCAACAATAAGATAGGTAAAAGCATTTACAGGTGCATACTCGCCGATAACTTTTCCGTCCGAATTTTTGAGCGTATATGTGTTATTGCCATCCTGTCGTTCTGCAAATTGGAATACTGTATAAGTCTGCTCTCCACCTGCAATATGGTCAAGCATATTGCCTGATGCTATTACTTTGCCACCGTTTATATAAATACCCTTATCAGAATCTATTCCTGCATCACCACTTGTAGCGCAAGCCTGTGCCGTAAGAGTACCACCATTGATTACAAGCCATCCGTTTGAATCAATTCCGTCACCTTCACCGGTTCTGCCAACGCAAACAATATTAAGAGTACCACCATTCATTGTCATAACTGAAACGTTATCCTCATTGGTGTTAATTCCGTCATTACCTGATGTGATATTTATAATTCCACCATTGATTGTAAGGTGTAATTCACTATCAAGTCCTTCATTTTCAGCTTTTATATTGAGAATGCCGTCACCCTTTTCACCACCGCTAACATTCATACTCTTTTTAGAATAGAAAGCGCCATCATATTTATGGAGTTTTTTGCTGTCTACTATTTCGGTGCCATCTTCACTTAATTCAAAGGATTTATAAATCTTGGCAACATAAGAACCATTGATATTGTTTTCAGTTCCATCAGCGATAATTACATTTGCACCTGCTTTTGATGTATCGACATCTTTGGTTGCCATTTCTTCATTACTTTCAGAGCATTCATATACATTATAGAAAATAATCGCAGGAGCAACTGTGCAGGTAACATCAACATCATTAAGAATGAGAGTTACTACCGCATCAGGATTTTCTTTCGCATCTTCTCCAAGGTCAACTGCAATCTGTCCAAGGGAAAGTTCCCCGCTTAAAACATATCTGCCAGGTTTTGTAATATGCACTACTGTATGGGCATCTGCTTCACTTTGTTCATGGGCGTCTTCACTTGTACCCTCACCATAGGTGAAATTCTGCCCTGCACGGTAGAAAACAATATCATTTGCATAATAGACTGCCCGTGTATCGTCGTTTGTAATTTCTTTTCCGTCAACTGTAATTTTATTGTCGGAAAGCTTAATTTGAGTTCCATCAATTTTCGGAGTTGTAAAACTACAACCTGAAAGTATAATTGTAATCATTATTAAATACATCAATAGTCTTTTCATCGCTTACCTCGCTTTAAAACTAAATTTATTCCTCGACAATATTCGACACCCTTTATATAAAGACTGTATAATCTAGATGCCAATCGTTCTTACGAAACTTTATGTGAAGTTAGGATTAAAAACATCCTTTTCTTATTCATTTTAAAATTTTATTATCTTTGATATTATATCATATAATGTATAGATTGACAACCTTATCAAATAAATTTGATTAAAAGTAATCGGAGCAGAAAATTTCTGCTCCGATTACTTTTAACACTTGTTATAGAGTTAGCTTTTTTACTACTTAACTTTCGCAATTGTAACGGCATCTTCTCCTACTGCTGATGTTATTTCGTGCAAGCGTCTGAACACATTATCTTTATCTCCGTTTTTAACGAAGGACATATTTGCACTTATAACACCATCGCCAAATTCAGAGAATGAAACAATGGCTGAATATTCGCCATCATACTGTACGAATAATGCAAAGTTATTCTTGAAATCCTTTGGCATTACATACCCACGGCTGTTTGTAAGAATTGTGAGTGCTGCAAGGTTTTCAGCTCCGTAGGATGAGTTTATAAGGCTTGCAAGTGTTGAGAAATTAAATTTTTTCAAAATATGTTCAACCCAAACGTCGCCCATTTCGCTAAAATCAACACCTTCAGCTTTTGCTAAAGCTTCAAGATTTACAATTATCTGCTCACGATCAGCAGAAAGATAATATATTTCTTTCGGTTTATTAAAATCAATGGTGCTGAGAGCTAAAATCTTCTCTGTCATTTCATCATTGGTTGTATATAAACTTATAAAATCTTTATCTGCTGCAAGTTTACCTGATTCTGTAATGAGCTTAATTGCTTCATCTACATAGAAATCATTAATATCGATGGTATCTGTCACAACAATTTCTGTGGGTGCATCTGCTCCGCCGATAATTCCTGTATTAGCTGATTGAGCTGCATATACTCTAACGATTGTTACAATAGCTTGTTCAGTTGTATATGTTTCCTTTGGAGCAAATTTATTATTTCCAACTCCGTTCATTACTCCCATATTGCACATTACTTGAATAGAATCGGAAGCCCAATTAGAGATACTTGCTTCATCATCAAAGTTAAAATACATTTCCGTAACGGGTACAGGAATTATTTTATTTACCATTCTGTTAAGAATAACGGCAGCTTCCTCACGGGTAAGCAAATCATTAGGCGCAAATTCTGTTTCAGTTTTTCCGTTAATAATTCCCATTGCATTTAATCTGATGATTTTTGAATTTGTGGTGTCAGTAAACTTATTTCCTCCTGCAACTGTGTCAACCTCTTTAATTACATTATAGCAATAATTATATATAAGTTCGCAAAATTCTTCACGGGTTATTGACATTCTATAACGATAATTCTTTCCTTTTTCTGTAATGTTCAATGCTTCCGCTTTCTTTACATCACTTACAGCCCAATCGTTTGGAGGAGCAAGCGGTGTGCCATCCGACATCGCATTGCCGTCTGCTGTATCGTTTTCAACATTAGGCAAATCAGACAGAACAGGCATTACTGTATACTCATAATCAAACTCATCTGTATCGGCAGCCTTATTAAGATTATATTTTTCTCCAAGTTTTTCGACAGTTTTATCTTCTATCAATTCGGTCAAAGCATCATTAACAAGATTATATATTGCTATTTGTCCGGCAGCTTCAAGAACATTCGCCTTCTCAACAGAATTATTGGGAAATACAATTGCATATTGTTCTAAGCTTGTGTCAGAGTTTTCACCATCAGAATAAGTTACCTTTGCACTTAAATATGGAATGGTGTAATCAATCACATTCTTTCGCTCTTCAGTAATAGCAATTGCTGATATTGCGCAGTCAACATCACCGCCCATAACTGCAGAAAACAGTTGATCAAATGACATATTGACGAACTCAATATCAAATCCTATTTTCTCACCTATGCAATTCATAAGATCAACATCAAATCCGTACAGTTCTTCATTTTCGTTATAATATTCAAACGGTGGAAAATCTGCAGATATTCCTACTTTGATTTTTGCTTTCTGCATTGGTCCGTCAACACCATCTGCAAAAGCTACTGTTCCCATTGAAAGGAGCATAGTGATTGATAAGATAATGGACAATAATTTTTTCATTGCGTGTACCTCCTTATTCAGTAAGAGCGAATGTTCCTGCTATACTTGATAATTCTTTCTTTAAATCTTCGCTCGTGGTTTTTGGGAATTCCCAGGAGACAATATAAACTGTTCCATTCGACTCATGTAGATTAAACCATAATGTATCTCCATCAGGTTCCATTCCACAGAGAGAATAACCCATTAAGTCCTCGAAGATATATTCGTCATAGTCTTTTAAGAACTTTGTTCTTGCGGATATTTCATCAGAGTTTTTATATGTTGTTACTTTGATTTCAACATCATCTTTTTGGGTGTATTCCCATTTTTCTTCTAAAGCACCGTCATCATATTCTTTTTCATAACGATAATCATTTGTCGGAACAGTGATAGTGTAACCTTCGCCTATATGCGATTCATTTCCACCGCCGATAGTAGTATAAATTTTATCGTTTTTAGCTTCAGGAAGATAAAGATTCTTTTGCTTATCATCTTTGCATCCGGTAATCATAAGCAGAGTTATCATCAATAATATTAAAGTAATTTTCTTCATCATTTCCACTCCTTATGAGATAGCATGAGCACCGACATTGTAATCTTTCCATGTTCCTTGTTGCGGCCAGGATACAGCGCAATCGGTAAATATATATGCACCAAGTCCACTGCGCCATTTCTGTGCATCAAACTTTATCACACGAAGTCCGTTATACTGCTCTTCAGCTTTCATACTATCAGTTATTGAAAAGAGAATACCATCTTCAAAATAATACGGCTTATCTCCCTTTAGATATCCTTGTTCTATAAGTTCTTCATACGAAAGCTGTAAATATTGCTTGCCATGTGCTTTTGCAAAAATATAACTGATTGCAGACTTTTCTCCCTCTGTCAGTTCGCCGGGTGCTTTGCTTAAATCAATGCTAATATATTTTATATCTCCATTAAGTCCTGAATCTACTTCCCATAAATCTTCAAGAACCTTTAAGTACAGACCGCTTAAATCGTAACAAGTTCCGCCGGGATTTCTTTCGGTCCCGATAGAATGTCCGTTGATAGTTTTACAAAGAGATGTAATATCAATGGGAACATCTGTCTCATGACGTATATTAATAAACTCACCATTACAATAAACATCTATAGGCATACCATCTTCCAAATCTTTAAGTTCGGCCTTTTTGCCATCTATTAAAATATCAACCTTGTTCGCATCAAGAGCATATATAAAACTATTTTCCGCTCCGGCAAGAACAAGACTTCCACTTTCTGCACCATCAACGATTTTAAGTGTTTTATGTTCGTGCTTTTCATCAAGATATGATACCTGATTTTCTGTTGGTCCATTTACGCTCAGTTTTACACTATCGCATCCTGTAAGAATTGCAATGGATAAAATCAAGCATAGAATTAAATATCTTTTCATATTGCACCTCCAAACCATTTTATACTATTTAGACGTTTTTTTAAGGGAAAAGTTTCCTCACATATAATACAATTTTAAATACCAAAAAGTTGCATTTTAATTAAATATTGCTCCATCGTCAACGGGTGCAAGAGCTTCTTTTGCATCACTTGAATACTTGTACTTCGGTATTTTTGATGATTTGCTCTCGATAAATTTATATCCTTCGCCCTCTAATATCTCAAAGGTATATACATTGTTTCCGTCATCCGTTTTACAGATAATCTCGTTGTCTTTAACCTCGTATGTTCCTTGAGCGATATAGCTTGAAAACATAGACCAAAAGAACTGAAATTCTCTGTTCTCTTTATCAAGCATAAGATAGGGTTTTGACATTTCTTCCACAGATTCTTCATAAGTGTAAATGCGTTTTTTATCAGCTGCAGTTACAAGGATTCTTTCAAGTTCTTCCATATCCTTATCGGATATTTTTGCTTGCTTATTACCTTTTCTTATTTCACTGCAACTTATTAAAACAGCGTAAGTGTAATCATCATAGGTAATTGCATAATCAATAATTCCATCACAAGGCTCATCTATGTATTTGGAGTGTTTAAGCAGATTGGTGATAAAATCAACATCTGCTTTATCAGAAACTTTAAATGTCTTACTATCTCCGAAAGACTTGACATCCAAAATCACATTTGTTGGGTTTTCATAATTCATAAACCAACTGCCCATTTTAACACCGATATTGCTCTCATACGGTTCATTAGGAGAAACACCGACATATCTCACTACTTTATAACCAAGTCCCCAATATGTAACCTTGCTGCCATCCTGACTTACAATTTTTATACAACACTCCGGTTCATGACCTGTCGATACATTTGCCGTGTCAATATATTTAGTAATCATACTTGCAATAAAGAGAATAACCAAAATGAAAATTGCGATTATAAGACATTTTTTCTTCATTCAGGACACCTCCAAAATTACTTTTTCTTTTTGATGATAAGGACTGCTCCTATAACAATAGCAATAACAATTATTGCACCTATTGTATAAGCTACCTTCGAATTATAAATAAACCAATATATAAAATTTGCGTATGGGCTTTTAAGTGGTGGTAGCTTTTCTTCATCAACTTCACTCGGCTCTATACCTGTTCTCTCAAGCTCAGTTCTTTCGTATTCGCCATTATTGATATATTCCTGAAAGCGTTCCCACATATCACCCTCAATGCCTTTTACTTTGAGAGTTTTTGTATCATAGCTCGTAACCTCAAATATATCAAAGGGATTTACCTCATCGTAATACACACAAAGATATACATTGCCTTCAACTATTTCTGCACCGCCCATTGGGTTCGGTTTTAGATAAGTTTTTTTGCTGCCGATATTTACATCGCCTTTAATTTTCTTTACGGGTGAAACTGAAATACTTGGCTCATCCTTATCAGGATAATAGTCAATAATCTCCCCAAAGAAAATCTGTGCTTCATCATTCCAAATTAAACTTTCAGGTATATCTCCTGCAAGTGCTGTCATTGACATTGATAATATCATAACAGTTATGCAGATAAAACCAAATAAACGCTTCATTTATTTACTCCTTTCTACTGCTTTTCTTGAAAAACAGGCTTCAAGTCATATCATTTTACAGCTGTATTGTCAATTTTGGGATTAATAGCCAATAAACTATATAAGCTTGTCTTAATTTTTTCATAATATTGGACCATATCATTAAGACACTCCAACGAATTACGGATTGTTTCTTCAGAAGCCTTGATAAGTTCTTCATATTCCCAATAAGATTCATTCATTGCCTTGTCTGCATAGTAATCAAGCTGTTCGTCATAGGCTTCCATCCCATAATCGTTAATTATTTTCCGACATGCTTCTTCTGAAACATCAAAGCCAGCCACATCTTCAAGATCTTTAAATAATGATGATATAGTTTCATAAAAATGTTTATATGTATTTTTATACTCCTCAAAAATACAATTTAATTCTTCAACTTGTTCAGGTAATTCATCCAATTCAGAATACTCATCAACGATATCATCTATCACCCTCAATGCGTCTTCAAATTCAGATAATCTTTCTAAAAAACCTCTTAGAAATTTCAATGTTATTCCAGTTTCTGTTGTGCGATATGCCCATTTCTCCTCAAAGTTAGTATCATAATCAGACCAAGGCTCAAAAGCAGCATAAAACAAGCTCTCCTTAGCTTCATAACAAGCAGGAATTAATCTTTCTATGTTTGCAATAGCAACAATAAAATTGTATTTATAATATGGAACCGATATATTTTGAATTTTAGGGAAAAATTCATCTTTTAAATATTTAATTAATTCGCTATCAGTAGAAATGCTACCACATTCAAAATTACTACTACTTTCATCGGAAAAATTACTTGAACCCCAATAAACGATGTTATCTGTCATTACAATTTTGATATGATTTTTAAAATTAAAGTAAGGAGTTAATTGCATCGAATAATCCTGTGGGTTGAGTTTTCTCATATATAAGTCAATCATATATTTAGCCGTTACTGCATATTTAGCCTCATAGTACGATGGAAATCTTTTAGGGATATTAGTAATTAAAATTACTTCTGCACCGTTTTCGCAAGCATTTTTTAATGCTGATAACAGTCCACTTTCTGCTTTAGAAGAAATGTTATAAGTAATTATTCCTATAAACTTAGAGTTTTTAAAATCATCAAGAACAGGTTGATATGTAAATTCATTTACTCCAAATACAGCCCTTCCCTCATTAATCCAAATGTCATTTTTCATTTTATATCACCTTTTTATATACCAAAAATATTTGAAACAACATTATATATCGTAACAGCAATCAAAAGTATCGCTAACACAAGATATAAAACAGCACCTTTTTTATCTCCATTTTTATATGTATCATAAGACATAACGCCTTCTGTTAGTCCCAAACAGAAAAATGTTATCGGCATTGAAATATCTGTTGATATTGCTTTTGTAAGTCCTAAAATTGCAAATGCAATCGTAAGTCCTGAAAGTATAAGTTTTAGTGTTTTCATAATATCCTACCTTTCTGCGATTTGCTTTTTTGTGTGTAAGTAACTACAAAGGCAGATACACGAAATTACTACGATGTGGATACCTATATTAGCGAATGTAAAGTTATATATATTCGACACTTCGCCAAATTCAAGAAAGTATCTGCATATCATTCCGGCAATTATGTGAGCCACATTGACTAGCAATACAACACCAATCTTTTTCTTATCGAATAAGTAACCCGAAAGCAGTCCTACTTCTGCATAGGCAACTAAGCAAATAAAAAGATTTAATATGCTGATTTGCTTCTGAGTATCGCTTAAAATCTTTGTGAGGTTGACAAAAGGAAAGCAGAAACAACCAAAGAATATAGCAATTACCCAAAATAGAGCAATACCGATTTTTCTATGTGTTTGTAAAAGAGTATAAAGTCTGTTTTCTTTCATCGTTAGCACCTCCGTTATCTATTTAGACGAAAAATCATAGGTAAAAGTTTCCTCATATATAACACAAATCTTCCATCAAAAAGTTGCATTTGAATTACGAAGCGTCTGACAATTCTTGCTAGAAGCAAAAAACGGCTGACCACACTAAACATGTAGTCAACCATTTCCGGTGGTCGGTAGAAACGCTTATCCATATTATAAGCATATACAAATCCTATATTTAAGAATATTATAACATAATCATTGTATTTTAGCAATATTTTCATGAAATAAAAAAGCAGATCATATTTTAAGTATGATCCGCTAAAAACTAATTTGGTTTTTATTTCACATCTTTTGTATCACATCAGTTTATGAACAATATTTCAAATTATCATTTTTAATTCAATTATCTCCTTAATCCGTTTTTAAAACAACTTTATTATCTTTCAACATCAGTTAAAATGCTTTCGTCCCACAAAGGTTCGTCATCAGGAAAAACTTCATCATGAGTCTTAAAATATTCCTCTCTGACCACATTCACCCAATCACTTATATTTTTCATTCTTACAAGAATATCAGCATCAGGAAACACAGAAAAATACATTGCAGTCATTTGAGATAATGATATTGCTGAGTGTTCCGCAGCTGTTGTTATACCGTAATCACTTCTTCCTACAGGTATAACATTTTGAACGCCCATATTTCCTAATCTTTTAAATGTTCCTTGTGCAGAAGCATGCACGACTTGATTTGCCAAGACATATTGCTGTTGCCAAACATCAGAATTTAAATCACATTTTCTGTGAATATCATTGAAGGTTATATGTTTTTTATAGTTCTTGAATACATCGCTTGATTTTGCCCAATCATATCTATCTTCGCTATCAGCTGACTCATAAAAGGCTTTTGCTACTTTCTCACCTTGTTCTAAAATAAAAGATGCAATTATAGTTAACTCGTACATTGATCTCCATCTTGCATATGCACAATCAGCAAATCCATTTTTCATAAGTGTAATAATTTCAAGAAATTCCTGTAAAGTTCTGCTGTGAATATGACATAGGACAGTGTGTGTCCATATCTTTTCCTTTACTTCATTTTCATCCAAATTAGAAACATATTCAGAATAATCTTCCGCTGCGTTAAGCGTCATAATATACATTGCTTCAGAAGCAACAAAAGCACTACACCACTTTTGTTCTTGCCTTGCCAAAAATTCCTGTTCTGATGTTCTAAAATACATCACATCTTCATACATGGCCTTTTTTATGTTTAAAAAGGTTTCTCCCGATATATCATTAAGAAAGTCTTTAAAGAGTTCTTCTATGTTCAATTTATCAAATTTTTCTAATATCTTTTTCTGCTCTTCTTCTGTTTGAGAATTTTCAATATTATCTTTCAAAACTTTTAATAAAGTGTCTTTGAACATTGTTGTTATACTTTTCATTAGCACACCTGCTTTGTAACTTTTTAAGTATTATACCATAATATTACAAGTTTCGCAATTGTTATTAAGAAAAAGGTCGGTGACACCTTGAACAAAATTTATTCTACTGATTTCTATATGAAACATAAACATCAAAATCTTCTATGTTTATTAAGTCTTCTTTATTTCGTCGTAGTTTATTTATTCTGTTACCAATGACGTAGAATGATATTTTTGTCACCCAAGATGCAAATCTGCATTTTCCATGGTACTTATGTAAAATCTCAAATGATCTCAGTAAAGTTTCCTGACATATATCATCATAGTCTCTCATCAATTGCCAGTTTCCATTTAACTCGGATCTCCACATCCTATTTCTTATAAAATCTTTTATCTTTTTAAATGATTCTTCATAAAGCAAATTCAAGGCAATTCTATCTCCATTCAGTGCATCCTGGCACATTTGATATTCACGGATTTTATATAATTCATTTTCATTGCAGTCTTTAATTTCAACAATTATTTCATCGCTTATTTCGATTCTTTTAAGATATTGTTTGACTGTTTCTTCATCATATTTGTAAAGCAATAATTTATCTGCTATAGCCTTTTCAATTTCGTCATTTGACACAGTAATTGAGTTTTGGCAAATTCTATTTCCATGCTCGATTCTGTTTGCACATCTCCAAAAAAGTTCATTTCCTTTCTTCGTTTGTCGTGTCCTTCGTCTATAACTGGCACCACATTCCGCACAAAATATTTTGCCTGATAGCAAATCATTTGAATATCTGTTTTTCTTTCTTACAGTTTTATTCTTAATCGTTGATATATTACTTCTATTTTTCTTCTCCTGCTGAACCAGGTCAAACAGTGATTTTGCAACAATTGGTTCATGATGATTTGAAACCAAATATTTAGCCTTTTGTCCGCAATTTTTAATTTGTTTCCCATCAAGAAAATTCTTAACATATGTTTTTTGACCAATTACTTCACCTGTTAACTTTTCATTTGATAATAATTTTGAAATTGTTTCGCTGCTCCATCTATCTTTTCCTGTTGGTGATTTGATATTTGCACTTTCTAATTCTTTCGATATTCCCGATAAGCTATAGCCCATTATGTACATATCGAAAATCAATTTTACTATCGCAGCCTCAAATTCATTGATTATCAATTTCCTGTTTTCATCTTGAGAATATCCATAACAGATTCTATCATAAATTTTTGATTTCCCAGTTTTAAATCCATGTTCAATACCAAACTTTATATTACCACTTTTGGCTTCGCTTTCCGATTGTGCCACTGCTAACAATATGGCAAAATCGCTATCTCTTGCAGTAGATAATTTCATATCGTTTATTTCAAACCATACATCTACTCCAATGGATTTTAAATATCTGAGTTCAACCAGACCATCATAAACATTTTTAGCATATCTGCTAATTGATTTTACAAGAATCAAATCAATTTCACCAAGTTTGCATTTTTCAAGCATTTCGTTATATGATTTTCTATTCTCAACTCTTAATCCTGATTTAGTATCGCAATACACACCAACAAAGTCCCAGTCTGGATTTTTCCGGATCTCGGACTCATAATTTTTAATCTGAGTTCGAAGAGAGGCCGCTTGATCATCAGTTTCTGTACTGACTCTGCAATACGCAGCCACTCTCAATCTCTTTTTCAGTTTCTTTTCTTTCGGGGGTATTACGATTACTTCAGACATAACGTTATAAGCCACTAACTATATTAAGAATATCACTAGCCTCGTTTATTCCCATATTGTTTCCCCTGCTTCTTTCTAATTTTGCATTTTGAACAGCTCTGAATAGTTCTATGTTAATAATTGCAGGATGAGTATTAGTAGTAAAGTATCTATCCGTTAATTCTTTGTTATCGACCTGTATTCCCATAACATTAACTCTTTTTCGCAATAGAACTGAGCCTACATATTTTTCGTTTGATAACAATTTATCTATCGCTTCTCTATTCCATTTATCTTTTCCTGTTGGTGATTTTATTCCTCTTTCGAATAATTCATTAGCAATTTTACCTAAACTGTATCCCGAAAGATAACTTTCATAAATCCACATCACGGTCAAAGCTTCATTTGGGTTAATGATTAATTCTCCGTTTTGATTCTGAGAATATCCATAACAGACTCTCTTTCCTAATCTTGACGTTCCGTTCTGAATTCTTTCTTTATGAGCTTCTTTAATTTTTATACTATGATTTTCCATACTAATCATCCTTTCTTTATTTATTGTTTTTAGTTCTGACTTGATATGCAGTTTCATTTTCTCCCTCTTTTTGTTTTTATTATATTATAAAATAAGTGCCGTAATCTCTATGATTTACAGCACTTATACTTACTTTCTATTTAATTTTCATTTCATTCTATTTTCGAGCAGGTTTGTCAATCTTTCATATGATTTTGTCAAGTCAGGGACAAAAAAATTATTGATTATTCTTATAACTCCAATATCGTTCAATCAAATATTTACCGACCTTAGCCATATATTTGGCACTCTCATTTCTTAAATTGACAGGTATATTGTTCACAAATATTCCTGCTTCATAATTAAGATTTCCTTCATATCCTATTTCAGCAAAAGCCTTCATAACACTTTCCCAATCTATTGAGCCATAGTACGGAAGTGTATGTGAATCACGGATTCCATCGTTATCGTGAATATGAGTACAGCCTATGTGCTTACCGATTTCCCTTATCATATCCGCAGGATTCTGTCCACATATATTAGCATGTCCAACATCATAACATACAGTAAACACCCCATTACTGAGAGTATTTATTAATTCTAACAATCCTTTTGGTGTTTCTGTAATACAATTGCCAATATTTTCAATTGCAATCTTAATATTGTATTTTTCAGCATAAGGAATAAGTCTTTTATAAAAATCAAGATTGTACTCCATCATCAAATCATAGTTATTATTTTCTTTATAATTAATATGACTGCATGGATGTATAACAATCATGCCTGCCCCAAGATACGAAGAATGTTCCATGCTTTTAACAATTTCTCCAAATCTTTTTTTTGATGTTTCTTCATCCATAAAACTACTGCCGAAGGGAGCGTGAGTTTGTGCAAAAACAATGCCCTTATCATTTGCATATTCTTTGATGTTTTTATAAAAATCCTCATTATGCACATCTGTATAATACTCTTCCAAATCAGCATTGAAATCTATACCCTCAAATCCGGCTTCAGAGAATACATCAATTGTCTTTTTTAGACCGAGTTCATCGTGAAATCTTATAAAATTGCTTGAAATTTTCATATTTAATACTCCTTTTTTTTTATTGCGACACATAAGGTTTAGATGCAAACCTTTTTTGGTGTCAAGTTTATATAATGTTAGAAACAAAAAAAATTATTCCAGTATATTGCTGGTTATAAAGTCTACCCCGTAAGAAACTAATTTTTCTGCATCTTCTTTATCATCACAGGTCCAGCAGTTAACTTTGATTCCTTTTGAATGTAAATATTCAATATTTTCTGCAGTTAATTGTTTATGATATATGTCAAGGTTAAGATTGTTCGCGCATAATTTTTCTATCAATTCATTTGTTATTTCCTTTGATGTAAGGAACTGAACATCGTTTTCAGGGAGAAGTTTTCTTACATTAACACAGTTTTCAAAATCGAATGAAATAAAAATTATCTTGTCTATGTATTCCAATTCTTTGATTTCTTCTATCAACTTTTCTATATAACGCTCTTCAAAATGGTTTTTTATTTCGAGCACACAAGTTTTTTCATATTTTTTGCAAATCTTGATATATTCACTCAAAAAAGGTATTCTTATATCTTTTCTGTCTGTTGTACCATCTAAATCAGGAAGCACAATTTTTTCAATTTCTGAATAGTCACATTCTTCTACATTTATATTGTATTCCCCTGAAGAAACCCTTTCCGTTGTTTCATCATGAATAATTACAAATTTACCATCTTTGGTGACGTGCACATCTGTTTCTATACCAAAATAACTCCTATTTCCCGCCGCAACAAATGCAGGACAAGTATTCTCTCTTTCAAGGCCACTTACCCCTCTATGTGCTATCGTCTTTACTCCATTTGAATTAATTTTTATAGTATTCATATGAAAACTCCTTTCGACTTTTTTCGACATCTCTCAATAAATTATATTTTCCGTTTTCTAAATCATAGATAACTCTTGCAATTGCATGTTCCTCATTGCTTACCGTTATATAATCAGCCGCATTTAAAGCATCTTTGCATGCATTGGAAACAGCGATTCCTATTCCTGCCTCTTTAAACATCGAAATATCATTATTGTAATCCCCTATTGCAATAGCTTTATTAGCATTGATGTTCAAATGATGGCAAAGGTTTATAATTGAAGTTCCCTTTCCAATACCTTTGGGTAAAATCTCGTACAAAGTCTTTTCAGAACGAATAAAATCAAATTCATTTGCTAAAGGATGAGATTTTAACATTTTTTCTATCTTTTGAATTTCTTCCTCTTTTTCGCTTCCAAATATAATTTTTGCTATTGGTTCTTGCACATCATTATAATGACAAACGATATTTTCAAGCTTTGTTACTTTTCTAAAATTCTTCATTGTTTGATTTTCTCTGCAAAAATAGGTTTTATAATATGTATTAACCTGAATGCCAACATCAGAGAAGTTATTATCAATATATTTGACAAGTTCAATTACATTATTCGGCATAACCGCTTTCCATACATATTCACCTTTACGCCCATCATAAAGCCCGGCTCCGTTAACACATCCAAAAGGAGCATTCGGCTTTATAGTATCTAAAACATACGAAACAAAAAACGGCATTCTTCCGGTAACAAAAGTGAAATATCCACCTTCATGCTTAAAATATTCTATTGCTTCAATATTCTCACAAGAGATGGTTTTATCATTTTTTAACAATGTACCATCAAGATCTGTACAAATCAACATTCCATCAAATTTACCCATATTTCAAAATTCCTTTCAACACCATTCAAGCTTTATAATCACATCAAATTAGGAACAAAATTAACCATGCAGTCAAAAAATCTTCAATAGACTCTTGCCTAACGAAAAAGCGATTGAATAACAATCGCCTTTGCTTATTACGGCAAAAATATTTTTACCAGCAAATATAATACCGATGGACAAAGCAAACAACCAAGTCCTGTATAAAATGTAGCAGTCATAGCGCCATAAGGTACCAAT